>NZ_AP026945.1:4185771-4844042 GCF_026000695.1 Limnospira platensis NIES-39
ACTTCTGGTCAAGGAGAAACAGACGGCACAGATGATGTTGATTTTGTTCCGGTAACCGCCTAGATCAGCGTACTGGAGTAGATCCAGGAGGACATTTTAATCCTTGACCAGGTACAGGGGTTGAGGATAATAAGGGGGGTATTTTAGATGGTGTGTCTGTTGGGCACAGGTTAGCCATCAAGACCACCCCTCCCTCGTTTTTTCCTACTGTCATGACACCACTATAACTACGCAGGTCATCGGTTTTGGCTGTGGCTGTTATGAAGACGGTTTGAGCGGTTTCGCCTTCGGTTTTAATGGCGTATTGATAACTGTCGGTTTCCAGATTGAGATGACCAGATAGACCCTGAAGGGAATTAGCAAAATAACCTTGATTTTGATAATATGTCTGTTGTCCCAAGGCGATCGCCTTCATCATCAAAGGAGCGCGATCGCTACTTCGCAACCCTGGTATATCTTCCAAGACAGACGAAAAATTGACCTGACAACCCGTTAAAACGATAGGAGCCAAAAATAGCAAATATTTCCACATCATCTCAGTTTCCTTGACTTAACGCGATGCTAGACCTCACTACAAGGCGATCTGGCTTGATTCCTGAAATTAATGAGAAATCACAATGGGATCCAAAATGGGTAACCGCAACCTTTGGACAGTCCCGGAGAGGACTATATGAGTATTTACTCATGGGGGCTTAACAGCGATCGCCACAGCCATAAATAGGTAAACTACCTTCAGGGAAGTGGTAGTGTCCTGGGGGATAATATGCGATCGGAGCTAGGGATTGTCCCAAAAGTGCTAAAACTTGGCGATCTTAGTTGAGGCTTTGGGTAGGATCAGCACCTATCGTTGGTAACCAGCTAACAGGCTACCATGGGCTGTGTCAACCGAAAACTATCCGATTATGATTGATATAGCCGGGGTCTGACGCAGCCTACGCCACCAATATCGCACTAAGCGTGCGATCGCATCAAAGTCCGCCATCAGTTCTGGGGGGTAATCTAAATGGCTGAATGAGAATGATTAACCATTATACAATAAATGACCTACAATGTACCTTGTACAAGGTAAAAGGTAGATAGAGGCGAGTTTTAAATGCTCTATTGTGATGATGGTTTGGTGTTTATATATTCCGTAAAATACACTTAAATAATTCCGTATGGCTTGGTTGATTTTGGCGAAATCACTGATAAATAATCCTACTTAACCAGGCTAAAATATAGCCAATATTTTGAATGGTTATATATTGATTATATATGACTAATAAATTTTGCCGAATCTGGCGGCTCACACTATCACAAACTAACTGTTGATTTATCAATGATTTGTAGGAGGCAAAAATGCCAGCCAAATCGATCCTGGATGATGTTGTGCAAAACTTAGATACCAGCGATGAGGTGTTTCGTATAAAAAAAATCATGATTTGTGCTACCCATGGAAAATGGGAGAGTGATTCAGCAGTTATCGCCAATACTCCTATGCGGGATTTAGTGCAATCTTTGTATTGGAGTACCCAAAGCCTTGAACGGCTTAATAGTATTTTGAATAAAATTTTATATAAAATTAACAAAAAAACAGAATATACAGTTATTGTTAATCTGGTATTGAGTCAAGTTGGGAGATTGTACCTTGAGGGAGATCAGGAATCTTCTACTGAGATGGTTATGACTTCCTATCAGTCGTCAGACCGTCCTCACTCTCAACTTGATTGGTCAGTTAATCCCGAAAACTTTAACCACAATCCTCCCCCCAAAAAACTAGATAATATCTTTGATATTCGTTTCAAGATCATGCAGACTGCCAACCCATTAAGGGTGAAGATATTGATATTTTCCGTCTTAGAAAATGAGTTTACATTTAGCGATCGCGACTGGCTACAACTCAAATCAATCGAGTTAGATAACCTGATTGAACAACTGTTTCAAATGTTTCCTAACTTTGAAGATTTGAAAGTTTATCTCAAAAAAATGGTCGCTTACCTAGAGGATTCTGATGAAGATGCTCAAGTGGCAACAGTTTTAATTGAAACCATGCGTCTTTGCTATAATCATCAAGTAGTTAATCACAACTATTTTCAGGAATTACCTGAATCTAATTATAGTCAGGATCAAAAATTATCTGATCTCGCCAAAACTCAGGGAATTGATTTGAACGAAAGCCAGACTATTCAAGTAGCAATGCCCACCAATTTAGTCGCATCTCCCACACCGGAAATCTCAGGATTACAAACCTTACCAATTCCTACAGAGTCCGGTCAAGCGCTATCCAATAACGAATTGGTATCAGAGTCATCGGCTAACCGTTCTAAGTCCAATATTATTCAGGAACGTTTGGGGTTAAAAGATGGTATTCACAAGCGAGTTAGCCAGGGAGTAACCGAAGCTATAACATCCATTGCTAATACCCTACAGAGTTTAGAAGACCAACTAGACGGCCGAATGATTAGCTATGAGGTTGAGGAGCAGTTAAAATTCAAGTATGAGGTGCTTAAAGACTTCATTGCTCAAGTTCAAGAACAAATCCTACAACTAGAAGAAATAGTTGATCAATCTGAAACGACAGAACGCCAACAAACCGCAGCCAAATCAGAGATTACTGACCCGTTACCACCACCTACTCAGATATCAGATTCCGGGGGTACTAATCAGGTACTAGAACTAGCTAAAGAGGGTAATCCTAAAGCGATCGCATCCTTCCTAAATCACTTAGTAAAATCCAAAGGTATCCACGTTTTAGCTCAATCTAAAAATCAGTGTTTGCATCTAATTCTCGAATCCCAGCACAGTTTCGCGCCAGAATCAACCACCCAGTTTATCCACAAAAAGTTACTATCCCTACAACTACAATCTATTAACATTGTCAAAATTTACTTCCGTAAGCCAGGTGATCAGTCTTTTATTTGGGCTCAAAAAATCAACTATGTAAACCATAGTTAATAATTGATAATTCCGAATAAATTAACAGCCAAAGTACAAGGATGAAGATGGATGGATGAGCGGACTTTCTTAAATAAATATCGAAGTGGAGAAAAATTGTTTCGAGGTGTTAACCTCCGCAATGCTGAACTAAGTAATGCTGACCTAATTGGAGCCAATTTAAGTGGCGGTGATTTTCAAGGAGCCAATTTTGTGTTAGCCTATCTTAATGGAGTTAACCTAACTAGGGCAAATTTAGAAAAAGCCAAATTAGGAGGAGCTAACCTATCACGAGCTAATTTAAGTGGCGCTCAACTAACCGACGCTGATTTTCATGGTACTATCCTGCAAGCAGCCGACCTGAGAAAAGCTAATTTAACCCTAGCCACATTAGTTGATGCTAACTTAATTCAAGCAGATTTACGCGGTGCTAATTTGCAAGGTGCAGATTTAAGGGGTGCTTGTCTACGGGGTGCAAATATGCGTTATGAAAGGCGTATTTATGAGAGTGTAAATTTACGAGGCGCAGATTTAAGAGGTACCGATTTACAGGGGGTTAATCTCACCGGGGCTGATTTAACTCGCGCTAACCTAATGGGGGCTAATTTAACTGAATGTGTACTGCGTGGCGCGATTCTCAACCAGACTAACCTTTCCGAAACCAATTTACAAGGGGCGATTTTAACAGAAGTTAATTTAAGTGGTGCTAATTTAATTGGTTCCCGCATGGTTAAGGTAAAACTAGAGCGAGCCATCTTGACTAACGCCCAAATGCCTAGGGTGGAATTGTGCGACTCAATTTTACCAGATGCTAATCTCAGTAATGCTAATCTCAGTCATGCTAACCTAAGCCGGGCGAATTTGGTACGGGCGGAACTAAATCGGACTAATTTAAGTTCGGCTAATTTGACTCAGGCTGATTTAACCGATGCTTCTCTTGGTCGGACAAATTTGCGAAATGCTAACCTTAGCTATGCCTACTTAACTCGTACTGAGTTTAGTAGTGCTAATACCATTGGGGTAAACCTACATGGCGCGATCATGCCTAATGGCGAGATTCATGATTGATAGGGCTTTGATGTACTACTTTAGATAGATTTGGTCGGGAATTTGGGCGCTTTTGGCAATACTTATGCTATAGTGTCTGCATGAGAGTTACTCAATCACTAAACAGAATAAGGCTGAGAACAGCACTTTAATTATGACCACAAGTGAAAGCACTAACTCATATTTAGAGGCTCCTCAGCCTAGCAATTGTTCAATTCACAATTCTTCTGAAACATTTTCCAACATTATGCAAAAACTAATGAACTACGCGGATCGTAGCATTACGGTTTTATTTTCTATTCTGAGACAAGTTGAGGAGAACCTAGGTTAGAACTATAAACCCAAAAAACTTAAAAATCACCCGGTTTCTGTATCTTAACCTTCGAGTCAAAAACCGGGTGGTTTTTTTGGCTAGGTGAAGTTTAAACAAACAAAAAGCGCCCCCCTGGTGGGAGGCGCTTAATTTAATCAAAGCTATAAATTAGCCGATTTGAGGTGCAACCAAAGCTACAGGCTCAGACTCAGCAGAAGCCAAATCTAAGGGGAAGTTGTGAGCGTTACGCTCGTGCATTACTTCCATACCCAGGTTAGCGCGGTTGATGACATCAGCCCAGGTATTGATTACCCGACCGCTGGAGTCCATTACGGACTGGTTGAAGTTGAAACCGTTCAGGTTAAAGGCCATGGTGGATACACCTAAAGCGGTGAACCAGATGCCGATTACCGGCCAAGCACCCAAGAAGAAGTGCAGGGAACGGCTGTTGTTGAAAGAAGCATATTGGAAGATCAGGCGACCGAAGTAACCGTGAGCTGCCACAATGTTGTAAGTTTCTTCTTCTTGACCGAATTTGTAACCGTAGTTTTGAGATTCGATTTCGGTGGTTTCACGCACCAAGGAAGAAGTTACCAAAGAACCGTGCATCGCGGAGAACAAAGCACCACCGAAGACACCAGCAACTCCCAGCATATGGAAGGGGTGCATCAGGATGTTGTGTTCTGCTTGGAACACCAACATGAAGTTGAAGGTTCCAGAGATACCCAGAGGCATACCGTCGGAGAAAGAACCTTGTCCGATGGGGTAGATCAAGAATACTGCACTAGCAGCAGCAACAGGTGCGCTGTAAGCTACGCAGATCCAAGGACGCATTCCCAAGCGGTAGGACAGTTCCCACTCACGACCCATGTAGCAAAATACACCGATCAGGAAGTGGAAAATTACCAACTGGTAGGGGCCACCGTTGTAGAGCCACTCATCCAAGCTGGCTGCTTCCCAAATAGGGTAGAAGTGCAGACCGATCGCATTGGAAGAAGGAACAACCGCACCAGAGATGATGTTGTTGCCGTACAACAGAGAACCAGCTACGGGTTCGCGGATACCGTCAATGTCAACGGGAGGAGCAGCTACAAAAGCGATGATGTAGCAGATGGTAGCAGTTAGTAGGGTAGGGATCATCAGAACACCGAACCAGCCTACATAGAGGCGGTTGTTGGTGGATGTTACCCAGCTACAGAACCGTTCCCAAGCGTTGGCGCTCTCGCGCTGCTGAATGGTAGTAGTCATGTTGGATATGATTGCTTTATTGAGTTTTCTAGGTACTTATCCGGCAGTTGTTTTTCTACCGTGTTTATAATATGACACACTCTGTTAAGGTTTGTAAAGGGGTTGAGCCACATTTATTTTAATGGCTGTCATAAGTAGGGCTTATCATTAATTGAACCATAAGGAGTCGAACCCTGAGAGAGCCTGTGGTTCCAGGCGACTATGGGCGGCTTGGGATATAATCATCAACAACTGAGAAACACGAGAGAGGGGGGAACCGAAAATGTCAGTTGAACTCACTGCCAATACTAGCCCCGAAACTGCTACGGAAACGGAATGGGAACCCCCCATGCCGCCCACAGATTTGATTTTTGATGATGGAGAGCCTTTGGAAAGTAACCGTCACCGCATTGCCATGAACGTCCTGATTAGGTCATTGCAACAGGCTTGGAGCGATCGCCATGATTTCTATACAGGCGGGAATATGTTTATTTACTATAGCAGCGAACAAGCTAGGAACCGAGATTTTCGTGGCCCTGATTTCTTTGCTGTGTTGGATGTAGATGGCACTAAAGAACGACAGGGTTGGGTAGTATGGCAGGAAGGGGGTCGCTACCCAGATGTCATTGTGGAGCTAATGTCTCCCAGTACCGCCAGAATAGATAAAGGAAAGAAAAAGGAGCTGTATCAGCAGACTTTTCGGACACCAGATTACTTTGTATTTGACCCGTTTGAAGCCAACGCCTTTCAAGGATGGCATTTGCATAGTTCGGAAGGTTATCAGCTTTTAGAGCCGAATGAGCGAGGTTGGCTGTGGTGTGAAAGTTTAGGCTTTTGGCTGGGAACTTGGTCGGGAACTATAGACCGTGAGGAGGCAATTTGGCTGCGGTTTTATGATACCGAAGGTAATTTGGTGTTGTTACCGGAAGAAGCAGAACGCCAAAAAGCCGAAGCAGAACGCCAAAAAGCCGAAGCAGAACGCCAAAAAGCCGAAGCAGAACGCCAAAAAGCCGAACAATCTCAACAGCTTGCTGAGGCAGAACGCCAGAAAGCCCAACAAGCTCAACAGCTTGCTGAGGCAGAACGCCAGAAAGCCCAACAAGCTCAACAGCTTGCTGAGGCAGAACGCCAAAAAGCCGAACGTCTTGCTGAACGGTTGCGATCGCTGGGTTTAGACCCAGAGGAACCATAAAAAAAGTCACCCACAATATGCCCGTTAAACACTATTTTTTATTTGTTCATCTAATTCATTCACTGCAGACATCACACCCAACTCAGGATCTTTTAAAAGAGTATTTTTGAGTTCACTTAGAGATTCAACTAGATCCTCACGCAAACGGGGCTTATTTTCTGTAACTCCATTATTATAATCCCAATAATCCAAGGCAATTAATCCAACAGCGACAGCAGGATCGATCACAGATGCGATTGAACTAGAAATCAAGCCAGCCACAACTTTACCACTCGTCATAGCTGCTATTTTTGCTACAGCTTTAGTGGTGAGATAACCACCAATAACTTTTACTGGCAATGATTGATCGCCTTGTTCATTTTCTAATCTGACTTTGATTGTCTCTAAATATTGCTGCCAGTCTGCCTCAGCAATTTTGTACTTTTTGGGAACATTTTTTAGTTGACCCGATAGTTTTTCTAGATATAATTCAGTGGTATCAATCTTGATTGTATTAAATTTACTTTCAGCAGATTTTGAACTAACAACGCGACGAGCAAATTCTCTTTGAAGATTATAATTGACGCTATTTTTAATTTGTTCGTTAATTTTAGACTGATCGAATCCATTTATAAAATTTTGGCTTACATATTGAACAAGCACGTCCAATTCTTGTTTTTTCTGATTAAAGTAACTAAAATACCAGTTCAGAAAATCTGTATCTATGCGCTTAATTAATTCAGTTTCCCATTTATCTAATTCCTGTTCGGCATATTGTTTAGCCTCTTTATAGGCTGTTTGACGAGCTTGATCAAAAGCCTGTTGGTTCCCTAGCCAGCCAAATGCAACCATATTTGGCGTAATTTCCAGTGAAGGAGTATTTAATTCAGCAGATAAAGCTTGATTCATAATCTGGTGTCCCAGTAATGGGAATAACACCAGAAAAATCACCATAGTCCAAATGATAATACTAACTATCTTAATTACTTTGACGACGATGGATGTTTGTTTTAAGTCAACCAGACTGAAATCTCGATCGCCCAAAAACTTACTTAATTTTTGATTCAGCTTTTTGGCAACGATCTGCCGTCCTGCCTGAAGGCCACTGGGGAGATAAATTAGATGGTTATTTTCGTCCAAAAATACGAGTGCTAAAAAAGTACCTTCGGGATGTTTTTGGCGAATGATCGCTGCTTGTGTTAGATTGGGACTATCGGGGCGATCGCTTTTTAAATAACTGACTACCTTATCAAAGCTGATTTCCTCTAAGATTTCCGAGTTTTCAGGAAGAGATGGTAAGGACTTATTGAACTCCCCAACTATCCCCAACATATCCTCATCAGTAATTGCCTTGGTTTCTTGAGAGGATTTTTTCGCAAACAAGTTAAACAATTCCATGGATGTTTGTTTTAAGTCAACCAGACTGAAATCTCGATCGCCCAAAAACTTACTTAATTTTTGATTCAGCTTTTTGGCAACGATCTGCCGTCCTGCCTGAAGGCCACTGGGGAGATAAATTAGATGGTTATTTTCGTCCAAAAATACGAGTGCTAAAAAAGTACCTTCGGGATGTTTTTGGCGAACGATCGCTGCTTGTGTTAGACTGGGACTATCGGGGCGATCGCTTTTTAAATAACTGACTACCTTATCAAAGCTGATTTCCTCTAAGATTTCCGAGTTTTCAGGAAGAGATGGTAAGGACTTATTGAACTCCCCAACTATCCCCAACATATCCTCATCAGTAATTGCCTTGGTTTCTTGAGAGGATTTTTTCGCAAACAAGTTAAACAATTCCATGGATGTTTGTTTTAAGTCAACCAGACTGAAATCTCGATCGCCCAAAAACTTACTTAATTTTTGATTCAGCTTTTTGGCAACGATCTGCCGTCCTGCCTGAAGGCCACTGGGGAGATAAATTAGATGGTTATTTTCGTCCAAAAATACGAGTGCTAAAAAAGTACCTTCGGGATGTTTTTGGCGAACGATCGCTGCTTGTGTTAGACTGGGACTATCGGGGCGATCGCTTTTTAAATAACTGACTACCTTATCAAAGCTGATTTCCTCTAAGATTTCCGAGTTTTCAGGAAGAGATGGTAAGGACTTATTGAACTCCCCAACTATCCCCAACATATCCTCATCAGTAATTGCCTTGGTTTCTTGAGAGGATTTTTTCGCAAACAAGTTAAACAATTCCATAATTATTTTCCAGGATTAGATTATCAATACATACAAGATCCTATCGCTGTTTAATTTTAGCAGTTCACTTGAGAGTTATCTATAACAATTAGTGGGATAAAGTGGGATTTTACAATTATTTACAAGACCGATTTTGTAGGATAAAGTGGGATTTTTGTCGCCAAGTGGGGAAAAGTGTGATAAAGTGGGATTATCCTTGCATACCCCCACTTTTTCCTATGGATATTCAAGAAGTTTTAAACTGGACTGATGAACAGGTATTCACTAAAACTGGAAAACATCTTGATTGGCTACAAAAGTCTATATTACAGGGGATTTGGCAACATCAGGATTATTACGAAATTGCCGCAAACAATGAGAAAAGTTACGATCATGTCAAAAAAGAAGCCTGGAAGTTATGGAAACTTCTGTCTGATGTGGTTGGGGAAGATGTTAAAAAGTCTAATGTGTTTTCTGTTCTAGAACAAGCAGAACTGTCTGCTACTGGAAATTCTACTAATTTTATGCAAATTGGAATCGGCAATAATCAAGTTAATATTTGTAGTGAACAACACCGATCGCCCTCCGATCTCTCTTCTTCTCATTCTCCCACACCTCAAGATTCTTCACCGATTATCGACTTAACCGACGCACCAGACCTGACTGAATTTTATAGCCGTACTTCCGAACTAACTACCCTAAAACAGTGGATATTACAAGACCATACCCGCCTAATTACCATCTATGGATTAAGTGGCATTGGCAAAAGCCTATTAACACGCCAACTCATAGAACAAATAAAAACTGAATTTGACTATATGATGTGGCGAAGTTTGAGCGATCGCCCTACTCTGTCCTCCTTAAAAAACCAACTTCAACAATTTTTTGCCCAGTCCCAACAGCCTTCATTGCCCACAATAATTGATTATTTGCGTCACTCCCGTTGTTTAGTCATATTGGATGACCTACACAATCTTTTTAAAAGCGGTGAATTAGCGGGGGAATACTTGACAGACTATAAAGAATACCGGACATTTTTTCGGCAAATTGCCAAAAACCATCATCAAAGTTGCGTGATTCTCATCAGTTGGGAAAAACCCAGAGAAATTGCTACCTTAGAAGCGGAAAAACACTCCACCCGCACGTTACACCTAAAAGGATTATCAGCCGATGCTGAGAAAATTTTGCGATCGCACCAATTAACCGACTCCGACAAATGGCCGGAATTAATCAACCTCTATCAAGGACATCCTACCTGGTTAAATATCATCGCCTCAACCATAGTCGAACTATTTGATGGTAGCGTTTCCCTATTTTTAAGCTACAGCGAGGATATCTTTTTAGGTGACTTAGAACCAATTTTAGAATCTCATTTAGAACGATTATCAGACTTAGAACAACAGGTGATTTCTGGTTTCCGAAAAAATCAAGCGATCGCCCTTTCTCAAAAACCGACTAATCCTGAATTATCCCAATCCGAATTATGGTCAGCCATCCAATCTTTAGTTAGACGGGGGTTGCTAGAAAAAATATCAGAGGGAGAGCGAGGAATGTTTCAACTGCATCCGATTTGGCAACAGTATCTTAAATTTAAGCTAAGTTAGAATAGTTGAAATAGAAAAACTAGGAGAATCCCTAAAATGCGATCGCCTTTACCCCTGTTTACCGTTGAAGACTATATCATCGCTGAAGCCGAAAGCACCATTCGCCATGAGTATATGGGCGGTTATGTGTTTGCTATGGCGGGTGCTAGTGAAGAACACAATCTCATTGCCGGTAATCTTTATGCCTTATTACGTTCTCATCTGCGGGGGAGTTCCTGTCGGGTATTCATGTCTGATATGAAAGTCAAAGTTCAAGACGATATTTTTTATTACCCCGACTTACTCGTGACTTGTAACCCCGAAGATAATCACCGATACTTCAAAACACAACCTAACTTAATTATTGAAGTGCTGTCAGAAAGTACCGAAAGCACTGACCGACGAGAAAAATTAATGAACTACCAAACCTTAGAAACTTTGAAGGAATATGTTTTAGTCTCTCAAGATGTTATGCAAGTGGAAGTCTATCGTCAAGAGACTCCGGGGAGTTGGACAGTTCAAATCTTAGGAGAAGATAATCAGTTAACCTGGGAATCTGTGGGGCTAACTGTGACCGTGGCGCAAATTTATGAAGATGTCTTGAATGTGGGTCAGTAAATTTAAGCACGAAAAAGCGCCCCCCGTGTGGGAGGCGCTTGATTGAATCGAAGCTATAAATTAGCCGATTTGAGGTGCAACCAAAGCTACAGGCTCAGACTCAGCAGAAGCCAAATCTAAGGGGAAGTTGTGAGCGTTACGCTCGTGCATTACTTCCATACCCAGGTTAGCGCGGTTGATGACATCAGCCCAGGTATTGATTACCCGACCGCTGGAGTCCATTACGGACTGGTTGAAGTTGAAACCGTTGAGGTTAAAGGCCATGGTGGATACACCTAAAGCGGTGAACCAGATGCCGATTACCGGCCAAGCACCCAAGAAGAAGTGCAGGGAACGGCTGTTGTTGAAAGAAGCATATTGGAAGATCAGGCGACCGAAGTAACCGTGAGCTGCCACAATGTTGTAAGTTTCTTCTTCTTGACCGAATTTGTAACCGTAGTTTTGAGATTCGATTTCGGTGGTTTCACGCACCAAGGAAGAAGTTACCAAAGAACCGTGCATCGCGGAGAACAAAGCACCACCGAAGACACCGGCAACTCCCAACATATGGAAGGGGTGCATCAGGATGTTGTGTTCTGCTTGGAATACCAACATGAAGTTGAAGGTTCCAGAGATACCCAGAGGCATACCGTCGGAGAAAGAACCTTGTCCGATGGGGTAGATCAAGAATACTGCACTAGCAGCGGCAACAGGTGCGCTGTAAGCTACGCAGATCCAAGGACGCATTCCCAAGCGGTAGGACAGTTCCCACTCACGACCCATGTAGCAAAATACACCGATCAGGAAGTGGAAAATTACCAACTGGTAGGGGCCACCGTTGTAGAGCCACTCATCCAAGCTGGCTGCTTCCCAAATAGGGTAGAAGTGCAGACCGATCGCATTGGAGGAAGGAACAACCGCACCAGAGATGATGTTGTTTCCGTACAACAGAGAACCAGCTACGGGTTCGCGGATACCGTCAATGTCAACGGGAGGAGCAGCGACAAAAGCGATGATGTAGCAGATGGTAGCAGTTAGTAGGGTAGGGATCATCAGAACACCGAACCAGCCTACATAGAGGCGGTTGTTGGTGGATGTTACCCAGCTACAGAACCGTTCCCAGGCGTTGGCGCTCTCGCGCTGCTGAATGGTAGTAGTCATGTTGGATATGATTGCTGTATTGAATTTTCGAGGTACTTATCCGGCAGTTGTTTTTCTACCGTGTCTATAATATGACACACTCGGTTAAGGTTTGTAAAGGGGTTTAATAAAGTATTTAGTTATATTTGAGATAAGCAAAACTAATGTTTAGTCAGATGTCTGCTTTGGTTTCCTATTCTCCGGCGTATACGATAGTTCCGACCTATGAGTGTTTTAACCGCTGTAGTTACTGCAATTTCCGCAGGGAACCGGGAGATAGCCCTTGGTTAACTGTCGGCGAGATGAAACAGCAACTGGCGGGACTATGTGAACAGGGAGTAGTGGAGATTTTGATTCTGAGTGGGGAAGTACACCCCAACAGTCCCCGGCGAGAGGCTTGGTGCGATCGCATTTATGAATTGTGCGATGAAGCGCTAAGTTGCGGATTTCTGCCCCACACTAATGCTGGTCCTCTGAAATTTGAGGAAATGGCTAGATTAAAACAGGTTAATGTGTCGATGGGGTTAATGCTCGAACAAATGACTCGGGATCTTTTACAAACGGTTCACCGCCACGCGCCTAGCAAGGTTCCTAGTATTAGGTTACAGCAGCTTGATTGGGCTGGGGAACTCAAAATTCCGTTTACGACTGGGTTACTTTTGGGAATTGGGGAAAGTCCGTCAGACTGGGGATGGACATTAGAAGCGATCGCCAAAATTCACGATCGCTCTGGTCACATTCAAGAGGTAATTGTGCAACCCTACAGCGAAGGAAGCCGACAAGGGGAGCCAGGGTACGGATTTAATCTTAGCCAATTACCGGAAGTAGTGGCGATCGCCCGCAGTATTCTCCCAGAAGAAGTGACGGTGCAAATTCCCCCCAACCTAGTTATACAGCCAGAGATATTATTAAAATGTCTGGAAGCGGGAGCCAGAGACCTAGGGGGAATCGGTCCCCAAGATGTAGTCAACCCGGACTATCCCCACATTAACCCGGAAACCCTCAGCCAAATTATCAACCCGAAAGGTTGGCAATTACAGCCACGACTACCGATATATCCCCAATACGATAGCTGGTTATCCCCTCGATTACAGAAGAGTGTCAATTCTTGGCGAAAAAAGTTGCAGTTTTCCCAGGGGTTGTGATATATTAGTAAATCGCAGTGGTGGCGGCATAGCCAAGTGGTAAGGCAGAGGTCTGCAAAATCTCCATCCCCGGTTCAAATCCGGGTGCCGCCTTTTTTCTGGAAAGATTGATATAAATGCGATCGGCGTTAACTACCTTAGCCAGGCATCCTACCTGATTACTCAAAAATCAGAATCGAGTCCCTAGCCAGGGTAGATAACTCTATGGCATGATGTCGGTTCTAGTAAGTGGGATCACCAGTGATGTTAGCAGCGGAAACCCACTGATTGGTGTTTTGAAGGCGGAACCAGCGGTTCTCGTTTTTCCTTTCCCTTGTATCCCAATGAGTTGTGCCTACAGTTGTAGCATCAAAAGTGCGACGACTGCCACTGCTTAGAGAGCCGACGACAGAGAAGTTCGTCCCTGGTCCGCTGCGGATATTGAGAGTGGTATCTGCCGCGCCACTGAAGAGTGGATTGCCAGTGATGAAAGAAGCGGAAACCCACTGATTGGTGTTTTGAATACGGAACCAGCGGTTATCATTTCGCTGTTCGCGAGCGTCCCAATGGGTTGTGCCTCGTGCCACAGCGTCAAAAGTGCGACTGTGACCAGGGATCAGAGAGCCAACTATCGAGTTGTTAGTCCCCGGTCCGCTGCGGATATTGAGCGCCCCATCTACAGTACCTCGGAAGGCACTCGTTGAAGGCTGAGTAGGTGCAGTGCTAGATAAAACGCCAGGAACACGGATATAACGATCAGGGTTATTTGCCGTGTAGTCAACTATTCGGTGTAAAGTTCCTGCACCACCACCATCAAAATTATTCCTGTAGTGTGACTCCGAAAGAGTTACCCGCCTTACACCATTTTGCTGGTAAACCCTTTCCACCACAGCGACGTGATTTTGCCCATTTCTCGTCCACTGAGCAATATCACCTGGTTGCGGGTCGCTAACGATACGTGCGCCATTAGATAGCTGTGTATGCCACTGATTAGCATTACCCCGCATTGAGTTTAAAGCTGCAACATTACCTCCTAACTCTTTCACCCGACCATGTGCATACCAAGTACAGTTGCCTTCTGTATGACCACGACCACCAACTAGACTAGAACCAAACATCGATTGAGCAAAAATGTTACCAGTCGTGTAGAACTGAGGACGATTCCTAAAGTAGTTTGCATTTTGTTGGGTCAGTAAAGGAGTACGAGAAGATGACTGCTCTATGAGAGTAGCTTCGCCATTGATCATCACAGTGGCGGTATCATCTACTGCCATTAATGCCTCAAGTTCCCCTGCATCAAATTCCCTGCCTTGGACGACACCGGAAAAAATCGCACCCTCATCTCCAGGTGTATCGGAGATGTTAATCTGCGAGTCGATATAATGTCCTATCTCCTCTAACAGCACTGAGACGATCGCCTCTGGGTTATCAGCATTCTCAGCCACAAACTCACTGGACAGATAAATATTGTTAGTTTCTGCGGCAAAAGCCCCGTTAGCTCCGTTGATATCAGCAGCAGAAACGACCGTAGTCGGTGGGATCTCGAAAGTACCATTAGTCAAGCTATCTGCCAAATCCTGAGCCGCCTCAACATCAAAATCATCTCCAAAAGCAATGCTCATCTGAGAGAGAAACTCTGGGCTGTTGGCAAATTGCTGTAATTGTTCGTAACTATTGGCTAAGGCTATTCCCGTTAATGAATCTACCGACGGGGCGATGTGAGAATCCGTTTCCGCCGGAGTTCTTCCTTGGTCAACGGACATATCCAGAGGGATAACAAGATTATCGCCCGCAACTGATACCAAGGTTGGGAGAACGACCGGATCGGCAACCCCCCCTATGAGCAGTTGATTCGCACCAAAAGACTCTAAAATATCCCCATCACTTCGAGCGATCGCCTTGGGATTCACTCCCAGCAATCCGGTGATTTCTGTAGTATCTGTGTCAACAGAAAACATAAGCAGTTCCTCCGATGGCATTGACAATCTAATTATCGCCGTGGCAGTTGAGGCTCTGGGTTAGAAAATGATCGGGGAAAAAGTTAGTTTTTGTTATATAGGATTTAGCCGCTTTGTGAGAGGAAATCTCAATAAATGGGCAAAAAAATGAGATTTTGGTGAAATTTTCTGGCTTTCGAGCCAGGAAACCATCTATAATAAGTTCATTTTTACCATGTCAGAGTTGGGGAGTATTTGCCATGACTCCAGAAGAGGCTTTTGAGTTTGTCAATCAGAAATATTTAGGCGATCGCCAAGGCAAAAGTATTAGCGACTTGCAAAAACAAATTTTTTGTTTATCTTGGCAGGGCAAAAAATATGACGAAATCGAGACCCTAATTAATTTCAATAAAGTTTATATCAGACAAGAAGCAGCCAAATTATGGAAAAGACTAACCGATTTATTTGATAAACCAGTAACCCGCACTAATTTTCGGTTAGTCGTGGAACAGGCCATCAAAGCCGATCGCGATCGCTGCCAATTTGCCTTTCCCCAACAGATGCGAGAATGGTTTGAAATTCTCGATTATGAATTTGATTCGCGCTACAATATTCAAGAAGTAATCGAGGGGAATCGATTTTTTGAGTGGATCATCAAAATCAAGGCCCGCCGGGGATACGATCGCATTCTTGTCCGGGGAGTAGAAGGGGAAGCAGAACTTTCCGATTTTAATGCTTTGCGTCAGTCTGTGGAAAACCAACGCACCAACGAGGGATGGTTAGTCGCTGTCCGTCGAGTCAGTAAAGCCGCCAGAAATGCAGCCCAAAAAAGCCCAAATAAAAACTTATTTTGCTATACATTCGACGAACTTATCGACCAAGAAGCAGATTTTAGTGGCTACTGTCAATGGCTAGAACAGGAAATTCAACGGCGAGGTATCCACCATAAATATGTACCTCTCGCCTGCATAAAAGAGGAAGTTGACCCCCATACCAAGCAAAAATTAGGAGTCAGCCACTACGACGAAGACGATGGCTGGATTGATGGTTATGTTAATAAATGGATTGACGATACAGCCAAAAAACATCTCTCAATTTTAGGGGAATTTGGCACTGGAAAAACTTGGTTTATATTTCATTATGCCGGCAAACAATTACAGCGTTATTTGAAAGCCAAACATAAAGGAGTTGAACGGCCGCGATTACCCATAGTTATTTTATTGCGAGATTATGCCAGTGCCGTTAATATGGAATCGCTGTTTTCTGAGTTCTTTTTCCGGCAACATGAAATCCCCTTGCGAGGGGGTTACTCTGCTTTTGAATGGCTGAACCGCCAGGGCAAATTGTTGGTCATGTTTGATGGCTTTGACGAGATGGCCGCCAAAATTGACCGACAGCGGATGATTAATAACTTTTGGGAATTGGCTCAAACTGTAGTCTCTGGTTCTAAAGTTATTTTGACTTGTCGCACTGAGCATTTTCCCGAAGCCAAAGAAGGGCGCGCTTTGCTGAATGCAGAACTACAGGCTTCCGTCGCAGCATTAACGGGAGAACCGCCACAGTTTGAAGTTCTGGAATTAAAAAAATTTAGTGACCAGCAAATTCGTCAGGCTCTCTCCTTTGAAGCCTCACCCGCGACGGTGGAAAAAGTCATGAATAATCACCAACTTGTCGATTTAGCACGCCGTCCGGTCATGAGTCAGTTAATACTGAAAGCCTTGCCGGATATCGAAGCCGGAAAAGCGATCGATTTAGCCAGAATTTATCTATATGCAGTTACCCGCAAAATGCAGCATGATATACAGAAAAAGCGCACATTTACTTCTCTGGCAGATAAACTTTATTTTCTGTGCGAACTCTCCTGGGAAATGCTATCTAAGAATCGGATGAGTTTAAATTATCGAGAGTTTCCCGATCGCATTCGTCGCTTGTTTGAGTCGGAAGTGCAACAACAAAAGGATTTGGATCACTGGCATTATGACATGATGGGTCAGACTATGTTAATTCGTAATGAAGATGGAGATTATAGTCCGGCTCACCGTTCGTTATTAGAGTTTTTTGTGGCTTATAAGTTTGCTGCTGAATTGGGGATATTGGCTCCCGATTTCGTGGAATTGGCACAGTCACAGTCCCATGTAAATCCACAGAAAACTGCTCAAAACTACACTTGGTCTAATTATTTCCGCCGCGAAGTTGATGTTAACGGAGAAGTGATTTCGATTGCACCTCTCAATATGTTTTCTACTGAGTCTTTGGCACATTTGCGAACTACATTTGGGGAAATGCCTCTCACCAAAGCAGTGCTAGATTTATTATTGCCGATGCTGCGTCCCGTGACAAACACTGATGAGGAAAACTTACAGGATATTTGCGATCGCTTGCGGGAAGTAGTCAAGGCGACACGGCGAAAAACCCTAGAAAAAGTCGGCTATGTTGGTGGCAATGCAATCACCCTGCTTTTGAAAACTGACAAGGCTGCTTTGGAGGGTTGCGATCTCAGTCATGCCGTGATTTTGGGCGCTGATTTTAGGGGTGCTAGTTTGCAGGATGTTAATTTCACTAAAGCCAATTTAACTAACTGTCTTTTTATGGAATCTATGAATACAGTTAGAGCATTAGATTTTACTCGTGATGGTAAACTTTTAGCCACAGGTGATGAATCTGGTAAAATTCATATTTGGCGAGTTGCCGATGGCTCAAAAATTGCCACATTGATAGGGCATCGCCTCAGCATAAAAACCCTAAAATTTAATGAAAATGGGAAAATTATTGTCAGTGCTAGTTATGATAAACAAATTAAGTTTTGGAATTTGGAAAACCATCAATGTGTAAAAATCGTGCTGATAGAGCCTGATTTATTATTTGATGCTCCTTTAATGCCAAAAATGAAAATATTTTTGAGTCCTAATCTTAAAATATTTGCGAGTGGTAGTATAGATGGCAAAGTACAGTTGTGGGATATTAATAGTGGTAAATGTTTGGCGTTTCTCCAAGGGCACACCAGTTGGATTAATCGAATAGTTTTCAGTCCTGATGGTGAAATGTTAGCAACCACCAGCAAAGATACAAATATCAAACTTTGGGATGTAGTTAATGGTAAATGTGTCAACACTTTAGTAGACCATCAAGAAGAAGTATGGGGTGTTGCTTTCAGTCCTGATAGTCAAATCTTAGCCAGTGGCAGTGCTGACGGAACCATTAAACTTTGGCAAATTGCAGATATCAATAACATTTCTGTTGCTGCTAGTATCTCTGCACACGATAGCGATTTAAGAGGATTAGCTTTTAGTCCTAATGGCAAAATACTGGCTAGTGGGAGTGGTGATCTCACCGCCAAACTGTGGGACGTTAGTGATATTCATCATCCCCAACTCCTCAATACTTTACAAGAACATACTTCTTGGATAGACGAAATTGTTTTTACACCAGATGGTAAAATATTAGCTATGTGTGCGGCTGATAAAAAGGTGAGTTTGTGGAATGTTCAAAATATTAATAATATCAAGCTAAACAGCATTTTAGGAGGTTGGTGTAATTGGATACGTTCAATAGTTTTTAGTCCAGATGGAAAAACTTTAGCCAGTGGTAGCGATGACTACTACATAAGGATTTGGGATATAGAAACAGGTGATATATTAGCCAATTTACGGGGACATAAAGAACGAGTACAATCAGTGGCTTTTAGTCCAGATGGTCAAACGATCGCTAGTGCTAGTCGAGATTTTACCGTCAGGTGTTGGAGTGTTGATGATCATAAATGTTTGACTACATTGAGGGCACACACAAACCAGTTATATGCCGTTGCTTTTAGTTACGATCATCAATTGTTAGTCAGTGCCGGGGATGACCGAACTATTAAGTTATGGAATGTGAGACCGACCCCTAATTTAATCAATGAAATTAACCATTATCCTTGCAAAATATTTACAGTTGCTTTTAGTCCTGATAGTCAAAAAATAGCGGTGGGTGGCAGTGATAATATTGTCCAAGTTTGGGACATTAATTTTCAGCAAACTTCCCTAAAATTTCGCGGACATCAGGGAGAGATAATCTCAGTTAATTTTAGTCCTAATGGGGAACTACTGGCGAGCAGTAGTAATGATAATACGGTGCGTTTATGGGATGTTAAAACTCAAGAATGTCTGGCAATTTTTCCAGGTCAACAAGTTTGGACTTACCTGATTTCATTTAGTCCAGACGGTCAACTATTGGCGAGTGGAGGAGAAAACAATACGGTGCGTTTGTGGGATGTGAGGACCCATGAATGTTATGCTACTTTTAACGGACATCAAAGCTGGGTGCTGGCGGTAGCTTTTAGCCCCGATGGTGAAACCTTGGCCAGTAGCAGTGCGGATGAGACAATTAAACTTTGGAATGTCCCAAGGCGAGAATGTCTCAAAACTTTGAGAGTACCCAGACTTTACGAAAGGGCGAATATCTGCGGGGTAAAAGGTTTGAGTGATGCCCAAAAAGGGAGTCTTAAAGTATTGGGGGCGATCGCCGAATAACTGACGTTAATTGTTGTCCATTGGGTTGGGTTCCCACTGTGAGGGGTCAGAGTTTGATGGGGCGGTGTTGTCAAGCAGACTAGGAAATTGTGCGCTTCTAGCTAGGACCAGGTGGAGCATGGTATAGTACGCCTTGCTAAGGATTAAGGTATGTTATAGCGGTTCGGTGGATTAGTGAGGTACTTTTCAAAGCCCCTCTCCCCTCTTGGGAGAGGGGTTTGGGGTGAGGGCCGTACCTTATGGATATGAGAAACGCTATAACTGAAATTATCCTAAAATTAATTATTGCCGGAACAGCATTAAGATCAACATTTCCGGCTTTACCATTATAAATTGTCGAATTGACAGCATATTTTATGACGAATCATCAGCCAAATACCCATGCAACGGATAACCCCATACCTATAGGAGTCCTAGGGTTTGGTGGTTTAGGGCAAGCGGCGGCTAGGGTATTAACCCCTAAACAAGAAATGCGCTGGGTAGCAGCAGCAGATCAAAAGGGCTATATCTATTCGCCGGAAGGACTAGATCCAGACCTGTGCATCAGGACATATCGCGATCGCGGTTCTGTAGCAGACATAGAACCAGGCGGAACCCACAGCACCCAGAGTATTATCGACTTAATTAACCATGCTCCCTTGGTCAAAGGTTACTTTTTGGCGCTGCCTAATTTACCGAATACGTTTATGGCTTCGGTAGCCCAAGCCTTTATTAACTCGGGTTGGCAGGGAGTTCTAGTCGATGCCCTCAAGCGTACCAGTGCGGTGGAACAACTCCTAGAACTTCAGGAAGAGTTAAAAGCGGCTGGCATTACCTATATGACAGGTTGTGGCGCTACTCCGGGTTTACTGACGGCGGCGGCGGCGATCGCTGCCCAAAGTTATGCAGAAATTCACAGCGTTAACATCACCTTTGGGGTTGGTATAGCTAACTGGGAAGCCTACAGAGCTACTATCAGGGAAGATATTGCCCACCTTCCTGGTTATAACGTAGAAACAGCTAGGGCGATGACAGATGCGGAAGTAGAAGCCCTATTAGACAAAACTAATGGTTTACTGAAACTGGAGGACATGGAACACGCGGACGATATTATGTTGGAATTGGCGGGTATTTGTTCTCGCGATCGCGTTACTGTTGGCGGAATTGTCGATACCCGTAACCCCAAAAAACCCCTGAGTACCAATGTGCAAGTCACGGGTCGCACCTTCGAGGGGAAAATCTCCACCCACACCTTTACTCTGGGTGATGAAACTAGCATGGCTGCCAATGTCTGCGGTCCAGCTTTTGGCTACTTAAAAGCCGGGGTAAAATTGCACCAAAGGGGCATTTATGGACTGTTCACTGCCGCCGAAGTTATGCCGCAGTTTGTCCGTTAAGCCTCGACAGCAACAGCCGATAAAAAGCTCCCTGCCTACTGGTTCACGGTTTGATAGAATGGGAGCCAGGCTTCTGCCTATAATCACTAACCGGAGAAATTGAATGAGTCTAAATGTGGTTACCCTTGTGGGACGAGCCGGAGCTGATCCGGATGTCAAATATTTTGGTGCGACCCGTTAGATGGAAAAGCTGCCCAGTTGGGTAGCGTGCCATCTGCGTAGACTAAGACAAATGCGGTCACAGGTCTATGATAACTGGGTGTCTGGGTAGGTGAGGGTCTCACCAATTCCTACCGTCGTGATGCAGACGAAGCGACACCCCCACCGGGGAGACTGACTATCAATCTGGTGAAGCGGGGTGTAACGGAGGTAATCGTCAACCCATGGCGAAATCCCTTCTAGCTGAGATGAGTATGAGTAAGGTTAACTGAATCCACGTCTGAACCGTCGTTATTGATGACAGCCTACATGGGTTATGGGCTGGGCCAAAAGGCAAGGATAAGGGCTGGGCAACTCGAAATTTGACCCGGAGCATCCCCGAAAAAACCCGGCGGATAGTGGAACTCTAACCTCATCGTAAAGCAGACACTCGGAACGGGGTAATCCGGCGTATATCTCTCGGACAGGTCGATAACCGAGTAGGCGGTCAAGCTGCATGATGGCGCTGGAAAAGATTGACTCAGAAGCAAAGGCCTTTAGGAAACTAGAGGATAAGCCCACGGAGTCACGGTTACTTGGAGATGGATAATCAAGTGAGAGTTAATAAGCTATGAACACGGTAAAACCGATGTATGGATGGGAGACAATGAACTGGGCGAAAGTTCAGCGGGATGTCTTGAAGCTCCAAAAGAGAATCTATCGAGCCTCGAAACGTGGCGATGTCAAGGCTGTTCGTAAGTTGCAAAGGTTGTTGACTAATTCCAGGGATGCCAAAATCCTGGCGGTGCGGGAAGTTATCCCGGAAAATGGTAGCCAAAAGACGGCGGGAGTTGATGGGGTCAAAAGACTCAGGAATCAGGAGAAGCTAGATTTAGCTAACTGCTTAAAACTGGGAAGGAAAACCCAAGGACTCCGCCGGGTGTCGATACCTGAACCAGGAAGGGACGAAAAGCGTGCCGTTGGTATCCTAATGATGATGGAAAAAGCTAAACAAGGGCTGGTGAAGCTGGCACTTGAACCGGAATGGGAGGCAAGGTTTGACCGGAATTCCTACGGGTTCCGCCCCCGACGGTCTGCTCAAGATGCGATCGCAGCAATTTTCAATGGCATGAAGGAAGATCATAAATATGTCCTAGATGCACATATTGAGAAATGCTTTGAGGGAATTTACCATCAGAAGCTACTAGCCAAACTAAATACCTACCCTACACTCAGGCGAGAAATCAAAGCCTGGTTGAAATCTGGGGTAATGGACGGAAAGGAATTGTTCCCGACGGAGACTGATACACCCCAAGGGGGATTGATGCCACTATTGGCAAATATCGCCCTTGACGGCTTGGAAAGTCTCTTAGAGGATAAATTCCAGGGTGGAGTAGCTAACTGTGGCAATGGGAAAGCGACAGTGGTCAGATATGCTGATGATTTGGTGGTATTGGACGGGGAACTTGAGGTGATCCTGGCAGCCAAGGAGACTATAGAAGCGTGGTTGATGGAAATGGGGTTAAAACTCAAGGACGGTAACACCCGCATTAGTCACACCTTCATAGAACATGAGGGAAATATAGGCTGGGATTTTCTGGGGTACAATATCCGACAATATCCCACAAGGGAAAAGCGATCGCGCGCGACCGGAAACACGGAGCAGAAAAGAGGCTTTCAAACTATCATCAAACCCAGTCAAGGGGCAATAAAACGCCACTTACAGAAAGTAGATGAGATCATCGGAAGCCACAAAAACTCAAGTCAAGAACAACTGATCAATGCACTAAACCCAATCATTAGAGGGTGGTCGTCATATTACTCGACTGTGAGTAGTAAGGGAATCTTTGGTAAAATTGACAGTATTTTGTTCCACAAATTGAGAGGATGGGCTTTCTTTAGAAGGAATCGAAATCAGAACAAAACTGATGTGATATCGAGTTACTGGGGAGTCAACCAAGGCATCGGATGGAAATTTATCACACCAGATCACAAATACTGTCTGGAAAAACATAGCCAAACTATGCTCGAACGGCAGGTTAAAGTCAAAGGGGAAAAAAGCCCGTTTGATGAAGATTACGTTTATGGGAGTGGGCGGCTATGGAACTATCCGGGAAAATGCCACTAATGCTATCTAAGTTTATACAGTAGACAATGTGAGAAAAAGTGATAACTCACATTGATGGTAATTGAGCCCAGAATAAACTGGAGAACTTAGAACTGTTACACGGACACTGCCATGATATCAGAGACGCTAGAGGTATCTATATAATGACTGAGTAACTGAGGAGCCGTGTGAGGGGAAACTTTCACGCACGGTTCTGGATCAGAGGTAGGAAAGGTGACTTTCTTATCGACTGTAATAGTCAGGATCAGTAAAATGTCGATTGACTTTAGCTGTCAGGCGCAGAAGTCGCAACAGCGATAAACCAGACTGGTTTAATTTAGACATTTGGGATAAGACGGCTGAAATTGCTGCCAACTATGTCCGTAAGGGCAGTTTGATTGGAGTGAAGGGAACATTAAAGATTGATACATGGACTGACCGCAATACGGGTGTACCACGCTCGATTCCGGTGATTGTGGTCGATCAACTTGATCTACTAGGATCTCGTCAGGATAATCAGGCATCTGGTGTTCCTGAGAATTATGATGAGTTCTAGGGGTATGATCTGGTAGTCGGGTTGATAACATGGTTAAAATCCGACTACTAGGGGAGTACCACCCCTGATGTGTTGCACTATGAAAGTTTATTTTTGTTGTGAGTTCACCAGAATTAGATCGGATTTTGCATGAGTACAGATCTGGACAAATAGCCTTTGAACAGGGTCGATATCGCCAATCGGTGCTACATTTGGAAACAGCGAGAGATGCAGTGGAGGCTAACTCTGGGTTGGGTGGCGAAGTCCAGATTTGGCTAGTGACGGCCTATGAAGCCCTAGGGGAAAGACAAAAGGCGATCGCTCTTTGTAAAACCCTCAAATTTCATCCCAGCCTAGAAACTAGGAAACAGTCGCGGCGCTTGCTAGAAATTTTGGAAGCACCGAAACTCTATAGGGGTTCAGAAGGGTTAATCGAAATTCCCGATCTGAGTAACTTAGGAGAAAATGCCGATAAGTTTCCTGTAGCATCATCAAGCCGAGAAAATTCTGCTAAAGCAGATCAACTCAATTCTCAATCACCAGACCCAGACATTGACCTAACTCAGGTTAATACTAAAGATAATCAATTTTTGTGGGTGGCTCTGATTTTCCTGGGGTTGACAGTAACTAGCTTACTGTTTGCGAACAGTTGAGACGACAATGGTCTAAATCCCCTAATGCACGGAATCACTCGTAGTGTAACAATAGTATGGAAACGGAAACTCCAGACCTAGAAAGCATTAAGCGCCAGTTAATGAGTATTAGACGACCGAAAAAACCTAAGATGCTGGTAGTAGACGATGAACCAGATAATTTGGATCTGCTATATCGTACTTTTCGGAGAGATTTTAGCGTTTTTAAAGCGGAAAGCGGGATCCGCGCCCTAGAAATTCTCTCTCAGGAAGGCGAGGTGGCGGTGATCATATCTGATCAACGGATGCCAGAAATGAAGGGGACTGAATTTCTCAGTAAAACTGTACCTCAGTTCCCTAACACGGTGCGGATTATTCTTACCGGGTTTACAGATATTGAAGACTTGGTGGACGCGATTAATTCCGGCCAGGTGTATAAATACATTACTAAGCCTTGGGACCCGAATGAGTTAAAAACGGTGGTTCAACGAGCGGCGGAAACCTATGAACTGCTGAAACTGCGGACGGAGCAACTATGCCGAGCCAACAGCCAGATTCAACTGTTGAGTGATATTATAGGCATGGCACTCAAGGCGACGGAGATAGAGGAAACTCTACGGGCGATCGCTAAGGCTATTGGAGAACAGATCGAGGCTGATGGGGTGATTCTGCAAGTGGTTTCCTCAGATAGTTTGGCTACCACGGCCGGAGCCTATGGTATCGTGGAGGATGTGAAGGGTTGGCTGGCTGATGATCAGATTGTCAGTGAAGCGATCGCCACGAAAGTCGCCCAGGGTGAAATCAATATTCCCAATAACTCAGCTCTGGCGGGAAGCGATCGCTATAAAAGCGCCAATATCCAAGCTCACCTGTGTACCCCCATTATCGATCGCAATCAAGTGGTCGCCGTGTTTTCCCTCCAATGGCAAAAACCCTGTCAACTGTCCCCAGATGACCTGTATACGGTTAGGTTGGTGGCTCAGGAAATGGCTCTAGTTCTATCTCGCTTACATCAATCAACTTAAAATATGAAGCTAGATAGAACCGAAGAACATATCCAAAACCTGTTTAACCGTATTGCTCCGGTCTATGACCAGATGAACGACTGGCTAAGTTTTGGGAGTCATCGCATTTGGAAACAAATGGCGGTAAACTGGAGCGGCGCTCGTCCCGGTCATATAGGCTTAGATCTATGTTGCGGGACTGGTGACTTAACTAGACTTTTGGCTCTCAAGGTCGGTGGCTCAGGACAAGTGGTTGGGGTGGATTTTTCCCGGCAACTGCTGGCCATTGCTGGCGATCGCCAACCACCTTTTACCCTATCCCCGGCTCCCATTACTTGGGTAGAAGCAGATGTACTAGATCTTCCCTTTGGGGATCATCATTTTGACTGTGCTACCATGGGTTATGGTTTGCGTAATGTGCTAGACATTCCCCGCAGCCTAAAAGAACTCCATCGCGTCCTGAAACCCGGTGGGACGGCGGCGATTTTAGATTTTCACCGTCCTGAGAATGGCTTTAAAACCTTTCAACAATGGTATCTCGATCGCGTTGTTGTTCCAGTAGCTAATACTTTCGGACTAAAGGCTGAGTACGCCTACCTTAATCCTAGCCTAGAAAAATTCCCCACAGGTCCCGAACAGGTCGCCCTAGCAAAGGAAGCTAATTTTAGTCGGGCTACTCACTATGCGATCGCAGGGGGTATGATGGGAGTATTGGTTCTTGAATCAGGGGGGTGATGAGCTAAAACATCGCGATCGCACCAACCACCCTAATTCAGAAAGGCGAATAGAAAAGGCAATTCGTCAGTTGTCCTAGTTAGCTGGGATTTGCAGAAATGTTGTGGCACAATGGTCAATTTATCTCAAGCATCGATTTTTATTGTTCCCCCAGTTTTGGGGGGAATTATCGGCTACTTTACCAATGACCTAGCCATAAAAATGCTATTCCGTCCCTATAAAGCCAAAAAGGTCGGAAAGTTTCAGCTTCCCTTTACTCCCGGTTTAATTCCCCGCAACCAAGAAAGGCTGGCTCAAAGGGTTTCTGATACTATTATGCAGTCCCTGCTGACACCGGAGGAACTCCAGAAAGTTGCGCGCCGCCTATTAAAAACCGAACGCATTGAAGCGACGATTTTATGGTTATTACAACTGGCGCTGGCTCAGGTAAAAGCTGATACTGAACAGAAAACGGCGAAAATTTTAGCAGGTATTCTGAGGGACTTTTTGGGAGAATCTTTACCTAGGATATTGCGGGTTATGGCGCGGCGGGAAGATTTTTTAGAGCCGCAGCTAAACCAGATTTTTGATCAAGTAATGTTGGAGTTCCAACTAAGTGACCAACAGGCTCAACAACTGTCAGAATGGCTATTAGAGCGAGTAATTCCCCCAGAAATTATCCGACTGACTTTAATTGATTTTCTGACCGATCGCAATATTTCGATTATTGATGAAGGCTTCCGGGAACAAAGCACGGGAACCTATTGGGTAGTGGCTAATATTTTCGGTCTCCGCACGACTTTAACCCGGTTAAGAACTTTTTGTCTGGATGAAAAAGAAGAAACTAATCGCCGACTGGAAAAACTGTTAACTTCTCTGGGAGTTAGGGAGCGATTTAAGGAGTGGTTGCAAAATCTTTCAATGCAAAATTTGCCGCTGTCTACGGTGCGACAATTACGCAAAACTCTCCGGGATACTGTGCGAGAATACGTCCAAGAACAGGGTATTGATTTAATTCAAGGGTTAACTAAATCTATTGATTGGGAAAGGGTTTCCGCGTTAATTTTAAGGCGGCTGCAAACTTCCCCAGTGATTAATAATTCCCTAGGATTAGTTAGTCAAGAGTTGGCGATGGTTTTGGAACGCTACCTAGAAGAAGACTTAGAGAAATTGGTGGCTAAGGCGATTCCAATTTTGAATCTTGATGGAGTGATTATTGAACGGGTAATGGCTACTTCTCCACAGCAGTTAGAAGTAGCAGTTAATGGCATTGTGAAAAGTGAATTACAGGGAATAGTTAATCTAGGTGGTATTTTGGGTGTAATAGTTGGCTCACTACAAACGGTAATTTTGCTATTGCGTTAAAGTAACATCCCGGCGACGCAAGCGGTCATAAAACAAGCGATAGAACCAGCAATCATGGCTCGGAATCCTAATTGGGCGAGGTCGGCTTGTCTTTGGGGTGCGATCGCTGAAATTCCGCCTATTTGAATGGCGATCGAACCAATATTAGCAAATCCACAAAGGGCGTATGTAGCAATTAAAATCCCCCGGGGACTAATGGTGGGTTCAGTAGTACCTACAACATTAGCATTTTCGATTAATTGTTTGAGGTCTAAATAAGCAATAAATTCATTAACAATAATCTTCTTACCCAGTAACACGCCGACGGTGGCGCAGTCGGACCAAGGTACACCCATTAACCAAGCCACGGGAGCAAAGATAAAAGAAAATAGCCATTCCAAGGAAAGTTGGGGTAATCCGATCCCGGCTCCTAACCATCCTAACACGCCATTAACTAGGGCTAATAATCCTAAAAAAGCAATCAGCATGGCGGCGACATTTAGGGCTAATTTCATGCCTTCAGTGGCTCCGGTGGCGGCGGCATCAATGGCATTCGCAGAAGTGGGTTTTACTTCGATTTTTACCTGTCCGGCGGTGGGGGAAGGCTCGGTTTCAGGATAGAATATTTTGGAAATGGCTAAACTAGCCGGGGCGGACATTACGGAAGCGGCAATTAAATGTTCTGCGGGAACACCAAAGGAAATATAAGCGGCTAATACTCCCCCGGCGACGGTGGAAAATCCCCCGGTCATCATGGCATGGATTTCTGATCGCGTCATGGTGGCAATATAGGGTTTAATTAATAAGGGAGCCTCGGTTTGTCCGACGAAAATATTGGCGGAACAGGAGAGAGTTTCTGAACCGGAAGTTTTGAGGGTTTTCATCATTAGCCATGCTACCCATTCGACTACTTTCTGTAAGATGCCATAGTGATATAAAATGGTGATGAATGAGGAAAAAAAGACAATGGTCGGCAAGACCTTAAAGGCGATGAAATGCTGCTCAAAATCGTCTCCGAATACAAATTGGGCTCCCGCATCGGAAAAGTTGAGAAACTGGGTTACAGCAGCGCCTAGGGCTTGGAAAATGGCGAATCCTATGGCGGTTTTCAGAATCACAATGGCAAATAAAATTTGCAGGGCAATGCCCCATAAAACGGTGGGCCAGCGAATCTGCTGACGATCGCGCGAAAATAAATAGGCGACCAGTACAAATACTACAAGTCCCAAGGCGGAAATTGCCCGTTCCATTGGCTGTTTTTAAGTTAGGGTGAGCTTGAGTTGGGCGATCGCAGATAACAAGTTGGTCAAGGAGTATGTAACAATAGAGGGTTAGCACTATCAACGCCTGGATAAGGCGAAAGTTCCATGTCTCGACCCATAGTTGCCATTATCG
Source organism: Limnospira platensis NIES-39 (assembly GCF_026000695.1). GTDB lineage: Bacteria > Cyanobacteriota > Cyanobacteriia > Cyanobacteriales > Microcoleaceae > Limnospira > Limnospira platensis. Next base: position 4,214,752 of record NZ_AP026945.1, read on the forward strand.
GCCGCCCTAATGTCGGTAAGTCTACACTGGTAAACCGTCTTACACAAACCCAAGATGCGATCGTTCATGATCAACCGGGGATGACCCGCGATCGCACCTATCGTTCCGCCTATTGGCAGGATCGAGAGTTTATCGTAGTAGATACGGGAGGGTTAGTCTTTGATGATGATACCGAGTTTGTTCCGCTAATTAGAGAACAAGCCTTGATGGCTTTGGCGGAAGCGACAGCAGCTATTTTGGTGGTGGATGGACAAACAGGACCGACGGGAGGGGATGAGGCGATCGCTAGTTGGCTGCGACAACAAAAGGTTCCGATCCTCTTAGCAGTTAATAAATGTGAATCCCCTACCCAGGGACTGACTCAGGCGGCGCAATTTTGGGAATTGGGTTTGGGAACTCCTTTTCCGATTTCTAGCATTCATGGTAACGGTACGGGGGAACTGCTGGATACTTTGATTGAACATTTACCAAGTTCAACAGAGGATGACGACAACGAAGAATTGCGAGTGGCAATTGTGGGCCGTCCGAATGTGGGTAAGTCTAGCCTATTAAATACCTTTCTGGGTCAGGAAAGGGCGATCGTTAGTCCAATTTCTGGGACTACCCGTGATGCGATCGATACCATCGTAGAACATAATGGCAATACCTATCGCCTAGTAGATACGGCGGGGATCCGCCGGAAAAAGCACGTTGAGTATGGGGCGGAGTTTTTTGGGATTAACCGGGCTTTTAAGGCGATCCGACGGGCTGATGTGGTGTTGTTTGTGATTGATGCTGTGGAAGGAGTCACAGACCAAGATCAAAAATTGGCGGGTCGTATTGCTGATGACGGGCGCGCCTGTGTGATTGTGGTAAATAAATGGGATGCGGTGGAAAAGGATAGTTACACGATCCTAGAGTATGAAAAAGTCATGCGATCGCGATTGTATTTTCTCGATTGGGCAGATATGATTTTTGTCAGCGCTATGACCGGACAGCGGGTCGAGAAAATTTTTAAATTGGTGGACAAAGCCGCCGAAGAAAATCGCCGCCGAGTCTCTACAGCCGTAATTAATGAAGTCATCGAAGAAGCAGTCCGTTGGCATTCTCCCCCCACCAGTCGCCAAGGACGACAGGGCAAAATCTACTATGGAACTCAAGTTACCTCCGGTCCGCCAACTATTGTCTTGTTTGTGAATGACCCAAAACGTTTTGGGGATAACTATCGGCGCTATATGGAAAGCCAGTTTCGTCAACAGTTGGGATTTGCTGGCACTCCCATTAGACTATTATGGCGGGGTAAAGCTATGCGGGAAGTAGAGAGAGGTTCCGCTAACCGCGCGACTAAGGTTTGACTGCTGAACAGTTGCGCCGATTTGCCATTGATCCCGCCAACTATCGTTAATTGTTGAGAAAATGGACTTACTGCGATCGCTACCTATCGGTTTATACTTAGAACAACCGATTACTTGGCTTCATCGCCTTGATTCCCGGATTAAGCTAGTCTGGTTGATGAGCTTTCTCATTGCGCCGATTCTCTCCAATGCCGTTTGGCGGTTGGGGTTGGTGGTGCTGTTGATGGTGATTACCCTAGTGGCAGCAATTCCATTCCGGGTTTGGAAGCGACAAATGGGCTGGCTATTAACTTTCTGTAGTTTATTGTTGATAGTAAGTGCTATCCTACCTGACGGGTTGAGTGTTAGCCATCAACCCCGTCTCCCTACAGATGAGATAGCTTTTGAAATGCAAAGTCTTGGGAGAGTGGGAGAGGACCTCGAAAATGCCACAACTATGGCTGATTCGGTGACTGATACAGGGGGTTTACCTCAACCTACGGCCTATCGTTATATTCTGCTGTCGGCGGGTCCGTTAACTATTACCCGCTATTCCCTGGATCTGGGTGTTAGGATTAGTACCTTGCTGTTTACCCTGGTGTACAGCACTAATCTATATCTACTGACTACGGCTTCTGAGGAAATCGCTGTGGGGATTGAAAGCGTGATGAAACCATTGCGAAGGTTGAAAATTCCGGTGACGGAAATCGCCCTGACCCTGACTCTCTCCCTGCGTTTCTTTCCCCTGGTACTTGAGGAAATTCAGAACCTATATAGATCTGTGCGTACTAGGGCGATCAACTGGAAAAAACTGGGCTGGCGCAGGGCGACTCAAATTTGGCTATTGGTGGCAGAAAGACTCCTGGAAAACTTATTATTGAGAGCAGAACAAATTGCTAATGCCATGAAAGTCAGAGGCTTTACCAGTCCTAACCAACATCGGGTTGAGTGGCATCAACTTAAAATTAATTGGTGGGATTGGATCGCCCTATTCGCCTTAACTATATTTTGGGGTATGCGTTTGGTTTGGGGTTGGGAATCTTAACATCAATGCTTTTTCCCCGTTTCCCGGCACAAGGTGCTATGACTTGAAAAGTGCGCCCGAGAGTGTCAAGATAAATCGGCTGATTATTTGATTCTGGGATATGTCTGTGATGGGCGGGCCCGAATAGCAGAGTAACACCAGGTAATTGCCTTTTTTATAAGTTAGTGCTTGCTGATGCGTGAGGCGGAATGACAACAGAAACTTACATGAACCATCCCAACTTTGGCTTACTTTTTAAAGTGTGCCCAGTTGAGGATAATCAGGAATTATTTACTACCCTTTACGCCCAACGCCTCTTTTTCTTGGTGACTCAATCACCGGCTGGCTTGAAGTTTGAACCGATAAGCCGCTCGGATGCCAAGATGTTAGTAGAAATTCGCTTGCGAATGTTACGACGCACTGGCCAAATGGAGCCTTATCAAAAACTGCAAATAATTCATCAGCAGACCTTTCTATAGCTTGACTAACCTACTATGACTGATTCGATCGCTGAAAGAATTGCCCAAATTCGGGCTGCTATTCCTCCAGAGGTGCGACTGGTGGCTGTGACTAAAACGGTTTCGGTGTCGGCTATGCGCTTGGCTTATGAAGCCGGAGTTAGGGATTTTGGCGAAAATCGTGTTCAGGAAGCAGAGGCGAAACAATCTCAATTGCAGGATCTCACGGACATTAACTGGCACTTGATTGGTCATCTACAAAGCAATAAGGCGGCGACGGCGATCGCTCATTTTGATTGGATTCACTCGGTTGATAGTTTGAAATTAGCCCAAAGACTCGATCGCCTGGCCACAGAACAGTCTCGCTGTCCTCGGATCTGCCTACAGGTGAAAATCCTCCCAGACCCCAACAAATATGGTTGGACTGTCCCGGAGTTGCTGGCTGATTTACCCCAGCTTAATGTCTGTGAGTCCCTAAATATTCAGGGTCTAATGACAATTCCCCCCCAAGGCTTGACCGAAAACGAAACGCGATCGGTTTTTGAACAAACCCGCCAGTTAGCCGCTCAAATTGAGGGGCAAAATTGGTCTAATATCAAAATGCAAGAGTTGTCTATGGGTATGTCAGGGGACTATTTACTAGCCGTAGAAGCAGGGGCTACTATGATTAGACCGGGACAAACTATATTCGGTCCCAGGAATATCTAAGGCGATCGGGTCGGAGTCTACCTGATGCACTATCAATAGGGGGGATGAGGAACTTTCGGGTTAAACTTTAATCATCTGCCTTTGTGTTAGGGGAGGAAATGTCTAAAAAAAATTATGACAATCAGCCCCCACTGGGTAGGTTAGAGCGGTATCTTTAGAGCAGTTGATCAACAATCAGGGCGATCGCATAAATTTAGTTGACCCTATGCTTTACGGTACAAAGCCTGTGTATCCTAGCACTGGTTACAGTCTGGGTTAATGCAGGTAGTAAATCTCAAAATGTCAATGGTGACTTTTTGTGGTAGTTTTATGGAGCGCAGTAAGCCGTGAATACACTGTTTAGCAAACTTAGAGATTTCGTAGGACTCAATGAATCCGTTGAGTACGATTACGAATACGATGAAATGGAAGGGGAGCAATACCAGACGACCATGTATCAAGCCCCTCAACCACAGGCTGCTCCCCTCATGTCAGAGGAAGAACGTCGTGGGTCTCGTCGCCCCCGTGAACGCGCGGTGGCGACGGTCGGAGGTGGTAATATGACATCTGAATCAGTAACAATGGGTTCACCAGCTATGAATAATGTAATTGGAATGCCAGGAGCGCTCAACGGAATTTCGGAAGTGATGGTTATGGAACCTCGCACTTTTGAAGAAATGCCGGCTGCTATCCGCGCCCTGAAGGAACGCAAGTCTGTAGTTCTGAATTTGACTATGATGGACCCAGACCAGGCTCAGAGAGCTGTAGATTTCGTCGCTGGTGGCACCTATGCCCTCGATGGTCATCAGGAACGCATTGGAGAAAGCATTTTTCTGTTTACTCCCAGTTGTGTTCAGGTTAGAACTCAAGGTGGTGTGGCTAATGAGGTTCCCGGTGTGCGCCCCCGCGTGAGTTCCAGCACTTCCGCGCCTTGGCAGCCAGAAAAGGTTCAGGCGATGCAGTAGTTGGCAGTGATGCAGATACGACGGGACAGGGGGAGATGTTTGGCAATTGACAAGTTAATGCTTCTCCCCTCATCCTGAGCCCAAATAGCGCGATGGATGGACGGATGAGTGAGTTTAAATTGGGATTGATTGGCGGCGGGGTAATGGGGGAGGCTTTGCTGTCGGGTCTGTTGGCGAAGCGGATTTATGCCCCGGAAATGGTGATGGTTAGTGACCCTTCTGGCGATCGCCGTGAGTTTTTATCTCAAAAATATGAGGTTGGGGTAACATCTGATAATCGGGAAGTTGCCGCAGCTACTGAGGTGGTTTTGCTGGCTGTGAAACCTCAGATTTTTGACTGGGTGGCTGACGATTTAGAAGGACTGCTAAAGCCGGGTACTATAATCATCTCAATTTTGGCAGGTGTTACCCTGTTTAAGTTGGAGAGAGCTTTTCGGGAATCTCCCGTAATTAGAGTAATGCCAAATACTCCCGCTACGGTAGGAGCCGGAGTTAGCGCTTTGGCTGCTGGTAGTTCCGTGGAACCTACACATATTAAACGCGCTACGGAGATTTTAACAGCAGTTGGGGATGTGGTGCAAGTTCCAGAATATTTGATGGATGCGGTAACGGGTTTATCGGGTTCTGGTCCTGGATATGTGGCGATTATGATTGAGGCTTTGACTGATGGAGGAGTGGCGGCTGGACTTCCTAGAGCGATCGCCTCAAAGTTGGCTCTGGATACCGTTTGGGGAACCGCTCAACTGTTGCGGGAATCTCAATTACACCCAGCCGAATTAAAGGATCGCGTCACCAGTCCAGGCGGTACAACTATCGCCGGAATTGCCGAACTAGAGGCGGCGGGTTTTCGATCAGCTTTAATTAAAGCGGTGAAAGCCGCAGGCGATCGCTCCCGGGAATTAGGGAGTTAGGGGGTCGGGTCTGCTGAGAGTTTTTGACCAATACGGGGTTCTGTACCCTGTAAAATCCGGTCAATATTGCTACGATGTCGCCAAATCACATAAGTTCCAGCGGCGATCGCAAAAATCTGGTAGGGGAGGGGTTGTCCGGTCATAATCATTAAAGCAGCGATCGTGATAGCCCCAGCAATAGAACTTAAAGATACAATGCGGGTAATGGCTAAAACCACCCCAAATACAATTAATGTAGCCAAAGCCAGGAGCCAATTGAGAGCAAATAAGATCCCCAAACTGGTAGCCACAGATTTACCGCCCTTAAAGCCTATCCATATAGACATTGTATGGCCGAATACTGCAATTAAGCCAGATAATGTGGCGATCGAGTAGGCCAAAACTTCCGGGGAGTCAATCCCAGCCAGAGTCGCAATTTCGCGGGTTTGAGTGAGGGAATACACCCAGAAAACCATAGAAATAGCAGCGACACCCTTCAAAATATCCACTGCTAAAACCATCACCGCCGGCAGTTTACCACAGCTTCTTAATACATTAGTTGCCCCAGTTGAACCCGAACCCACCTCCCGGATATCAACACCATAAAACCAAAGAGCGATCGCATATCCAGTAGGAATTGACCCCAGTAGATAAGCCGCCACCAAGATCACCCCATTCAAAATCAACCAATTAACCATACTTAATCAAATTTCCTGCATCCATCGACAATTTAGCAACCGAATCCGACTAACCTATATCAACCGCTCTCAAAACCTATCTAAGGTTGACTGAGCCGCCGCCTGCGGGTCAGGAGCAAAAGCCAACCAGAGAGGAAACTGGAGCAACGAGAGGCTAATTTTCTCCTCTGTATCATCAATAATAATAAACGGAAGGCGACCGTCATTAACCAATCTGTCAGCCTTTTGAGCCAACAATTCCGGGTCTTCAAATAATCCCAACCCGCGCTCAGGTCCAAAATCACGGCGGTCAATTCCTAAACAGTCTTGAAGTCCCCGCCGCCACTCTCCCAGGCGTTCTGGACTATTCGCCAAGACCAAAGTCCCCAAACGTCTGTCATAGAGACTTCTGAGAATTGATACAGTCGCCGAAGCCACCAGAATATTTTGCAGACGGCTTCCCATAGTCCGCAACGCACCGCGTCCACCTTGGTTAAAGAACCAATTAGAAACCTGTTTAGCGTGGATAGGCTCAAAAGTGCGGCGCAACTGCCAAGGGGGGCCATAATAGTCAGGATTACTGCGGTATTGGTCAATAATCTGACGAATTTGTTGAGTTTGTTCAGCAAAAGCCGACTTAGTAAATTGAGTATTAGGCTGAGTTTCAGCCACCAACTCCACCGACTGACTTCTGGGAGTGGAATTAGCAGCAGGGGGAGCGATCGGTTCTTCTGGGATTAACTCAAGCTGTTCTGCTGTAGCCGCCAGGTCTTGAAGACTACCAACCAAATAATCTTTAAAGCCTTGAACTCGGATAGCCAAATCCTGAGAAACCCCAGCAAAAGTAGTTCGCATTTCTTGCTCAATGCGTTCTCGGCGACGTTCGAGTTTTTCGACTTCCACTTGTAGAGTCTGTCTCCTCGCCTCCAACTGGCTGAGGGCTTCAGAAACCAGGTTTCCCATAGATTGAGTTAGGGCGGTTTGTTCCTGCTGTAATTTTGCCTTAGTGAGCTGAAGTTGGACAATTTCCTGCCTCAAATCTTCAGCCTGACGCTTGAGGTAATCTATAGGCTCTTCCGGGGACTGAGAGCCTGTGGTTAAATTAGGTTCAAGTGGTGATGATTCAGGTTGAGAATTCAATGGTTGTACTCGCTCTGGGTTCAAACTAGGGTAAGGTAGGGTGCGTCAGGCCTACCATATATCGATAATTATCGGATTCTACCATACCCCGGCTATATGAATCCCACCCGAATAATTTTCGCCAGAGACCCCCATCTCGGTACCATCGTGCGATCGCCTCCCGTAGCCTCCCGTAGGGTGGTAGGGTGGTAGGGTGCGGTAGGGTGCGGTAGGGTGCGGTAGGGTGCGGTAGGGTGCGTCAGAACCAGGCTATATAAATCCCAGGGGATAATTCCGTGCTGACGCACCATAGAGGCTATATAAATCCCAGGGGATAATTCCGTGCTCACGCACCATAGAGGCTATATAAATCCCAGGGGATAATTCCGTGCTCACGCACCATAGAGGCTATATAAATCCCAGGGGATAATTCCGTGCTCACGCACCATAGAGGCTATATAAATCCCAGGGGATAATTCCGTGCTACCTGTTCAATTATCGGGTATGGTGCGTCAGAAATGAATGTTCCGGTGTTGATTTTAATTCTCGGAGTCTGACGCACCCTACTGATGGACCTTTAAATCAATGCTCCGGTCTTGATTTCAATGATGGTGCGATCGCCTCCCGTAGCCTCCCGTAGGGTGGTAGGGTGGTAGGGTGCGGTAGGGTGCGGTAGGGTGCGATCGCCTCCCGTAGGGTGCGTCAGAACCAGGCTATATAAATCCCAGGGGATAATTCCGTGCTGACGCACCATAGAGGCTATATAAATCCCAGGGGATAATTCCGTGCTGACGCACCATAGAGGCTATATAAATCCCAGGGGATAATTCCGTGCTCACGCACCATAGAGGCTATATAAATCCCAGGGGATAATTCCGTGCTCACGCACCATAGAGGCTATATAAATCCCAGGGGATAATTCCGTGCTCACGCACCATAGAGGCTATATAAATCCCAGGGGATAATTCCGTGCTACCTGTTCAATTATCGGGTATGGTGCGTCAGAAATGAATGTTCCGGTGTTGATTTTAATTCTCGGAGTCTGACGCACCCTACTGATGGACCTTTAAATCAATGCTCCGGTCTTGATTTCAATGATGGTGCGATCGCCTCCCGTAGCCTCCCGTAGGGTGGTAGGGTGGTAGGGTGCGGTAGGGTGCGGTAGGGTGCGATCGCCTCCCGTAGGGTGCGTCAGAACCAGGCTATATAAATCCCAGGGGATAATTCCGTGCTGACGCACCATAGAGGCTATATAAATCCCAGGGGATAATTCCGTGCTGACGCACCATAGAGGCTATATAAATCCCAGGGGATAATTCCGTGCTCACGCACCATAGAGGCTATATAAATCCCAGGGGATAATTCCGTGCTCACGCACCATAGAGGCTATATAAATCCCAGGGGATAATTCCGTGCTCACGCACCATAGAGGCTATATAAATCCCAGGGGATAATTCCGTGCTACCTGTTCAATTATCGGGTATGGTGCGTCAGAAATGAATGTTCCGGTGTTGATTTTAATTCTCGGAGTCTGACGCACCCTACTGATGGACCTTTAAATCAATGCTCCGGTCTTGATTTCAATGATGGTGCGATCGCCTCCCGTAGCCTCCCGTAGGGTGGTAGGGTGGTAGGGTGCGGTAGGGTGCGGTAGGGTGCGGTAGGGTGCGGTAGGGTGCGGTAGGGTGCGTCAGAACCAGGCTATATAAATCCCAGGGGATAATTCCGTGCTCACGCACCATAGAGGCTATATAAATCCCAGGGGATAATTCCGTGCTGACGCACCATAGAGGCTATATAAATCCCAGGGGATAATTCCGTGCTCACGCACCATAGAGGCTATATAAATCCCAGGGGATAATTCCGTGCTCACGCACCATAGAGGCTATATAAATCCCAGGGGATAATTCCGTGCTACCTGTTCAATTATCGGGTATGGTGCGTCAGAAATGAATGTTCCGGTGTTGATTTTAATTCTCGGAGTCTGACGCACCCTACTGATGGACCTTTAAATCAATGCTCCGGTCTTGATTTCAATGATGGTGCGATCGCCTCCCGTAGCCTCCCGTAGGGTGGTAGGGTGGTAGGGTGCGGTAGGGTGCGGTAGGGTGCGATCGCCTCCCGTAGGGTGCGTCAGAACCAGGCTATATAAATCCCAGGGGATAATTCCGTGCTGACGCACCATAGAGGCTATATAAATCCCAGGGGATAATTCCGTGCTCACGCACCATAGAGGCTATATAAATCCCAGGGGATAATTCCGTGCTCACGCACCATAGAGGCTATATAAATCCCAGGGGATAATTCCGTGCTCACGCACCATAGAGGCTATATAAATCCCAGGGGATAATTCCGTGCTCACGCACCATAGAGGCTATATAAATCCCAGGGGATAGTTTGGTGCTACCTGTTCAATTATCGGGTATGGTGCGTCAGAAATGAATGCTCCGGTGTTGATTTTAATTCTCGGAGTCTGACGCACCCTACTGATGGATCTTTAAATCAATGCTCCGGTCTTGATTTCAATGATGGTGCGATCGCCTCCCGTAGCCTCCCGTAGCCTCCCGTAGGGTGGTAGGGTGGTAGGGTGCGGTAGGGTGCGGTAGGGTGCGGTAGGGTGCGGTAGGGTGCGTCAGAACCAGGCTATATAAATCCCAGGGGATAATTCCGTGCTGACGCACCATAGAGGCTATATAAATCCCAGGGGATAATTCCGTGCTGACGCACCATAGAGGCTATATAAATCCCAGGGGATAATTCCGTGCTCACGCACCATAGAGGCTATATAAATCCCAGGGGATAATTCCGTGCTGACGCACCATAGAGGCTATATAAATCCCAGGGGATAATTCCGTGCTCACGCACCATAGAGGCTATATAAATCCCAGGGGATAGTTTGGTGCTACCTGTTCAATTATCGGGTATGGTGCGTCAGAAATGAATGCTCCGGTGTTGATTTTAATTCTCGGAGTCTGACGCACCCTACTGATGGATCTTTAAATCAATGCTCCGGTCTTGATTTCAATGATGGTGCGATCGCCTCCCGTAGCCTCCCGTAGCCTCCCGTAGGGTGGTAGGGTGGTAGGGTGCGGTAGGGTGCGGTAGGGTGCGGTAGGGTGCGGTAGGGTGCGTCAGAACCAGGCTATATAAATCCCAGGGGATAATTCCGTGCTGACGCACCATAGAGGCTATATAAATCCCAGGGGATAATTCCGTGCTGACGCACCATAGAGGCTATATAAATCCCAGGGGATAATTCCGTGCTCACGCACCATAGAGGCTATATAAATCCCAGGGGATAGTTTGGTGCTACCTGTTCAATTATCGGGTATGGTGCGTCAGAAATGAATGCTCCGGTGTTGATTTTAATTCTCGGAGTCTGACGCACCCTACTGATGGATCTTTAAATCAATGCTCCGGTCTTGATTTCAATGATGGTGCGATCGCCTCCCGTAGCCTCCCGTAGCCTCCCGTAGGGTGGTAGGGTGGTAGGGTGGTAGGGTGCGGTAGGGTGCGGTAGGGTGCGGTAGGGTGCGTCAGAACCAGGCTATATAAATCCCAGGGGATAATTCCGTGCTGACGCACCATAGAGGCTATATAAATCCCAGGGGATAATTCCGTGCTGACGCACCATAGAGGCTATATAAATCCCAGGGGATAATTCCGTGCTGACGCACCATAGAGGCTATATAAATCCCAGGGGATAATTCCCTCCTGACGCACCATAGAGGCTATATAAATCCCAGGGGATAATTCCCTCCTGACGCACCATAGAGGCTATATAAATCCCAGGGGATAATTCCGTGCTCACGCACCATAGAGGCTATATAAATCCCAGGGGATAATTCCGTGCTACCTGTTCAATTATCGGGTATGGTGCGTCAGAAATGAATGCTCCGGTGTTGATTTTAATTCTCGGAGTCTGACGCACCCTACTGATGGATCTTTAAATCAATGCTCCGGTCTTGATTTCAATGATGGTGCGATCGCCTCCCGTAGCCTCCCGTAGGGTGGTAGGGTGGTAGGGTGCGGTAGGGTGCGGTAGGGTGCGATCGCCTCCCGTAGGGTGCGTCAGAACCAGGCTATATAAATCCCAGGGGATAATTCCGTGCTGACGCACCATAGAGGCTATATAAATCCCAGGGGATAATTCCGTGCTCACGCACCATAGAGGCTATATAAATCCCAGGGGATAATTCCGTGCTCACGCACCATAGAGGCTATATAAATCCCAGGGGATAATTCCGTGCTCACGCACCATAGAGGCTATATAAATCCCAGGGGATAATTCCGTGCTCACGCACCATAGAGGCTATATAAATCCCAGGGGATAGTTTGGTGCTACCTGTTCAATTATCGGGTATGGTGCGTCAGAAATGAATGCTCCGGTGTTGATTTTAATTCTCGGAGTCTGACGCACCCTACTGATGGATCTTTAAATCAATGCTCCGGTCTTGATTTCAATGATGGTGCGATCGCCTCCCGTAGCCTCCCGTAGCCTCCCGTAGGGTGGTAGGGTGGTAGGGTGCGGTAGGGTGCGATCGCCTCCCGTAGGGTGCGTCAGAACCAGGCTATATAAATCCCAGGGGATAATTCCGTGCTGACGCACCATAGAGGCTATATAAATCCCAGGGGATAATTCCCTCCTGACGCACCATAGAGGCTATATAAATCCCAGGGGATAATTCCGTGCTCACGCACCATAGAGGCTATATAAATCCCAGGGGATAATTCCGTGCTCACGCACCATAGAGGCTATATAAATCCCAGGGGATAATTCCGTGCTACCTGTTCAATTATCGGGTATGGTGCGTCAGAAATGAATGTTCCGGTGTTGATTTTAATTCTCGGAGTCTGACGCACCCTACTGATGGACCTTTAAATCAATGCTCCGGTCTTGATTTCAATGATGGTGCGATCGCCTCCCGTAGCCTCCCGTAGGGTGGTAGGGTGGTAGGGTGCGGTAGGGTGCGGTAGGGTGCGTCAGAACCAGGCTATATAAATCCCAGGGGATAATTCCGTGCTGACGCACCATAGAGGCTATATAAATCCCAGGGGATAATTCCCTCCTGACGCACCATAGAGGCTATATAAATCCCAGGGGATAATTCCGTGCTCACGCACCATAGAGGCTATATAAATCCCAGGGGATAATTCCGTGCTCACGCACCATAGAGGCTATATAAATCCCAGGGGATAATTCCGTGCTCACGCACCATAGAGGCTATATAAATCCCAGGGGATAATTCCGTGCTACCTGTTCAATTATCGGGTATGGTGCGTCAGAAATGAATGTTCCGGTGTTGATTTTAATTCTCGGAGTCTGACGCACCCTACTGATGGATCTTTAAATCAATGCTCCGGTCTTGATTTCAATGATGGTGCGATCGCCTCCCGTAGCCTCCCGTAGGGTGGTAGGGTGGTAGGGTGCGGTAGGGTGCGGTAGGGTGCGGTAGGGTGCGGTAGGGTGCGTCAGAACCAGGCTATATAAATCCCAGGGGATAATTCCGTGCTGACGCACCATAGAGGCTATATAAATCCCAGGGGATAATTCCGTGCTGACGCACCATAGAGGCTATATAAATCCCAGGGGATAATTCCGTGCTCACGCACCATAGAGGCTATATAAATCCCAGGGGATAATTCCGTGCTGACGCACCATAGAGGCTATATAAATCCCAGGGGATAATTCCGTGCTCACGCACCATAGAGGCTATATAAATCCCAGGGGATAGTTTGGTGCTACCTGTTCAATTATCGGGTATGGTGCGTCAGAAATGAATGCTCCGGTGTTGATTTTAATTCTCGGAGTCTGACGCACCCTACTGATGGATCTTTAAATCAATGCTCCGGTCTTGATTTCAATGATGGTGCGATCGCCTCCCGTAGCCTCCCGTAGCCTCCCGTAGGGTGGTAGGGTGGTAGGGTGCGGTAGGGTGCGATCGCCTCCCGTAGGGTGCGTCAGAACCAGGCTATATAAATCCCAGGGGATAATTCCGTGCTGACGCACCATAGAGGCTATATAAATCCCAGGGGATAATTCCGTGCTGACGCACCATAGAGGCTATATAAATCCCAGGGGATAATTCCGTGCTGACGCACCATAGAGGCTATATAAATCCCAGGGGATAATTCCGTGCTGACGCACCATAGAGGCTATATAAATCCCAGGGGATAATTCCGTGCTGACGCACCATAGAGGCTATATAAATCCCAGGGGATAGTTTGGTGCTACCTGTTCAATTATCGGGTATGGTGCGTCAGAAATGAATGCTCCGGTGTTGATTTTAATTCTCGGAGTCTGACGCACCCTACTGATGGACCTTTAAATCAATGCTCCGGTCTTGATTTCAATGATGGTGCGATCGCCTCCCGTAGGGTGCGTCAGAACCAGGCTATATAAATCCCAGGGGATAATTCCGTGCTCACGCACCATAGAGGCTATATAAATCCCAGGGGATAATTCCGTGCTGACGCACCATAGAGGCTATATAAATCCCAGGGGATAATTCCCTCCTGACGCACCATAGAGGCTATATTGATTATTTGGAAGTGCTGACTGTTGAGGGTTCTTTGGTCAAGAACAATTCCCGGATTTGTTCAGCAATTTGGGAACTTGTCAGACCCAGATCAACTTTAGATTGATCAGGTGTAGCATGATCCACCAATTGGTCAGGAATGCCGAACCGCTTAACAGGTACTAAAACATCATGATCTAGTAGTGCTTCGGCTACTGCGGAACCAAAACCTCCCATGATGCAACCTTCTTCGAGGGTGACGACTTTACCGATTTTTTGGGCTAAGGGTACAATCAGCTCTGTGTCTAGGGGTTTGACAAATCTGGCATTAACCACAGTTGCATCAATGCCGTGTTCACTGAGAATCTCAGCTACCTGCATAGCGCTGTGAACCATTGTGCCATAGCCGAGTAGTAGGATATCATCACCTTGGCGGAGGATTTCACCTTTACCGATCGCAATAGGTTCCCAGCCTTCTTCCATAAGGGGAACCCCATGACCGGAACCACGGGGGTAGCGCATAGCGATCGCCCCAGAATTGTGATTAATACCAGTTACCAGCATTCGCTGTAATTCGGCTTCATCTTTAGGAGCCATAATGGTCATATTGGGGAGACAGCGCAGATAAGCGATATCATACATTCCCTGGTGAGTGGGACCATCTACCCCAACAATACCGGCGCGGTCCAAACAGAAGAAAACCGGCAACTTTTGGATACAGACATCATGGATAATCTGATCATAGGCTCGTTGTAGGAAAGTCGAGTAAATCGCCACCACCGGACGCATTCCCTCACAGGCTAAACCCGCCGCCAGAGTAACCGCGTGTTGTTCAGCAATACCCACATCAATATATTGTTGGGGGAGTTTAGCTTGTAGTTTATCCAAACCTGTGCCTGTTGCCATGGCGGCGGTGATACCCAAAATTTTAGGGTTATCTTCGGCCAGCTTAATTAAGGTATCTGCAAATACTTTAGAATAACTGGGAGGCTTGGGTTTGTTGGAGGGAATAGCTTTCCCGGTGGCGAGGTTAAAGGGTGATTGAGCGTGATAGCCTACTTGGTCTTTTTCAGCGATCGCATAACCCTTACCCTTAACTGTCGAGACATGAACCATAACCGGGCCTTTAATTTCATGGGCTTGTTGGAAAGTCTCGATCAAATCCTCCAAGTTGTGACCATCCACAGGTCCGATATAGGTAAAACCCAACTCCTCAATAATAGCCCCCAATTTCGGCACAGCTAACCGTTTCATCCCTTCTTTAAGGCGTTCCATCTCCGGGGTAAAATTCTCACCGACAAAGGGAATTTGTTTAAACTGTTCCCGCAGATTATCTTTCAAAAATTGCACCGGCGGGCTCAGGCGCATTTTATTCAAATAACGGGGAATCGCGCCCACATTGGGGGAAATCGACATTTCGTTATCATTGAGAACCACCATCAAATTAGTGTTAGGTAGATGACCCGCGTGGTTAATAGCTTCCAAAGCCATCCCCCCTGTCATCGCCCCATCACCAATAATTGCCACCACCTTATAGTTATCGCCCTGCATATCCCTAGCCAAAGCCATCCCCAAGGCGGCTGAGATGCTTGTAGAGGCGTGTCCGGCTCCAAAATGGTCAAAACGACTCTCGCACCGTTTTAGGTAGCCTGCGACCCCATCTTTTTGGCGCAGAGTATTAAAATTGTTGTAGCGTCCAGTAATCATTTTATGGGGATAGGCTTGGTGTCCGACATCCCAAATGACTTTATCTCGGTCTAGGTCTAGGGTTTGGTAAAGTCCTAGGGTTAGTTCGACCACTCCCAAACCTGGTCCCAAATGACCTCCAGTAGCTGCTACGGTTTCTAGGTGCTTTTCACGGATTTGTTGAGCCACTTCTTCCAATTCATGGATAGACAAACCGTGGAGTTGATTGGGATGGGTCAGTTCACTTAGATGCATAGTTGAAAATACTGATCCTAAAAATAAATTAACAATCGGACTTGTCTGAACATGATAGCCCAGTCTTGACGTTGATGCTGAACTTTAGTAGTAGTCGGGGGGGGTTATGGGGACTGGTGCAAATAGAGTCCCGCGCGGGAACCCACCCACACCAGCGGTGAGAGTAGGGGGGATGGTTTTTGGCTCGGTAATTTTTTCGGCTTAAATGCTGTTAGTATGGCTGTGGAGTCATTGCCAGGGAAACCACCTCACCCTAAGCCTTTCCCAGAAGCTGAGGGAGTTTCTGTATCGATCGCCAATTCTTGATGAGTTTGTGGCTCGCCAACAGGCATATTTTCGATTTCCCAGACTTTCAGGAGAATCAGATATTCATAAAAGGCTTGTAGAGTACACCAGGCGAGTCCAGGCTGACCGTCGAGGAAGCCTCCCAGGATAAAATACATATAGACAAACCGGATTAGGGGTCGAAATGGTAGACGCAGGGATAAATCTTTCAAGGCGTGTCGCCTTTCGACCTCTGTTTTCCCCCAAAATAGGTGATTCCAGTTTACTGTACCCGATCGCAATTGTTTGACTGTCTCGTGGGCTTCATCTGTAGAATAACGGTTGTGCTTTTCTATCCATCGTGCCATGCCTTTACTGTTGGTATAGTGAGGATAGGTTTCTTTGAGGAAGCTGGTAGGACCGTCACAGACTTCTCTCTCGGTGTGACCATAATCGGTAAACCAGACGCGCTGCTTATCAAATAGACGCATCTGATAGCGGGGGTATTGGGTGCTGCGGCGAATCCAGCGCCCCATAAACATGACCCTTTCCGCTGCATAATAACCTATATAGCCGTCGGTATTTTGGGTTTGCTGTTGACACTCGGCGAATAGTTCGGGGGTCATGCGTTCATCGGATTCGAGAATATAGACCCACTGATATTTAGTGGTTACTTCCTGCAGCATCCAAGTCCGTTGGCGACCGTGACTTTCAAACTTATGTTGAAGTACGCGGACGGGGTACTGTTGAGCAATTTCTACGGTGCGATCGCTACTAAAGGAATCGACTACAATTATATCATCACATTGACTGGCTGACTCAATGCAGGCGGCAATATCAATTTCATCATTGCAAGTCAGAATATATATCGAAAACATTAGCTTCAGTGTTTTAGGGATATAAATTGGCAAAAAAAAGGAATATTTGATGCACCATAAATTTCGCTCATCGGTGAGACAAAAAAGGTGGCTCCATGCAGTTAAATACACCTAGGATTGGGTTTAATTTACATCCTTTGGAGCCATAATTATCTCGCGGTCAGCTATTTTATCCAGGGTTAGAAGATGGTTTACGACGACCTTTATTTAAGAGACCCAAACCTTTTAAACCAGTCCAGCCCAAGGCTATATAACCGATCGCCAATAGCAAACTACTCATCCCAGTTTGGAGGCTAGATTTGAGCGATCGCGTTTTGGCTTCATCCTCTAGTTCTTGTTGGCGTTGACGAATTTGGGTGAGTAATTGCACAGGTAGGGAGTCGGCTTGTTGTTCCAAGAACTCATCAAGGACGGCTGGATTAGTTTTAGCTTCCTCAAGAACTTGTAGAATTTGTGGGGGAAGGTTTCCTTCCGCAATCACCTGATTTAATTGTTCCTCGTCTTGTATTAAGCCAGTTAACTGGGCTCGGAGTTGCACTTTTCGCTGTTCAATCTCCTGTTGAAATTGCTGACTTCCTAACTGGCTTTCCAGTTGAGTTTCTGCTTGCGCGGCTTGCTGACTAATCTCTGATAAAGCATCTCGGCGAGCCAAACGGGTATTATTAAGGTGCATGGGAAAAATCAGCAGGTACAGCAACCCTAGTAAACTGGCGAGGATACCAACCCACAATCTTAGGTCGGCGATATTGTTACGAGATTTGGGAGCATTTCCGAGGACACTATCCATCCAATACCCCATTAAAACGAGAGCCATTCCTACCAGGGGAACTACGCCTCGGTCAACTAAGCTGCTAGCAGTTTGGATTAACCAACCTCTATCGGTTAGGTTGGGGGGGAATAATAGGACTAAATAATCGACTAGGGCTGACAGAATCAGGATTAGCCCAACTAATTTGATGCTAGAAGAGGCTTGGAAGGAAAATTGACGGTTTGTTGTTGATGTCATAGGACGGTTAAGGATACTCTAAGTTTGTCTACAGCCAAGATAACAGTTCCGGCTAGTATGTAACTACTGTCATATTTGCCAAGATGGGGGAATTGTTTATTGATTAGCTGCGGTTGAGTAGTGGTTAATGATATCAAAGAAAGGAGAGACAATCATGATTGAGGGCGTTTATTCTGTGGAAGAACTACGGGAGGCGATCGCCTATAACCCTGAGCAATGGCGACCTCTAGTTTTTAGCAATGGCTGTTTTGACTTGATTCATGCTGGACATATTCGCTACCTGACCCAAGCCAAAAGTTTAGGGCGATCGCTCGTGGTCGGTCTCAATAGCGATCGATCTGTTCGCCTGATTAAACCCCACTCGGCTGGATATCCTCCCCGTCCTATTATACCAGAATTACAGCGAGCCGAAGTTCTCAGCCACTTAAAACCTGTAGATGCAGTGGTGATTTTTCCAGAAAGCACTGCTACGGCGATTATTGAACAGTTACAACCTGATATCTATGTTAAGGGTGGTGATTACACCATTGACACGCTACCGGAAGCGCCCACGGTTCAAAGCTATGGCGGCAAGATTGTCCTAATTGCGGTGGAAATGCCTACTTCTACCAGTGGGATTATTAATCGGATTTTGCACCATCATACCCCACCCTAACCCTTCTACACCCCCAACAACTTTTGGCCATCTTAGCTGTCACATGGATAAAGGCCACCTTAGCTGTCCTCTGGAGGGACATAGCTAGGACATGACAGCACTAACCACCAATATTGTCAATGTTACCAAACACAGAAGATATTTTATTTGACTTAACTCTTCTAATATGAGAGTGTTGATCAGTTTCTACATCTGTATTAGACAATTCTGATGTCGGCAATTTTTCTGGATCTGGATCTGGCAAATTTTCTGAGTTTGTCGAGGTAGAACTTGGCAAATTATCGCTGAATACAGAACTGATATATTTGGATGTATCCAAATTAGTAACTGAAGGATCAGGCTGAGACTTGATCGGCTGAGACTGGAACTGTTTTTCCTCAAAAATCGAACCAGGGGAAGATGATTGAGTTGTTGACGAAGTTCGAGATTTTGAAGGCGAGTCAATACCATGATCACTGGACTGACTAAATAGTTCAGGAAGCTGTAAAGAATTAGGCTCAGTCTCCTGTTCAGCTTCTGCATCTAATCGGTTTGTTTCAGCGGTAAAAATTCCATCTATAACTGTTTCTCCTTGACGAATTCTGGAAGATGACCACGATGGCGTTGGCTCGATTTCCAGGGAATCTTGAATTTCTGTAATATCAGAGGGGATGGGCGAAGAATCAAAGTCAGGTAATTCCGGGAAATATATGATGTCCGGTTCCTTGGGGTCTAATTGTGCCTGTGAGGTTGGATTGGAAATATTACTAAAGACAGTTTCTGGTTCCCATAAAATACTATTCGGTATAGCCCAATTAGAATCTTCGGTTACGGAACTAATATAGGCGGTCACAGCAATGCGACGCTGAAAAGAGCCTGAGACTATCAAAATACTGCCGGACAACAAAGTATCTTCTAGCATTTTGTCAAGAGTTATGTTGATAGAGTTTAAGCCTGGTTCTAGTTTATCATTTTGTATATTTAACCCCGAAATATCAGTCAAAATTTTGCAATCAATCGGCACAAAAATTTTGAGAATAAAATTATATTCTGTTCCGTAAGGTAGTTGACCCAGGTTCAAAGATGCTGGATACTGCCATTCGCCTTCTTCTTCCGGTAATCCCATAACAGAACCTCGTACTTGTACATTCTCAAACCTTAGATTGATTCTTGATTTTACCAAAATTGCACATTGATCGTGATAACTATTGCGTTCCTCTGCTGTTACTTCAATGCGCAAATTTTTCAAGCTGACTCCCTGAGATTCAATAAGTATAACCGGCCCAACTTTTGACCACAGAGTTGCCCCTTTTCCATCTAGGATAATCGGGTGATTGATAACAATGGGACCAGGATATTCTGCGTTGGGAGGCCATAACTGGATTGTAGAGTTATCTGGCAAAACATTTAGTTTTTGTTGAAAGGTGTCTCGGCTAGATGGGGTGAACTGTTCTTCTATTGGTTTTCTTGCAAGTTGCTCGACAGTGATTTTTGGTTTTTTGGGGTCTGCCTTGATTTTAGCATATTCCACATATTTTTTACTTTTATGATTCGTTGTTTTTGTTTGATTTTTTCTGGCATATGAACTATTTTTAACTACCTTTGAAGGTTGATTACGGCGTTTATTAAGGCTTTTGGCGGGAGTAGAAAAACCTAGAAAAATTTTGATTTTTTCTATCCATTTATACATTAATAACTCCTATTACTAAACTGCTATTCATCATAAATTGGTTGAATATAATGAAATTTTAGGCTTTAAATTGATATATTTGGACTTCAACCATTCTAGAATTAGGTTCTTTAGAAAACCGAAACCGGATGCCATTATCAAGTTGAAGGGCACTGCCAGGAGGAACCAAATTTCCTTTTGATGACATCAACGAAGTTAACTTCTGGTTAATGAGTAACCAATTGCCTTCATGAAAAACACAATAAGCTTGGGGGGTGCGATCGGCTTCTTCTCCCGGGAAAATATTATCAAAAATATGCCATTTAAATAGTGATAGATTATGATAAACAACCGATTTTCCATCCCCAATCCATTGTCCGGGACGACTTTCTTTACGCAGCTTCATAATCGGAACCTTTCCTTTGGGTTTAGTCCCACAAAAAGGACACTGTGCATGATTTAAATCATGTAAAACAAACCATTGGCTCGGACAAGAATGATTGGCACAGGGGAAAAACATATCCCAGGTTTTGATTAAAGCTCGCTCCCATTCAATCGCAGGCGGACGAAGATTGGGAGAGTGCAATCCTTGCACAAATGTCTTCTCAAAAAGTTGACTTAATTGCGGCCCCAAAGCAGTAAAAGGAATTTTTAAATCTTGAGGACGGTTAGAAGTATCCCTAGGATGTTCGACAAATAAAGCTTTTGAACCCATCTCTAGGCGTTCTTGCTCCTCTGCTGATGTTGCCGGATAAGTTCTGGGACCTTCTAAGGGATGCCTCCCTAATAAATATTGATACAGTAGAACCGCAAGGGCGTGTTGATCTGTCGCAGTTGATGGATGTTTCCGTTGAGGATCGTTGAGGGGTAAATGGATAGTTGATAAGACTTCTGGGGCAATATATCCCCTTGTTCCTAGCACATCGGGTGGAAATAGTTGGGGAACAACTAAAGAGTCAATATCAATGATCAGACATTCTCCAGAAGTTGGATCGATCAAGACGTTTTTGTTAGATAAGTCGGAATGGGCTAATCCGGCTTGATGTAAACGTCTTACTGCTCGTGCTAAACGAATACAAATTTGAAAATAATTAATCCATTTTCCTTTTTCTTCAGGGGGCAAAATAGAGCGCAGTGTAGAACGAACAAACCAGGTACTTTCTTTTTCTTTTCCCTGGAATTTTCCGGTTTTAAAGAAATAATTATGAGGATAAACAGGGGTAATAACTCCCAATGAAGGTTGAGTTACGATCGCCGTCGGCCAACAAAACAGATTTTGGAAATAATCTCCATTAATCCCAAGAGTAGGATTATATCTCTTTAAAATTGCTCCTAGTCGAGATAACCGACTTTGATCTGAACCGGCATTCGGATCTTTGTAAAAGCAAATAACCGCAGTTTTGTCCGCTGTAAAGTAGACTTCCTTCATCGCACCTTCCCCAATCATATCGGGGATATATTCAAGGATGCTCCCATCTGCCAAGGTTGCAATTGCCACTAATCTTCCTCCCGATATAAAACAACCAACGTGCGATCGTCAAAAGAGCCTCTTCGGTAGTAGGAGTCCAGCCAAATCTTTAATTTTTCGTGGGGCTCCATCGGTTCACATTCCTGACACATTTGATGCTCCAAAATTCCGGCATTTAATAAATCTCGAGATGTCAGCACCTCTTTAATATCTTTACCCAACCGTTCAGCATATTTTGCAATAGAACGAATTGAAACTTTTTTAGGTTCATCAGAATTTGGGGCTAAAATTCTCTCAACTTCATCTTGAAAATTTTTCTGATTATTTATCACATCATTTTGCGTTTTAAGAGAGGTTTTTTGTAGTTCTTGTTCCCTCTCTTTGGCATCAACATTACGAATCTTGATAACTCGATTTAGGATTAAATCTCCATACAATTTCAACATACCTGGATCGTTGGGAAAGTAGTCATCTGAAACACCATCTGTCATAATCATCAAGGCTTTTAAATTACCAATAAAAGGAAAGGTTTTTTGGACAAGATTATAATCTTCGAGTTTTCCAGCTGAAGTCAGAAAATCCGTTTGTCCTCCATGCTCTCCAATATCAGGTTTTCCCAGTAATTTTAAAGTATATTTATGGGAAATAGCAGCCAACATTCCATCTCCAACTTGACAAGTTAAAACAAAATCATAGCTAGTAGAATTTTTTACCTGAATTTTTGTATGAATAGCTAGAAGTAGAGTAGCTGATAAATCTTTGATGTCAAGTTCTTTCTTTTCTTCTCGTTTATTGTAACTGGAATAATTTTTGAGACGATTGGCTTCCTCTTCAACCCGTTGGTAAGCCTTACTTAAAGCTGTGTATAAAGATTTTTGAAGCTCCTTTGCCTTGTCGCCTTTAAACAGCCACTCAGAATCTCGATCAAAATCATTTTCTAAATCTGTTTTGGCTGTTTCACACAGAGAGAAAGACTCGAGAAATTCTTTCAATGATTTAACTGCGGCTTCACAAGAAATCTTGGCACCAATTCGAGAAAACTTTTTAGATCCGGCTCCATCAGAAACAGCAATAATGGTCCATTTACCAACGGTATCAAATTTAAACCAATCATCACAATTAGTTCCCTGATGTTTGTGCATTTTTCCTCGGACTCTAGCTCCAATCAGTTTTAATCCTTCTGGGGACTGATCCGATTTTTGAGAATAAAATTCATCATGAGGTTTTGGTTCATCAGGAACACGATGATACTCCCAAGGCGGAGTAATAGGGGTAGAAGTTGATTCGGGTTGGGCAATTTTTCCCTCAGTGGAATGCTCTAAAAGAGTTGCTTCTGGGGTTGGGGAATTTGCTGAACCTACTGTTTTAGCTTCATTTATTGAAGGAGTTATAGAAGTTGCATTCACAGATGTATTTATATTATCATTAGATAAATTTTTTGTAGATAGTGGAACATTTTCAGTAGGACTTAGAACTTCTGAATCTCGAATAAATTCTGTTTGATTTGGTTCTGACAAAGGGGGCAATTGTGGAGATTTGTTCTTGAATACCTCGTTGATGGCAGTTTTAATTTTCTCTGTTAATTGACTGCAATTTTGATTTTTTTTAATGAAAAAATCGACTAAAGTCTCAACAAGTTTTGCAACCTCTGATGACTTTTTATTGCTGCTGATCTCAAACTTGATTTCAGAGAATTCTTGACCAATCTCAGCACAAATACCAGCTATTTTTTTGATAATTTTTTCAATTGTATCTTGATAATCACTTGAACCTTGAAAGTCATGCCATTTTTTTTCTAACTCATTTTTTTCTAACTCATCTGAATGATTTTCAATGTCAAGTTTCCAGCAAATAGCTTTGATTAATTTTTCTACGTCGGGTTCTTGATTGGGGTCATGATTAGACATAAGTTTGACGAGCCTTTGGTTAACTATTGGGTCTTAATGGTGGTACTAATGCACCCAGATTGGGTGCATCAGCCTGGTATTAAGGAATAATTGTGATTCCTTGAGGAGGAGGAGGTAGATTGATCGGTTGGTTATTTGCCATCACCTGAGCCACGCTCTGAGAACTCTGCTTAATTGACTGTGATACCCACTTGAAGAACTGTTTAAGAGTATCTGGCTGCAAATTATCTAACTTAACTACAATCTCTGTCAGTTTCTTGAGGGTATATTCATCGGCTCCTGAGCCAGCAGCACAGGCAATAATATTGGCGGGTTTTTTCTGTTTCAATTCATCGGCCGCTTTTTCCCAAGTATCAGTCGGCATCCCATCTGTCATCAAAAACACTAATGGTTTCCAATCCCCTTTTTGGGTATCGCTGGCTTTTTTAACCTCTTTATCGAAACACTGAGTCAACAGTTTTAAGGCATCACCTAATGAGGTTGTTCCTCCTGCCGAAAGTACAGGTGGCTGAAATTTCATTAATTCAGTCAGGGGAAAAACTTGTTGAGCGGTACTTTCAAAGGTAATGACTGAGAGGTAAGCTGTTTCTATAGCATAGGGTTCGCTTTGCAGTTCGGCTACCAGTGCTTTAATGCCTTGATTAACGGCCTCAATAGGTTCGCCACACATAGAACCAGAACAGTCTAAAACTAAATAAACAGGTAAACGACGAGATGACATAATTTTGCTCCTTACATGAAATATAACCCATTTAAAATGGTTTTAAGAGTAGCACTACAACTCTTTTACCTCAGTTTTTCTTCGGGATCACAACCGTTTGGTAAATTTTTTGTCCATAGACTTCTAATTCAAATCCTTGAGTATTCAATGGAAGTGTAAATGAGACTTTTGCCGGAAGACCATCGGTATATTTTTTAATGATTTTTCCGGAATCATCATAAATCGTTGCAGTGGGAGCAACAATTTGGTTTTCATCCACAACTTCTGCAAAAATCTCAACTAAAGAACTCATTTCAGCCGCGATTTTATGATCCCAGATATCAATACCTGTCCCAGTTACTAGATCATCTAGTTCTTCTAGCTGACCTATGTCGATTTCATCACCCACACCTATTAAAACACATTTGACTATATTTCGCTGACCTGATTTTATTTCATTAGCCAACCGATTGGTATATTGTTTGATATTCGCTAAGTCATCAATCTTCCCATCGGTAATAAAAATATACATACCTCGTTTGGCATCGACAAATCTTTCAGTAAAATACTTAACCGCAGGCGTAAGAATTGTCCCTGTACCAAAGGTGATAGATTGAGGACCACTAATTTTTAGTTCATGACATTGTGGTTCTGTAAAATCACCTAAAAACTCGACAGAACTACCATCTCCACCTGCCCAGTAAATTACAGTTGTTGCACCATCAGCATCTAAATTATCTGCCAAGTAACTAATAAATTGTCGAGCCAAGGGTTCAACGATATTATCGCTGGATTTCATGTATCCTTTGGCTATGGCATCTTCATAGGCTTGTGATTTAATAACTTTGTAAGTTTTGCCATCTTCAACTGTGAAAGTAATCCATTCTTGCTTTTCATATTTTGCGTGCACATCTTCAGGGATTGACCCAATTAAACTTCGCCCATACAAACCTCGCATTGATGCACTGGCATCCAGTGCAATACCTGTTTGCCAACCTTCGGCATTAGACCCTTGGGGTTCCATAAGAATGGTGAACAAAACTTGTAAGTTATTGCCACTTTTTTTGACATTAACTTCACCAAATTCCTTGGCAACAACACTTCTAGGAAGTTGCACATTAGATTCTTTATCTTCAGACTTTGAGGTAGGGCTATACATTTTTTGTCGTCCTTTTCTGAAAATCCATCATCTTATCTAGTTATAACCCTTCCGAAATATTTTGAGTGATATTTCCACCAGGAAACTCTAAGGTGAAGGATGTTGAACCAGAGGGTAAAGTAAAGCGAAGTAATGCGGGAACACCGTCTGCATAATCTTGGCAAACTTTTCCGGCTTGGTTTAGGATGCGACCTGAACTAATAACCATCACATCTTCAGAAACCAACTCCTTAAACACTTGTTCTAATTTATTCATATCACTAGCTAACTGATGATCCCAAATATCAATATCTTGCCCGTAACTATCTTTAATATCTTTTCCTTCAAACATATCATCTAGTTCTTCCATTTGTCCAACATCGACTTCATCTCCAACTCCAATCAGTACCATTTTGACAAAAGGTTTACTTTGGTTAGTGATTTCTTGAGCATACCGAAAGCAATATTTTTTGACCTCTGCGATATCTTCAATAATTCCATCAGTCACGAAAACACAAAGAGCAGCGGGTTGCTTAACGCCTAAAGCTGGAGCATCTTTAAATTTATCAACAAAATATTGGAGAGGTGCTAACAACTTAGTTCCTCGTCCCCAAGCTAATTTTTTTGGACCAACGATCGCCAAATTTTGGGTTTGTTCTTCGTCAAATTCTCCGACTTCTTCAATTTTAGAACCATCGGGACTACAAGCCCAGTAAATTAAATTCACTTTGCCGTTTGAGGAAAAGTTAGATAAGTAGCTAATCATCGTCCGAGCCACCGGTTCAACGACATTAGGAATAGTAGCCGCAGCACCAAACACTCCTCCGACAATTCCACTAACTCCATACATTTTTTTCATGGAAGCAGAAGCATCTAAAGCCAACCCCATTCTTACCCCTTCTAAATCGGGAACAGTAAGAATTGTCGCCACAATATTAATGCTGCCATTTTTTTGCTTATAAACATTGACTTCACCCAAAGGTTCCACTACATTGGTAAGCTGCATATCGAAAATCTCCTAGCACTGTATAAATTACCCGAAAAAATAAATAATCAAGGCACAAATTTCTCCGGGCCTTGCCTCACCCCTCAAAACCATGAATACCGAACTCTTGGACTCCTTTTGACTTCCTCATAGTTCTGTCCATTTATTTTAGTGATCCCAACTGTTAACAAGAGAGGCATCTTTTTCAATTCATTAAAATAAATTTAGGTTTATGTCGTAGGGAAAAACTGCTCAACAAAACTTTACACACTTCGCAGATGCAAATCAATGTTTTGCGGTTTTCGGCTCTTTATTACCGTGATTATATCAAGGCTTACCTGATACTGTCAACCGCGAAAATTGTTAACTTTTTTGTCATTCCCTTGAGGTTAAGTCAAATCACTTGACCAGCCAACTTCTCCCACATTATGGGTAACTTTACCAACACCGAAATTGCTACAATTGCTACTAAAAAACAAGTGGAGAGATTTTGAGCAGGCGATCGCCTATAACCCTGAGCAATGGCGACCTCTAGTTTTTAGCAATGGCTGTTTTGACTTGATTCATGCTGGACATATTCGCTACCTGACCCAAGCCAAAAGTTTAGGGCGATCGCTGGTGGTCGGTCTCAATAGCGATCGATCTGTTCGCCTGATTAAACCCCACTCGGCTGGATATCCTCCCCGTCCTATTATACCAGAATTACAGCGAGCCGAAGTTCTCAGCCACTTAAAACCCGTAGATGCAGTGGTGATTTTTCCAGAAAGCACTGCTAGGGCGATTATTGAACAGTTACAACCTGATATCTATGTTAAGGGTGGTGATTACACCATTGACACGCTACCGGAAGCGCCCACGGTTCAAAGCTATGGCGGCAAGATTGTCCTAATTGCCGTGGAAATGCCTACTTCTACCAGTGGGATTATTAATCGGATTTTGCACCATCATACCCCACCCAATTTGGGGATGAATCCCTAACTCTAGGGTCGCAAAAGGTGATGGCTATTAACTACCCCATTGACCACTGGCGGACCTCTATCAACTTCGACCCTGAGAAAATCAACACACCAGTTAGCTTTCCGTCCCCTGGCGCTTAATTGGTAGGGTCTGACACAGTAACACAACCAACCCAGTGGAATCGCTCGGATTTCGTTTCCGTCCCCTGGCGCTTAATTGGTAGGGTCTGACCTGGGAGAATATGGCGCTTACCAGTGGGGAGTCTTCCCCCTGTTTCCGTCCCCTGGCGCTTAATTGGTAGGGTCTGACTTCAAATCCAAAAAAGCACTCTAAGACGACATTCGATAAGTTTCCGTCCCCTGGCGCTTAATTGGTAGGGTCTGACCTCAGCGGGTATCACAGGAAAAGGGCACTAGAGAATTGCGATCGTTTCCGTCCCCTGGCGCTTAATTGGTAGGGTCTGACCGAGGAAGCGCTAACAGACTGTGATGTAGTCTGGTTAAAGTTTCCGTCCCCTTGCGGGGAATTGGTAGGGTCTGACGGCTTTTCTCTGCAGGACAAGAGGGTAATATGCCCCAGGTTCGTTTCCGTCCCCTTGCGGGGAATTGGTAGGGTCTGACTCCGTTGGCTGTAAAGAATAACGGTCAAATCGGAAGGTGGATTATGTTTCCGTCCCCTTGCGGGGAATTGGTAGGGTCTGACTAAATAATAAAAAGGTAACCGGGTACTTTAAAATATGGACTGTTTCCGTCCCCTTGCGGGGAATTGGTAGGGTCTGACCGCCACTAGACAAGAGATAAAAGAAGCGGAATCAAAAGCATAGTTTCCGTCCCCTTGCGGGGAATTGGTAGGGTCTGACAAACTCGGTAAGGGGAGGGCTTCTCCCCGGTCAGAAGTTTCCGTCCCCTTGCGGGGAATTGGTAGGGTCTGACATAAAAGGAAATAATTTACAAATACCTTCTATGAGGTCATTTAAGTTTCCGTCCCCTTGCGGGGAATTGGTAGGGTCTGACAAGATTATTTTGATAATCTCAGAACTGCTATTGTTCGAAGTTTCCGTCCCCTTGCGGGGAATTGGTAGGGTCTGACCTTGTTCTTGTTTTGGTTCTTGTTCTTTAAAAATATTATAAGTTTCCGTCCCCTTGCGGGGAATTGGTAGGGTCTGACTGGGAAGCGGATACACCTATTTGGTGTAACACCCTGAATTAGTTTCCGTCCCCTTGCGGGGAATTGGTAGGGTCTGACTCTGCTGAGGATTTCCAGATGAATGAACACCAAAGACAGCTAAGTTTCCGTCCCCTTGCGGGGAATTGGTAGGGTCTGACCACCCAGAAGGGGGAGTATTTATCCATACAAATCATGTCTGGTTTCCGTCCCCTTGCGGGGAATTGGTAGGGTCTGACAAAAAGTAAAAAGGGAGGATTGTAGTAAAACGACAATGCCCATGTTTCCGTCCCCTTGCGGGGAATTGGTAGGGTCTGACTTCAGGACTACCTTCGAACTGGTAGTATACCTACGGGCCGGTTTCCGTCCCCTTGCGGGGAATTGGTAGGGTCTGACACTTATGTGGACATAAGTGCCAACGGAGAAACAGTAGAAAATTCACAAGTTTCCGTCCCCTTGCGGGGAATTGGTAGGGTCTGACAATAGCAAAGTCAGCGGTGAATGCGGTTCCAGTACCTACGACTGTTTCCGTCCCCTTGCGGGGAATTGGTAGGGTCTGACTGAACTGAATCAACGAGCAGATGCTATCCTGCAAGACGAACGTTTCCGTCCCCTTGCGGGGAATTGGTAGGGTCTGACCAGATCTGCTTCTCTAGTGACAACCGTAGAAGGAAAACAAGTTACGTTTCCGTCCCCTTGCGGGGAATTGGTAGGGTCTGACAAACTCCTTATCCGTGGAGGTGGAGGTCCCGTTCATAGGTTTCCGTCCCCTTGCGGGGAATTGGTAGGGTCTGACGAGGACGCTGATTATTATCTCGGAAACTAAGCAATAAACAAGATTAAGGTTTCCGTCCCCTTGCGGGGAATTGGTAGGGTCTGACGTTGCAGGATTTCGATTCCGTAGTCGAAAAATGCGTTAACGCAGGAGGTTTCCGTCCCCTTGCGGGGAATTGGTAGGGTCTGACTTATACTACAACTACACGGAACTACATAGAATAAAAGAGTGTTTCCGTCCCCTTGCGGGGAATTGGTAGGGTCTGACTAGTTATCGCTTCTGTCGAGTTGCTAGAAAAGGAAGGTTTCAAAGTTTCCGTCCCCTTGCGGGGAATTGGTAGGGTCTGACCGGGGTGATGAGTCTGCGGGATATCTACCCTATCCTCAAAGCCTGGGTTTCCGTCCCCTTGCGGGGAATTGGTAGGGTCTGACATTAAAACTAATATTTCTTTATTTTCCTTATTTGATTCTAAGTTTCCGTCCCCTTGCGGGGAATTGGTAGGGTCTGACTTCAGAAAAGATATCAAGGTAAGGATTGCCTCGTGGGATGGGCGGTTTCCGTCCCCTTGCGGGGAATTGGTAGGGTCTGACATCTGGCGGTGTGAGCGCAGCATTGCGCTGCCACGAGCCCAACAGTTTCCGTCCCCTTGCGGGGAATTGGTAGGGTCTGACTGTGGCAAATCAAATGTCTTGATTACGTGCTTTAATCGCGCGAAGTTTCCGTCCCCTTGCGGGGAATTGGTAGGGTCTGACCTTCCGTCCAAATTACAGCTACTATGAAGCCCACCGGACGTTTCCGTCCCCTTGCGGGGAATTGGTAGGGTCTGACCCTATACCTTTGGAAACCTTACAGTATGCGGTTTTCAAGGTACGATCGCGCGAGAGCACGTAGAAGGTGCTTAACAAAACTTTACAGCCCTTTTTTTGGGGAGCAAATTCCTTTGTTTTCGCTGGATATATATTATCAGCCATAGTGCCAGACTGTCAACCCCCAAAAACAAAAACTTTTCTTTTTCTAGCTCAAATTTACCTGAACTAGCCCAGGATTGCCAGTCGCGCGAGGTTATGAGAATCTGTCATATAACTTTACAAAGTCCCAAACACTCACCCAGAAAGGAATCCATCCATTAGGGAGGGTCGATCGCCTTAAAAAGCCCCAATAATTATGAGAATCAACCCACCGACTCATTCCCTGGGGCAGGGGAGAGACCTTCAAGCCCACCTAACCCTGGAAGATAACCAAAGTCCACCCCAAGAAATTTCAGCAATTGTCAACATTTTGGCATCCCCAGATTGTCCGTCAGCGGTGAACTGAGTCCAATGCACCTGTACAATGGTGAATTAATCACCTTTTTATATTATTGGGCCAAACCAGCCCAGTTAGTTTTCCGCCGCCAGTTAACCCTAGGCGGTTTCCAAGCTACCGGAGATATTGAATGACTGATTTGATCGCCTCCTCCGAACAAGACTTATCAATGGACTTAAATCAACTGCGCTCACAACTCAACAGCGACAGCCAGACCCAGCAGTTAAAGGCGATCGCCTCATTAGTGACCCAGGGGGAACTCGGTTTAGATATACTGATAGAATTCTTAACCAACCAGCAGACCCAAACTCCCACCCCCGTCAGTGGTCAAGTCTATCAAGCACTGTATACAGCCAACCTCCCCAAAACCAAAGAGTTTTTGGAAACCCATTTTCCCACCGGAGTAGTCCCCCTAAACTCACTCGTAGGAGCAGATTATTTTCCCCTCCAACAGGAATTAGCACAGCAAAACTTCCAAGCCGCCGACCTGCTGACCCTCAGAAACCTGTGTGAATTAGCCGGGAGTGCTGCAGTTAAACGAAACTGGCTATATTTTTCGGAAGTCGATCGCTTTCCTGTCGCTGACTTACAAACCATCGATACCCTGTGGCGAGTCCATTCCCAGGGTCAATTTGGCTATACAGTCCAGCGGGAAATTTGGTTAGGTGTCGGCAAAAATTGGGATAAATTGTGGCAGAAAATTGGCTGGAGAAGCGATCGAACTTGGACTCGCTATCCCCAAGGCTTCACCTGGGATCTAAGCGCTCCCAGGGGACACCTACCCTTATCTAATCAATTACGCGGTAGAAGAGTCATTGAGGCTCTGTTAAATCATCCCGCCTTCGACAAGTAGGAAAACACTTCCCAGCCCTAATAGTTTCCTAGGCTGAAAAAGTCCTCGTCCCTAGAGGGCGGGGTCTGCCTACCCTCACCATCATGGTATATTGAAACGGAAACAATGTTATTGTAGAGCCAGGTCTTCCCCTATCCAAAACATAAATCTATGGTTGGTTTCCTCAAAGGTATTTTTTCGAGCCGTAAGCCGGGAATGGGTATTGAACTAGCCACCGAGCGAATTAGTATTGTCGAAGTGCGGAAAAAAGGCGATAAGTTCAAGTTGTTAACCCTAGCGACAGCCGAAGTTCCCGAAAATGTCGTGCAGGATGGTCAAATAGTTGATACTCCTACCATGTCGGAGTTAATCGAGTCCACATTGCAGGACAATAACATCAAAACCAAAAACGTCGCCACCGCTATTCCGGGAAGGGAAGCTGTAACTCGTTTAATTCCGGTTCCCGCCGAGTTAAATGAGGAGGAACTCAAAGATTATATGAACGCCGAAGCGGGTTTATATCTACCTTTTCCTAGGGAAGAAGCTGATGTAGACTACCAGAAACTCGGCACATTTGTTGATGAAGATGGCATCGAGAAAGTACAGGTTTTGTTAGTCGCTACCCGTAAGGATATCACCAATACTTACATAGAAACCTTTGAACAAGCCGGGTTACAAATAGACGTTTTAGAAATCAGTAACTTTTCCCTAATTCGGACTATGAAAAGTCAGTTAGAACACTTTAGTTCTAACGAGGCGGCTATTTTGGCTGACATCGAATTTGATAGCACAGAATTAGTGATTGTTGTCAATGGGGTTCCCCAATTTACCCGCACCATTCCCATTGGTTTGTATCAGGTGCAAACCGCCCTCAGTAGCGCCATGAACCTACCTCCGTCTCGGGATGTTCAGGAATTGCAGGCCATGACCCTCCCCGTAACTGATACAATGGGAGCATTGAACGAACCCAATCCGGGAGTTAATGCCATAATTAAAGTATTAGCAGAGTTGGCCGACGAACTACGTCGCTCTATTGACTTCTATATTAATCAAAATGATGGTTTGGAAATCGCTCAGTTACTTCTGGCGGGTCCTGGGGCGGCGATCGGACAACTTGATGAGTTCTTCATGCAGCGCCTAGCTATGCCAGCCACCCAGGTTGACCCCATAGAAGCCCTCAATATATCTACCGAGGGTAAGGAAATTCCTCCAGAACAACGTGCTAGTTTAGGAGTGGCATTAGGTTTAGGACTGCGTGTCACCTAATCGGGGAACTCTCCCCCGTTCCCAAATATCCATAGAAATCTTACCAGAGGGTTTGTGATTATGTACAGCCTTGATATTAATTTTCTTAACGATCGCCCAGACTATAAGCCCGCAGACCGAAAGCCCCAAAGTCGGCAGAAAGGGAAACCCGTTGACCAAACACCCATTTTAATCGGACTTGGGGTGGCTATGGGACTCAATGCCTTGATGGCCGGGGGTTGGTTCGTTTTAAATCGACAAAATGCCACCCTTTCCAGAGAAGTGGATACTTTAGAGTTGCAACTAGGCGAGAAAAATGTGCAAGTCGAAGCCCTCGATCACGTTTATGCTGAAGCCAGACAGACCAA
Source organism: Limnospira platensis NIES-39 (assembly GCF_026000695.1). Taxonomy (GTDB): domain Bacteria; phylum Cyanobacteriota; class Cyanobacteriia; order Cyanobacteriales; family Microcoleaceae; genus Limnospira; species Limnospira platensis. Next base: position 4,247,639 of record NZ_AP026945.1, read on the forward strand.
TGAGGAAGCCGATGCTTTGGCTTTGGTATTCAACGAGATTAAGCCCTGGTCAGCTTTAAGTCAAGAAATGGCTGAGATTATGCAAATTGCTGGGGTGAGAATTACTAACGTCCGACAAACTGAACCCACCGCTGAAGCGGGCGCAGCCTCTGGGGAAGAGGGACAGGCGGCGGCTAGACAAACCGCACAGGTGACCATTGAGGGGAATGCTGGATCTTTTGGACAGCTTAATGATTTTATGCTGTTGGTAAATCAGTCGCCTTTCTTTGATGACAGCAAAACCCGGTTGGTTTCTGCTAGATTGCACGATAACCCCACCCGTTTAGTGGTGGCTGATGGTTCTTCAGTGCCTGGGGGTCTGCCAGATTTACAGCCCATAGTCCAGTTTAACATAGAAACCCGTCTGAGTTCTGCCAGCGCTTCGGAACTGTTACCTCTATTAAAAGCTAATGATGCGGTGGGCTTGGTCAACAGAATTCAAACCCTCACAGAACAAGGGGTGATTAGGCCCTAGGCTTTCTTGGATCAGTTATGATGTCAATAATAACGGAGGATTTGGAAAATGGTAGCAGCAAATGAGTATCTTCTCGATCCTGATGAAGATGAGGAGGAGGGTTCGTCTGGCCCAGTGATATTGGGTTTGGCTATTACTTCTAAGGTCATTGGTATTGCGATTGGAGCCGTAGGAGCAATTTTGTTTGGGGCTGGTGTGTTTTACCTGGCTTTTCCGGCTTGGGAAGAACAGCAAATGCTGAATTCTTCTATTCAAACTAAGCAAAGGGAAATTGAACAGCAAAACGAGAAGTTGCAGCAGCAAGAAGAAGCTGAGAGACAACTAGCCGAGGCTAAACAGCGACGGGCTAGTGTAACGGCTTTGTTTGCTGATGAGGCTAATCTGCAAACCTTGATGTTTGATGTTAATGAACAATTAAATCAAATTAATGGGGGGATTTTGGATGAAGATCTAAAAGCGCGTTTGATTAGGTTTCAACCCCTAAATGATGGACCTGTACTGGTGGCTGATGGTTCTCTCGGTTCCCAAGTTAATAATAAACTGAGACGACAAGAGTACGAGGTGGAGTTGGAAGGGAGTTTTGAGCAAATCCGCAGATTTCTGATTTCTCTCGAGAGAATGCAGCCTATGTTGGTGGTCAGAGATTTTAGTTCTCAGTTGCTCGATCGCGCGCCAGAATTGAAGGGGGAAATTCGCCAGGGTCGCTTTGTTCCCATAGATGACCAGCCGCAACGCCGCCTCAGAAGCACGTTTAAGTTACACGCCTTAATGCCTTTGAGTGACCAGCAGCGTGAGGAAAAACAGCAAGCAGGTCAGGAAGCTGAAAAAAAATAATGCTCTGGTTCACAGATAATGGAGCGATCGCCTCATAACCCCTAATTAATGGCGATCGCTCATTTTTTTGCGGAAGGGGGGTTAGACCGCAACTGTATCACTAATCGACGGGGAGGGTAAACGGGAACGCTTAATCTACTGCCTCTGTAATATGACCCCCTCGCAGCGACTCAAAACCGTCAAGTTAGCAATCAGGATTATGGGACTAAGCAGGATGTTTATGCCCAGAGTGATTTTCAAACTACTAAAGCGATCGCTGAACATTATGATACCTGGAATGAACATAAAATTAAGTTTAGGCAAAAGCGATTAGCTGTCATAGCTGCTGGTATCTGACGCATTGAAAATATCAGCCTGGAAATATAACTCAGACCATCCGCCGCCATAAATCACCATCGGCAAACTATGTCAAGAGCTTGTCTCATGTTGATATCAGGTCGAACTGAGCAATTTTCCTGAGTGGGTCGGCAATAACGATGGTTTATAACTTGGTTGTTAGATGAAAGGCTAACAGTTTGGGTGACAAGCACACGCTCGGATCTGTTGCAGTCTACTGTAACTTCGGATATTTTTATTGAATTATTAAAGAACTTTTCTCTCGTGTAAAATGAGACATAATTACTTCGGGAATCGATATAAATCAAACTTAATGTCGAGTTAATAGGCTGCCAAGATTTCTCAAGAATAGTCCACCTAGTTCGCAAATCTAATGCATTAACTGCTGGTGCAGAGATCGTAACATAAGACGCGGCGAGTAACCCGGCAATAGACTTTTTAATCATGATCAAGTATCCTCATGGTATTGATGATCACTACAAGCTGATTATAACCCCAGTCGCCCAAAGAGGGCGAGGTCTTAGACCCAATTTTTTGATAATGGAGCGATCGCCTCATAACCCCTAATTAATGGCGATCGCTCATTTTTTTGCGGAAGGGGGTTGACAAAATCGCTAAAATGTGATAGGTTGCCGTGGTAAAACATCCGTGCATCCGTGGCTGTAGATAATTTCCTATTGTCCTGTTGTCGCGGATCAACTATGATTTTTCCAGGCCTAAGCAAACATAATATATAAACCCATAGCAACGGTTGCTTTCCAACTTTTAGGAGGAAATGTGAGAGATATTTTAGGATTTGGTGGAGGAGTAATGGGGGGAGTTGCAGCAGCCATGGTTGTGGCTGTCGCTCCCGCCCTAGCGTTTACTGTTGTCCGGGATATTCAATTATTCCAAGCCGACAACGGGGAGATTAACCTGGTGCTGGTAACAGACGGCGGCGAACGTCCAGCGGTGTTTGTGATTCGGCGGGGTAATGATTTTGTCGCCGATATTACTAACGCTCAATTGAGTTCTGCGAATGGGTCATTTCAGCAAAATAACCCGGCTCCTGGTATTGCTTCGATTGTGGTGAACCAGCTAGACCCGACCAGTATTCGGGTGATTGTGACGGGAACTAATGGCTCTCCTGAAGCGCGGATAATTCAAGGTGCGGGAGATGCTATTGCGATCGCGATCGCTCCAGAAGGGGCGATCGCCGAGGCTCCGGCTTTTGCACCGGAACAACCTGGGAACGGTACTTCTCAGGTAATGGTTCCCGACCCACCAGTTAGCATCACTGGTCAGCCTACGGCCCCTTCTCAAAACGGCAATAATGAGATTATCATGCCCGACCCGGCTTTAACTCCCCAAATGGGTCAAGCGCCATTACAGCCAAGGCGTTCCTTAGACACAACGCCACCCTTCCAACCCCGTGCTGTTGCGCCACCTTTAGGAGATATTGCGGTTTCTAATATCAATCAGGGTGTTTCCAATGTCAACCTGAACACCAACGAAATCATCCCCCGCCTAGTGTTGCGAGACGCATCAGTGCGGGAGGTATTATCATTGTTGGCGCGGGTTGCTGGCCTTAATGTTGCATTCAGTAATTTGAGGCAAGATCGTACAACTGGGCGTTTTCGACCGGGAGATGAAGCACAGGAATTTAAAATTTCCTTGGACATTGAAAATGAACCAGTCCAGGAAGTCTTTAACTATGTCCTGCGATTAACCGGGTTACAAGCCAATCGAGTTGGTAACACGGTTTTTGTCGGTTTTGAACTGCCTGAGTCTGCCCAAAATATTGTGATGCGAACCCTGAGAATGAATCAGGTAGCCGCTGAGAATGCAGCCAGTTTTTTAAGCACTCAGGGCGCTGCAACTCAGGTTTTAGTTACCGAAACTAGAAGAGTTACTGAAGGCGACGGGGATAATGCGCTGACAATTACAAGTAGCTCAACCCGAATCCAACCATTGGGAGCAACAGAAGGACAAGGACCTCTGGTATTAAGGGGGCTGTCAGTATCAACAGATGCACGGCTCAACTCTGTGACTCTGGTTGGAGATCCTGAAAAGGTAGAGATGGCAACTGCTATGTTAATGCAGCTCGATCTCCGTCAACGTCAGGTGGCGGTTAATGTGAAAATCATTGACGTGAACCTGACCGGGGAAGCCACCCAGAGCAGTAGTTTCTCCTTTGGGATTAATGATACCTTCTTTGTGAATGATGGCGGGGCGGCTTCTCTCAACTTTGGTGGCATCAATCCCCCAACTCGTGGTCAGTCTACAGGTGGTGTCACCTCTCGCCCCATTATTACCAACCCCCTAAGCACTCAAGAACCATTTTTTGATCGCGATAGCACGATTAGGACTCCGTTAACGGCTCCTGGGGGTGGTATTGGCTTGAGACCGATTCGACCTGTCACCGAGAGACCGGGAGGGGTTGGGCTTTCTGAATACGAACCCTTTGAGAGAGACTTAACAGATGGAACTCTGAGCGCCCTGGGTAGCACTACTGTTTCCGTGTTTCCCTTCTTCCAATATCCTCGGCGGTTCCTGTCTACCTTGCAAGCTCAAATCGTCAGCGGTAGAGCCAAAATCCTCACCGACCCCACCTTGGTGGTACAAGAGGGAGAAACTGCTTCCGTGCAACTGGTACAAGAGGTATTGCAATCGAGGACAACAACTTTTACAGATACTCCTTCGGGTACTAGGGAAACCATCCAGCCTCAACTTGTACCTGTGGGCTTGACTCTGGGGGTGAATGTTCAGCGAATTGATGATAATGGCTTTGTCACGATGACCATTAACCCAGAAGTTAGCTCCCCAGGAAGTCAGGTAGGAACAGGTGGCGATGATTTTGTCTTACAAATCTTTCGGCGGAATTTGCAGTCTGGTCGGATTCGTCTGCGGGACGGTCAAACTCTGATTGTCTCTGGTATTATTCAAGATCAGGAACGGACTGATGTAAGCAAGATTCCCCTGTTGGGTGACTTGCCTATCCTGGGTTCTCTGTTCCGTAGAAGCAGCACCAGCAGCGAGCGGGCTGAGGTAATTGTGTTGGTAACGCCCAGTATCCTGGATGATTCCGATCGCTCTGGGTTTGGCTACCAGAATAATTTTAGTCCCGATGTCCGCCAGATGATGCAAGGGCGTTAGGATCTGGCCGGAAAAACCCATTAACCGAAAATCCCCCACCCCTGGGGGATATTTTGATCGGCTAATATCTTAAAAAAAGTGGAAAATTCCCCTAAATCTATGACAATTTAGGGTTAAACCCTATCTATGTTGCTACAGAAACCTTAGAATAAGGCAGAAAATCGTGCAAACCATTGGGGGTAATTGATTGGCCCCCAGTTCTCAAAAGGAGAGATTGATGAATAAGGGTGAATTAATAGATGCAGTAGCCGAAAAAGCAGGTGTCACCAAAAAACAGGCTGATGCAGTGTTGAGTGCGGCCCTCGAAAGTGTTATAGATGCTGTTGCTACACAGGAAAAAGTCACCCTGGTGGGATTTGGTTCTTTTGAAGCGAGGAAACGCAAGGCGCGCGAAGGCCGTAACCCCCAGACGGGTGAAAAAATGGATATTCCAGAGACTTGGGTTCCGGCTTTCTCGGCAGGAAAGATGTTTAAGGAGAAGGTGGCTCATAAATAGTCGTCCATAACCCACCACTAATCAGGATATGGATTTAGTGGGTCTCCACGGGAGTAGATCATGAACAGACCCAGCCACGGGGGAAATTTGATGTGGGCGGCTTCGATCGCTGATTGTCCGCCATCAGAAATTGTCGATTTCTCGGCTAGTATTAATCCCCTCGGCCCTCCGTTAACGGCGATCGCCGCTTTGGCTAGTCATCAGGGGGAGATTAAAACCTATCCTCAGCCGGATTATATGGACCTGCGACAGGCTTTAAGTCGCTTCCATGGGGATGTACCCGTTGAATGGATTTTGCCCGGAAATGGGGCGGCTGAGTTGCTGACATGGGCGGGCCGGGAGTTGGCGCAAGGGTCGGCTACATATCTGCTGACTCCGGCTTTTGGGGACTATCGGCGATCGCTCAATGCTTTTAATGCTAGGGTGATCGAGTTTCCGATTAGTCTCGAAGGTGGCGATAACCTCCAATTTGATGGGTTGGGGGAATTAGACGACAGGGCGGGACTATTGCTGAATACTCCCCACAATCCTACGGGTATATTACTACGGCCAGAGTTGATTTTGCCTCTGTTGGAAAGGTTTGCTTTGGTGGTGGTTGACGAGGCTTTTATGGATTTTCTGCCACCGTCGGCACAAACTAGCTTAATTCCTATGGTGGCAGATTTTCCCAATTTGGTGATTGTGCGATCGCTGACTAAATTCTACAGTCTGCCTGGTTTAAGATTAGGATATGCGATCGCTCACCCAGACCGCCTAAATTTGTGGCGACAGTGGCGAGACCCTTGGTCTGTGAATAATTTAGCCGTGGCGGCGGGTATTGCAGTTTTAGGCGATCGGGCTTTTGAGGAAAAAACCCACCATTGGTTATCTATTAACCGCCCTAAACTCTATCAGGAATTAGGGAATATTGCCGGACTTTATCCTTATCCAGGGGTGGCTAATTTTTTGCTAGTCCGGTCTCAATGTTCTGTCACTCAGTTACAAACCAAACTACTTACAGATTATCGGATTTTGATTCGCGATTGTTTGAGTTTTCCAGAATTGGGGGACAATTATTTCCGGGTCGCCGTCCGCACCGAAGCTGAAAATCAATATCTGATTACCGCTTTAAAAAATATATTAATAATTGATAATTGATAATTAATAATTGTAGGGGCGCGCCTCTGCAGTCAACCCAACTCCCCACGACCTTCTAAATAAACCCGCCCTCTTTCTTTCTGGGTTCCGGTTGATGGTGCGTCAGAAGCGGGCTATATTAATCCTCACGAATAATTATCGGTTATGGTGCGTCAGAAATCAATTATAGCGGTTCGGTGGATTGGTGAGGTACTTTTTAAAGCCCCTCTCCCGTATGGGAGAGGGGTTTGGGGTGAGGGCTTTACCTCATGAGTCTGAGAATCGCTATATCCGGTGAGGATTATAATTCTCGGTTATGGTGCGTCAGAAATTAATTCTCCGGTGAGAATTATAATTCTCGGTTATGGTGCGTCAGAAATTAATTCTCCGGTGAGAATTATAATTATCGGTTATGGTGCGTCAGAAATTAATTCTCCGGTGAGAATTATAATTATCGGTTATGGTGCGTCAGAAATTAATTATCCGGTGAGAATTATAATTCTCGGTTATGGTGCGTCAGAAATTAATTCTCCGGTGAGAATTATAATTATCGGTTATGGTGCGTCAGAAATTAATTATCCGGTGAGAATTATAATTATCGGTTATGGTGCGTCAGAAATTAATTATCCGGTGAGAATTATAATTATCGGTTATGGTGCGTCAGAAATTAATTATCCGGTGAGAATTATAATTATCGGTTATGGTGCGTCAGAAATTAATTATCCGGTGAGAATTATAATTATCGGTGTCTGACGCACCCTACCGCACCCTACCGCACCCTACCGCACCCTACTATTAAACTACTATGGTAATTGTACCACTAATTGAAGATACCGATCGCCTCGATATGAGATTAAAAGAAATTCCCCCGGTTCCGGGTGTGTATTTCATGAAAGATGGTAATGAGAATATTCTGTATATTGGGAAATCTAAAAAATTGCGATCGCGCGTGCGTTCCTATTTTCGCGATCGCCATAACCATAGTCACCGGATTAACTTAATGATTCAACAGGTGACAGATATTGAATTTATAGTTACCGATACAGAAGCCGAAGCCTTAGCCTTAGAAGCTCATCTGATTAAAACCCATCAACCTCATTTTAATGTCTTGCTGAAAGATGATAAAAAATATCCCTATCTGTGTATTACTTGGTCGGAACCATACCCCCGTATTTTTATTACCAGAAAACGCAGTTTAAGCAATCCCAAAGATAGATATTATGGCCCCTATGTAGATACGGGATTATTGCGAAGTAACCTACAATTAATTAAGCGTCTATTTCCCCTGCGTCAACGTCCTAAACCCCTATTTAAAGACCGTCCCTGTTTAAACTATGATATCGGTCGCTGTCCGGGAGTTTGTCAGGAGATGATCTCCCCAGAAGATTATCATCAAATTGTCCAAAAAGTGGCGATGGTGTTCCAAGGACGGACGGAAGAACTTATCGAAAATTTAACCGCACAAATGCAACAAGCCGCCGCTGAGTTGAACTTTGAAACAGCGGCGAAATTGCGCGATCGCCTTCAAGGTTTACAGTCCCTCAACCAGGATCAAAAAGTTTCCCTTCCTGATGAAACGGTGTCTCTCGATGCGATCGCTTTGGCTACTGATGGACAACAAGCCTCCGTGCAACTTTTCCAAATCCGCGCCGGACATTTGGTTGGTAGGTTGGGCTTTTTTGCCAAAGTTTACCCTACTGAAAAAGCCTTGACTTCCCTAGAGTTGGGGTTAATTATTCAGCGGGTTTTACAGGAACATTATCAAACCGTCGATCCTGTGGAAATTCCTAGGGAGATTTTCCTACAATATAGTTTACCAGATGCGGATTTGGTCACCGATTGGTTAAGCGATCGCAAAGGTCGCAAAGTAACTTTAATTACTCCCCAACGACAATCAAAACTCGATTTAATTGAAATGGTGGAACGCAACGCCAATTATGAGTTAATGCGCGTGCAAAAATTAAGCGATCGCCATCATCAATCTCTCCAAGATTTAACCGAAATTCTCGACCTTCCCGACCTTCCCCACCGCATAGAAGGTTATGATATCTCCCATATTCAAGGTTCTGATGCAGTCGCTTCGCGGGTGGTATTTATTGATGGTTTACCCGCCAAACAACACTACCGACAGTATAAAATAAAGAATCCTAATGTACATTCGGGAAGGTCTGATGATTTCGCGAGTTTAGCCGAGGTGATTGGTCGCCGTTTTCGAGATTATCATAATTTAGAACCCCAGGACAAGCCGGATTTGATTATGATTGATGGTGGGAAAGGTCAACTCTCAGCCGTGGTTAAAGTTTTGCAAGATTTGGATATTTTAGAAGAGTTAAAGGTGATTAGTTTAGCCAAACGCCGAGAGGAAATTTTTGTCCCTGGTGAGTCTCAACCATTAACTACTAATCCTGAACAACCAGGGGTTGAATTATTGCGACGACTACGAGATGAAGCCCATCGATTTGCGGTTAGTTTCCACCGTAACCAACGCAGTAAACGCATGAAGCGATCGCATTTAGACGACATTCCCGGACTCGGACACCACCGCCAAAAATTGCTATTAGGTCACTTTCGGTCTATTGATTATATTCGCATAGCCACCCCCACACAACTCGCGGAAGTTAACGGAATTGGCGAAAAACTAGCCCAACAAATTTATGATTATTTCCATCCTTCTACCTGATGCAGATTAAGCTATGATATATGGTAGCTGCCGGGAAGATGTGCTATAAATAGGACTAGATTGGTCTGACTCAAAATCCTAGAATCTCAATCCCACCATGAAATTAATTGACGGTCCGCAAAATCTTCCGACTCTCCAAAAAATACAGTGGATAACTAACCCCCTTGGTTATATGGAAAATTGCCAACGTAAATATGGAGATATTTTTGTAACTGAAATCGGGGTGGCGGGTCATCCAATTGTGTTTGTTTCCCACCCCCAAGCCATTCAAGAAATCCTCACCCGCGATAAAGAATTTACCGCCCCCGGTTCATCTAATCGTATTCTAGCGCCTGTGGTGGGGGATAAATCCGTCATTTTACTTGATGGTAAAGACCACCTAAGACAGCGAAAACTGTTAATGCCGCCTTTCCATGGGGAACGGATGTTTAATTATGGTAAATTAATCTGTAATTTGACCACAGAAATCGGCGACACTTTACCCATTGGTAAGACTTTTCTGGCGCGAGATTATGTGCAAAAAATCTCCCTGGCTGTCATTCTTAAAGCTGTGTTCGGAGTCTATGAAGGACCCCGTTACGATCGCCTGAAAAAATTAACAACTGAACTGGTCGCTGTTACCGATTCTCCTATTAGGGCGAGTATCTTATTTTTCCCGATTTTACAACAAGATTTAGGGCGTTGGAGTCCCTGGGGGCGCTTCCAAGGTTTGCGGCGCGATATCGATAAACTGCTATTAGAAGAAATCGAAGAACGTCGCCAAAATCCCGATCCAAATCGCACCGATATTCTCAATTTGATGATGTCCGCTAGGGATGAAAATGGGGAACCGATGACCTATGAAGAATTGCGGGATGAACTGTTAACTTTATTATTCGCCGGACACGAAACTACCGCCACCGCCATGGCTTGGTCTTTGTATTGGGTGCATAAACTTCCTACGGTGCGCGATCGCCTTTTATCAGAGTTAGCAACCCTCCCCCCAAATCCCGATCCGATGACTATTTATAGACTACCTTATTTAACAGCAGTTTGTCAAGAAACCCTGCGAATTTATCCAGTCGCAATGGTGACATTTCCCCGTGTTACTACTCAAGCGGTGGAACTGATGGGATATCATATAGAACCCAACATAGAAGTGATTGGCTCCATCTATTTAACCCATAATGATCCGACAATTTATCCTGAACCCAAACAGTTTAAACCAGAGAGATTTTTAGATAAAAAATACTCCCCTTATCAATATTTGCCTTTTGGTGGTGGTGTGCGTCAATGTATTGGTATGGCTTTGGCTCAATATGAGCTAAAATTAGTCCTAGCAACAGTCATGTTAAACTATCAACTAACCCTGGCTAATTCCCAGCCCGCCAAAGCCGCCCGCCGAGGGGTGACTTTATCAGCGACCGGAGGCATTCCTATGGTATTGACAGGGCGGCGATCGCTATCTCCCAACTCTGTGGGAGTTGCACCGAAAGAAACCCCGCTTCTGGGTTAACTCTTCTGGTTAAGCCCAACGGTCCCCGAAGTTACCAGGTTTATGGGGAATTTCTCCCCTATTTAATCCTTTTTGGTCTTGATTTCCGTCAGATTAACCGTATAATATTAACAATGGCTCAATTTTTCATGGAGATGGGATTCTGAAATCTCAAAAATTACTAATGATTGATACATTCAATTGTTCCCCCCAACAGTTAGCCATTTGGCTGAGTCGTTTGGTGGAAATTTTGCGGAGTCAAGGTGGTTTAACTTGGCATAACTTTGTTCACAGCGTCGCTGGTAAAACCGCCATCATAGAAATTGATGGCATTCAGTTGAGATTAAATGCCAATCATAGCGAACCTCTCCAGGTAGATATTACTGATAATTCCGATAATTCCGAGTCAGTGGAAGCCTTTAATTTTCGCAGCGAAGCCGAAACCTTGCGAGATTTAATTGGGGGTCGGTTGACCTTAGATCAAGCTGTAGCGACGGGTAAAATCAATTTGCGGGGAACTTTATCAGAGTTGTTGGGTATTCAGAAACTAGCAATGAATATTATCGCCGACAGTGCCATTAATCCTCAACTACAGCAACTGTGGAAAGAATTTGACGATCTGTGGTTCCGTCCCAGTTTTCCTCCCCCAGTTTTGTCTCTGGAAGAACAAACAGCCCAGCACGGGGAATTAATTCGGAATGTCCCGAATGATGTACTGACAATTGAGGTGTAAGCGGAGGAGAAATGTGGAAAAACTCACTGTGGAGGGAGAAATTATTTTTTTCGTTTAGCCGTGGTCTCTCGACTTTTCCCCGCTCCCAAATTTCGCCAGACTCGAAGGCGAAAAAATAGGGTCAATCATCTTTTGTCTGATGCCCCGAACTTGAGTCAAATTCCCTGGATTTTGTCAACCTTTATTTTCATATGTTTACTCTGATATGCTATCTGAATTATTCCATAAATTTGGTGTGCCGTTTTTTCTGTCAGTAGTCCACGATCCAAATCTTTGTATTTCTTGGTCACAATTTGGTGAAGATACTCTAATTTTAGAGTTGATTTCCAGAAATAAATCCACCCTATTTAGCAATTACTATGTTGATATCGGTGCTTATCATCCCAGTCGATTTTCTAACACTAAACTTTTGAGTATGATGGGATGGAAAGGTATGAATGTAGATCCCAATCCTCAATCTGTGAAACTATTTGAACAGGAACGTCCCCAGGATATCAATCTAAATCTAGGTGTTGCTTCTTATGAAGGGGAGTCAGAAATCTATTGTTTCGGCGAAGGTGCTATCAACACTTTTAATGAGGAAATGGCCGAATATTTTATCAGACACGAATGGGAGTTTTTGGGTAAGCAAAAAGTAAAGGTACTCCCCCTTAACCAGCTACTTGACACTTATCTTCCTGAAGAAATTAAAGATTCAGAAATTGGTTTCTTAGACATTGATTGCGAAGGTTTAGACAAGGAGATTATTCTAAATTTGGATATCAATCGCTATCGGCCTTATATCATTGCAGTTGAGGCCCATGATTTCAATCTTATGCATCCTCTCTCTCACGAAATTGTTCAGTTTCTGAGCGCTGCCGATTACCAGTTGGCTGCTTACACCGGACCCACCCTTTTGTTTAGACGGTCAGGGTAATGGTATTTACGTTGGGAAGTTTAATGAGGCCTTTTAGATATGAATCTTGAAGTCGGGATGGTTGGTTAGAGTTTTTCATCGGTTAAAGCTATAATAGAATTGAAGCCAGATTTTCAGAATTAAACATGGTCGCTCGCATCGTATTAGCAACCTATGGTTCTTTGGGTGATTTGTATCCTTATTTGGCGATCGCCCGAGGATTAAAAGCCAGGGGGTATCAGCCGGTCATCGCCGCCGCCGAAAAATACCGCCCTTATGTGGCGGCGGCGGAAATCGAATTTCATCCTTTGAGGGAAAGGATATGGGAACACGATAACAAATTCATGCAAATGCTAATGGACTCCCAACGGGAGGTCGAATACATTATTTGTTATCAATTGATGCCCCACTTGCGGGCGACTTACACCGACTTGATGGCAGCGGTACAGAGGGCGGATCTGCTAATAACTCATCCGCTGGTTTTGCCTGCTGCGATTGTAGCCGAACAAACCCAAATTCCTTGGATTTCAACGGTTCTATCAGCCTTTATGTCAGTTTACGATTCGCCTGGGGGCGATAGCTTCGCTTCACGCACCGAGGCGATCGCTTCCCCAGTCTCAGAGTATGAACGGTGTTTGCAATGGGTAGCCAAAGATGCCAAACAACGCCAACTCCGCTGGATGGTTCGCCATTGGAGTGCCCCCCTGCGCCAACTGCGTGGTTCGTTGGGACTCCCACCAGGCCCAGATCCCCTGTTTGAAGGGCAGCATTCCCCCGATTTAGTGCTGGCTTTGTTTTCCCAGGTTTTTGCCAGACCCCAACCGGACTGGCCTAGGCAAACTGTCGTCACCGGGTTTCCGTTTTATGATAAACCCCACAATCAGGGGTTATCTGAGGAACTGAGAGAGTTTTTAGACAGCGGGCCGCCACCGATAGTGTTTACTTTGGGTTCAACGGTGGTGTGGACTTCCGGTAATTTTTACTGGTCTAGTGCGATCGCCGCCCACCAATTGGGTTATCGGTCAGTGCTAATGATGGGCCCTGGGGCGGATAGTCTCAGACCGGACCAATTGCCCGAAGGTGCGATCGCCGTCAATTATGCCCCCCACGGGCAAATTTTCCCCAGGGCGGCAGCGATCGTCCATCATGGAGGCATGGGAACCACAGCAGAAGCATTGCGATCGGGGCGGAGAATGCTGGTGGTTCCCCACAAATACGACCAGCCAGAAAATGCCGCCCGCGTCGTCCGCCTCGGGGTCGCCCGAATGCTCCTACCCCAACAATATACTGCGGAGTTGGTAGCTGCCGAACTTCGACAACTGTTGTTTGAAGAACAATATACCCAGAAAGCCGCTGCCATTGGAGAAGCGATCGGGGCGGAAAATGGAGTAGAAACAGCCTGTGATGCGATCGCCAACTTGATGAGCCAATACCGGAGTCGGAAACCCGCCAGATATTCCGGCTCCCCTAATGATTCTCAGATCACATATTCCCCGTAAACTAAGCCGGTGGCGAGCCATGTTTTTTCTCCTAGTTTAAGGGTAACGGCGGCGCGGCCAGTCAGTTCTTCAATAAAAGTATATTGCCGTTGTTGATTGTCGGGGACGATTAATTCCACTACCGACTCAAAATCAATCTCAATTAGCAATTGGTCTTGGTCATCAGCGGCGATAATTTCTAAGGTGCTGGGGGTTTGCAATAAGCGATCGCTAAATAATAGCGCCATAATTCCCGGCAACCTGGGGGGAATGACAGCCACCTCCGACCAGTCCCAATTAATCTGTAAAGTGGCACCCAAAAACACTTTTCGCAATTGGTGATTGACATAAATAAAAATATAGGGAAAGCCGCCTTGGGAATGGTCTTTGTTGGTGCGTCTGTCCAATACCAAAGTGATGGAGGTGCCATCAATGCAGGTGCCAAAAGCGACGAACCACTCCCAACCGATATCTTCCCCCCAGCGGAAGCGGCCAAAATTGCGATCGTGGTAGCAAAACCAGTTCGGGTGAATGGGAAACGATCGCCCAGCAACGGATAAGTTTCCCCTCACTTGCAAGCCCGGTACTAATCCCCAGCCGATGAATCCACTGCCAAACGGTGAATTTTCTGTGACTAATAGGGGGGTGGCTGTAGCTGTCGCCTCCAATTCAATGAATAGCTGCGATCGCCGATCTTCTACTTCTAACCGCGTCTGGGTTCCGTTGACTTGCAATTCCATCCCTTCACCTTGCCAATGTACGGGTTCCGGGCTGATTTGACTGGGGTTCCACTCTTGGGAAAAAGTCGTTCCGAAACTGGCAAAAGGGGCGCTCTGGCTACAGTCGAGCCCTTGAAAATCAGTCGGAACTGTCACCATAAAACTGGTTTGAATTTCTCCAGTTCCCGGTCTGGCGATCGCCGTCAGATTCACCAGCACTCTAATCTGAGTATCAGGATCTAATAATACATAATGATACCAATCTTTCCAATCTAGGGGGGCGGTGGGATCCTCGAGAGGGATTCGCAGTTGTTCCACTCGGGCAAGTGTTTGTTCGTCAATGGTCATTTTGGCGCTAGAAATTAACTACAATTGGGCGGTGGATAACTTATCGTTGTAGGGAACCTGGCTCGCTGAGAACGTCTTTAATTGGCGGGGTGGGGGTGGGGGCGGGTGGGGACACGGACGGTGCGCTAGAGGCGATCGCCTCCAATGTCGTAGCTATCCTGGGGGAAACACAACTGAGTCCCAAAACAATCTTGAGAAACCAAGCCTCCCCATCTATTCCTAATTGGTTCACCAAGTCCGCCGCCGAAGTCTGGGAATTAGGGATTGGGGAACCAGCAATATCCCACAACCACTGTTCCCAAAACTTGAGCAAACCCGCCCTAGAAGCCGGAGTCCCCACGGAATTGTGAAAAGCGGTAGCCGTGGCTTGACTGACGGCGATCCAACGGGGGACGGAGGCGGCGGCTAAACTCAAAACCCCATTTTTGCAGAACCGGGTGAGTCGCAATCGCTCTAGTAGCATTCGACCTGGGGGGGTTCTGGCATAGTCGTCCCCTTTTTGGGCGAAAATTAGCAATAATTCTAACACCAACCAACGAGCCGGAAGTAAGTCTAATTCTGGCAATCGCGTCCCTAAATGATACGAGCAACCCGCTATGGTTTGGGGGGGAGAGGTGGCTGGGTTTAATGGCTCAATTTTCTGGGTGGCGATCGCCTCTATATGGGAAGCAATTCGAGGCGACAATGACATCAATCCTAGGAGAAAATAACCCAACCAGCGATCGCTATCTGTTCCCAGTTTAGCCACAAATTCTGTGAAAGGTGCGTCAGAAATCAAATGCTCCGGTGTTGATTTAAATTCTCCGAATCTGACGCACCCTACAAATAATGGGGCGACGATGGGTTTAGCCGTTTCTGGGGCTTCTACGTCGCTGTCTACCAAACTCAACAGCCACCTTTCCCAAATATAAAGCAGGCCTTCCCGGCGATCGCCCTTGAGGACTTGACCGGACATCGATAAAGTTTCCGAAATCCAATCGGGGACTTTTGCCGTAGCCAGCACTGTCGATACAGTTGAGAAAAAAGCGGTTTGTCGCAGTTGCGAGAACAGTTTTACACCCTCCGGGGTGCCGGTGTATTCCTCTCCTTTTTGGCTGATGGCTACTAATAATTCTGCCACCAGCCAGCGAGAAGGAATGCGATCGAGGTCGTTCAATGCCGAAATCAATCCCCAGGCATTTTGGGTGGTTATGTCCTCATACATTGACGGGTTTTGAGCCGCTAATTTTGTTAATGGAAAGCTGATATTAACCGGATATTCTCTAGGCTTTCTCTCGGCAATTTCAGCTTTAACATTTAGGATGATTACCAGAGGTTCCTCAAGTAATCCGGGAAATCTTAGCCAACTTTTAATAACCTGTCCTGGTGGCAGTTCTAAAGGTAGTTTTACCCTCACAGTTTGAGTGGCTTTTCCCGCACCAGAACCTAGATAAATATAGTCAGGTTCCACCGGATTAATGGTGGCGAAAATATCCCCGTTCTCGGCGATCCAATTATCTAAAACTGGTCGCACCAGTAGGGTTTCACCGCTATTATTATGCAGGGACAGTCTCAGCACCAGTTCACCGCCGGGGTGAATTTCAGCTTCGACTGGGGGGGGCATTGCCATCGGGTTTTTATGTTCGATCATCTTGACAATCTCTCTATTTTATGGTAGAATAACTTCCTCAATACCACTTGATTTTATGGTGGGTCAATCCTCCTTAAATGAGCAAGGGGCTATGAATCGTATCATAACCCCCAAAAATGCTATAAATTTCGATAAATCACATAGTTAATTAATTCTTTCAGAAAGCGGCGATCGTGAACCGGGGTCTGCCATTTTTCCCCTGGTCTGAGCGGAGTTTTCGGTTCCATAAAATCCAGACTGTCCAAAATCTGGGCAGCTTTTTGAGCCAAAGATCTAGCCACAGCCCAACCATGTTCGATGCTACCATACTGGCGCATTTTCTCCATGACAAATTCTACCTGTTCCGGGGTCTTTTCCGGTCGGGGGGTGGCGAGAATTTCCAACATTCGGCGGGATTCGACTGGACTACTATGGGCGATCGCATGATTGAGCATCAAAGTTCGTTTTCCCTCATAAATATCTCCGCCAATTTCCTTCCCATAAGCCTTCATATCTCCCACCAAGTTTAATAAATCATCTTGGATCTGAAAAGCAATGCCTAAAATCATGCCAAACCGAGTAACTCCCGCCAAAGGTTCCACCAAATCTTGAGGGTTAGCCGAGGAATTCCCCACAATCAAACCGATGCGACAGGGGGTCATAAAAGAATACCAGCAGGTTTTTTTGACGCACATTTTAAAATAATCGCGATCGCTTAAATTTTGGGTATTTTCTGCCACCCAATCCAATTCCATCGCCTGTCCTTCCACCGATTGACGCGCCATAAACTCAATTTCGTGGAGTACATTCAGAGTTTTGGTTACCCCGATCGCCGATAAATTTTCCAGCAACAAACCAACAGCCAGTACATTGGTTGCATCCCCGACATTAATCGCCCGGGGAATGCCAATATTGTGGTGTAACGTCCCTTTTCCCCGGCGCGACTCTGACCCGTCCTCAATATCATCGTGAATCAGAAACGCATTGTGATACAGTTCCAAAGCCGCCGCCGTCGATAGCGCCACCTGTCCCATGCCACCCATCGCCCGCGCCGCACTAATACACATGGTGGGGCGCAGCATTTTACCTCCCCGAAACGGGTAATCGAGCAACAAATCATATAAGGGTTCGTAGGAACCGATAATTTCCCGCCGCCTACCAATAAATTCCTGAATTTTGGCCCCGATCGCGATTCGGGAGTCTTCTAGTGCTTGGTTAATAATGGTTTTATCAAACTGCGTCGGTTCCGATGTCGGGAGGATCGCCTCCGACACGATATTTAAGTCCGCTTCCAGGTTCGCATCTTCCGGCAGAATCGAACCCCGGTTATTTTTACCGTCGGGAATGCGATCGCCAAGGGTTGCGGATGCCACATCGTTGACTGCAATGGTCGCGGTTTGGGGAGTGCGATCGCCAAGCGGCACCGTAAGGCGCGTAGGGGCGGATGCCACATCGCCATTAGCATTGGAAACCGCGATCGTTTGGGGAACACAGGACTGTAATTCACCAGCCGAGTCCGTTTCCTCAGTCGGAAGAAATGGCACAACAGACTTACCATTCCCACAGCCATTTTCCCCCAATTGAGCGATCGAGGAAGTAGATTTTTCCAACTTATCCGATACCGAGTCACTCTTGACCCCTAAAAACATCAAATTGAGCAGGATTCCCCAAACCGTAAAATACAACAGGATTCCCCAAAAGACTAAATTGGATGGAGGGCTAAGACCGAGCCAATTTAACAGCAATTCAAACATTGATCAAGTACAGCTAGAAGGGCAGCTAGAAGGGCAGATAACCACCATTAAAATCGGATACATTTTGGCATTATTCATCATTGCCTAGTGCTAGACAGGCAAAGAAAGCCAATTGACAATCTTTATAGAGGCTATCCCTAGGGATAGCCACTTATTTACATCAATCAATGACAAAAAGCTCACCCCACCCGGTCACATCAGACAATGTAACCGGGTTTGATGATGGATTTCAACAATGGGAAATTGATACCATCAACGGTAGAATAATTTGTCGTTGGGATTACCTTTATTAGGCAATTCCTAACAGTTGCTTCTGGGCATCATCAAGTTTAGCCCCCGTGAGGTTCGCATTACTGAAGTTAGCCCCAGTGATGTTGGCTCCCCGCAGGTCCGCATTTGTCAGGTTGGCATTGGTGAAGTTAGCCCCAGTCATGTCGGTTCCTTGCAGGTCGGCATTTGTCAGGTCAGCACCACAGAAGTTAGCATAGCCCAGATAGGAATAGCTGAGATTGGCATAGCCCAGATAAGCGTAACAGAAATTCGCGTAAGCCAAGCTAGCCTGGTTTAATTGGGCTCCAATTAGCTTCGCCTGACACAAGTTAGCAAAACTCAGATCCGCTTTGGTGAGGACCGCGTAGCTTAAATCGGCAAAACACAAATTAGCATAGCCCAGATAGGCATAGTTGAGATTGGCATAGCCGAGATAGGCGTGACAGAGATACGCGTAACTCAAGTTAGCCGCGACCAGGTTAGTGGCTCCTAAGTTGGCTGCACACAGGTAGGAAAAGCTCAGATCGATACCACTCAGATTCATTTTGCTCAAGTCTACTTGCGGCAAGTAACTATTCGGAAAATCTCGCTTGCCCATGTCATACGGAAACTTTATCTTTGTGTAGCCTGGGGGTGTGGGGGCGCAGCCACCCTGTGGTGGTTGTATGAAACTAGACCAGTCAACATTCGGCGGGGTCGGTTGTGGCTCCTCTGAACCCCCACTGGGCTGGGTCGGTTTCTCGCCTTCATTTGAACTGCCACCTGGTTTCTCTTCCCACCAGGAGGGGGCTGCATCGCCAATCGAAGGCCATTCTAGCCAGATACCAGCTTTATTGGTCAAACCTAGTTGGCCGGGACGGCAAGACTGGGAGCCTTCTTTGGCTGTGGTTTGCAAGTTCCCAACCGGGTCGGCCATTTCAATGTTAAATACACTCCGGGCTGGGACGGCATTGGCAGGGTTCCCACCAATCACAAAGTGCAGTGTTCCTCTCGCGCCTTTACTCAGATCGATTTGCGTGTCCGGGTCGGTGTAGAAAAACTCCCTCAAATCGGTGTGGTAGACTATCTCTTGGTCGTTCGCAGTTTGGGAATTTCCGTAGACAAAGTACCCTTTGCCATAGGTTTGGTTATTGTTAGTGACTGTCCTGAAGTACACTTTCACCATGATTGAAGTCCTTAATTTTGAAAGGCAATAAAATATCGAAATCGCAGTCTTTGCTGAACTAGACTCGGTGACGTAACAACGCCATCGAAAGTCATCACAAATTAGCCCCCTCTCCCAACTGTCTGGTGGAGCATATTTTGGGGTGTGACCAATCACCGACCTATGCCATGACATGACCGCGCGATCATGATACTGGATAGATCACATTGGCT
Organism: Limnospira platensis NIES-39; assembly: GCF_026000695.1. GTDB lineage: Bacteria > Cyanobacteriota > Cyanobacteriia > Cyanobacteriales > Microcoleaceae > Limnospira > Limnospira platensis. The sequence goes on from NZ_AP026945.1 coordinate 4,267,407, forward strand.
AATTTTTGAGACTAAAACCCTCTTCCTGGGTTGATTTTCAAGCCCAGTTCAAGCTCTATACTTGATGATGCACCCGATCGCAACTTAGACTAAGTTCTTTGAAACCACCACAGATGGCGTTCAAGCCAGAAACTAGACGCGCACTACTGGCGATCTGCTTCGCTGTCACTGCCCAATGGAAAATCAGTTCAGCGGTTAACCTAAGTTGGCAACCAACATAACAAATTTGCCGTTTTTTGTCAACTAAAATACAATTTTTATTGTGAAGATTTATGAACAGGCAACGAACACTATTTAGAGAGCCTAAATGGGCCATATATAATATATATAATGGTGTCCTCGCCTGGGTCAACACTCCCTAGATCCGTTTATGGTGGCCATGGGACTTTTTCAGCGATCGCTTTCCTAATTTCTCAAGAAGGGGTAACTTTTTCAGCGACCGGAGGCATTCCTATGGTATTGACAGGGCGGCGATCGCCATCTTCCAACCCTGTGGGAGTTGCACAGAAAGAAACCCCGCTTCTCGGTTAACTCTTCAAAAGCAATTCCCTTATTGTTATAATAATCAAAAAGGTAGTCGGAGAAATATAAATGAATACTTCTATTATCGATCGGGTCGTTGAACAACTCAAAGTCATGCCACCGCAAAAGCAATCGCAGGTACTTGAGTTTATTGAGACATTACTCAAAGCTGAAGTTCGAGGGACTCCAGGAAGGCAGTTACTACCTTTTGCTGGTTCAATTCCGTCCGACGATCTTCAGTTAATGAGTGAGGCGATCGCCCAAGACTGCGAGGAAATCAATTTATGAATAATTCGGGACTTTTTGAGCGATCGCTTTCCCAATTTCTAAAGAAGCCGTCGCCGCCGGTGATGGCGCATTACAAACATGAAGCGCACGGGGACTTTCTACAATTAGAAAATCATCCACTAATCCCCCATTAGGCATTAACGCCTGTGCCCGGACTCCCGCATGGGTGGGGATGATATCCTCCGCTTGAATTTCAGGAATTAATCGTTGTAAACTCCGTACAAATGCCGCTTTACTAAAAGACCTGATAATTTCTTCCACCCCATCACTCCAATATTTAGCCGCCAGTTTCCACAGTCCTGGATAAGTCAAAATTTCCATTAACTCACCCAAATCAACATCAGTTTTTTTATAACCCTCTCTTTTGAGGCTTAAAACTGCATTAGGTCCCGCGTGTACCGAACCATCAATCATCCGCGTAAAATGCACCCCTAAAAATGGGAAATTGGGGTTAGGAACTGGATAAATTAAATCCTTGACTAAATATCTTTTTTCCGGGATTAACTCATAGTATTCTCCCCGAAATGGGATGATTTTAGCTGGGGGTTTTACCTGGGTTAATTCTGTGATGCGATCGCTATAAAGACCAGCACAATTAATCACAAAATCCGTCACAAATTCTCCCTGGTTAGTGGCTAATACTAAACCCTGAGAAGTTTCCGTGATTTTATGCACCTTAGTATTTAACCGTAAATCCCCCCCTTTTTCTGCCACTAAATCCGCATATTTGGCGCTCACTTCACTATAGCTAACAATCCCCGTAGACTCAACTTTAATCGCCGCCAAACAACGCACATGAGGCTCAATTTCTGCCACCTCTTCCGGCATAATTTTAGCGACAGGAATTTGATTATCTAAGCCTCGTTGATAGAGATTATCTAACAATGGCAATTCTTCCGGATCCGTGGCTACAATTATTTTACCACAGACATCATATTTAATCCCCTGCTGTTCACAAAAGTTAACCATTGATAAATTCCCCTGGCGGCAGAGAGTCGCCTTGAGGCTACCTGGTTTATAATAAATACCAGAATGGATAACCCCACTATTATTACCAGTTTGGTGAAAAGCCCAAGATTTTTCTTTTTCCAAGATGATAATTTTAGCCTTTGGGTGAGTTAGACTTAATGAATAAGCAGTAGATAGTCCGACAATGCCACCACCAATAATTGCTAAATTGTACATAATTTCGATAATTTCCTGAATTGATTGCGTTGTGCTATAAATATTAAACAGGCACCTTTTCAAACCATCTTAAAATTCATGAATGATCTGATTTGGCTGCTGATTTGCTCCAGTTTAGTATTCCTGATGCAGCCCGGGTTTATGTGTTTGGAGTCGGGGTTAACCCGTTCCAAGAATAGCATTAATGTTGCTATCAAAAATCTAGCTGATTTCGGAATTTCCGTCTGGCTATTTTGGGCGATCGGCTATGGGCTAATGTTTGGCACCTCCCAATTAGGACTTTTCGGTTCTAGTTACTTTGTTTTAGATGTTAGTAACATCCCCAGTGTAGCTGCTTTTTTCCTATTTCAGACTATGTTCTGTAGCACCGCCACCACCATTGTTTCTGGGGCGGTGGCTGAAAGAATGCGATTTACAGCCTATTTAATTGTAGCTGGTTTTACCTCTGGCTTAATCTATCCCATTTTCGGACATTGGGCTTGGAATGGTTTAAATAATGGTGTCAATAATGGTTGGCTAGATCAGTTAGGGTTTATAGACTTTGCTGGCTCCACTGTTGTGCATAGTATCGGGGGATGGGTAGCCCTCGCTGCTTTATTAGTAATTGGACCCCGCGCCGGGCGATTTCCTAAAGGTAAAAGTCCCCGCAAAATTCATGGCTCTAATTTGCCTTTATCGGTGTTAGGAGTGATGCTACTTTGGATAGGTTGGCTGGGGTTTAATGGTGGTAGCGCCTTGGTTTTAAGCAATCAAATTCCCGTGATTATTGTGAATACTATTTTAGCCGGGGTCGCGGGAATGTTGGTGCGTTTATTTATGGCTTGCTGGCGCACAGGTTCCATAGAAATAGAATGTTTAATTAATGGTTCTCTGGCTGGACTGGTGGCAATTACTGCCTCCTGTAACGCTGTGGGAACTTTGCCAGCTATAATCATTGGAGCCTTGGGCGCAATTATTACTATGATGGTATCTACACAATTAGTTAAGTGGCGCATTGATGATGCTGTAGATGCGGTGGCGGTTCATGTGGGGGCGGGAGTTTGGGGAACTTTGGCAGTGGGTTTATTTGCCCGTTTAGATGTGCTAAATACAGGCTTAAATCGCTTTGGTCAAATAGCTGTACAAGTTTTGGGAACAGTTAGCGGCGCTATCTGGGGATTTTTAGTTAGTTTAATTTTGCTTTTAATTATCAATAGATTCTACCCTTTACGGGTTTCAGAAGACGGCGAAAATATCGGACTAAATATTTATGAACATCGGGCTAAGTCGGAAATTTATGAACTGTTTAAGGTTATGGACTTTCAAGCTCAAACTAAGGATTTGAGTTTGCGGGTTCCGGTGGAACCATTTACGGAAGTTGGACAAATTGCCACCCGCTATAATTATGTGATGGATGCCTTGGAAGAAGCGGTGCGAAAAACTGAGGCGATCGTTGAGACTGCTACTGATGCTATTCTTACTTTGACGACATCTTCTCTGGTGGTTTTGACTGCTAATTCTAGTGCTGAAGCTGTTTTTGGTTATAGCAAACAAGATTTGATTGGCATGAAAATTAGTGGATTGATTACGGAAAGTTTTAATTCTAAAATCTGGGATAATTCCTTAATCAATCAATGGTTAAAAAAAACCTTGTCAAGGGGCGATCGGATGGCGGGCTGATGGTTTTAATTTTCCGGTAGAAGTTACCTTAAACCCGGCTCAATTAGGAGCCCGATCATTTATGATTGGCACTTTTCGAGATATTACTGAACGACACCAAGCCCAAGAGTCCCTGGCTTCAGCATATCAAGAAATTAAAATGCTTAATCATCAACTCCATGATGAAAATAAATATCTCAATATGGAGTTGGAAATTACCCGCCGCCTACAACGTTTGCTGTTACCGAGTGAAGCAGAACTTGAGGAAATTAAAAGCCTGGATATTGCGGGTTATATGGAACCTGCTACAGAAATAGGAGGTGATTATTATGATGTTCTCGCCTTTGGCGGCGGGGTGACTATCTGCATGGGAGATGTCACGGGACACGGTTTAGAAAGTGGTATGGTGATGTTAATGGCTCAAACTGCTGTCAGAACTCTACTAGAAGCGGGAGAAACTGATCGAGTTAGATTTTTGGATGTTCTGAATCGAACTATTTACCTAAATGTGTTAAGAATGAACTGTGATAAAAATATGACTCTGGTATTGCTTGATTATCAAGGTGGAGAAATCAGAATCTGCGGTCAACATGAGGAAGCAATTTTAGTTCGTAGTGATGGAAATGTCCAACGAATTCAAACTATTGATCTGGGTTTCCCGATTGGATTGGTTGATGATATCTCGGAGTTTATTAGCCATTATACTACCTATTTAAATGCTGAGGATGTGGTGATTTTATATACTGATGGTATTACTGAGGCAGAAAATGCAGATGGGCTTCACTATGGAGTTGACCGACTCTGTGCCGTGGCTGCCAAAAATCGTGATCTGACTGCTGCTGAAATTCGACAGTCTATTATTCATGATGTTATGGAATACATCGGTAATCATCAGGTTTATGATGATATGACTATCTTAGTGTGTAAACAGCGCTAATTTCTAAATTATTAATAATCACCATAAGCAAATATACTGCTTACCTTCGACACCAGAAGCCCCCAACTACCCCCAGCCAAGCTGTCTATTTCTTGGGAGAGAGATAGATGGATGAAAGTAAAATTGTGTGGTATTATAACTACATGGTTAAGTAATAGGTGATCTATGTTAAGGGCTTTGTCAAAATTCGTTTTAGGGCTACTGGTGGCAGTTTTCCTTCTGGGTAGCTATAGGACGACTCCAGTATATGCTGGGGTGGTTCCCGAAGAATTGGCTAAAGCAGTTGAGGCGATCGAAAATCTGGATGGGTTGCGTAGGGGTTTAGCTTCGACGCTAGAAGGACAAACCACAGAACCGACCGGACAAACTTTTAAAGAAGTTTGTAAACCGGTGGGAATGCAAGCAAAACAACTCAGCGAAGATAATGGATGGCAGGTTAAACAAATTGCTAATAAATATCGCAACCCGGCTCACGCTCCTGATAATTTACACGCTAAAATGGCGTTAGCACAATTTGAACAAAACCGGGAATTGATGGGATTTTGGGAACCAGAAACTATTGATGGTAACTCTGGTTTCCGTTACTATCGCCGGATTAATGTTGAGGCTACTTGTTTGGCTTGTCATGGTTCCCAAAATAGCCGCCCTCAGTTTGTGAAAGATAAATACCCTCAAGATTTGGCTTTTGATTTTAAGGAAGGGGATTTGCGGGGAATGTATGCGGTGTTTATCCCAGAAATTCAAGCTGCTTTAGAGGCAAAATAATGTTAATTAATGTCAGAAAAAATGTCAGAAAATTGGTGTCGATTTTGTTGCTAATTATTCTGCCTTTGCTGTTGGTTATGGTTCCGCCTCAACCAGCGATCGCCTTAATTCAACAACAGGAGGAGGCCCCCGGACAGATACTTTATAAATCTCGCCATAGTTTGAGAGATAATCAAGGTAATTCTTGGCAGGTGGTTCTGTTTAAGCGGATCAAAAATGGGGAGGTCAAGGATGTGAATTTGCGCTTGGTGGGGTTTCCGGGGTCGGTAACATTTAATCATCCTGAACCGTTGCAAATTGTGGTCGGTAATGGTACAATTATCGAGGCGGTAGATGAGTTTGGCGAAAAAGCACCCGGCCCGAATGTTGGACAATACAATTTAACGGATGTTTTGCCCAAAATTTCCCCAGCCGATGAAATCGAGCTTTACTTGTCGATCGCTGAAACAAAATGTGCGATCGCTATCCCGTCTCCAGTAGTTCTGGAATGGAAGGCGATCGATAATCCTGGTTAATAATTTCTTAGGGTGGAGAAAAATAATTGTCTCCACTCTATCCCTGATTATGGTTGACTGGGTGCATCTAAAAACGGTGGAATAGGACAGTTAAGAGAAATCACGATCGCCCTTAGTAACTCGGCTTGGTCTAAGGTGACATTGTGATCCGCCAAGACGGTATAGGCGCAAGCATCAACTACCGCCTGTTTAAGTTTGGGGGCGGCGAGTTCCAGACGTTTGAGGCTTTCACCGACTTGAGTTAAACTATATTCACCGGGCGCGGTGGGTAAAGTTTCCCCGGAATTTTTAGGTAGGCGCAACAGTCCGGCTTGAAAAGCTATATCAACCGCCCCCGGAGAATCTTGGCCGACGCGAGCCAAAGCTGATAACACAGTAACACAATCAGACCAAATCTGTTTAATGTCAGTAAACTTAACTTTAGATTCCGGTTGTGTACTCGGAAAGTAGTTAGTCAACCGTTGACGCAACACAACAAAAATCGCATACTCGGACAGACTCAGATGATTGTCAGCCTTAATCAAAACCCTGGCTTGTTTCAGCAGTTGGGTACACTGGCTAACACTTCCACCACGCAAAGCAGGTATGGCTAAATCAATCAACGGTAGACGAGTCCGCGCGTTCAAACTCTCCAGGTAGGGACTGAGGTTTTCGATCATTTCCAACACTGGCGGCGGGGAGGACTCTCGCAAGGAAGACATTTGGCGATCGCGCACTTCTGGGTCTGTATGCAACAATAAACTATAGATAATGGCGATCGCTCCATTTACATCACGGGTAGCCATGCGTACAGGTTCGGGAATATCCGCCAAAAACCCCCGCACATTATCAAGATGTTTGGGGTTGGTAGTCCCCACTCCGGCGACTACCCTATCCGGTGAAACTGACAACGACTCCGGTTGAGGCTGTGGTTGAGGCGATGAACCCGCAAACCCCGCCACCATTTCATTACCGGAAGCTATAGACGACATAGAGGGATTATTTCCGGTTTCTTCCACCGACCAAGTGCGACCGGCGAAACCTTCCAAACGCTTAACCCTTTCTTTCACAGGGGGATGAGTTGCAAAGATTTGTCCGAAACTCTCAAAAATCCCTGTAAACGCCTCCCCAAAAAACAGGTGACTAGCTTCTTCAGCCCTAGGATTTCTTACCTTAGAACCAGATTTATAACCCGCAATCTTTTGTAGTGCGCCACTAATACCGTCAGGGTTGCGGGTAAACTGAACTGCAGAAGCATCCGCTAAAAACTCCCGTTGGCGAGAAACGGCACTTTTGATTAACCTTCCGCAAAAAAAGCCGACCCCGCCAATAACTACCATTCCTAAACCAATAATCAATCCCGAATCTTTGCCCTTTGACGACGATTTGCCACTACCTCCCCCTAAAAAACTACCCCTTAACATTACCCGACCTATAAGATAAATGAAAATCAAACCCTGAATTACTCCGATTAGTCGCAGATTTAGGCGCATATCTCCATTGAGAATATGGCTAAATTCATGGGCGATTACTCCTTGTAACTCATCGCGATCGAGTTGTTCTAAACAGCCTCGCGTTACCCCAATTACTGCGTCATTGGGAGTAAATCCCGCCGCGAAAGCATTGATTCCCTGTTCTTCCCCCAAAACATACACTTCGGGAACGGAAATTCCAGAGGCGATCGCCATTTCCTCGACAATATTAAGTAGTCGTTTCTCCAGTTCATCCCCGGTCATGCGATCGACTAATGTTCCCCCCAAATCCTCAGCGACTACCTTACCTCCCCCCCGTAATTGAATAGATTTCTGGACACTTCCCGCGCCGACAGTGCCGATAACTCCCAAGGCGACTAAGAACAACAGTTCCGGTTGCCATACTAACCGATCAAACTGTGCAAATACCACCACCCCATATAATAGGATAATCATCACAATCACAGCCACCACAAACAAACCCAGCAAATAAACCGTGTTTTGTCTGGCTTGGTCTTGATGCTCAAAGAAATTCATAATTAGAAGGAAACGTTAGGAACTTCTTTCACCTCTGGGGATGATTCTTCTAGTAATTGAGCTTCTTGGAAATTGAAGCTACTAGCCACCAAATTACTCGGAAATACATCCTTTTTGGTATTGTAAACAGTTACGGCATCGTTAAAAGCCTGTCGCGCAAAAGCAATCTTATTTTCAGTAGAGCGCAACTCTTCCATGAGTTGATCCATGGATTTATCAGCCTTTAAATCGGGGTAGGCTTCCGACAGAGCAAATAACCTTCCTAATGTACCCGTTAAAGCGGCTTCCGCCTGTCCTAATTCTTGCATAGCTTGGGGGTCGCCAGGGTTCGAGGCTGCTTGATTCGTGGCGGTAACAGCAGCATTGCGAGCGGCAATAACTGCTTCTAAGGTTCCCCTTTCATGAGCCATATAACCCTTGACTGTTTCGACCAAATTCGGGATTAAATCATGGCGGCGTTTGAGTTGAACATCAATCTGAGCATAGGCATTTTGATAGCGTCTGCGTAGGCGTGCTAGGCTATTATATGCCTGGACACCTACAATAGCCACCAGGATGACCACAACAATACCGATGACAAGCAAAACGGCGAAAATTCCAGCAAGTATCTCCACAGTCTAGGATCTCCTTGGCGTGTGTCTGCATGGTTCGCGGATTTGACGCGGGTTATACTCGGTGTATCAAGCTGGATTAGTTTAATTATGTTTTCCCAACCTAAAAGAAGTAACCCGGCTATGGGGCGCATTATAACATAATCAAATCTGGCTAACCACAAATTGTTACACTTTTTAACTTAACCCGCACTCCCACCCCGGACAAAATAGAAACTGGCTACTTGGCTTCGCCACTGTACTCGAGGTGTGGTTAGAATCTACTCGAGATTAATTATAGGTCAAGTTGACTATGAATCCTGCTTTGACGAACTTTGGCGATCGCATGTCTCGTTTAACGGGAGTGCGAGCCATTATGAAAGATATTATCGAAACCTTGCGCTCTGGTAAAGGTCAAAAATTCATTAATTTAAGCGCCGGAAACCCGGTCATCTTACCAGAAGTCGAACAACTTTGGCGCGAATGTACCGAGCAACTCCTATCTAGTCCCGAATATGGTGAGGTAGTCTGTCGCTACGGTTCGAGCCAAGGATACCAACCTTTTATTGATGTCATTGTGGAAGATTTTAACTCTCGCTATGGGTTAAATTTAAGCGATCGCAATATCCTAGTCACTCCCGGAAGTCAATCAATTTACTTTTACGCCGCCAACGCCTTCGGAGGTTATAACAGCCAAGGACAGCTCAAAAAAATTGTCCTTCCCCTCAGTCCAGACTATACGGGTTACGGCGGCGTTAGTCTTATTCCCGAGGCGGTTTTTGCTTATCAACCCACCCTCGACATAGACGAAAATTCCCATCGGTTTAAATATCGACCCGATTTTAATCAACTCTCTATTAATGAGGATACGGGCTGCGTTATTTTTTCCCGTCCCTGTAATCCCAGCGGCAATATTCTCACCTCAGAAGAAGTGCAAAAAATCGCCGATTTAGCATCCCCTTATGATGTGCCAGTATTCGTAGATTCCGCCTATGCTCCCCCGTTCCCGGCTTTGAATTTTACGGACATGGCTCCGGTTTTTGCTGATAATATTATTCACTGTATCAGCCTGTCTAAAGCCGGATTACCCGGAGAGCGTTTAGGTGTCGCCATTGGTAATGAAGATGTGATTAAAGTTTTGGAAGCCTTCCAAACTAACGCCTGTATTCACTCCCCCCGCTACGGACAAGCTATAGCAGCTAGAGCGATTGGATCGGGAGCTTTGTCTGATATTTCGGTTGAGGTAATTCGTCCCTACTACAGCAATAAATTTAATATCTTAGAAGCTACTTTAAATGATGCGATGTCTACGGATTTACCCTGGTTTTTGCATCGCGGAGAAGGGGCAATTTTTGCCTGGCTGTGGTTTAAGGATTTACCAATCACAGACTTAGAACTATATCAGGAGCTGAAAAAGGTGGGTATTATCGTGGTTCCTGGTAATTCATTTTTCCCAGGATTACAACAAGAATGGTCTCACAAAAATCAATGTATTCGCATTAGTCTAACTGCTACTGATGAGGAGATTGTGGAAGGGATGAAGCGTCTAGCTCAGGTGGTCGAAATGGTTTATAGACAGGCTATGGTAGAAGTTTAAGTGCTAATTAAGGCTGTATAATTACTAGAGTTTATCGGGGTTCAAAATCTCTGGAATTCTGAACCCCCGTAAATGCTCGATCGCATTTATTCGCACCTGGACGGGAAGGCGATCGCTTCTTAGTCAACTTAACGGTAATTCAGAATCGATCGCCACCCGATGAGCATTAATGTAGAATGAATCAGGGATAATCTCAAATCTCGCTCAGAGCCAATATGGGGTCGGAGGGACACATGGATGAATTGAAGTATCTAGCTACTTGGGTTCGGGAACAACACGCACGGGAGTATATTCTCACTTGGTTACTCAATCAACCGGGGATCTGGTGGTCAAATGGTGATGTTTACCAAGCGGCTATACAAAAATCTGGTTCTCGTCTGAAAGAGTATGTAAAAAATAGTAAACAAGAGGGTTTATTCCAGGGGATTGCTGATAAAATCAGGAGCGATGAGGCTTGGGATGCGATCGCCCTAAGTTTAGCTCGCCTCATTGCTACCTATCAGGAAGAGCTGGTTAAACTCCAAGAACAAAATCGGTTAGATATCAGTAAAGTCTCGGAAATATCCCCAAAGTTCAACCCCGAAATAGATGATATCTGGTCTGCTAATCTTCAGGAGCCCCTACCAGACCCGAACTCTGACGCTTTAACAGGTCTGTAATTAGTCTATTATCGATTATTGATTATCGATTGATTCGGGTTGAATAATCAAATGAGTGGGAGCATGGGTGCGGATAAAATCGGTCATCAGATCCCGTTCTTCAATAGTAGGAGTAGCCAAACAGCCAGCGGTTCCGGTTTCTTCATTATCCTTAAAAACGGAAGGATCATAATGAACCCCAAACCCACCGCGATCGGTTTCAAAGGTGGGAGTTACTGCTGACCAAACCCCGCCAAATTCGCCGCCAGCATATTCTACGGAACCTGGTATATCAAAAGTATAAACCCCAAAAGGAATGGGTGTTTGAGAGCCAGGCTGGTCTGATGGTGTTTGCTGACCGATACGACCAGAGATACAGCGGACTGTATTAACTAACCATCCCCCAGCATCAAATAACTCGGTGTGATAGACCTTGAGACCACCGGCGATGGTCTGTTGTGTTTGAGTGGCGACAATTTTCGGTCCGGGAATAGTATTAGCGAGATGATCATCAGTTTCAGTTGTGGGGTTATGAACAGTTAAAAACTCTCGCGACACCCAGCGATCGCCACCAATAGGAACCCAAGTCAACCCCCCTTGAGGAACAGGAGTTCCGATCACTTCGACAACAGTTCCGGGTTCAACAGTATCAATAACGGGACCATAGGGACTAGAGCGGACATTGAGGACATCACCACTGGTAGTAACGATCGCTTGCTGTATCATAATTTCGAGTTGTTTGGGTGTAGACTGGTGTTGATTATCAGGGCGATCGCCAAGATCATAAACACAGAAAGCGATCGCCGTGGCAAGTTATGATGGAGTTTGTTGCAACTCTGGTCTTTCTTCCGCCACAATAGCCCCTTCTACCGGACAGACCTGTAGACAAATCCCGCAATCAATACAAGTATCGAAATCAATCCAATACCAATCAGTCCCCTTAGTATTCTTACCAGGACCGGGATGGATACAAGCCACCGGACAAGCGCCAACACAATCAGCGACCCCTTCGCAGACATCAGTAACAATAGTATGAGCCATAATAAATTCCCCTTTGATAACGCACTGACAAACTAGCCGTTTATACCTAGTCTCAGCCTAACTCAAAAACCGATATCATCATCATCAAAATCATCACCAAAACCCTCCGACACATTTGGCGGTTGAGTAGGGATAGAAGCAAGAATCGCATCAATCACCCGACCCACGGGCAAAATTTGCATTCCCAAATCCTCTGGTTTTTGTCCCTTGGGTACAATAGCGCGTTTAAAACCCAACTTAGCCGCCTCCCGCAATCTTAACTCTAATTGTGAAACCGGGCGCACCTGTCCGCCTAATCCGACTTCCCCGATTAAAATGGTGCGAGGATCAACAAGGCGATCGCGGAAACTAGCGACAATGGCGATCGCCACCCCCAAATCCGCCGCCGGTTCATCCACCTTTAACCCTCCCACAGAAGCCACAATCGCATCTAACTTAGAAAGAGGGATACCAACGCGCTTTTCCAGAACCGCCAAAATCTGCATCAAACGGCTACTATCAACCCCCGTAGTCGTCCGTCGCGCCGACCCATAACTAGCAGGACTCACCAAAGCCTGGATCTCGACCACAATAGGTCTAGTTCCCTCCATAGAGACAATAGTGGCAGTTCCCGGCGAGCAATCATCGCGATTTCCCAAAAACAATTCCGACGGGTTAGAAACCTCTTGTAAGCCGTGGGAAACCATCTCAAACACGCCAATTTCATGGGTAGCGCCAAATCGATTTTTCATCGATCGCAATAGACGGTGAGACGCAAAGCGATCGCCCTCAAAATACAATACCGTATCAACCAAATGTTCCAAAACCCTCGGACCCGCCAGGCTGCCATCCTTAGTCACATGACCCACAATCAACAAAGTAATATTTTCCCGCTTCGCCACCTGCATCAAAGCCGAGGTACATTCCCGCACCTGAGCCACAGAACCCGGAGCCGATGTTAGACTAGCAAAATAAACAGTTTGAATACTATCGATGATCGCCAGGGTGGGTTTCAGAGATTCCAACTCCCGCAGGATGACCTCTAAATCCGTCTCTGGGAGCAAAAATAAATCCTGCTCTTCCTCACTATTCTGGCTATTCTGGCTATTTTGACCATTTTCCGACTCTGGGGATAATTCCGGTGGCGACTCAGCCGAAGATAAATTACCATTTCCTGTAGCGAGGGATGTCTGGTCAAGGCGTTGGTTTCGTAACTGTTGGGTAAACGGGTCAACATTAGTAACTTCCACAGCATCTGAACTATGGTGGTTATTTACTTGTGCATGATTGTCAGTCTGTAAGTCATCATCACCATCACCATCATCATCAGCCACATTAGCCACTGATTGAGCATTCCATAAACGCTGCGATCGCAATTTTACCTGTTGTCCAGATTCTTCCGCCGACACATACAGCACCATGGCATGATGGGATAAACTATTAGCCACCTGTAGCAGTAAAGTAGACTTACCAATACCAGGTTCACCGCCAATCAACACCAACGACCCCGGAACAATGCCACCCCCCAACACCCGATCCAACTCTCCATATCCAGAAGGGATGCGCGATTGAGTCTGATCAGAAATCTGGGACAGCCTAAATGATAACCTCGGTTGTCCCAGGTTCGGCTTATGTTCCCCATCCTCAGTTAAGCCAGATCCCAACTCGCTCCAGCTAAACCGCTGTAGAGACGGCGTAGGCGATGGTTCAACCACCTGTTCTACAAGAGAATTCCAGGCTTGACAATTGGAACAGCGACCAAAGTATTGGGAGAACTCGGCCCCGCATTCACGACAAACATATAATGTTCGAGGCTTGGGCATTGTTTAAAATAGTGGCTGTACAATGCTTATTGTATATGCAAACAATGGGATCAACACGCGCTATATCCGACCCGCACAATAGAGGCGATCGCACCTACAGTTAAACTATATGAAACCAAGTCTAGTCTTATAGAGGGAGTATTGAGGTCAATTGGAAAACCATAAGGAAAGAATTTTAGTTGTCGATGACGAGGCCAGTATCCGCCGGATTTTGGAAACTCGCCTTTCCATGATCGGTTACGATGTAGTAACTGCCGCCGACGGGGAGGAGGCTTTAGAAACCTTCCGCCTGACAGAACCTGACCTCGTGGTTTTGGATGTGATGATGCCTAAACTAGATGGCTACGGAGTTTGTCAGGAATTAAGGAAGGAGTCTGACATCCCCATTATTATGCTCACCGCCTTGGGGGATGTCGCCGATCGCATCACCGGGTTAGAATTAGGCGCTGATGATTATGTCGTCAAACCCTTTTCACCCAAGGAACTAGAGGCCCGTATCCGTTCCGTCCTGCGCCGCATTGATAAAAATGGCGCTTCTGGAATTCCCAGTTCTGGAGTTATCCAAATTGCCAGTATTAGGATTGACACCAACAAGCGACAGGTTTACAAAGGTGATGAACGCATCCGCTTAACCGGGATGGAGTTTAGCCTATTGGAACTCTTGGTCAGTCGGTCAGGAGAACCCTTTTCCCGATCCGAAATTCTCCAGGAAGTTTGGGGATATACTCCCGAACGCCATGTTGATACTCGCGTCGTCGATGTGCATATTTCCCGGCTCAGAGCTAAGTTAGAAGATGATCCTAGCAACCCAGAACTGATTTTGACCGCTCGCGGTACTGGCTATTTATTCCAGCGCATTATTGATCCTTCAGAAGTGGGTTGATCGGATCTCAGTTGTCCTTTAGAGCTTCTCATAAATGGCTCAAATAAATTCTAACCGAGTTCTGCGACTTTTGCCCCTGGTGGTGGGGGGTTTAGGGGGGGTGCTATTGCTCGTCAATCGTTTAGAAACCCCCCAGATTTTGGACTCTCAAGCCCGCTCGGATGCCTTGGGAGTCATATTAAGCGCTTTGTTGATTTTGACCGGCTTACTGTGGCAGCAAATTCAACCTATCCCACCGGAGGCTGTGGAGTTGGAGGGTCGCCAAGGTTTTGAACTCAAGCCGGATTTGCCCGATCCGGTCAAAACTGAACTGGCTTGGGCCTCTCTGATGCTGTTAACTAATACTGTCACCCGATCGCTTTTGGTGGTTTGGGATGCTCAGGTGTTACTCCGACGCGGCGTTTTGGGGGTTAATTCTCAGGTGCAACCCGGACCTATTGTTAAACGGGTTCTCGATACCCACAAACCGGTTTACTTGGTCAATTTGGCCTTGTATCCCGGAAGGGTCGAGTTTGACTATTTACCTCCTAACACTCAGGGTGTCATCTGCCAACCTATGGGCGATCGCGGTGTCTTGATTTTGGGGGCGAATACTCCCCGCAGCTATACCAAACAAGATGAAGTTTGGATTGAGGGAATTGCGGATAAATTGGCTGATACTTTGGATCGCTTTGGTGGGTCCGATGACACCAAAATTACAACTTAGAAATGGGGTAGACAATGTTATTTTTATACTGGGTATTGGTGCTGGTAATGCTCCTGGGGGTCATCGGAGCCGTCGTTCCGGGGCTGCCTGGGTCGGGTCTGATTGTTACCGCTATTTTGATTTGGGCTATCTTTGCTGGTTTTTCCGGTATGGGCTGGCCTATTGGTGTGGCGATCGCTGTCCTGCTTTTAAGTGTCGGTGTTGAATTCCTCAGTGCTTATCTGGGTGCTAAAAAAGCTGGCGCTAGTAAATGGGGACAAATTGGCGCAATCATTGGCTTATTATTGGGGTTCTTTGGTCTCTTACCAGCTTTGCCTTTTGGCGGACCCTTATTAGGACTGTTAATCGGTCCTTTGGTCGGCGCTTTTGTTGGAGAATTTCTCTATCGTCGGGATTTAGTCTTAGGTCTGCGGGTGCGCTCCGCAGTTAAGGCGGCGATCGGGATTTTTGTCGGGACCGTCCTCGGTAATTTACTTCAAGGGGTTTTAGCTTTCGCCTCCGTAATAGTTTTCCTGACCAGCACCTGGCCCTATTGAAAAAGAAGACGTAGTTAGCGATCGCTTTATAGATTCAGGGGTGAATATCTATGGACCTTGTGTTTGAGTCCACTGATGAGTTTAATCAGGACTTAGCTAAATTTACCCAGGAAGAACAATTAATTATCCTCAAGGAACTTGAACATTGGCTTCCCTTATTATTAACTAACTCTAGTCTGCGGAGTAGACGACTTCATCAGTTTTGTCAATTTCATCTCAAAGATAACTACCGTTCTTCCCTATACTCATTTATTGTTAACTACTACCTGCGCGTAATTCTCACCATTGACGAAGACCCCCTATTTAATCGCCTGTCAATCACCCTATTTAAAGCCATAGAAAGCCGTCATGCTGCTACAGCTTATCGACAGGTCGGCAACTCCATCTATGAAAAAATAATTGACCATAAGGATAGTTATTGATGTTATCACCATTTCCCCCATTAATTGACGAGCGCGGTATTATTCGCCAAGCTATGGCAGTTTTTTCCGAACCTCAGCAACTGAAATTTTTGGCGGCGATCGCGGAGTTACAAAATCCCCAATCCTATCAAAATCAATACTTTCCTATGAGTCGCCTCAAGCGATTAAAGGGGACTCACGCTAAGATTTACACCGTAGATATTGACCCGACATCAAAATGGATGTTTTACATTGAATATCAAAATGGTAATATCTATTTACGGGAACTTTATAAGCATACCAATAATCAGGCAAAAACCAGCTTGGATATTATTGCAGAAGTCAATGATTTCTGAGGTCTAATCATCAGCCGAGACCAGGCTAGGCTGGTCTCTACAGTAACCCATTGATAATTAATTAGGAATTCGGATAACTAACTTGTTGGCGTTGCAGATGATACATATGGTTAAAGAGTTGCCAACAATATTCCTGAGTTAAACCACAGGTAACAGCACCCCGTAAAACCACATTAAAATACCAATCATTCGGGGCTAATTCTTGGGCGAGTTTATTAATTACCATATAAGTCCGCACATTTTGATAATCCTTACCCAGAGAATGTACCTCAATCATTTCTGGGCGATATCCGCCAATATGAACCTGTTTATCCGGGTCAATTCTTACTTCTTCCCGTTCATCAAGGCGATCGCTTAAACGCCAAGGAAGTCGATATAACACCCCTTCCACAGAAGAATTAGCATCTTTAACTATATCCAAAGCCCCACAATTGCGCCGCCGGGAATGCCGATAAAACCCCAACCGATAACCCTGTAGAGTAGCAGGTCCGATCACATAGGAATGAGTAGGTTCACCTAGAGTCCGCTGCAAATCCACCGGACACATACAAGAACCGTAGGCGAAATAATAAAAACTCGGTTCAGCATGAGAAGTTGAGATGAATTTTTCGTCCCACTGAATGGGATCTATAGATTGAATCGTATCTGTGTCAGAGTTCAATGTTACTTCCTCCTGTCCTAGGTGACACCCCCATATTTTAGCAAAATGCACTCAAGTTCATGTATCACAAATAACTATTTTTCAGGCTCAATATACTAGATCATAGTGATTTTGCTATATCCTTGATACTGTAGTTAATTAGTCCCAGGAGCTAAAACTATGCAGGAGATTGAGGAAAAGAGTTCCCGGAGTGAATTGCGGGCAATTGTCAGGGAACAATTGCGACTGTTATTAGAAGATCGCAACTGGGAAGGTGCTAAAACTCTATTATTGCCAGTGCAGCCTGTCGATATTGCTGAAGCCATAGATGGGTTGCCCAAAGCCATGCAATTGACTGCTTTTCGTTTACTTTCTAAAGCAGAAGCCGTAGAAGTTTATGAACACCTTTCTACAGATATTCAACAGTCTTTAATTGAGGAGTTTAGAGATTCCGAATTATTAGAGATTGTCAATAGTATGGCTCCCGACGATCGCGCGGGTTTATTTGATGAATTACCCCCTCGGTTAGTGCGGCGGGTTCTCGCCCAACTTTCACCCGAAGAACGTCAAGCCACCTCTCAGTTATTAGGTTATCAGGCGGGAACAGCCGGCCGTCTCATGACCCCTGAATATATCGCTTTGAGGTACAATTTAACCATTAAAGAGGCATCCGATCGCATTAGACAATTAGCACGCGATCGTGAAGTGAGTTATTATGTCTATGTAGTTGATGAACAACGGCGGTTAATGGGAGTCGCTTCTCTGCGGGATTTATTATTAGCTGACCTTGAGCAATTCCTAGGTGATATCATTAATCCCGATGTGGTTTTTGCCCAAACAGATACAGACCAGGAAGAAGTCGCCCGTTCCATTCAACGTTATGATTTAGTTGCTTTACCTGTGGTCGATCGCGATCATACCTTAGTCGGAGTCGTAACCGTAGATGATGCGATCGATATTTTGCAAAAGGAAGCCACCGAAGATATTTATATTATGGGTGCCGTCAGGTCCGAGGGGGAAAGCTATTTTCAATCCAATTTAGCCACCATTACCCGTAAACGTATCCCCTGGCTATTTATTTTGTTAATCACCAACACCCTAACTATTTTTGTGATGAGCAATTTTGAAGCCGTCCTTGATGAAGTCGTCGCCTTAGCCTTTTTTACCCCTCTGTTAATTGATGCTGGCGGTAATGTCGGTGCCCAGTCTTCAACCGTCGTCATTCGCGGGTTAAGTACCGAAGAATTGAAATATAAAAAACCCCTTTGGGTGATTATGCGCGAGTCCATGACTGGCGGACTTTTGGGCATTTTATTAGGGGTAGTAGTAATTGGGATGGTGTTTGTCTTTTTAGGACAAGTTGAAATCGGTTTAACCGTGGGGATTAGTTTACTGTGTATTACTATTATTGCCGCCACCGCCGGGGCGGGATTACCCTTTCTGTTTCATTCCTTTGGGTTAGATCCCGCCTTGATGTCCTCTCCTTTTATTACTACCATTGTCGATATTTTGGGGATCTGGATTTATTTAAGTACCGCCAAATTACTCCTCGGTCTTTAGGTCATCCAAAAATCGCCAAACTTCCTGTAAAAGTGCATCCAAACCAATGCGGGCTACAGCCGAAATTAGGAAGACTTTAACCCCGGCGATCGCCTCAAGTTGAGATGCGATCGCCTTAGTTCTTTCCTCCGAGTCGCCCGCCGCATCAATTTTATTAATAGCCAGAATTTGCCGCCGCCTTTCCAAACCCCGCCCATAGGCATTTAACTCCTGTTGAATAATTTGATAATTAGCGATCGGGTCAGTATCGGTAATATCAATCATGTGTAGGACAATGCGGGTTCTTTCGATATGGCGCAGAAACTCATGGCCCAGTCCAGTGCCTCGGTGTGCCCCTTCAATCAATCCCGGAATATCCGCAAATACCGTCCCATCTCCCGTTGGTTTACGCACTACTCCCAGGTTAGGAATTAACGTAGTAAAAGGATAATCCGCCACCTTGGGACGAGCTGAAGATAGTGCCGAAATCAGAGTTGATTTTCCCGCATTCGGTAAACCAATAATCCCCACTTCTGCCAACAACTTTAACTCTAGTCGTAGTCGCCGACTTTCTCCTGGTAGTCCCGGTAAAGCATAATCAGGGGCGCGGTTTTGGTTACTGAGAAAATGAGTATTTCCCAAACCGCCTTTACCCCCAGCCGCCACGCAAAATTGCTGATTAGGGGTGACTAAATCCACCATCACCTCTGAGGTATTCGCATCATAGACCACGGTACCACAGGGGACTTCGATAATGCGATCGCTTCCCGATGCCCCCGTTTGATTTTTCGGTCCTCCTCGTTTGCCATCATCAGCCTTAAAGCGACGGTTATACTGGAAGTCCAGGAGAGTTTGCAGGTCTTCCACAGCTTTGAGGATCACAGAACCCCCTCGGCCCCCATTGCCTCCCGCCGGACCCCCAGCCGGAACGTATTTTTCCCGGCGAAAGGCAACTATGCCATCTCCCCCTTTTCCCGCCTCTACTTCAATTTCAGTGCGATCAATAAACTGCATCGATTTAAATCAGCCCATTTTTAAGGCCGTTGAAGGTAATAATAAGTCGCCATAGGTGCGACTGTGGCAATTACTAGGACTACCACAACTAAGATCGTCGCACTTTTGTCGTCCGTTTCTTCAGCGGATTTAAATGTACTGGCCACTTGCAGATTTTCCTGGAGTTTAGGCGCGCCCGGATCTCCTTGTCCTGAAAGGACTTTGACTATACGATCTGTCGCCGCCAGGAAGGCTTCATTATACTTCTCACCTTCTCGCAGGGGAATCTGTAGGGTTTCGTTGGCTACACTATCAGCGATCGCACCACTTAGCAACGGTTTTACATTGTCTCCCGTATGGATAGCGCTATTATTGGTTTGGGTATCCACCATCAACAGAGTTTGATTAGCCGCCTCTTCTGCGGTGGGAAACCATTTCTCAAACAACTGATCAGTAAAACTTTGGGCTGTTTCTCCGTAGTCCAGGCGGCGGATCGTCACTAACCGCACCTCATACCCTGTCTGGTCCGCTAGTTTCTCCAGGCTTTGGTTAATTCTGCCTTCCGTAGCGCGACTGAGAATGTCCTCATCATCAATAATCCAAGTGCGATCGCCAGTTTTCAAGTCTGGCATTTGATAAACTCCTGTAGCCATAGCTGGCGCAGTGGACAATAGCAAGACCATGACTATTGCTATCATTCCCGCCAACAAATGCCACCATTTTGACATCACGTTAAGCTGTTGATTCATGCTGCCATAGTAATTTCTGTATCATTAGACCCCACTTTATCGCAAATTTTGCATTAGCGATCGCTATACTTTCACATTAGTTAATCTTACCTATAACCCCTCATCGTCACCACATGATCACCCCGAAACCACCCTCCAACTCTCAGATTTCAGATCGAGCCGTCAGTGAACCCTTCCGTATATATTGTTTAAAGACAGGACATAAAGCGAAGGCCATTGTACCATTTTCGATAGTTTTTAGCAAGCATCGTCTCTGCAAAGATTGTAAACCTTTGATGATCTCGGTGGAGGATAGGGATAATTTTTCGTTTAACTGCGATCGCGACAGGGGACGGTCAACTTGGCTTAACTCTAAGGCGATCGCTTTTTCCCTGGAAGATAATCGCTCGAAAACTTCTCCTAATTGACTACTCATTAATTCCGTGATTACCGGGGTTTCTTCTGCCAAAAACTCCGAGACTTTACCGCAAAACATATTCCTAATTAAATAGCAAATATCTTCCAAATAGACTGGATTTCCTTCGTATATTTCGATTAAATTTGACCAGCTTTCTCGGTCTGATAATTGCAGACTCTCTAAAATGTCTACACTATTTAAGCCGGATAAAGTTAAGGATTTGATAGGATATAGGTCATTATTGAGGGATAATAACATTTCTTGGGATTGTTCTTGGCTGATTACAATAATGCTGCTTTTATGTTCAATTTGTGTGATCGTTCTCAAAAATTGGCTATAGTTTTTATATTGGGTTTGGTATTGTCCCGCCAACTTGCCGCTGATAAATAGTTCTTGTAAATCATCGAATATCAGCAAACATTTTTGTTGCATTAACAGATTAATCAGGTCATGGATTTGATAATCTTTGGGGCTGGATTCCTTATTGAATTTGGTTAAAATATCATTGCCAATAGTGGTTAAATGTGGTGATAGTTTTAGATTTTTCCAACTCACCACCTCAAAACTATCTTTATGGCGATCGACTAATTTTTTGACTAGGGTGCTTTTGCCAATTCCCGCTATTCCCACCACTGAGATTAAGGGTATACTTTCATCAATTAACCAACGGGATAGGGTATCTATTTCGTCATTGCGATCGCAAAATTTCCAGATTTTAGGTGCCATGGTTAAATCATGGCATATTTTTTGGGGCGGCGGTAGTTGGGGAGTAGCGATCGCTTGTTCTTCCTGTTCAGAATTGCCATTCGGATAATAAGGACACCAGGTCACATTATTGTTATTAAAGCTAAATATTTGCGAATTTATTGCCCTTTCCAGAGTCCAACAAAAATTGGATTTTTTAATATCCTCATTAAGCTGTTGAGATAAAATTTTAAATAATTTCCGGCTAACATCTCCGATATAGTTTTCATTGTAGCCATTCCCGATATCTTCCACGATATCCTTGTACGTCTTCCCTGTCAACAGTCCTTGAATGATCGACTTTTGTAGGTCGTCTAGGTGTTCTCCCGTCTGTTGTGCTACCAACCGATCCGCAAATTGTAACAATTCTGTTATATCCATCAACTGCTGCTTGGTAAGGGTTTCAGCCATTATAACTTAGTTCTGAATCAGAAAATCAAGTTTTTTCTGGCATTCCCCTAACATTTTGTCACAAAATTGACCAGAAAATCTGTTTTTTTCAGGTTGCAGGGGTCAGGCGATCGGATATAGACTGGGGAAAGAATGATAGCAGTACACTACTGAGACGAGACAGGCTCAACCAGTCACAGCCTTAGCAGCAAAAGGTTTTACTGAATCAAAAAATGGCAATTCAGGAGATGGATCTATGGCTATTGATAAAGATCTTTTTTCAGTAAACAATTTTCAGTCAACAATTAGAGGATATTGTAACCGAATTGGTTGGGGTATTGCAGAACTTAATTCCAACAAAGCTGTCCTGAGATTTGGTATGGATTCAGGAACAACTCAAACGGTTTTTATTATCAGATATGAAACAACTTTAGAGTTTTCTTGCCCCACTGGCTTGAAGTTTTCTAGCTTTGATGCAATTCCTCATCAGCTTTCTTCGTATATGCTTAAAGAAAATAGCAAATATAAGATTGGATTTTGGTGCATTGAAGAATTAAGCAATCGTCAAGTTTTTTCAATTATGCATAATGCTGAAATGAGTCTAATAGACATCAACTATTTTCTCAGTATTGTTAAAACTTTAGTGCAAAAATGTGAGAATTTAGAACAGGCAGCAGAGCAAGGTTTAAGAGGTATATGAATACCAACCTCACCCTACTACTGTACTATGGTGCGTCAGTATCAATCATCGGGTTATCAGCCAGGTTGACCGCTTCTGATACTCCCTATGGTGCGTCAGTATCAATCATCGGGTTATCAGCCAGGTTGACCGCTTCTGACGCACCCTACTTCTGCTATGATTGGGGTGGCTTTTCCGTGGTATTGATATGGGATCTGTGGTTTCTGGTTCACGAGCAACTATTAAATACTTGAAAGAACCTACCTCAATGGCTTGGGTTCAACAGGCGATCGCTAATTTGGATATTATCCTACTTGACCACTCCCACTGTGAACGTAAGGCGGCGGGAGTAGCCTTGAATTTGATGTTTCGTTATCCCTCTAGTACCCAATTGGTGCGAATGTTAACAGCGATCGCTCAAGAAGAATTACAGCATTTTGAACAGGTCAATCAGTGGCTGGAAAAACGACACATTCCCATGCGATCGCTTCCCTCTCCCCCCTATGGCGCAGGTTTGAATCGCCATGTCCGCCGAGAAGAACCACACAGAATGCTTGATTTATTATTGGTTTCTGGATTGATAGAAGCCCGCAGCCATGAACGTTTAGGCTTATTATCCCAATATTGTCCTGAGTTGGAATTGGCTAAGTTTTATCGCAGTTTGATGGCTTCCGAAGCCCGTCACTATGGTATTTATTGGGTGTTAGCAACTACTTATTTTGAACAGGAAACCGTTAGCCAAAGACTAGAGGAATTGGCTACTATTGAAAGTCAACTCCTTTCCACACTGCACCCGGAACCCCGGATTCATAGTTAGTCTCTGCCAAAAACTCCGATTTCTTAACTGATTATATCACCGAATTAACGGTTATGAGAAAAGTATATAAAGATTTTATAATTCGTTCCTGGGAATCAGGCGATCGCCAAGTTGTTCAAGACTTAATCGCCTCCGTCTTAGCTGAATATCGTTTAACTTGTGAACCGGAAGGCGCTGATGTGGATGTCTGGGAAGTCGAAAAGTATTATCTTAATAAGAATGGGGAATTTTGGGTAGTAGAACAACATCAAAACCTAGTCGGAACTGCTGCTTATTATCCCATTAATCGTGGTACAAATGCCGTGGAAGTTCGCAAAATGTATTTACAGCCACAGGTCCGAGGTCTAGGATTAGGCAAATATTTATTAACCCAATTAGAACAACAAATTCACACACGAGGATTTCAGGAGATTTGGATTGAAACTGCAACGGTTTTAACGGAAGCCGTGAAACTCTATGAAAATCATGGCTATCAACCGACAACGGGAGTAGAAACCCGACGATGCGATCGCATTTACAAAAAAACTTTGTCTTAGTATAGAGACCTATGCAAACCCGGCGGCGGTTCTGAATGCCACACTCAGCCTTTCCGGTAGAGTCGGGAGCTTTCCCGCCGCCAAAGCTAAAAATTGGTCAATTAGCGGAACATACTACTAACGGAACTATCTTCGTGAATGCGCCAAATAGTTTCACCAAGTAAATTAGCAACCGATAACACAGTCAGCTGATCAAAAGTTTTATCCGGGGAAGCGGGGATAGTGTTAGTCACAATCACTTCCTCCAAAACCCCCGTAGACAGACGTTCAATAGCTGGGTGAGAAAACACCGCATGGGTAGCACAGGCATAAACCTGCCTAGCACCCTCTTCCCGGAGGAGGCGAGCGCCTTCGCTAATAGTCCCGGCTGTGTCAATCATATCATCAACCAAAACCGCTGTTTTACCTCTAACATCACCAATGACATTGAGAACCTCTGCCACATTATGAGACTGACGGCGCTTATCAATAATCGCCAGGGGTGCATCATTGAGTTTTTTAGCAAAAGCTCTAGCACGAGCGACACCTCCGACATCTGGAGATACTACGACAATATCAGATAGTCGTTTACTAGCTAGGTAGTTTAAAATAACAGGTGAACCATAAACATGGTCGAAGGGAATATCAAAATATCCTTGAATTTGTGCCGAATGCAAGTCCATGGCTAAAATCCGACTAGCACCAGCTTCGGTGATTAAATTAGCGGTCAGTTTGGCTGTAATCGATTCACGGCCGGCGGTTTTGCGGTCTGCCCTAGCATAGCCATAATAGGGTATTACCGCCGTAATTTGCCTAGCAGAGGCTCGACGACAAGCATCAATCATAATTAGGAGTTCCATCAGATTATCATTGACTGGATGACAACAGGGTTGAATTAGGTAGACATCACAGCCTCGAATGGACTCCTGAATTTGGATGTAAAGTTCTCCGTCCGCAAACTGCTTGCGAACCATTGGCCCCAAATCAATGCCCAGATAGCGACTCACTTCGGTAGCTAAACCTGTATTGGCAGAACCTGAAAACAATCTTAGTCGATTGTGGTCGGTCATTAGTGCCTCAGAATGAGGAAGGGGTAGAGTGGCAGAACGGATCACGGCATTTCCTCGCAGTTCATTCCTAGCAATTTTATCATTATTTAGTAGCCCAGGAAACAGTTAAATTGGCTATCATTCAGGGGTAACTCTCCTTATCAAAGGATGGGAACAGGTGGCGACGGTTGTTGATGATATGCTCAACCAAGTTGGGGCGAGGTTGGCTCAACATACAGGTTATGGGTAAGTTGATCAGACCAGACTAGACCAATAATGCAAGGACGGAAAGGGAAGGCTCACGGAAACATGGTTAAAAATGTTGTTAAACACCAATTAGGGGGCATAATCAAGACTTTTTGAGGGCCTGGCCTTGATGTATCTGTTAATTTGTAACTCATGACAAGTATGAATTCTATGCAATCGGCTATTCCACTAGGGACTGTTTTACAAAATCGCTACCGCTTGATCAGGGTTTTGGGTCAAGGTGGGTTTGGCTTAACTTATCTGGCTGAAGATCTCGGTCGCTTTAATGAGTATTGCGCGTTAAAAGAATTTACCCCGGTGCAAATGGGGACCTATGCTTGGGAAAAGTCTAAAGAACTATTTAGGCGGGAAGCTCAGGTGCTTTACCAAATCCAACACCCGCAAATTCCTAAGTTTGGGGCGGTTTTTGAGGAAAATCAGCGCTTGTTTTTGGTTCAAGACTATGTGGAGGGTCAAACCTATTATGCGCTGCTCAAAGACCGGAAAAATGCCCCTGTTGGTCAACCTCGCACTTTTGCTGAGGCTGAGGTGATAACTTTCCTTGAGCAAATGCTACCAGTTTTGGAGCATCTCCATAGCCTCAATATTATTCATCGCGACATTTCCCCGGATAATATTATCCGCCGCGATCGCGATCAGCTTCCGGTTTTGATTGATTTTGGGGTAGTGATTGAACAGGCGACTTATATTCAGTCTCCGGGTCAAACTCAGCCGGTGGGTCAAACTAGGGTGGGAAAATTGGGTTATGCTCCTGCTGAACAAATGCAAACGGGGAAGGTTTCCCCCAGTAGCGATTTGTATGCTTTGGCGGTAACGGCGATTTTTCTGCTGACGGGACGGGAACCTCAAGATTTAATTAACCAACAAAATCTAACCTGGATGTGGGAACCTTGGGCTACTGTGACTCCTCAACTGGCGGCGGTTCTCAATAAAATGTTGAGCCGTAATCCTGGCGATCGCTATCAGTCGGCTAGGGAAGTACAACAGGCTCTCAATAATCTCTCTGGCATTATACCGACTCCCCCCACTACTGACCCGAATTTATCAGGACTCAAAACTCTGGCGGTGGGGTCTCCTGTGTCTATGCGATCGGGGTCTAATCATCAAACTACTCCGGTGATCTCTACCCCTTCCCTTCAGTCTTTCTGGAATAACCCAGTTGCTGTTATTTCGGCGGGAATTGCTGTGGCTATCATCGCGGGTTATGGTTCTTGGAGTTTGGTGAGCTATTTACTAAATTCTACTGGGTCAACTTCAGACCCAGACCCGATTACTACTGTTGAAACGGAACCTAGACCTAGACCTAGACCTAGACCGACACCGACACCGACACCGGAACCGACACCGACACCGGAACCGACACCGACACCGACACCGACACCCACACCGGAACCGGAACCGACACCGGAAGTGTTAACTAGACGCTTAGATGTCACGCCGGGAGATACTACTGTTGTTGAAGGGGCGATCGCCGCCAATCAAATATCTGAATATCTCCTATCGGCTACGGAAGGACAACAGCTTTATCTGTCTGTTACTGGTGATGGTGTGTTACTGACATTGCTGGGACCTGACAACAACCCGGTTAATTCCCGCGCGACTGGGGTATCAATTTGGCAGGGTCCTTTATTTGCTGATGGTGACTATACTATCATCTTGGAAACTCTCCCAGAATTGTCGGAAAGTCAATATACGCTAGAGTTGGAATTGATTAACTCTTTACCTCCTATCATTCCCGAACCACAACCAGAACCACAACCACAACCACAACCACAACCACAACCGCAACCACAACCACAACCGGAGCCGCAACCACAACCGGAGCCGCAACCACAACCGGAGCCGCAACCACAACCGGAACCGGAACCACAACCGGAACCGGAACCACAACCGGAGCCGGAACCACAACCGGAGCCGGAACCACAACCGGAACCGGAACCCAAGCCGGAACCTAAGCCGGAACCCGAACCGGAACCCAAGCCGGAAAACACAGAGAGAAATCTTGATCTGAGTGGGAACCCTAAACCATCGGAAAAACCGCCAACTTTCTTTCCTGAATCAGAGACGGAGGTAGATGGTATGGGGAATAATGAGGTTAAGAATCTCGATAAACTAATTTTGCCATAGTAGTTAATTGTGAAAAATACCCTGCTGATTACTGCAACTGATACGGAAGCCGGAAAAACGGTTTTAACTAGCGCGTTAATTGCCTATTTTCAAAGTTACCAAAGGTCTGTGAGTCTGGGTGTACTCAAACCAATTCAATCGGGAATAGGCGATCGCGAATTGTATCAACGCCTATTTTGGCCGGAACAGTCCCTAGAGGCGATCGCACCGATTTATTTTGATGCACCCCTGGCTCCCCCCTTGGCGGCGGAAAAGGAAAATCGCCAGGTCGAACTCAGTCAGGCTTGGTCAGCTTTGGTCAACCTTCAGCAAGAGCGAGATTTGGTGCTGGTGGAAGCCTTGGGAGGTTTGGGTTCCCCTGTAACTAGGGAATTGACTGTGGCTGATTTGGCGCGGGATTGGGCTTTACCAACGGTTTTGGTGGTTCCTGTGCGACTAGGGGCGATCGCTCAGGCTGTGGCTAATGTGGCCCTGGCTAGACAGGCTAAAGTAAATTTGCGCGGCATTGTCCTTAACTGTCTTCAACCGACAGAACCCCAGGATGTTGAGAATTGGACTCCGGCGGATCTGATTACCTCCCTGACCCAAATTCCGGTTTTGGGTGTGATGCCCTATTTGGACAATCCCACGGACCTGCAACAATTAGCCCAAGTCGCCGCCCAATTAGATTTGGAGGCGATTTTGCCGATCAGATGGGCGGGAAATCCTTGTATATCAGGGGTTTGAGGAAATCTCAAAAAAAGTTTGATTTAGGGGTTGACATTTCCTGAACTATCCCCTACTATTAATAACTGTGCGAGAGAGAGAAGCGACGAAACGCTAAAGCGATCGCAACCAGAGAAAGATTGTAGAGCTTTCCTGGTGTCTATGGCTCAGTGGAACCACACCGATCCATCCCGAACTCGGATGTGAAACGCTGAAACGGCGAAGATACTTGGCGGGTAGCTGCCTGGGAAAATAGCAAGATGCCAGGATAATTATGAACTAGGACTTCCCGCCAGTGGTAAACGGTAGGAAGTCCTAGTTTGTTTTGGTGGGGTATGGGAATATGAGCATCTCCCCGATGAGATGATTAGATCGGGGGAGACTGGCGCGATAGTGTAATTAATTATGGATGGTTAGACTGCTGTTTTGGCATCATAGCGACTGGTTAGGCGGTCTAGTTGTTTGACCAACAAGCTGAGGAACAGCCCCACGTCAGTGACTACACCCACAGACTCAACGGAACCGCGATCGCTTAATTTTGTGACCACAGCCGGGTTAATATCCACACAGACCATTTTAACGCCAGATGGAGTCATATTACCGACACCGATGGAATGAAGCATGGTAGAGAGCATGATAATCATGTCTGTACCTTGTAGCAACTGGCTATAGTGCTGCTGTGCTTGAATTAAATCCATCTGGGTATCAGGTAGAGGGCCATCATCGCGGATAGAACCCGCCAGGGAGAAGGGAACATCATTGCGGACACACTCATACATAATACCACTGGTGATAACTCCCTGTTGGACAGCACTAGCAATGCTACCGCAACGCCGAATAGTGTTAATGACTTTGAGATGATGGCGGTGTCCCCCTTTGACGGCGACTCCCTGTTTCATATCGACACCGAGAGAGGTTCCCATCATGGACTGTTCAATATCATGAACAGCGATCGCATTTCCGCCCAATAAAGCCTGGACATAACCCTCGCGAATGAGGTGAGATAAATGCTGAGATCCTCCGGTGTGAATAACGACAGGACCAGCGGTTACGACGACTTTACCACCGCGATCGCGAATTTGGCGCATTTCCCAGGCTACCTGTTCGACGATCAATTCTACGCGGCGTTCACTAGAAACCCCGGCTGACATAAAGCCAAATTCCTGGTTATTACGCTGTTCGCGAGATTCAGGTTTGCGGATAGTGCGGATACCCATAACATCGACAACTACTTTTTCGCCAACTTCGAGATCGCGCAATAATTTACAACGGGCGATCGGTCCTGAGGGTCCTTCGGTAACAGCGATCGCCCCATCCATGCGCTGATTTTGAACGAGGACCCACTCACCAGCGATGCGTACTTCTGTGGGATAAATAGTAGTCACATAGAAATCATCGGGACTGACACCATGCTGATGGACGGTTTCCAGTTTCGCATCTTGAACATCTTCTTGTAGAGAAAACGCGCCGATATCAATTAGTTGACTCATAATCTCTTCCATGACCTCATGGGAGGGAGCCGAGATTTTAATTTGCGCGGTAGAGGTGCTTTGGCGCTGTTCCCCTAGATTAAAATTCTGGACTTGGAAGCTACCGCCGCCTTCGACGACTAGATCTAAGGCGCGGTTAATTAAACCTGCATCTAATAAGTGACCCTGTAAACAGACTGTGCGGCTTTCGAGTTGGGTCGCAGCATGGCGATCCTCGATGATGGGTTCAGTTACCCGCAAAGTTAAACATTTCGCCGCCCCTCCCGCTTTCAGAAATTCGGTCAGGGGAGTTTCAACGACATTAAATCCGGCTTCAGATAGCCTTGATTTGAGGTTATCGCTGATTTTGTTCATAATCACCGTCTGGTTAATATTGACGGCGTTACAGGCGAAATTAACCGCGTCTGGTTCATCAATAGCAATGCGTTTTTCTGGGGGAACCCGCAGTTCAATGAGACGATTTGAATATGAGTCAAAAGCTGGGGGATAGTACAGCAAATAACCCCCTGTCAGAGGACAAAAGCAGGTGTCGAGGTGATAGAAGCGATCGTCCATTAATCGCAGGGATAGGACTTCTATATTCAACCATTCGGCTAACAGGGAGTGAGAGTCAAGTTCAGACCGGAAACCATATCCCGCCCACAAATAGCGGCCTTCACGGTCTAATAAAGCATCTCCTGCGCCTTCAAAAGGGAGATCTTTGGGGAGTTCGTGAACGGTAAATCCTTGGCTTTCAAACCAAGCCTTAAAATAAGGTTCCTCTCCTTGGCGTTCTTTATGGTAGAACCGACTGAGAACCACAGTCTTATCTAATACCAGTCCGGCGTTAGCTGTGAACACCATATCTGGCCAACCTTTCTCTGGTTGCACTAGATCGACGATCGCATGATCTTTAATGGTATGGTAGAGTTTCTGCCATTGTTCTACAGCGCGATCGTAGGATGATTTATGAATGTTACCCTCCATCCACGGGTTGATCACATAATCTACATCATAGTGATCTGGGGGACACATGAGAAAGCGAATCGCATCAGTCATAATTAAGCTAATTGGTAGATATACACATCACAGCCACTAAACCACAAAAACCACTCCCACACCTGACAAGTGTTTTAGAAGTGGTCAAGTTTAGCCATAGTCAAGCCGACTTATTATTCTAACATGGCCGGACGTAGCAACACACTTTCCCCATTGCCAACTGCAAATGCTAGACTAGGTGCTGGGGACGATCGCACTTCTATCTCCAGTCATTGCACACCCAACTACCAAAACATGAAATATTCTGTGTTAGATACATTTGCTGGAGCCGGAGGGTTCAGTTTAGGATTCCAGTGGGCGGGAGCCCACATTATTGGTGCTATTGAAATCGATGAATGGGCTGGTGAGACATTTCAATTTAATCATCCAAATGCTCATCTAATTAAAGGTGATATTAAAGGGATAACTGACGAACAAATCCTTGACACTTTTGGGGAGATTAAACCTCACATCATTTTGGGAGGTATTCCCTGCCAAGGCTTTTCTATTTGCAATCAAAATAAAGGCGATCGCCAAGACTCTAGAAATTATATGTTTCAGGATTTAATCAGAATTAGCAGTTTGCTACAGCCGGAGATTATCATTATTGAAAATGTCCCGAATTTAATTAAAGCTAAAACCACCAATAGACAGCTAGTTATTGATTTGATTATGTCAAAATTGCGGCATCTAGGATATCAAGTAAATTATCAAATACTGAATGCTACTGATTATGGAATTCCTCAAGTCAGAAAAAGATTATTTATCCTGGCTCATAGATGTGATCTTACCCATCCATTTCCTCAGCCTACACATACAACAAGTAATCAGACAGAGTTGTTTACACATAATCTAAAGAAATGCCCAAGTCTATGGGAGGCTATCTCAGACTTACCCGATATTGATGCGGGGGAAGGAGCAGAAGAAATGGAATATAATAAATGTCCAGATCATGAATATCAACAGATTCTCAGGAATGGTTCTGATAGGGTTTTTAATCATAAAGCTATGAAACATTCTCAGCGATTAGTTCAGCGTTTTGCATCAATGGGCTGGGGAGACTCGACATCTGATGTACCTAATCATTTGCGCCCCCTCAAAAGAAATAGCCATCAGTTTTCTGATAAAATCTATGACCAAAATAATAGAAGAATGTCCCCATATAAACCATGCAACACTATACCAGCTTCCTTTTATGCTAATTTTGTTCATCCTTATAAAAATCGCAATTTTACGGCGCGGGAGGGTGCGAGAATACAGTCTTTTCCAGATTGGTATGTGTTCAAAGGTAAGCCAACTGTTGTCAGTCACAAACTTTTAGAGCGTGAGGGTAGATTGGCGGAAAAGCATCTATGCCAATATAATCAAATTGGTAATGCTGTTCCCCCTTTAATGGCAAAAGCTATAGCGGAAAATCTCTTTAAACAACTTTAAAATAATATGTTTGTTCACGGTAAAAATATTAGCCAAAAAGAAAACCATAAAACCAAATATAGAGACGATGAATCTCGGCGTTATTTGGCGGAAATTAGATTACATTATGAGCAGTGGAAATCTGCTAATCAATCCCTGATAGGTCCCGGTTCAAAAGCACATCCAAATGACTTGGTAATCATGGATGAACGAGTAAAAATCCTCAATGATTATAAAGATTTTTTAGATCAGCAACACTATGCTGCTAAATTCGATTCTCGGTCTAATCTACATTCTTCGGTATTAGAGGAGTTTATGTACTACTTATTTAGAGATTTGGTTCAAGAAATTTCTCCCCATGCACTGCTGGGAAAAGCTCACTCTTTTAAAGATGTATTTTTTCGCCCACCTTCTTATCAAGAAATGCTGAAAAAGCCCTATGCTTTAATTGAGATAAAAGACCATGACTTTGCGATTGGAGTTAGTGTGGAAACACAAATGAAATGTGAAGGTTCTCCGGTCGTAGAAACACACAATTGGGATATTCCTGCTGTAGCGATTGCATGCAAAACCTATTTAGATAAGACGATGCTGCAAGATATTTCTACGGCGGCTGAACAACTCAAGTATAAAAATCCCAATGCTATGTATATTGTAGTGGCAGAATGGCTCAAACTTACTGACTCGGTGAATCTGAGAAAATATAAAATTGATCAAATTTATATTTTGCGAAAACAAAAAAATACTGATAGAGAATTTAGATATCTTGAGAGTTATCAGAAAAATCCTATATACTCTGATGTAGTACAACATCTATTTCTGAAAGTACGAGAGTTTCTGATTTCCGACTGGGAGGGAGGAATATCAGATGGTTTAAATCGTGGTTTTTTACTCTAAAATCTTGGCTATGACAATTCCTCTGGCTTCCCCGAGTCCCTGCCCTAATTATCCCATATCATTATTAAACTCGCAAGGAGGTGAATCTTTCCGCGTTTGTATGCTATGATATGCTACAATTCAGACTATACTTTTCTCCCTTGACAACCCAAACCGATTAGATTAGATGACTGTAAATTAATCAATAAATTATGGCTAAAAATAGTTTTAATCTTTCCGAATGGTCGATTCGACAACCTGTTCCCACTTTGGTGCTGTTTTTGATCCTGACGCTGGTGGGGTTGATGTCTTTTTTTCAACTGGGAATTGATGATACTCCTAATATAGATATTCCGGCGGTTACGGTGACAGTTACACAACCGGGTGCGGGTCCTAATGAATTGGAAAATCAGGTGACAAAACAGGTCGAAGATGCGATCGCCGGATTAGGAAATATTGACCAACTTACCTCTACAGTCAGAGACGGAGTATCTACCACTACCGTGAGTTTTGTTTTGGGAACCGATAGCGATCGCGCTACTAATGATGTCCGTAATGCGATCGCTCAAATTCGCCAAAGCCTACCCCAAGACATTAACGATCCTATTGTACAGCGTCTGCGATTTGCGGGCGGGTCGATTATGACCTATGCGGTAACATCACCCACCCGCTCAGTAGAAGAACTTAGCGATCTTGTCGATCGCACTATTAGCCGCGCCTTACTTAACGTTCCTGGTGTCGCCCAAATTCAACGACTCGGAGGAGTTGACCGAGAAATTCGCGTCGAACTTCACCCCGATCGCATCCAAAGTTTAGGCATCACCACCACCCAAGTTAACGACCAAATTCGTGCTTTTAATATTAACCTTCCCGGAGGGCGATCGCAAGTAGGCGGTAGTGAAAAAAGTATCCGCACCCTCGGAAGCGCCCAAACCGTCGAAGCATTAAGAGACTATCCAATTATACTCCCCAATGGTAACTCAGTTCCCCTGTCCAGTATTGGCACGGTTACCGATGGTTTAGCAGAAGTCCGCCAAGTCGCCAAATTTGCAGACTTTCCCCTAGAGTCTAACAGTGAAATTGGTACTCCTGTTGTCGGCTTTTCCGTCCTCCGCAGTACCGGAAGCACCCTAGTATCAGTAGAACAAGGTATTCGCGAGCGCGTGGTAGACCTACAAAAAACACTCCCAGAAGACATTAACCTAGAACTAATTGTCACCAGGGCTAATTCTATTCGCGAGTCCTATCAAGCCTCAGTGGATGCGTTAGTTATCGGTTCCATTTTAACCGTGGTGGTCGTCGGTGTATTTTTGCGAAACTGGCGACCAACTTTAATTACGGCGATCGCCTTACCTTTATCGATTTTACCCACCTTCCTGGTGATGCGGATGTTTGATTATACCCTCAATGGGATGACTCTATTAGCCCTAGCTTTAGCCATGGGAAACCTAGTAGATGATGCTATCTGTATGATGGAGAATATAGATCAGCACGTTGAGATGGGTAAACCTCCCTTTAAAGCTGCTATTGACGCTTCCCGCGAAATTGGGTTAGCCGTAGTCGCCACCACCGCCACCATTGTCGCTGTCTTCCTTCCCGTCGCTTTTATGGGAGGGGTTCCCGGTCAATTTTTCCAACCCTTTGGAGTTACAGTAGCTACCTCTACCATGTTTTCTACCCTAGTCGCCTGTACCATGACTCCCCTATTGGGCGCTAGGTTACTTAAACAAAAATCAACACCTCCCAAAACTGACACTAATCACACCCGGCGGCGCTTCTCTCCCTATCGCAGCCTTTTGGCTTGGTCGTTGCGACACCGCATCACTACCCTGTTATTAGCGATCGCCTTTTTTATCGCCAGTTTACAATTAGTCCCCCTCATCCCCAAAGGCTTATTTAGTAGTGGAGATACTGGATTAAGTACCATTTCCCTTCAATTACCGCCCGGTTCCACTTTAGCCGAATTGGAAACTACCACCCAAGAAGCGATCGCCCACTTAGCCGAAAATCCCGCCGTTGACAACGTTTTAGCAGTCTTGGGAAATCGTGGGGAAGGTGTCGTAGAAGTTAACCAAGCTACCCTGTCTGTAAATTTAGTCCCCTCCGATGACCGGGAGATATCCCAGGCGGAATTTGAAACACAAATGAGAACCCGTTTTGCTCAAATTCCTGGCGCGAGAATTAGCTTTCAGTCCCAGGGTGCAGGTGGCGGCGGCAAGGATTTATCTATTGTTCTTAGTAGTGATAACCCCGATGCTTTGTTAGAAACTGCTAATGCTTTGGAAAGCCAAATGCGGTCAATTCCCGGACTCGTAGAAGTTACCTCTAGCGCTAGTTTGGTCAGACCGGAAATCTTGATTCGTCCTGACCCTAGAAGGGCTGGAGATTTGGGCGTTTCTGTACAGGCGATCGCCCGCACCGCTTTATTAGCTACCTTGGGTGATAACCAGTCGAATTTGGCTAAGTTTGACTTACCCGATCGCCAAATTCCTATCCGAGTACAATTGGCTGAGGAGTTTCGCAATGATTTTGAGGCGATCGAAAATTTACGCATACCTACCCAGGATGGTCGATTAGTTCCCCTCTCTGCTGTCGCTGATATTACTATCGGTAGCGGTCCCGCTACTATTGACCGCTATTTCCGTTCCCGACAAGTACAATTAGAGGCTAATTTAGAAGGTCTTTCCTTGGGTGATGCTCTCGCACTGGTAGAGGCTTTACCAGCTATGAACCCCCTACCGCCTGATGTACAACAGCAGTCCGAAGGTGATGCTAGAATTATGATTGATGTCTTCACCCGCTTTCTCTCCGCTTTGGCTTTAGCTGTCTTGGGAATTTATGCCATCCTCGTATTGCTTTACAACAACTTTATTATCCCCGTTACCATTTTGATGGCTTTACCTCTATCCCTCGGCGGCGCATTACTAGCCTTGATGGTTACTCAAAAAGAGTTGGGCTTATTTGCTCTCATTGGTATTGTTCTGTTGATGGGTTTGGTCACTAAAAATGCCATCCTTTTGGTCGATTGTTCTATGGCTAATCAACAGATGGGAATGTCTCGATTTAATGCAGTCCTAGAAGCTGGATGTTCCCGACTGCGACCTATTTTGATGACCACTTTTTCTACCATCGCTGGTATGTTACCTATTGCTTTGGAGTGGGGCGCAGGTTCTCAGGTACGCAGTCCTATGGCGATCGCTGTTATTGGTGGAATGACTACATCTACCCTCTTAACTTTGGTCGTCGTTCCCGTTTGGTTTACCTATGTTGATGGGTTCCAAAACTGGCTTAAAAATCCCTTTAAACCTAAACGGCGGCGCGTATCACCTGCTAAAAAAATGCCCAAAAATATGGCTTCTATCAAAGAATAATCACCCTGATTTTGGGCTAGATGATTTTTTGTTCAACACCTAAAAAAAACGCCCGATTTTTCAGTAAAAGGTTGACAAATCATCAGCCCTAAGCTATAATGGTATCGTTGGGGTTGATATGGCTATACGCTTGATTTTTTATTCAACATAGTTAAACCAGAGGGGGTGGTAGTGTGGGAGGGGTGGAGGTTTCAGCCCTAGCCCTGAATGGTTAAAAAATAGATCTGTCCGCCGCCATCACCGGCGACCACGGTACAGCCATCAGAAGCGATCGCACAGCATCGGACAGAAGAAGAAGTGATCAACTTAGCGAGGACGGTTCCGGTGTTCAAATCCCATAACTTGAGGGTATCGTCAAAAGACCCGGACAGAGCCCGCTTACCGTCTGGGGTGACAGCCACAGCATTAACCGATCGCCGATGAGCCACAAGCGATCGCACTTCTCGTCCTGTGAGCAAATCCCATAACTTGAGGGTATCGTCAAAAGACCCGGACAGAGCCTGCTGACCGTCTGGGGTAATCGCCAACGCATCAACCCAACGGCGATGACCGACAAGCGATCGCACTTCTAGTCCAGTTTGTAAATCCCAGAGTTTAAGGGTGTTATCCTCCGACCCCGAAAGCCCCCACCTACCATCAGGAGTAATCGCCACAGCCGAAACCGAATCATCATGACCCATAAACGAGCGAATTTCCTTGAGAGTCCTCATATCCCAAAGTTTAAGCGTGTTATCCTCCGACCCCGAAAGCGCCCACTTTCCATCACAGCTAATCGCCACCGCCCTAACCGGGTCAGTATGACCAGTCAGAGAAAATAATTCCTGTCCCGACTCCAAATCCCACAGCTTGAGAGTAGTATCCTCCGACCCAGATAAAGCCCGTTTACCGTCCGGGGTAATCGCCACCGTCCTGACCCAATCACTGTGACCCACAAAGCAGCGCAACTCCTGTCCCGTCTGCAAATCCCACAACTTGAGAGTTTCATCATAGGAAGCCGACAGAGCCCACCTATCATTAGGGGTAATTGCTACAGCAGAGATAGCATCACTATGACCGAGGAAACAATCTAACTCCTCTTCCGTAGCCAAATCCCAAAGTTTGAGAGTCTGGTCAAAAGACCCCGAAAGCCCCTGCTTACCGTCTGGAGTAATCGCCACATCCCAAACCCAACGACGATGACCCGCAAAAGATCGCAACTCTTCCCCGGTTTGTAAATCCCAAAGTTTCAAAGTCTTATCAAAAGACCCAGACAGAGCCCTTTCACCGTCTGGAGTAATCGCCACCGCATTAACCGAATCCTCATGACCCGCAAAAGTTCGCAACTCTTCCCCGGTTTGTAAATCCCAGAATTTAAGAGTCTGGTCAAAAGACCCCGACAGAGCCCGTTTACCATTAGGAGTAATCGCCAACGCCCAAACTGAACCCTCGTGACCCGCAAAAGTTCGCAACTCTTCCCCGGTTTGTAAATCCCAAAGTTTCAAAGTCTTATCAAAAGAAGCCGATAGAGCCCGTTTACCATCAGGAGTAATCGCCACCGCCGCCACCAAATCCCCGTGACCCGTAAAAGTTCGTATTTCCTCCCCTGTCACCAAATCCCACAGCCTGAGAGTAGTATCTTTTGAACCCGACAGAGCCCGTTTACCGTCTGGAGTCATCGCCACCGCCGTCACCCAATCCCCATGACCCGCAAAAGTTCGCAACTCTTCGCCAGTCCGCAAATCCCACATTTTGAGGGTATTATCATAGGAGCCGGAAATCGCCCGCTTACCGCTAGGGCTAATCGCCAAAGCCAAGACCCTACAAGTATGACCCTGAAGCGATCGCACCACTCGTCCCGTCTTCAAATTCCACAGTTTTAGGGTAGTATCTCCCGAAGCCGACACACCAGCCCTACCATCAGGAGTAATCGCCACCGCATTAACCGAGTCTCCGTGACCCACCAAAGTCCGAATCAGCACCCCATCAGGGGAATCAAAACAGGGAAACAGCGGACAAAACCAAGACCGCTCCTGATATTGTTTCACCTGTTCGATAAAGTCTTTAATCCCCGGTTCCGAGAAATATAATAGCCGTCCCAGCAATTGTTCCGCCAACTGGCTGTTATCTTCCTCCAAAATATGAGAAGACATCAGCAAAGACTTTTGAATCAATTGGAAAACCCGTTGCTGACCTGGGGACACCAAAGATAAAGCCAAATCATAATCATCAATTAGCGCCCGGATCCCCACATTGGCTAACTTTTGTTCCAAAAAGCCAAAATCCATTAACCAATCAACCAAGCGCTTTATATCCTTAATTTCCGCCAGATAAATAGGTTGGTGTCGTAACACATGGAGACGGTCTTCTGGTAACTGTTCAGTCAGCCAATGGGTCAGTTTTTGGGTCATAAAGGCGCTCCCTTCGCTAAATTCTCCACAATACCACGTTTAAGCTCTTCAAGATTCACACCAGAATCAGCCGATTGCTTCTCCAGGAAATCATGAAAAGACCCGTGGTAAATACTGTATCGAGTTTCGTTGTCAATCATTTGCACCTGCAAAAATTGAGCCCATTGTTCCAGAACTTTAGATAGCACCGACTCTTCTACCCCCGTCAACTTCGCCAGCAAACGACGAGAAACAGGTTCGCGCACTTTGGATAATACATAAATGGCGCGAATTTGAGCCATAGGTAAGGATTTATGATTAATCCTGATCATCTGCCAGTGGTGATGATAATACCCCCACAAACCAATCGGTAAAGTCTCCAGACTTTTACCATCATAAACCCCATTATGGATGTCATTCAACACATAGCACAAATACATGAAGTTATTTTCACTTTTGGCGACCAGTTGAGTACAAAACTGTTCCGCTGTTAACTTTTGCGATGCCATCCACTTTTGAATTAGGGGACTTTTAGACAGGCGCTTATTCGTGTATTGACCAGCATCCCAAGCACTTTCTGCCCGATACTGCATTAAATTACAGATGGTTTGATGGTCACTTACTGGCAAGGGCAGTTGTTTAGAACGTTTGGAGATGATAAAATAGACATTCTCCGGCAGTTTATCTGGTAAGTAAAGCACATTACTTCCCGGTGTTTGACTAGATAAATCCACCTCGTTTAAAGCATCCACAACTACCACTAACTTTTTCCCCCGTGGTAGCTTCTCGCTGGCTTCCTTCAACAGCCCAGCCAAAACTTTACCATTTCGCAGGGCGTTTTCTGGTAAACTGGTATAGTCCAGTTGATAACCTTTAATTAGTGCCGTGCAGATATTTTCTAAGAATTGTCGTGCCGTAACTTTTCCCAGAGAATTGCTGTTAAAATAACTGAGACAATGACCTTGACACAATTGGACTAAACGCGCGAGGATGGCGGTTTTCCCATAACCAGAATCTGCTTCTAACACAAAATAACCTTGGGATTTTGTTTGCAGAAACTCCAGAATTTCTTGGAAAACATGGGTGCGCCCCACAAAATCCTTCGTTGTATCAGCTATGATACTTTCGCATTGTGGCGAAATCTTAAAAAGCGTTTGTGTCTGATCTAAATAAGGTTCTAAGGCTTCCTGAATGGCTCCTAGTTCGTCATCCAAGCCTGTGTTTAACTGTTTTAAAATTTTCAGGATGTCCTGTTGAGTAATCGCAATTTGATTGGCTGAGGTTAGACTATCTCGCAACCAATCTAATACCATACCATGAAAAACTTGCCCCCCTTTAGCAGCATCTTGTTTCCAGATTTCTGCTAGATTATGGGCAAACCGTTTATGCAGATGTTGACTAATGGCATTGATGGCATCTTGGTAATGGTGAATACCTTTAGGTAAATGGGATTTATGCTGTTCCATTAACCAGGTAATTAGAGATTGCCAACTATCGAGATCCAGAGTTTTTAAGAAAATATCTGAACCGTTAGCCGCTAATGTATAACGCAAATGCTCTTGACCAATAGCTGGATAGTCGGGATCTAGGGAACTACTGGGTTCGATTTGTAGCCAGTATTTTTGAGTATTTTTGGCTAAATTCTTTAATTCGGGGGCGATATTTTGATAGGATTGTTTTTGGGAGATTTGCAAGATTCCTAAAGCGATCGCACCTCCCACAGATTTGGCTAATTTTTCCTTACTCAAACCCGGGGATGTTTCCCCTAGTTTTTTGGCAAAATCCAGCAATTTACTGGCTGTGATACTGTTAGCAAGAGGTTCCGTAAAATGTCTGTACAAGGGGGTAGCGGCTTTGGTGTAACCTGTAACGACGGAACCTACAGACAGTAAGGCTGTCACCTCTAGGAATAATTTGTGTTGCTTAACGGTGTTGATCATAATTTTGTATATGCTAGTGATGTTAACCGAGCAAACCTCTAGGCAATTCCGAGGATATAACTAGGATAGAGTCTATGGTAGGCTGAATTTTAGAGATAGCAGCAATACATAAACTTATTTTCACTTTTGACCCTGATCCTAGGCCACTCTCCTAGGATAGATTTTCACAACAATACTCTGTGATGTATTTTGAACCCATATTTTCAAGAATATCTTGATAGTTATATTCTTGAGCCATCTCTGATTATGCCACAGACTTTGATGCCATATTGTATCAGATTATGCCCTTCCGTGATCATCTGGGTGAACTAACCTCTGAGTCACAATTACAAGCGATCGCCACACCAACACCGATCCTATATTTGAGGATACAATGGCGACCAGAAAGCACTATCGACCTCGATCTGGTTTCGACCCTGATCTCCGACTTGTCAAGCTACACTGTCTGATAGACCGTAACAGTAAGGAAATTCGCGATTATGAAATTACAACCCCTGACCCCTTCTACTTCTGACCCGGTTTCTGATCATGGGGTATCTGACCAGGTGCGAACTTGGACCATTGAAGATAGCGAGAAACTCTACCGCATTCAGGGTTGGGGTGAACCTTACTTTTCTATTAATGCTGCGGGTAATATCACGGTCTCCCCTCAAGGCGATCGCGGTGGGTCTATTGATTTATATGAGTTGGTGGAGTCTCTGAAAAAACGGAATTTGGGGCTACCTTTATTGATCCGCTTTCCTGATATCCTGGAAGACCGCATTGAGCGCCTAAATGCTTGTTTTTCTAAGGCGATCGCCCGCTATAACTATCCCGGAGTTTATCGGGGAGTATATCCGGTTAAATGTAACCAAGAACGTCATCTAATTGAGGATTTGGTGCGCTTCGGTGAACCTTATCAATTGGGATTAGAAGCGGGTTCTAAGCCAGAATTATTGATTGCTTTGGCTTGTCTGACTACTCCCGGCTCTCTACTAATTTGTAATGGTTATAAAGACCAAAAATATATCGAAACTGCCATGTTAGCCCAACGGTTGGGACGTAAAACTATTATCGTCATGGAACAGTTGGAAGAAGTGGAATTAGCCATAGCAGCTAGTCAAAATCTGGGTATACAACCGACTTTAGGAGTGCGGGCGAAATTGGGAAGCCGAGGTGTAGGACGTTGGGGAGGTTCGACGGGCGATCGCGCTAAGTTTGGTTTAACTATTCCTGAAATTATCCAGGTATGCGATCGCCTCCAAGGTTTGGGAATGTTAGATTGTTTGCAACTCCTACACTTTCATATTGGCTCACAAATATCCTCTATTAGTGCTATTAAAGATGCCATTCGAGAGGCTAGTCAAATTTATGTGGAACTGGCTAAATTAGGCGCTAATATGCAATATCTCGATGTGGGCGGCGGTTTGGGAGTCGATTATGATGGCTCTAAAAGTAACGCCCCGGCTTCTAAAAACTACAATATGCAAAATTATGCTAATGATATTGTCGCTGAAGTTAAGGAAGCCTGCGAGGAGGGAAAAGTTAATGCGCCGGTTTTGATTAGTGAAAGTGGTAGGGCGATCGCTTCTCATCAGTCTATCTTGGTTTTTGATATCCTAGGAAGTAGTGAACCCACAGCCGAAAATCCCCCTACTATTAATGATGATGATCATTTGATTCTCAGGAATTTAGCCGAAACCTATCAATCTATTAATCCTGAGAATTACCAAGAAGCCTATCACGACGCGATCCAGTTTAAAGGGGAGGCGATTAGTGTATTTAATTTCGGCTACTTGAATTTACGCGATCGCGCCAAAGCTGAACAATTATATTGGGCTTGCTGTCATCAAATCCGCGACATTCTTCGGGGTTTGGAAACCATCCCTGATGACTTGAAAAATCTTGAGCAGATTATGGCTTCTATATACTATGTAAATCTGTCCGTGTTTAAGTCTGCGCCGGACTCCTGGGCTATTGACCAACTTTTTCCGATTATGCCGATTCATCGTCTGAATGAAGAACCGACTCAGAGGGCGACCTTGGCAGATTTAACCTGTGATAGTGATGGTAAAATTGACAGCTTTATCAATTGGGGAGAATCTAAACCTATTTTAGAATTGCACCCCCTCACCCCCTCACAACCCTACTATTTGGGGATGTTTTTGGCGGGCGCATATCAGGAAATTATGGGGAATTTACATAACTTATTTGGCGATACCCATGTAGTTCATATTAAACTCAATCCTCAAGGTTATGCGGTGGAATATGTCATCAAAGGGGACACTATGAATGAGGTTTTGGGTTATGTACAATATGACAGTGAGGATTTGGTGGAAAGTATCCGCCGCCAAACTGAACAAGCCCTTCAGTCCCAAAAAATTACCATCGAAGAATCTCAGCTTCTCCTACAAAACTATGAACGCAGTTTGACCCAATATACCTATTTGACCTCTCACTGATGCTCAAATTTTACGGAATTACCCCAATTTCAGCATAAAATAAGTTAAAATATACAGGTTTCCCTAAAGGGGATAATTTGAGACTATGAAAGCACAAGAAAATCGACGGGTTCGCAAAGCTGTCATCACAGCCGCAGGATTTGGTACTCGGATGTTCCCAGCCTCGAAAATGATTAAAAAAGAGTTTTTCCCTATAGTTGATGCTGAGGGAATTGCTAAACCTGTGATTCAGGTGGTCGTGGAAGAGGCTATTAATGCTGGAAT
This sequence comes from Limnospira platensis NIES-39, assembly GCF_026000695.1. Lineage (GTDB taxonomy): Bacteria > Cyanobacteriota > Cyanobacteriia > Cyanobacteriales > Microcoleaceae > Limnospira > Limnospira platensis. Next base: position 4,310,584 of record NZ_AP026945.1, read on the forward strand.
TGAAGAGGTCGGAATTATTGTTCAATCGGGCGATCGCTCCTTATTTGAGGACTATTTCCAAGGGTCTCCTAAACCGGAATTTTGGCGGAAATTGTCCCCCAGTAGTCGAGACTATAGCCACTATTTACAAACCTTGGGGGAACGGATTACTATTTTAACCCAGGAACAACAAGAAGGATTCGGTCATGCGGTTTTTTGTGCCGCCCCCTGGGTGCATGATGAGCCTTTTATGTTACTATTGGGTGACCATGTTTATGCTTCCGATTTGGAGGTAAACTGCGCCCGTCAATTGTTGGAGGTTTATGAGAAAGTTCAACAGAGTGTTATCGGTGTGCGAATTACTCCCGGCGATCGCATTCAGCACTATGGTTGTGTAGCCGGAACTCCGGTTAAAGATTCTGATTATTTATTTGACCTGACGGAAATCTATGAGAAGCCAACTCTCAATTATGCGCGGACAAATATGCGAGTTCCCGGACTGGAATGGGATCGGTTTTTGACTATATTTGGGCTGTATATCATTGAACCGAAAATCTTTGACTTCTTAGCCGACAATATCCGCCGTGATGTCCGGGAAAAGGGAGAATATCAACTGACTTCCTGTTGGCAAACTCTCCTAGAAAAAGAACAAATTACTGGGTATCTTGTCCAAGGTCGCTGTTTTGATACGGGTCTACCAGAAACCTATTTTAAGACTCTGGTAGAATTCCGCAATATCAAGACTAAATCCTAGGGAGTACAGCCGATTTAATCAGGGGGGGTTTATCAGTTTCCCTCCCCAACCTTCCCTCAAAAAAAAGGGGGATTTAGCGGCTATACATTTGGGTTAAATAGCGCAGGCGATCGCACAAAGGATGGGTTAACAATGTGGAACTTTCATAGCGCCACCGCCAATTTCCGGCATTGGTGCTAGGGTCATTCATTCTCCCCCTATTATCTAATCCTAGCAGGTCTTGAAACGGGAAAATGGCTAGGTCAGCAATGGAACTTAGGGCTAACCGAATTAAAGCCCAATTAATGTCCTCAATGGCTTCTGGGAAAGCATAACCTAAATATCCAGCTACGTGCTGACGAATTTCTGGGGTCATGGTTTGCCACCAACCGACAGTGGTATCATTGTCATGGGTTCCGGTGTAAACAATGCTATTGCGGGTATAATTATGGGGTAAATAAGGATGGTTAGAATCTTCCCCAAATGCAAACATGAGGATTTTCATTCCGGGAAACTCAAAGCGATCGCGTAACTCTTCCACCTCTGGGGTAATGATTCCTAAATCTTCCGCTAAAACCGGTAAACTTCCTAACTGTTGACCGAGACTCTCAAAGAACTCCGCACCGGGCGCTGTTACCCACTCCCCATTCAAAGCGGAAGTTTCCCCATAGGGAACTCGCCAATAGGCTTCAAAGCCTCGGAAATGGTCAACCCGGACTAAATCTACATATTCCAAGGTAGCGCGGAATCTTTCAATCCACCAAGCATAATTAGTGCGTTTTAATTCATCCCAATCATAAACGGGATTCCCCCAAAGTTGTCCGGTGGCACTAAAATAGTCGGGGGGTACTCCGGCAATATAGGCAGGATTAAGGGTTTCTGGGTGCAGTTGAAAGTTGTTAGGCGCAAACCAGACATCAGCACTGTTATAGCATACATAAATGGAGATATCACCAATAATTTTAATGCCTTTATTGTTGGCGTAGCGTCGCAGTTGGCTCCATTGTTCAAAAAACTTGAATTGCAGAAACTTATGGTATATAATCTGAACATGGAGTTCTTCGGTTTTGGCTTGCAAGGCTTGGGGCTCTCGGCGGGCGATCGCCGGTTCCCACTGATTCCAATCTTTACCGTCGTTCTGCTCTAGGAGTGCCATAAATAGGGCGTAATCATTGAGCCAGGAGGCTTTTTGTTGACAAAACTCCTCGAAACGATGGTTAGGTTGTGATTGTAGGGACTCCCAGAAGGAATCAAAGGCTTGTTTGAGGTATTGTCCTTTATGAGGAATTACCCTAGGAAAGTCAACGCGCTGAGGATTATGGTTATCTGGTAAGGGTAGCAATTCCCGGCTATTGAGTAACCCTTCTTCGGCTAGGCGATCGAGAGAAATCAACAGAGGATTTCCCGCGAAAGTGCTAAAGTTCATAATGTAGGGGGAATGCTCGTAACCTGTCGGACCGAGAGGCAGAATTTGCCAAATTTTCTGGCCACTACGTTCTAGGAAATCGATAAACTCATAAGCGGCACGTCCTAAGTCACCAATACCAAAGCGACTAGGGAAGCTGGTGGGGTGTAATAAGATACCGCTGGCTCGTTCAAGGTGCATAATTAATATATATTCCCGTAGAAACCACTTTTATTTATATCACACAAATGATGCTGGATCTACCATGTATAACATGACCAAAAAAGCTGACCGATATAGTTTTTACCCAACTCCTGAACAGGAAAACCCACCAGGGAGAACTTGGATTTTGTGTCCCCACAGTGTACAACATGGGTAGGGGCGAAAAATCGGGGTCTTTTACTAGCCATGAGGGCGGAAATATGATGAAACGCTTATGGCGATCGCCACGGCTGCTGAAGTCTCTTGTGGACGGATGTTCTCATGTCAAGCCACTTACTTTAGGTAATAGCGAATATGAATAGTTTAGTTGATACTCTGAGTCAAGTTTTGATTATTGCTTATAAAGAGCCTACCCAAAAATTAGAAGAATACTTGACCAAAGAAGGATTTGAATGTCTAGTTATTCGCCAAGAAGATAAGCCAGAATATCAACAATTTTCTCCAAGTTATAGGTGTATGCTCAACCACCGTCAGGCTTGGGAAATAGCGACTCAGCAGAGCCAGCCTAGTTTAATTGTGGAAGCGGATTTTGTTCCGGTTTTAGAATTTGGACAACTGCCTTTACCTTTTGATAAGGAATTGCCTAATCTCGGAATTACCTGGATTTATACTTGCAGCCCTCAAGTATATTGGGTCTCTCCAGAAGGATATGCCGAAGGTTTTTCAACCGGTATGGTAGCTTATATTGTCAGCCCCAAAGCCGCAGAAATTCTCATTAAATTTTCCGAGAAAATCACCGAAAAAACTCAGGGAAAAACTTATTCTACTTGGGATTCGGAAATAGATACATTTTTGCGCTCTCATAATTTGCAAAACTTTATTCCTTTCCGCAATTACGGAGAACACGGAGGTTTGGCTAACCCTGAACACCGCAAACATGGTTTAAGTCCTGGTCATCAAGCCGATGTTCTCTGGGGAGAAATAGCCTTTGAGCCATTATATACCCAGGCATATAATGCCCAACTGATACGCGCTAAAGCCCGCATTAAAGGCATACTGCGATTACTAGCAGGTTATTTTGTCAGAATCAAAACACTCCGAAATAGTGGAGTTCGTTGGCGGTTAATTAGCTTTAGTTTTCGTCGCCAACTGACCTGGAGATTATAGGGAAAAAACCTGTGTTAGGAATACCCCCTATACTACAGAGGTGGCTTTCTAGCTTAGAAGCCACTTTCTGAAAACATTACCCTCACCCTAAATCCGAATCCTAGGGGGGAGAGGGGCTTTGAGATAGTATTGCCAAACTTTCTGGTCACTACGTTCTAGGAAATCGATAAACTCATAAGCGGCACGTCCTAAGTCACCAATACCAAAGCGACTAGGGAAGCTGGTGGGGTGTAATAAGATACCGCTGGCTCGTTCAAGGTGCATAATTAATATATATTCCCGTAGAAACCGCTTCTATTTATATCACAAAGCGATCGCCTTTTTGGGGGGATTATTGCCTCGGTTAAACTTAAATGAATTGTGGGGTATAATAGAGGGTATCCCCCAGCACGGTTGATGCAAATCACAACTAAGAGCGATGGGGATCACCTGTTCAGGTGATCCAACTCATATGTAGTCGTCTGTATAATCACAGAAAAAATCAGCCACTTGAGGGAAGATATATATATAGTGGAGCATTGAGGTTAGGGAGATGAGCAGCTACTATAACAGCATGACCAATTCTAATGGTTCCCTTGAGGAAATGTTTGGTCAAGTGATGTTTTCCAGTGTGGTGACGACTGAAGACCGCCAAAAGTTGAAAGCTATCCTCCTCAAAGAAACCATCACGGAGGATGAACAAGCGATTATTAACCGCTTACTCTACAATGTGCGCCGGGGATGGGTTAAACTAATTGACTGAAGTTTAATTAGTAGCCCGTGTTATCCACTGTTTTGCTTGTGTCCCACGGTAGTCGCGATCGCCGCCCTCAATTGGTTGTAAATAGGTTAGCACAACAGTTAAGCGATCGCCTGAAGGTTGAAAAGGGTTGGAATGGTTTAACTGATTCTTTGGTGGGGAGTGCGGTGTTGGAGTTAGGTCCGACTCCCCTATCTGTACAAATTCAACAATTCGCTAAGTATAGCCTGAGTTTAGGGATTAATCGAGTCCAAATTCTGCCGCTGTTTCTGTTACCTGGGGTTCATGTGCGCGAAGATATCCCCACGGAGGTGGAATTGGCGCAAAAATTCCTGGGAAGGGAGATACAGCTTGAACTCCAACCTTATCTGGGAAGGGAGGTTAACCAGTTGGCGCGACTACTAGAGGCTCTCAAGAGGGGTTACTATGTTGATGCTTGGGTTCTGCTTTCCCATGGGAGTCGCCGCGCGGGTGGAAATGAGGCGATCGCTGATATAGCTGATAAAATCAAGGCTGCTGTAGCTTATTGGTCTGTTCCTCCCCATGTGGAGTCACGGGTTGAGGAGTTGCTGGAAGCTGGATATGACAGGATTGGGATTTTACCTTATTTTCTGTTTTCGGGTCGCACTACTGATGCGATCGCGGATGTGGTGGCCAATCTTGGCGACAGGTTCCCCCATAGCCAACTACACCTCACGCCTCCCCTAGACCACAGCACACACCTGGGGGATTTGATTTGTACTTGGGCGAAATCTTACCTCTAAGATATCTTCCCCCTGCTCGGGTGGGGGGTGATTCTCATAATTATTGGGGTTTTTTGAGGCGATCGACCCTCCCCAATATCTCTGTTGGTTTCGGGGTAAGTGTTTGGGCTTGTGTAAAGTAATGTTACAGATTCTCATAACCTCGCGCGAGTTTTAATTTGGCGATCGTTCAAGTAAACTGGAGCCAACAACAGAAAAGTTTTTGTTTTTGGGGGTTGACACTCTGGCGCTCTCTCTGATAGTATTAATTTCAGTGAAAACAAAGGAATTTGCTTCGACAAAAACAGCCTGTAAAGTTTTGTTAAGCACCTTCTAGGTATGCTCGCGCAAACGCACCTTGAAAACCCCATACTGCAACGTTTCCAAAGGCATAGGGTCAGACCCTACCAATTCCCCGCAAGGGGACGGAAACGCTTCGGGAAATTGTCGGGACTCCTTCTGGCCAGAGCGGAGTAGGTCAGACCCTACCAATTCCCCGCAAGGGGACGGAAACAAGATGATGCCTCTGTCCCCACTGAAGGGGAAGATAGGGGCCGTCAGACCCTACCAATTCCCCGCAAGGGGACGGAAACGAACGAGGACTTCGCCATCCTCGTTCTCGCTGGTTGTTTCCGTGGTCAGACCCTACCAATTCCCCGCAAGGGGACGGAAACTTCCGTCTGGGGTAATCGCGACTGCTAATACCCCGCCGTCAGACCCTACCAATTCCCCGCAAGGGGACGGAAACTCGATTTCAACTACCAAGCTACGAGGTGTTGCTAGTAAGTTGTCAGACCCTACCAATTCCCCGCAAGGGGACGGAAACCCGCGCTTCTCAGCGAGTTCCCTCATCTTTTCCTCTTTCGAGGGTCAGACCCTACCAATTCCCCGCAAGGGGACGGAAACCACAGCACGGGCTCAGTGCCGTTGTATAGGGCAAGTCAGACCCTACCAATTCCCCGCAAGGGGACGGAAACTTTCGTGTTTAAGCGCCTTTATCACAGGGTGTTCTAAAGGGTCAGACCCTACCAATTCCCCGCAAGGGGACGGAAACTGAACTCTTTAAAGTCCCCCCATATACTGGAGAGTGTCCCCTCCGGTCAGACCCTACCAATTCCCCGCAAGGGGACGGAAACTTCATGGCACACATAGACAGCTTCGTCTTTAGGGACTACAAAAGGGTCAGACCCTACCAATTCCCCGCAAGGGGACGGAAACAGGGATGGCATCCAAGCATACCCCTTTTGTATGTGCTGTGCCAGTCAGACCCTACCAATTCCCCGCAAGGGGACGGAAACTTTTCCTCGGATTATTCCGTTCTTCCCAACTGGAGACAAAAGTCAGACCCTACCAATTCCCCGCAAGGGGACGGAAACAATCAGTGCTAATCTCGTCCGGGGGCTGAACCGACAAAATACCTTGTCAGACTCTGAGATACTGAGGCCTTGATAGAAATAAGGAGGAAAAAACAATGTCAGACCCTACCAATTCCCCGCAAGGGGACGGAAACTTTTCCTCGGATTATTCCGTTCTTCCCAACTGGAGACAAAAGTCAGACCCTACCAATTCCCCGCAAGGGGACGGAAACAATCAGTGCTAATCTCGTCCGGGGGCTGAACCGACAAAATACCTTGTCAGACCCTACCAATTCCCCGCAAGGGGACGGAAACCTTTGAAGATATTTTTATAAAAAATCAAAAAAGGTTTATTAAGTGTCAGACCCTACCAATTCCCCGCAAGGGGACGGAAACACGGTCCCTGTCCCTGTGTTTGTTAATACCGCCCCACAGGGGTGCGGTCAGACCCTACCAATTCCCCGCAAGGGGACGGAAACTTTACCAATAGTATTCCTGTTCCTGTTCATGAAGGACCGAGCGGTCAGACCCTACCAATTCCCCGCAAGGGGACGGAAACGTTTTTTCCCTAGCAATCAAACCCTTTAGCTTTGTTTGTGTCAGACCCTACCAATTCCCCGCAAGGGGACGGAAACCCTGGTTGTGTCACCAACCAAAAATTACTTTTGTCCTTATTGTCAGACCCTACCAATTCCCCGCAAGGGGACGGAAACAAAAGCCGTGCTACAAAAGGCTCCCAGGACATACAGCATGTCAGACCCTACCAATTCCCCGCAAGGGGACGGAAACAAGAGGCACTGAGCCTGGATGAGTGGAACGATGTTATCATGGTGTCAGACGTTTGTCCTAAGCCACTTGACTTTTTATACTCAATGCCTTATGGCCTGGATGAGTGGAACGATGTTATCATGGTGTCAGACCCTACCAATTCCCCGCAAGGGGACGGAAACTCGAACGCACCAAATTCGAGGTAGCTTTCCGCTCCGTCCCCTCCGGTCAGACCCTACCAATTCCCCGCAAGGGGACGGAAACAAGGATATTTTTTAGAAAAAATTGAACTAATTTATAAAGAAAGTCAGACCCTACCAATTCCCCGCAAGGGGACGGAAACCAAACCCAGCACAGTACGGGTTCTTGTGGGTCTTTTGCGTGAATAGTCAGACCCTACCAATTCCCCGCAAGGGGACGGAAACCTTACAAATCGGCAAATTCTTGTTTTTTGATTTTTTAGGTGTCAGACCCTACCAATTCCCCGCAAGGGGACGGAAACAAAGGAGCGGATATAGGCTCTCCGATATTTTCTTCCCCGTTTTGTCAGACCCTACCAATTCCCCGCAAGGGGACGGAAACTTAAATCATCCTTTGATATGATGTCCGATTCATCAAATATATATAGGGTCAGACCCTACCAATTCCCCGCAAGGGGACGGAAACTTGCTTACCCCGCGTTAGGACTACTGCTTGTATTAAGCTGTCAGACCCTACCAATTCCCCGCAAGGGGACGGAAACTGTCTTATAGAAACCAGGTTTCCATAATTCTGATGCTGGTATGTCAGACCCTACCAATTCCCCGCAAGGGGACGGAAACTTGGATTGCCTTGCTAGTGTTTCTCCAGGCATTTCTGCTGTCAGCGTCAGACCCTACCAATTCCCCGCAAGGGGACGGAAACTGGAGGGGTTTTTTCGTTTCCCCGGAGGATTTTACCCAGTCAGACCCTACCAATTCCCCGCAAGGGGACGGAAACCCTGCTCCTTGGAGGATGATTTGGTCAGCTTGGAGGATTTCCGTCAGACCCTACCAATTCCCCGCAAGGGGACGGAAACTATCTGGAACAATAGCAGTTCTGAGATTATTAAAATAATCTTTATTGTCAGACCCTACCAATTCCCCGCAAGGGGACGGAAACTATGCATAAGAAACATACTCTTCCACTTTTATCGCCTCTTCACTGTCAGACCCTACCAATTCCCCGCAAGGGGACGGAAACTTGATTAACGGCATCGCGTTAACCTGTTTAACTTGAGAAGCGTCAGACCCTACCAATTCCCCGCAAGGGGACGGAAACAAACCTTGGTCCACCAACTTCGGTCGGCATCCTCTTTGTCTGTCAGACCCTACCAATTCCCCGCAAGGGGACGGAAACTTACCAATAGTATTCCTCCTGTTCCTGTTCCTGTTCCTGGTCAGACCCTACCAATTCCCCGCAAGGGGACGGAAACCCCTAACCACAGGTTTAGCTCGGGGTCTAGTTCGATGCAGGCGCAGCAAGTCAGACCCTACCAATTCCCCGCAAGGGGACGGAAACGATACGCAACCATCAGCGCTGCTTCTAATTGCTTATCATCCAAGTCAGACCCTACCAATTCCCCGCAAGGGGACGGAAACTGTTGCTCTTCCGGGGTAGGTCCCCGCGAGTTGAACTCAGTCAGACCCTACCAATTCCCCGCAAGGGGACGGAAACTTTTGGTTTTATTATCATTGTTGCTCCTTTTGCCATAAAGCTAATGTCAGACCCTACCAATTCCCCGCAAGGGGACGGAAACACGCTGTCAGCTCTTCCGGCGAGTTATCCCAAATCAACTCGTCCTGTCAGACCCTACCAATTCCCCGCAAGGGGACGGAAACATTAGGTTGACGCAATGCGATTGAGTGTACCTTACAGAAGCCAGTCAGACCCTACCAATTCCCCGCAAGGGGACGGAAACCCACTTTCTGTACTACTTTAAGTACTTCTCTCAGGATAGTCAGACCCTACCAATTCCCCGCAAGGGGACGGAAACAACCCTTTTTCGGCGTTTTTGAATTGAGTAAAAAAATCAGGCTGTCAGACCCTACCAATTCCCCGCAAGGGGACGGAAACATTAAATACTCCCCCATATCGGGGTCATAGATAATGTCAGACCCTACCAATTCCCCGCAAGGGGACGGAAACGAAAACTCGCCAATTCTCATTGTTCGGGGGATTGAGCGGTCAGACCCTACCAATTCCCCGCAAGGGGACGGAAACCTGTCACAATGCTCCAGTGGAGGGCGGGCCTATCGATAGCATAAATAGTCAGACCCTACCAATTCCCCGCAAGGGGACGGAAACCAGGGAGCTATCTCTTCTTTCTCAATTTCAAGAATGAGGTCTAACCCTACCAGTTTCCTGTCAGGGGACGGAAACAACCCGGAACCACAAATAATATCTGTTCCGGGTTCTCCTACCTTCTAACCCTACCAATTAAGCGCAAGGGGACGGAAACCAGGGAGCCATCTCTTCTTTCTCAATTTCAAGAATGAGGTCTAACCCTACCAATTAAGCGCAAGGGGACGGAAACAGCTTTTGAAACTTAGCCTTAATAAAAAGAGAATCAGATAGTCAGACCCTACCAATTAAGCGCAAGGGGATGGAAACTTAACTCCACAAGGACACCTCGTCGCTTGTGGTGAAAGCGACCGTCAGACCCCAGCAACTCCCCCCAGCAGAGCGATCGCATTTTCACAGCCAGCAACTCCTCTAGGGGCGATCGCATTTTCACAGCCAGCAACTCCCCCCACCAGAGCGATCGCATTTTCACAGCCAGCAACTCCTCTAGGGGCGATCGCATTTTCACAGCCAGCAACTCCCCCCAACCAGAGCGATCGCATTTTCACAGCCAGCAACTCCTCTAGGAGCGATCGCATTTTCACAGCCAGCAACTCCCCCAACCAGAGCGATCGCATTTTCACAGCCAGCAACTCCTCTAGGGGCGATCGCATTTTCACAGCCAGCAATTCCCCCAACCAGAGCGATCGCATTTTCACAGCCAGCAACTCCCCCCAGCAGAGCGAAACCCCAGAAATTAGTTAATTTTGAGAGCGATCGCCAGGGTATAATCATCTGCAAGGGATTTTTGCTAATTGACTCAATGAAACCAGGTCCATCGACACCAGAAACACATTTGCCAACCTTTCCCGTTTTAGGATTACCAGTCCATTTGGCTGATAATTATAGCCAGTGGCTGTCATGGCGGCTGAGTCAGGGTTTGGGAACTAATGTCATTACCCTCAATGCTGAAATGGCGATCGCCGCCGAATCTAATCAACCCCTAGCCCAGTTAATCCGAAGCGCCGACCTAGTGATTCCTGACGGCGCGGGTGTCGTGCTTTATTTGAAATTCAAAGGACACTCTATCCGCCGTTGTCCAGGAATTGAATTAGCCGAAACCCTCCTTAATCAGGTCAACCAGCTAAGACCCTCTGGATTAGTGTTTTTCTATGGTGGAAAACCTGGTATTGCTCAAAAAGCAGCAGACAATTTTCAGCGCCACATTAAAGGCTTGGCGATCGCCTCCTATCACGGCTACCTGTCCGACTCCGAAGAACAGGAAATGCTTGCCAGTCTCCAGGAACTACAACCTCAATTAATTCTAGTCGGTTTAGGCGTTCCCCGTCAAGAGTTTTGGATTGCTAAACATCGCCATTTATGTCCTGATGCGGTGTGGATTGGGGTCGGTGGCAGTTTTGATATTTGGGCGGGAGAAAAACAACGAGCCCCCGCTTGGTTTTGTGAACATCATTTAGAATGGCTTTATCGTTTGTATCAGGAACCTTGGCGCTGGCGGCGGATGTTGGCTTTACCCCATTTTGCTTGGAAGGCTTTAATCAAGTCTTAATTAGCCGATTCCACACTCCTCTAATTTAGCCATAATTGCCAAAATTCTCGCTAATCCAAACCCTCCCAATTTCCCCATTAATCTACTGGCGATCGCAATATCCCCCACCCTCCCCGACGGGAGATGACCGGGGGGGGCTTTATCTATTTCAAACACTAGGTTATTGTACCATAACCAGTCATTCGGTCGCCGCCATCCCACCCTTTCCCCAAACAGGTTATAAGTCTCTATATCCGCATTGGTAGAACCCCCGATTTCCTTCCAAATTCGATACTGGACACTAAACCCAAACCGACCATTACTATATTGACACCAAAGCTGATCAATGGTGCGGAATATATCACAGGGTAACTTTCCCAAACTCTCGATATCCAAAGAACCTTGACTTTCCCGATTTGCTACTGCTAAAATTAACGTGGTGGTTTCCCGGTCGGCATCCCTCCATCTGCCACTTTTGAGCAGCTTTTCCAGGAAGCTATAGTCCGTAGATGGTGATAGCCATGACTTCATATCTTCCCGCACTTCTTGGGCGCATTGGTAGCGTTTATTGCTGCTGGTCATCACCATTTTATCTAGCAGATCCGCTAACCGAGAATTTAGGCGATCGCCTAAATATTTGCGCCAATTCCATTCCCCATCATGAACATTATATAATTGCCAAGGTTGCACCTGCGTTAACAAATAAAGACAGGTCACACCCAAGCTATAAATATCACTGCTAAAGTTAGCCTGTCCCAAGGTTTGTTCCGGTGCCGCATATCCCGATGAACCTATGCTAGTCCCCGGACTCGTTAAAGCCTTCGCTGTCGCAAATTTTGCCGCCCCAAAATCCACTAAAATCAGTTGATGATCGGGATGTCTTCTGATGATATTATCCGGTTTAATATCCCGGTGAATTACCTGCTTTCCATGGATAAAATCCAACAGAGGTAACAAACTACCCAGGAGATTAATCACCTGTTGCTGGCTAAATTTTCCCTGGGTTGTTAACTCATTTAGCAGGGTTTTACCGGGGATATATTCTTGCACTAAATATTGGCGATTATCCTGGGTAAAATAAGCATAAAGTTCCGGGATTTGGGGATGATGTCCCAAGTCATCTAAACGCACCGCTTCCAGTTCAAACAGTTGTTTAGCTTTCGCAACTCCCTGAGTCCCCACACCTTGGGGAAAAAACTGTTTAATCACACAAATAGGCTTCGAGGGTTTGTCCTCATCAACCGCTTTAAAAGTGCGACCAAACCCTCCCTGACCGATAATAGCGATCGCCCTATAGCGTTCTTTTAATAACAGTTTAGCACCACATCGCTGACAAAACTTGCTATCAGGTGGGTTATTAGCCAGACAGTCAGGATTTAGACATTGACTCATTGACCCTCCCTCATCGACAACCCCCTAGCCTTATTTTACCCGACCCAGTGCGATCGCTCCATCAACCAAAAACCACCGCCGAATTAGCCGGGGAAATCCGAATTTTCGTGTTAGTATATTCTGGAGTCCATCCCGACATATTGCTAAAATAGCGCACCGCTTTAATTCTCTTAGTATCCGTTAGGTGAAACCAGTGTTCTGTCCCCGCTGGAACATTAATATATTCTTCAGCTTCAATCACCAACTCCATTTGACCACCATCAACACCCACAAAACCAAACACACCCTCCCCATCAATAATATAGCGCACCTCATCATCAGCATGGGTGTGGCACTGCTCAAACTTAGCCAGTAGGCTGTCTAAGTTAGGGATATCGGGATGTAAAACGATTAAATCCCTCGACTGATAACCAGCCGTTTCCTGGAGTTGTTGAAAATAGCCATCCAGAGATTCTAACACCTGTTCTTTTTGGTGATCATCCAAAGCCGCCTCACTTAACAAGCCGCGAATTTCTGGGTTATCTCCCACCGGCCATTTATTTAAGTTAACATTCAAAGCAGAAAGTTCTCGGCTAATATCTTCTAGGTTAGAATAACTCGTGCCATTTTCCAGATGTAAGATTGCCATAGTTACTATTGATAATCAGCGCCTGTTATTATACCATATTCACATAGCCCAACCCAGAAATCATCACTTATGTCTGAAGATACATCAACCAACCATCAGGACCTGTTAGAAACTTGGCGATCGCAAATTCGCCAGGCTGATATAAATAACGTTTTCTGTCATTGTCGAGACTGTGAAGCCGAGTGGGTAGGTTCAGCCTGGGATGAAAACTGCCCTAGTTGTGGAAGCACAAAAATCGAAAGGATATCCTGTTGGCAATTTCCCGATGATTAACACTTCCCCACCGCCCAGAAACCCCTTTTTTTGTAGGGTTAAGAAAAAGGCAAGAGCCAGACATAAGCCGGGTTCTGTTGTCTCAACTGCAAATAGCAATCAAGATAGCAGTTATCTATCTGGGATATCTGTTACCAGATACCTCTAGCGGTACACCATAAACGGGATCGGTAAAAGACCAACCGTCATCCCTGCGACCTTGCTCCCAACCGGGGTTTACCGAGCCGATACCTCACGATATCGCTGGTGCGCTCTTACCGCACCTTTGCACCCTTACCAGTGAGCTAAATAGCCCCTTTGGCGGTATGTTTCTGTGGCACTATCCTCACGATCGCTCGCACTGGGAGTTACCCAGCAAGTCTAGTCTTTCGGGAGCCCGGACTTTCCTCAGATTCAAACCAATGAATCCGCAACCGCCATCGCTGACTCTTACCCACACCAAATTATAACAAATATCCGCACGCCCCGCCTCAATTTCCCCCAGTCTTTAGCTGATCGGTAAGAATAATAATGGGAATGGCTGCACCAAGTGGGGATTAACTGTGAGTCGGAAGTGGTTGGAAGTTTTCAAAAACAAAGGCGCTGATCTCAAAGAAATTATCGCCTGTGCGATCGCCAATGCAAGCATCATCCTGGGAATTTTGTTGCTGAAACAGCTAGGAGGACTCCAGACCCTGGAATTGATAGCCTTTGATGTGATGGTGCGACTACGCGACGATTTAGAACCAGATCCGCGATTATTGATAGTGGGTATCACCGAGGAAGATATACTCGCCTTTAATCGCTGGCCCTTATCTGATGAAGTTATCGCCCAACTTTTAGATCGCCTCTCCCAGCTACAACCTCAAGCGATCGGTTTAGATATCTATCGCGACATTCCCTATGAACCCGGACATCAATCATTAGTCCAACAGCTTGACAACCCCAAAATTATCACCATCAAAGCCCTGGGAGACTCAGACATTCAGGGAACCCCCGCCCCTCCCACAGTCCCCCCCAATCGCGTCGGATTCAATGATTTGTTACTAGACCCTGATGGAGTTGTGCGCCGCAATTTAATGTTAGCCACCATTGAAGACGAAACCTTCTACTCATTTTCCATGCAACTCGCCCTCAGATATTGGCAAAAACAGGGCATTAACCCCACCAATAGCCCCCTTCACCCTGATGGTATTCGTTGGGGTCGCGCGGAATTTTTACCCCTTCATCACACCAGCGGCGGATATCAAACCATTGATGACCAAGGATATCAAATTCTCCTCGATTACCGCTCCCGTAAAGCCGTCGCCAGGGTTGTCAGTGTTAGCGAAGTTATCTATGGTAACATCCCCCCCTCTTGGGTAGAGGATAAAATCGTCTTAATCGGAACGATCGCCCCCAGTGGAAAAGATCTATTTCTGACTCCCTATAGTCCCAGCCGCCGAATTTCCCCCAAAATGCCAGGAGTGTTAATTCACGCCCAAATGGTTAGCCAACTTTTGGATGCAGTGGCGGGGGAACGTTCTTTATTTGTGTTTTGGCCACAGTGGACAGAGTTTATCTGGGCTATAGTTTGGGGGGTAGCAGGTGTCATGGTGGTGGTCGTGGTGCGTCATCCCCTCGTGTGGATATTTTGCCCCCCAATCATGTTAGGAATTTTGTGGGTGGGGGGATTTTACCTATTTTTAAACAGTGTCTGGGTTCCCATGATTGCGCCTAGCCTGACTCTCCTATTTACCTCTGTGATTGTGATTATTTATCTGGGATTTCGTGCCCAGCGACAGCAACAGGTGGTGATGGGATTACTCGGACAAAATGCCTCCCCAGAAATCGCCAAGGCTTTATGGAATAGTCGCGATCGCCTGATGACTAACGGGAAGTTACCCGGAGAAAAACTCGTGGCTACTATGCTATTTACTGATATCCGCAATTTCAGCACTATTTCCGAGCAAATACCCCCAGAACAGCTAATCGAATGGCTCAATCAGTATCTGGCTACCTTAACCCAATGTGTTCATAGTCATCGAGGCATTATTAACAAGTTTATGGGGGATGGGATTATGGCTGCCTTTGGTGTTCCTATCGCCCGCACTACCGACGCAGAAATCGCTCAAGATGCCTATGCAGCCGTGGCTTGTGCTTTGGAAATGCGCGATCGCCTCATCGAGTTAAATCAACTTTGGCAATCCCAAAATCTACCCCTTATTGAAATGAGAGTTGGGATTTTTACCGGACCCTTAGTTGCTGGCAGTTTAGGCAGTCGCGATCGACTAGAATATGGTTTATTGGGAGATTCTGTTAATATTGCTTCTCGCCTCGAAAGTTGCGAGAAAGATAGACAGTCTGAACCATGTCGCATCCTCACTGCTTATCAAACCTTAGTCTATCTTCCCGATGTTTTTGATCTGGAATCTTGGGGGTTTATTCCTCTCAAGGGAAAACAGCAACTTATTGATGTTTATCGGATTGTCGGCTGGCAATCTCCACCTCAAGCAGAACACCCCAAATAGTATTGATTCAGTCTAGGCTTTTTTGTCTTTTTTAGCAAACCCTCCACTTGAGACAATAATACCTCCAAATCAATCGGTTTATAAATGATGCCATCCACATCGATATGAGCCTCTTCCCGGTCTTCTAAATAGCCACAAGCCGTCATAATTAAGACGGGGATAAATGGGAGGCCTTGTTGACACCTCAAAATTTTGATCACATCATAACCGCTCATTTTTGGCATCATTAAATCCAAAATAATTAAGTCGGGTGTTGATGACTCAACCATCTGCAATGCCACCTGACCACTTTCGGCTGTTTGCACGTTATATCCGGCATCTTGCAGCAGAATTTCTACTAATAATCTGCCATCCATAGAGTCATCTACTATCAGAATATTAGCCGAATTGGGTGGAATTACACTCTCGTAACTGTTCATGTTAATCATAATAACTTACTGTTGACAATATCAAGCCTGATTTTCCCAACTATACCCCCTAGGAGGCTAGGGCGAAAACTCTCAACTTTGATAACAGAGTTAATCCTGATATCTGGGTCAGTAGTATCATAGAGATGGCAATGATTTTGAGGGTAGCTTTCTCAGTTACCCATCCTATACTAAGAACTTATAATCTGTCTAACCTCTATCTAGGGAAGTATAAAATACCTATGTCAAGATTTGATGTTAACTTATCGGCGAATCGGCTGATTAACATAAATCTACCGATATTGTCAACAGGCTAAAACCCATGTTCTCAGGGAAGAGACCATCACAGAAAATCAGTCTGGGGGAATAGTAATTAATGCAATTATTCAATCCACCCGGAGCGTAAAGCTCTCACCGCAGCCTGAGTGCGATCGTCAGCACATAACTTATTTAAAATACTGCGAACATGAGTCTTAACTGTACCCACAGTAATATATAACTTTTCGGCAATTTCGGCGTTACTGCGTCCCCCGACAATCAATTCTAAAACCTCCAATTCCCGCTCAGTTAGGGGACAAGTAGATAAAAATTCTTTATATTCTGGTTCAACAGCATTTATAGTAACAGTAGCCGCGTTGGTATTTTCCCCGGGTAGATTTTGAGCCTGTTGTAAAACCGTGCGAGCAATAACCGGGTCAATCCAGGAATTACCTTCACTGGTGACTTGGATGGCTTCCATTAAGCGATCGATGCTCACATCTTTAACACTATAAGAATCTGCCCCCGCCGAAAAAGCGCCCATCACAGCATCTTTATTATCGTGCATAGTCAAAATCAAAACCTTAGTATTGGGTCCCTTTTGGCTACGGAGATATTCCTTAAAAGTTTGAGTTAATTCAATCCCATCAATATCAGGTAAACCAATATCAATAATTGCCACATCAGGTCGAGTCAATTTCAACACTTCCAAACCCTGGCGACCGGTGGCGGCTTCCCCGACCACCTCCACCTGTTCACTCTGTTGTAGGGCGGTTTTTAAACCCACACGAGTTAAATCATGATCTTCAATTAAAACCACCCGAATAGTTTTCATCATTTACCCTCCAGAAAATTCTCAAATACCAGTAGTTCAATCCTAGACAACTTAAAATCTGCCATCCTGTGACTGGTGCGACGCTGACCCTGAGTTATTGTCAGCCCAGAAACAATGATTGTACCACCTTTAATCGGACATAGAGATAATCTCCGATTCTAGGCAAGAGTATCTGAATCAGACCGGAGCCATTAACTGTTAAAGTGGTCTAAACGCGCTCTATAGTGTCCCCAACTTTAGCTTTTTGGATAATTTCTGACCAAATACAATAACTATGTATTCTTCTGCTGTCCCCTCAACATACTCCCGCCCACATATTTTAGCGGTTGATGACTCCCCAGAGAATCTATTTCTGATTGAAGCCATGTTAGCCGACGAGGGATACACGGTCTATTGTCAACCGGACGGAGAGTCAGCCCTAAAAACGATATTAGAGAAGCCGCCCCAACTGGTATTATTGGATGTGATGATGCCGGGAATTGATGGCTACGAAGTAACTCGGCGTATCCGCAATAACCCTAACCTCCCATTTATCCCGATTTTATTGATTACAGCCCATGATCAATCTAGTGTAGTGGAAGGACTGGACGCGGGGGCTGATGATTTTATCCGTAAACCGGTAGAAATTGACGAACTCCTAGCCAGGGTGCGATCGCTACTCCGACTTAAAGAGAGTATAGATGAACAGGTGCAAATGGCACGCCAACGAGAAGATTTTGTCTCTCGCCTCACCCACGACCTACGGACTCCCCTGGTGGCGGCAGATCGGATGTTAAAACTATTCCAGCAGGGCGCATTGGGACAAGTGACCCCAACTATGTCGGAGGCGATCGCTACCATGATTAGCAGTAACCAAAACCTCCTACAGATGGTCAATACCCTATTAGAAGTATATCGCTATGAAGCCGATCGCAAAACTATTGCCTTCTCCAGCCTAGACTTGAGTGCATTAGTCAAAGAGGTAGTCGAAGAATTGACCCCCCTGGCTATGGAAAAAGGCTTAATTATCCATATAGACGAGATCCAACCGGATCTATCAATGGTTGGCGACCCCTTAGAATTGCGCCGGGTGGTGATGAATTTGCTGGGAAATGCCATTAAATTCACTGACCTGGGGAAAATTACCGTCCGGCTACAGGTAGCAGCCAACCCCACTAATGGCACACCTGAGATAATTCTACAAGTTGAGGATACCGGAGAGGGAATGTCGGACCCCGATCGCGCCATTATTTTCGATCGCTTTCGTCAAGGAAACCATAAGCGATCGGGAAGTGGCTTAGGACTGCATTTGGTCTCCCGAATTGTCGCCACCCATCATGGTATTATTGATGTCACATCCCAAAAGGGTCAGGGTAGCTGTTTTACGGTGAAATTACCCCAAAAGTTGGCCTAAAAAATTAGTGCGAGTTTTCAACATAATCTCGTATACTGGTACACTGCGAGACTAAAATTTTCAATTGAGAACCTACCCGCGATAACCATGAGAACCTACTACTGCGGACACCTAAGAAGTGTTAATATTGGAGAAACAGTCACCCTCTGCGGCTGGGTCGATCGCTATCGCGATCATGGGGGGGTGGTATTTCTGGATCTGCGCGATCGCAGTGGTCTGGTACAAATTATCAGCGATCCTGAACGCACCCCTAATTCCTACGGCCTTTCTACTTCTGTCCGTAATGAATATGTTTTACGGATTACTGGTCGAGTTTCACACCGTCCTGATGAGTCCATCAACCCCAAAATACCAGGGGGCGATATAGAAGTATATGCTGATGAAATCGAAGTCCTCAACGGACTAGGAAAGCCTCTACCATTCCAGGTCGGGAGTAATGATAATGAATCAGTCCGCGAAGAATTACGCCTCAAATATAGATATTTGGACCTGCGACGGGAACGCATGACCCGTAACCTACAATTGCGCCATGAGGTGATTAAGGCTATGCGGCGCTTCCTGGAAGATCAAGAACATTTTATTGAGGTGGAAACCCCAATTTTGACGCGATCGACTCCCGAAGGCGCACGGGATTATTTAGTTCCCAGTCGGGTTAACCCCGGAGAGTGGTTCGCCCTTCCTCAGTCTCCCCAATTGTTTAAACAAATGTTGATGGTCTCCGGGTTCGATCGCTATTATCAGATCGCCCGCTGTTTCCGCGATGAAGATCTACGGGCTGACCGACAACCGGAATTTACTCAGTTAGACATGGAGATGAGTTTCATGTCTCAGGAGGAAATTCTCACCTTAAATGAGAACCTGGTTTGTCATATTTTTAAAACTGTAAAAGGTATTGATTTACCCCGCCCCTTTCCGCGCATGACCTATAAGGACGCGATGGAACGCTATGGGAGTGATAAACCCGATACCCGCTTTGGCTTAGAACTTGCTGATGTTTCTGACCTGCTGAAAGATTCCGGTTTTAAAGTTTTTTCAGCGGCGATAAAATCGGGGGGAATTGTGAAAATCCTGCCGATTCCTGGGGGAAATGATTTGATTTCTAATGTGCAAATTAAACCCGGTGGGGATTTGTTTAAAGAAGCCACGGAAGCCGGGGCGAAAGGATTGGCTTATATTAGGGTGAAAGCTGATGGACAAATTGATACTATCGGCGCTATTAAAGATAACCTGAGTGATGAACAAAAAGCGGAAATTCTCCGGCGCACGAATGCGAAAGCGGGGGATTTATTACTGTTTGGTGCGGGGGATGTAGCCACGGTTAATAAAACCTTGGATAGACTGCGATTGGTGATTGGTCAAAGGTTGGGATTGATTGACCCTGAACAAATTAATCTGCTCTGGGTGACGGATTTTCCTATGTTTGAGTGGAACCAGGATGAAAAACGCCTCGAAGCTATTCACCACCCCTTTACTTCTCCCCATCCTGATGATATTAATGATTTGAAAACGGCTAGGGCTCAGGCTTACGATTTGGTGCTAAATGGTACGGAAATTGGCGGCGGTAGTCTGAGGATTTATCAGCGGGAAATTCAAGAGAAGGTTTTTGATGCGATCGGTTTATCTACGGAGGAAGCCTACAACAAATTTGGCTTTTTATTAGAAGCCTTTGAATATGGAACACCCCCCCACGGCGGTATCGCTTACGGTTTAGACCGCTTAGTGATGCTATTAGCTGGGGAAGATTCGATCCGAGATGTGATTGCATTTCCTAAGACACAACAAGCCCGTTGTTTGCTTACTAATGCACCCTCTGGGGTTGATCAAAAGCAGTTAAAAGAGTTACAGGTAGCTTCTACCTATAAGCCTAAAAAATCTGAGTGATTTTGGTGGTGGAGATAATCACGATTCGCTGTTCTTAGCACAGCGATCGCATAAGCCAAAAAATTCCAGGGTATGATAGTAAATCTTAAAATTGTGGGATTGTTGTAAGGTGGCTTCTAAATGATGCACTGGACACTCATCAATCACAATTGAGTAACCACACTCAACACAGGTCAGATAGTGTTCATCCTCCTGTACCAGACTATAAACAGATTC
Source organism: Limnospira platensis NIES-39 (assembly GCF_026000695.1). GTDB lineage: Bacteria > Cyanobacteriota > Cyanobacteriia > Cyanobacteriales > Microcoleaceae > Limnospira > Limnospira platensis. The sequence continues at coordinate 4,331,257 of NZ_AP026945.1, forward strand.
CCCGTTCCCTAATAGCCGCACATGAACCAAACCCTCCTTTTTCAGTGCATCAAGGGAACGGTAAATTGTGGCTAGTCCCATAGCCTGGTCATTTTTACGCATTTCCATATACAGATCCTGAGCCGAAAGCGATCGTCTCAGGGCTTTAAGTTTGCTCAAAATTCGTTCTTGACTACGAGTCCGACGAGTTTTCATCACTTCCCATTACCATTGCTCAATTTGGCGCTTATCTATAGGCTATCATTAATCATAACAATAGCAACCAGTGTCTACAACTATTATGATTCAAAGTCGTCTTTTAAATAGCTATTCCCCCAATCCGGTTTTCGCCCGCCACGAGACGTTTCATCCTCGGTTTGGCTGGCTAAAAAAAGGTTTTGAGCTGGCTAATAAAGATGCTGGTATTTTTTGGGCGGAAGATGCTCCGGTGCGCCTGGGAGTTGGTAAAAATATGGTGCGATCGCTTCGTTATTGGTGTCAAGCGTTTAAGATTTTAGGAGGCGATCGCCCCTTAGACCCCAATCTTACTTACACCGTGGTTATCCCTCAATTTTTAGTCGAAGACAGATAAAAAACTTGGATTTTTTAACCTGTGAACAGGGGGATATGCACTGTGGGGAAAGACTCCGAGATATGCGGTTGATTGTGATTGACCAATGGCAAAAACTGTCTTCAGTGACGTTTAATCCTCCGTGAAGGCGATCGCACGTTGAGGGTTAAGTAGTGGGAAGACCTGGCGGGTGATCAAACCTCCAGCGTACCCCTGGTGCAAAATGTCACATAAAACTTGGCTATAATTTGTTCAAAATCTATCAATTGAACAGGCAAAATATACGATGGAAATTATCAAACTCAAAATCCGGGCGGATGGGGAAGGAAAAGTTATTTTACAAGTTCCTCAAGATTTAGCGAATCAAGAGTTAGAGATAGCTGTTATCTATCAATCCGCTTCTCCACCTTCCGCCACTCAAACCCCAGACGAATTAGGCTGGCCTCCGGGATTTTTTGAACAAACCGCTGGCTGTTTAGCCGATGAACCCTTGGTCAGACATGACCCAGGGGAATATCAGGTGAGGGAAGAAATCGAGTGATTTATTTACTGGATACAAATGTCTGTATTCTCTACCTAAATCGTCGCAATTCTGGAATACAGAAACATTTAAAGCGGTTATCTCCCAGGGATGTGGCGGTTTGTTCGGTGGTCAAGGCAGAATTGTTTTATGGAGCGATGAAAAGCTCAAACCCCTCTCGTACACTGGCGCTACAGGAGGTATTTTTAAGTCAGTTTGTGTCTTTACCGTTTGATGATGCAGCAGCGAGTATTTATGGCAGGATTCGCGCTCAATTAGCCGCTTTAGGAAGGCCAATCGGTCCCTATGACCTCCAAATTGCAGCGATCGCTTTAGCGAATCATCTGATTTTAGTAACCCATAATGTTCGGGAGTTTGCACGGGCAGAAGGATTACGCCTAGAAGACTGGGAAGCCTAAATCTGAGGCGCTATCCGTCAGGATGAGAAGCCATGGCAGGGTCTCTATAGCCGGTAGGTTGACTTTTTACTCCAGCGCGGTACTATGGACGATGGACATCACAAGCTGATCCAGTCCCTGAGTTAAGAATGTAAAATTTTATTGCTCAGGCCGATCGCCCAGGCACAGACTGGGTAACAATAAGGGTTTTGCTTACCAGACATCACCGGAAACCATCGTGATTCAAACCAGCCTCAATCGTCATATCATCGATCCACCCCCAAGCGTGAATCCGGTTTTTGCCCGTCACGAGACCTTTCACCCTCGGTTTGGCTGGCTAAAAAAGGGGTTTGATCAAGCCGAAAAAGATGATCGTATTTTTTTGGCCGAAGATGCTCCGGTGCGCCTGGGAGTTGGTAAAAATATGGTGCGATCGATTCGTTATTGGTGTCAAGCGTTTAAGATTTTAGGAGGCGATCGCCCCACGGTATTCGGTGAAAATATTTTAAGAGATGACGGCTGGGACCCGTTTTTGGAGGATCCGGCTTCTCTGTGGTTGCTACACTGGAATTTGCTTAAACAACCCTGCGATGCTGCTGCTTGGCATTATACATTTAATCAGTTTCGGCGGGTGGAATTTTCCCAACATGATTTGTTTGTGGCTATCTCCGACTATGGGAAAACTCTTAAAAAAACCCTGGCTGATTCTTCAATTAATAAAGATGTTAGCTGTCTGCTAAGGATGTACGTTAAACAAAGCCGAAATCACCAAGTTAGTGAGGATTCGATTGATTGTCCTTTTGCCGAATTAGGGTTAATTCATAGGGCTGGCGACTCTAAATATTACACCTTTAGAGTTAACCAGAAGCGCAATTTACCCCCGGAAATTGTAGTGGCTGCTTGTTTAGAATATGCGGACTTTGTGGGGCGTGAACAACGCACGCTCGCCCTCTCCCGACTGCTGTATGATATCGGTAGTCCGGGGATGGTTTTTAAGTTGCCAGAAACTGCGGTCTGTGATGCCATTGAAAAGGTGGCGCGGGGATGGAATGCGATCGCTTTATCAGAAGCCGCCGGATTAATTCAGTTTTCCTTTAACGAAAATCCCCAAAAATTAGCGGATCATCTGCTGGGGATGTATTACAATAAAAGGAGAGTTGGCTAATCAAATGCCTAAATTTTTATCAGATTATTTTAGCCTCAATCGTCGCTATTCTCGGTCTATCAATATCGAGCGAGATTTCGACCAAGTAGAAGCCTTAGCTGGATATGTTCTGACAGAGCGATCGCTAGATGCTCTGGGGCGAATTTTAACCGGATTTACCACCCCCCAAGCTAACCGCGCCTGGACTTTAACCGGAGTCTATGGAACCGGGAAATCTTCCTTTGCTCAATTCTTAATTTCCGCCTGTGCTGACCGCGAAAATACCGCCCACAAGGAAGCATTAGCACTAATTGAAACTACCCTTGGCAGCGAAAGTACAGAGTATTTATCATTAACTAAGGCTATCCCCAAAGCAGGTTTTTTTCGCGCTGTTGTAACCGCCCAGCGGGAACCTTTGAGCCATACGATTGTTAGGGCGATGTATAAGGGTTCCCAATTTTTTGGGCAGAAGAATAAACCCGCTAAAACACCGCAAATAGCTAAGGAAATAGTAGATTTATATACTGATGTTGAAAACGGCAAATCTATCCAAACATCAAAGATTATCAAGTTGGTTGTCGAAGTAGCCAAAGCTGCCCAAACCCCTGTCTTGATATTGATTGATGAATTGGGAAAAAACCTAGAATTTGTCGCCCAAAATCAGGGGTCTGAAGATTTATATTTGTTGCAGCAATTAGCGGAACTTCCTAGAGAGACAGATTCTCAGATTTATCTAATTGGATTATTGCACCAAGCCTTTGCTGACTATGGGGAAAGATTAAGTTCGGTTCAGCGCAACGAATGGGCAAAAATTCAAGGCAGATTTGAAGATATCCCCTTTAAAGATTCCGCCCCTCAAATGATGCGATTGATTGGTAAAGCCATCGATTCTGCCAATGCCGGAACCCATTTAGAGGGGGTTAATAATTGGGCTAAAGAATGGTTCGATTTACTACCTGACACACTCACGGCAGACATCACTACGGACGTGGTAGGTGCAACCTATCCCCTGCATCCATTGACGGCGTTAGTATTACCTGAATTATGCACCCAATACGCCCAAAATGAACGCTCCTTATTTACATTTCTCACCAGTGCCGAGCCCTATTCCTTCAGGCGCTATTTAGAAGAGACGGCGGCGGATGATACTAAACTGCAGACATTGAAACTCGATCGCGTTTACGACTATTTTATCGAAGCTGTGGGAATGGGTATCACCTCCCGCCCCAAACTGCAACGATGGATAGAAGTACAGGGATTAATTAACGATGTTTCCAAAACCCTGGATGCTGACAGTTTACGGGTGCTTAAAACCATCGGAATCTTAAACATTGTCACCACCACGGGGGGACTGAAAGCTACGCGATCGCTTGTAGCTTTGGCAATGTGTGACCGTGTGGACGAGTCCCCAGAGTGGGAAAAGACAATTGATAATTTGCTGCAAAAAGGAATCGTTACCTATCGGCGACAAGTCGATGAATTGCGGATTTGGGAAGGGTCTGATTTTAATGTAGATAGCGCTGTAGCTGACTATTTGGCAAGCGATCGCACTACCCTAGTCGAACTTCTGTCGGAAATTCGCCCTTTGGAACCCCTAGTTGCCCAACGCCACAGTTATATTACCGGTACGCTGCGCTATTTTGAACGGCGCTATCTCGATAATCCTATACATCTCTCGACTCTTTCTTGTACCCTGGAAAATGCCGACGGTGCGATCGCTTATTGGGTGGGAAAAGCATTGCCCAATAATCCGCCGGAAATGACCACCGACGGCAAACCTTTAATCGTGGTTTGTGCCGCTAAATTGGAGACCTTGCGGATACAAGCGCGGGAATTGGCGGCATTGCGATACATTGAAAATAATGCCCCGGAATTACAAAGCGATGGGGTGGCGCGCCGAGAAGTACGTTACCGCTTAGTGCAAGCTGAGGAGTTATTTGATGATGCCCTAAGTCAGGCTTTTGACCTGGCAGAAAATCGCAACCGCTGCTGGATTTTGGGACGACCAGAAACTCTCAACCACGTTACCGATTTAAACGCACAACTCTCGCGGGTGTGCGATCAGGTTTATTCTCAAACGCCCACTTTGTGGAATGAACTAATCAATCGGCGCGACCTCACCTCCCAAGGCGCTAAGGCGAGACTGGAGTTGATTTCGGCAATGTTGGAATACGGACCGCGCTCACAGCTAGAATTGACAGGATACGGCCCGGAAGTGAGTATCTATTACTCGGTTTTATCGGAAACCAAAATTCATCGGTGCGAGGATGACCAGTGGGGATTTTACCCGCCGCCAGAAGATTCGGGAATTTTCACGGTTTGGGAGGCGATCGAAACCTTTTGTCTGGAAGCCAAAGAACAACAGCAAACCTTAGATTTGCTTTATCAGCGCCTGCAAGCGCCTCCCTACGGCATGAAACAGGGAGCGATTCCGGTGTTGTTGGCGGCGGTGTTGTTTTACCATGTGGATGATGTAGGGGTTTATAAAGATGGCTCCTTTATCCCCGTGTTGGGATTGGAGCATTTCGAGATATTGGTGAGGTATCCCGATCGCTTTTCGGTGAAATACTTTGAAGTCCTCGGAGTGCGATCGCAAGTCTTTAAAGAATTGGAGGACATTTGGGGCAAACGCAAACCCCTCAATAAACCAGGGCTTCGTAATACCACCCTGTTAACGGTCGTTAAACCCTTGTTTCAGTTCGCTAAGGCATTACCCCCCTATACCACTCAAACTCAGCGCCTCAGCGCCCAAGCAGTGGGGGTATTGCAGGCGTTGCAGCGAGACCAGGAACCCGATGAACTGGTTTTTACATCTTTACCCCAAGCCTGTGGGTTGCCTGCAATTACCACCGGAGAAGACTCTGATGCCAATATTGCCAAAACTCTCCGCGCCAAGCTAGTGGAAGCCTTGCGAGAGATTCAGACGGCCTATGATTGCTTATTAGACCAGTGCCAAACCCGCTTATTTGAAGCCTTTGGCATCAGAAGTCCCGAAACTCGCCTGCGGGAAGATTTGCGAGTCCGCGCTAGTTATATTAGCGGTCAGTGTTTAGAGCGCACCCTCAAGAGTTTTGCAAGGGCGGCAGCGGAGGAAACTAAAAGCGATCGCCAGTGGTTAGAAGCACTGGTGATGATAGTCGCCGACAAACCCGCCGAATCCTGGACTGATGAAGATGCGACCAGATTTGAAATTAAACTCAGTGACATCTCGCGGCGGTTTAAGAACCTGGAAGCCTTGCAAAAAGAAGTCGCCGCCAAAGGGGAGGGATTCGAGGCGCGGCGGATTACCGTTACCCGTCCCGACGGCGAAGAAACTCACCGCATGGTCTGGGTGGAAGATGAGTCGGAGAACCAAATAGAGAAATTGGTTGAAGCCACCTTACAAAATCACCTTTTGCGGGATAATCCTCAACTTCAGCAAGCCTTTGTTGCTAAACTAACCGAAAGAGTTTTGGGAGCAACATCCCAGGAGAATCTTGCTCAAATGCAGAAAACCCGTCAGAATACGAAGCATGAGCAACAAACCAATTAGACATATCCTCGGTTTATCCGGCGGCAAGGACAGCACAGCCCTTGCTATCCTTCTGCACCAACAAGTGCCGCAGATGGAGTATTTCTTCTGCGACACCCATAAGGAGTTGCCCGAAACTTACGAGTATCTCGATCGCATCAAAGCCCGCTTAGGGATTAAAATTCACTATCTCAGCGCTCACCGAGGATTTGACCATTGGCTCGACATTCATGGCGGGTTACTTCCCTCTCCCCAAAAGCGCTGGTGTACCGTGATGATGAAAATTAAGCCCTTAGAGGAATTTGTCGGGGACGACGAAACCATAAGCTATATCGGCATCCGCGCCGACGAAAACCGGGATGGCTATATCTCCACCAAGCCGAATATCCGCCCCGTATATCCGTTTAAGGAGAAGGGTTTAGTTAAAGCAGATATCCTCCGCTTGCTAGAAGAGAGCGGCATCGGGCTCCCCGACTATTATCGGTGGCGCAGTCGTTCTGGTTGCTTTTTCTGTTTTTTTCAGCGAAAATATGAATGGGTGAAGCTCGCCGAGGAACATCCCGATCTGTTTGCCCAGGCGGTTGACTACGAGCAAAATCATAGTGACGGCAGACATTACACTTGGACAGATGGGGAGACCTTATTAGAACTACTCGAACGCAAGGAGGAAATTATTGCCAACCATGAGAAAGCAATGGCTAAGGAAATAACCAAATCAGTCCCAAATCGACCTCTAGCTGATGTCCTCTCTTCAGTCTTAGATGAGGAAGATGAGGATTTACCATGTTTGGCGTGTCATTTGTGAAACAGAAGCAAATAGTATAGGAGGGGTACACGAATGCCAAGCGATCGGCTGGAGTTTCAAGGGGGAATCGAGATTGCCAGAATTCCTGAAACTTCAGGTTTGTATGCTTGGTACTACAAGCCGTTAGTTATCGAGCCTAAATCAGTTGAACAAATAATTTCATCTTTCCTTGACCTTCCCGGAGAAATATCGACAGAAATTCAAATGCGTTATGGAGTTCGATTAGTAGCGAAATCGTCTTTAGATGTTGTTTATGGTTTTAAAAGACAATTAGCCTCTGCCGTCATTGCAAACGCCATTGATAGTGCAGATAATTTATTGGTAAATTTCCTAAAATCTAATTCAGTATATTTTTTTACACGACCCATTTATATAGGGATAGCAAAAAATCTTAAACAACGAGTGTATCGCCAGCACTACTTGTGTTTAAATGAATACTGGGATCAGGATTCCGCTGTAAGCAAACATTTGGACGTTTTTCCTGATGCAACAGTTCAATCGACAATGGAATACCTAGGCTTGCCGCATTCATTTGCACTTGAAGCCCGAATTAGAAACATACCGCTAAGAGATTTAGTAGTGCATATATATCCTACTAATGCACTTCCGGCTGATATTGGTCTAGATACTGAAGATACCGAATCAGATTCTGCTTCTAGACGCGATCTAGAGAAGGTACTTCAACTTGTGACAAATCCAATTTGTGGGAGACCCTGATATGTCATTTAGCTTTGGAGTTCAAAAAGATCCGATTTACGGAACCTACGGCGAGTTTACTATCGGTTCAGACGATAACCGAGTCCGCGCTCAGTTTCTGTTAACCAAAATGAAACCTGGCTCAGAAGGGATTTGGGAAAACTCTCTCGCTTCTCAGATGGTTCCTTGGCGGGAAGTTTTTAATATAGAAGAATTAACATTTGATGAACTTCTCCAACGGGATTTAGATGATTCTCGCGTTGCTCATGATATGATACCTTATCTACTAGGAGAATCGGGGGCATTTGCCCGATTTTTTCCTCCAATTATGGCGGTATTAGTCCCTAAAAAAACGGAAAGAACGGGAATCCAGTCTTACTACCCAGCACCGCGCAACGTCACTGAAGTGTCAATCAGCTTTGGTGACTTATTTGATTTTGAAAAAGCTCAAATTGAAGGGTCTATTACTCCGCTGGGAGTCATCAAATATAACCGACAAAAAACTGCCTTCATTATCGTTGATGGTCAACACCGAGCCATGGCTGTTTTAGCGTTACACAGACAAATCAACGATAGCTGGTCTGGTAATAACTTTGCCGGATTTTACAATCACCTCCACCTCACGGAAAATCAAATCAAAAATATCGAATTACCAATTTGCATTGTTTTCTTTCCCGATCTCCACGAAGAAAATGAACAATTCAAGCAGAAGGGAATCAGCTTGCCAGCAGTATGCCGGGAAATATTTTTAGTCGTCAATAAGAACGCCAAGCCAGTCAGTCAATCCCGAGAACTTTTACTGGACGATGAAGACTTGGCAGCTAGGATGATGCGTGAAACCCTTTCCAAATTAAAAGGTCGTGGTGAGTCAGAGGCTTCAATTGCTCATATTTATTCCTTTGCATTTGGAGATTCAGTTTCTGAAGCGCAACACCGCAAGACTGAGGTTGTAGCGGGTCAACTTGAATACACCTCTGCAGTAGCTTTGCACAAAATGCACGCAGCCGTTGCCTTTGGTGTACCCTCCGCTTTCCAGCTTGACTCTAAACAAGATATCACCGATGGCAGAAGAATCCAAAACTCAGAGCGTCCAGCTACAATTTTGATAGGAACGGAACTGCAGAAGTGGTCTACACTTTCCCGTCGTTCTGGTAGATCTCATCCCCCGGATGAAGTGGAACAAGCGGTCAAGTTATTGGGGAATGTTTCGGATGCTGTCATGCTTCCACTCTTTGATCGGTTTCGTCCTTTCGCCGTACACAACTCTGAAATGAGAGCCTTACGCACTCGGTTACTGGATCCAAATTTGAGAGCAGATCCGATTCAGCGCAAGTGCTATAGTCTGCTGTTTGAAGGCAGTGGAGTCCGAAGTGTTTTTGAAGAACATATTAAGCGGCTTCGCGAACGGGAAGACCAACTCCAAGAAGAAGGTCGATCAATTGGAGATTATGTAAAGAACCAGCTACAAGATGCTAAAACAACTGCTTCAGCACTCAATCGGTACGAAAATGAGATCAAAAACCGAACAGCCGCTAAGTTCTTTAGTATTGATTATGAGAGATTTTTCTCTGCTGAAGGCGGCAATGAAGCCGAGCGAAAAGAGTTACTCAATCGAGCCAAGTCAATTTTTGATACGGTTTCCACACAAGCTTTCCAACTCGGATACTTGATGGCGGTTCATTCAGTGGTCGAATTGATGCTAGATACAGGTACACCCTATGATCGGCGTCTTCAGGTCATTAAATTTGTTTCCAATCTGTACCTCAACGCACTGAACACCTACTTTTCATCTGGAACAGAGGTGGAGCATCGGACTCTGACAGGTTTTGTGAATGAACCCAGAGCAAAAGTCTTCGCACCCAATGAAATAGGTTTGCGCGGTCTTTTATCTCAAAGTGTGAAAGAACTTAATGAGAGTCAATGGCTCTTCTTTCGTTATGCCATTTTAGAGATGGTTCACTGCAAACACGCTTATGAGACGCTGCTACAGGGATTAAACACAGCTACCGATGTTTCCCTGTCTGAAGCATATAGAAGAAATTTGCCCTACTTAACTTACGGCATTGTTGAGGTTCGTAACCAATACATTAAAGCAGCAGTTGATACATCCCTAAATTCCACGGAGTTTAAACAAGAGATTCAGCTTGTAAAGGCGAAATCAATTGGTGAGAAAAAATCTGAAGAAGAAATCGCCCAACTAATTGAACAACTAGAAGCTGAAAGAAAAGCAGAAGTCCAAGAAAAGTGCAAACAGAATATCAAAGCGAGTTTGGGAGAACTGGCGAAAGATGATAAAATTTCCAGCCGTCTTTTAGAGAATGTTTCTATGCAAGATAGCGAATAAATACTAGAATAGCTAAAACGCCAGCAGCACCGACCCGATTTGAGGCGATCGCCTATTGAGTTGTCGTAGGTGATAGTCACTAATCCTAAAAGGAGGCGATCTGTCAATAAAAATCTTGAGGATATCCGCAGAAAATGGGACGTTTGATTCCACAGCAGGTATTGAGGAAGGGATGAGTTATTATGACGACAGAGAGCGATCACATCTATCTGAACCATATTTTAGAGTGTAGCGATCGCATTCGAGAATACACCGGCGAAGACCGAAGTATTTTGATGCAAAATACATTGTTGAAAGATGCGGTTTGGCGACGGTTACAAACTTGAGTCTGTCCAGGAGTGATTGACTAAACCCATGATATTCAGAACCCGTTACTATCGAGATCATGTATCTGTTTGGCGGCGGACATCAAGGAGGAATTAGGTCTGGTACTCTCAACGTGCCGGGAATTGTCGGGTTGGGAGAAGCCTGTCGCCTGCGAGGTTTGGAAATGGCAGAAGATGAGGCAAAAATTGCCAATTGGCGCGATAAATTACAGGATTTACTACTTGACAAAATATCGGGTTTGGTGATTAATGGAGATATTAATTATCGCTTATCGGGAAATCTGCATATTTCGATTCCAGATGTTCCTAATAGTGCGATTATAGCACGGGTGCGCGATCGCCTGGCAATTTCTACGGGGGCGGCTTGTTCCTCTGGAGTGGAAGCACCGTCCCATGTTTTGCGGGCGATCGCTTTATCCCCAAATGCCATGGAAGGTGCTTTGCGGATTGGTATCGGCAAATTTACCACTGAGCCGGAAATTGATCGCGCTGCGGAGATTTTAGGGGGTGCTATTGGTACTATCCGTGAGGTGATGGAACCCTAGGGCGATCGCAGCTTTCCCCCCCTCCCAAATTGCTATAATACAGCAACTATTTTTTACAGGTTCTCCAATGTCTATCATTACCCTTGAAGTTCCAGACGAACTCTGGGGAAAACTGACACAAATGGAGGCTCGCCTTTCATTTCTGTCAATCTAAACCGGAGGCGATCGCTTTGACTGCGGAAAAAAGTATAGAACTAAGCCAACACGCCGTCCTAAAAATTGAAGTCTTAGCCACTCACGGAATCACGATTTCTCCCGAGATAATTATAGACACAATCCGCTCGCCAGACAAAGTAGAGTCTAGCGGAGGAGAAAAATACATCGCTCAAAAAAGATTAAATGAGACTTTAGTTCTCAGATGCGTCTATAGAGAATATGCCGATCGCATTTTAGTCATTACCCACTACCCACGAAGGAGGTCGCGATATGAAACGGATTCGATATAGTCCAGATGTGGATGCTTTGCTGATTGAACTATCAGACGAACCCATTGCCTATGCTGAAGATGAAGGCTCCCTGATCATTCACTATTCTCCCAGTGGAGATGTGGTGACAATCGAGGTTTTAGATGTCAAAGAATTTATGGCTAAAGACTCCACTGCTAAAGTTAGTTTTGAAAATTGACGTTTAGCTTGATGTGAAAACTTTAAATGCGTGAGTTAAATGTAACCATTCCCGATGCCTTGTACCAACAAGTAGCAGAATTGGCAGCCCGAGAAAATATCTCCCTTGACCAACTGGTTGCGATCGCCCTTTCGGCTCAAGTTGCCGCTTGGATGACCCAAGATTATTTAATAGAGCGAGGAAAACGAGGAAGTTGGGAACAATTTCAACAGGTTTTGATGAAACTGCCCGATGGAGAACCGGAGGAATTTGATAAGCTGGAGTTGTAGATTGCTGAAGTTGCGATCGCCCACTCTAGGGAGTGTAAAACACATTCCTAGAAAGGCGATCGCAGGTTTCCCCACTCCAAAATTGCTATACTCGACAGGGTAAACGCATCTAATTTGGTATAAAATTTAACTGACAAAAAAGCTGGCATCCAGTATGTGGGAATCAAACGGGTGGCAATGAGTGATGATTACAGAATGCTTATTCTCAAATCCTAGTGTCAATCCTGATTGAGATGTGCTTACCCTGCCCCCTCCCCCTATTTTCGTCAGATGACCACCTATATCTACCCTATTACCCATATTAGAAATTTACCCTCTATCTTGCGTTCTGGTGGCATCCTCGCTAACAATCCCTTAAAATCTCAGGGCATCAATTAGAAGGTCTAAGAGGGTTTATAAAAGCAGGTTAAGTTAGCGGTAAAAACTTGCTGGAATGTAAAAATTATCCATTGCCAGTTTAGGATATGCTACAAACTCTCAGTAGTAATCTGCAAAATTAAATGGTGACAAAGAAAGTTAGCAGGATAAGGCTTTCCTGTTGGAACTGGACGGCGGTGTTTTGAGATTTTATGAATTCTATTTAAAAAATGTGGATGATGATACAAACTACAGGAAAGTTTGGCTTCAATATTACTACATACTTTACTGGTTTGAGTAGAAAAAAGATACCCAAGCATACCACCTTGGCTAGAAAATGGTGCGTATCGACAAGTCAAAAATTCATTATTAATGTCGTTTATATACTCAGAAAGTTTCCCCTCGGAAGGAAGCACCTTTGCTTCTAACGGCCACATCATTCTTCCGTCACCACCATGCATAACAAAAGCAATATCATATTGTGGTGACTGGGCCGGTGGTGCCTTCCTTGTTTCAAATTCATAGGGACCATGTTCTACATCAAATGGCTCCCATCCCGTCATACATTGTCGAATTCTTGGTACAAATCGTTGGGTAATCGTCCTTTCTCGCTCCTCATAATCTTGTTCCCAGCAAATTGTTAATAAGTCACACTCTCGGAGCCGGTCATATCCCTCCCAGACTAATGTTAGGATCAACATTGATTCGTCTTCACACCACTCTTTTGCTAGTTGAACAAAATCAGGTGGAACAGGTAATTTTTTGGTTTCCCACGGTGTTGGTCGTCTCCTAGCCACTTATGACTCCTAATTTAATTTATGAGTAAGATTCAAATCCGCTGTGCCACATCATAAGAGCAGCAGCCACTTCGTCAGCATCCCGTAAAGCCATAGAGCGTGTCCAGTAGCGTCTTTTGTCGGGTTTTACAAAATACACAGTAGGAATGGTTTTTCCATCCAAGTGAATAGAATCATATATTTTAGCAACACGCTGATAAAATATTCCCCCCTCCTCTATACTGGACTTTTCTAAAAATGATTGATTTAACCTCTCTAACTGTTCTATAAGCTCTAAAGAATCTAGGGGTTCAACCTCGATTTCTTCACCCTCATCATTTGGGGTGAGATAAAAAGCAATTAAACGAACCGGAATAGAGGTGTGGTTTTGCTCTTGAAAAATTTTAACACAGATGTTTTTATTTGTTCCAAACCCAGCTTTAATCACCTTTAAAAAATAATTGCAATATTCATTTAAGACATCTTCCGAAGCTCCTGTTTTAAGATCGCTAGATTGGGAACGAGTGCTTTGCCGTCCAGGAGATGAACGATTACCTTTAAAATCAGGTAAAGTGTAATTAAAGATATCCTCAATTAGCAACCACTCACTATCCTTTAAGGAAAAGGCTTCACGCACACGATGGTCTACATCATCAAAATCCAATCTTTGAATATTATGTAATCGCATTGGACTTTCAGGAATTGGAACCCGCAGCAATTCGTTAATATTAGGTTCAGGTCTATAAGAAGCAAAGCGGCCACTTGACAAAAGAAGATAATAAACAGCAAGCTTGCTGTTATAAGTTAGACAAGCCGCTTCTAAAGTTGAAGTATATTGAGGTGCAACATGGATAGTCACGTAACTTTCAGAACAAAGCACTCCTTGCTTATCTTCATCTGATCGGATAATTGCTGCTTGAAATCTTTTGGAATCAATTGTCCAAGCTTGCTTTAAAATTAGTTGGGGTATTTCAAACGCCGACAAATCGCTAGAATCTCGTGAATGGGTATCAGGATCCGCGTTAATAGGCAAATCTTCTGGATTGATAAAAATAAATGGACCCTTGGGGAACTGCCGTAACAGGCGTTTTCCCAGTATATCTTCCTGATACTTTTTTCTATCACCCCGGATAATACCTTGTCTTTTAATGGCAATTTTAGCACGCTCCAGTTTCTCAAAGTTTTGTCCTTGGCTCAACCGGCGCACTAAAGCTAAATCCCGTCTGCCGCCCCACATTAATACAGTCCACACCAAAGAATCTTGGATTGCTTCTTGCGGATAAATTAAATTGATATCATAAGGTTCTATAACTATCCGGTAATCATCTTCATTACTGGCAACAGGCTTTGGGCAGATATAAGACAATGGTTCACCATTGGGCAATTCGGCAGACATCGTGACAATGCAAGTGGGTGAAATAGCATCTTTGAATAACCCAAATCGCAAAGCAGATAAATTCACAATTTCATCTACTTTATATTCACAAAAAAGTTTGTGCCGGAATTCTTGAGCTGTGCTAATTTGATTGAAAATTAGCCCCCCAGCAGGCTGCATCATTGCAATCGGTTGACCAGCCTTTGCTAAAGCCGCAGATTTGGGCAAGAAAAGTGGGCCAATATTGCCGTAAGTAATCGGCCACTCATTGTCTCTTGCCCAAGAATTCGCAAATCGAGTAACGGTATTTCTTCCCCAAGGAGCATTACCTATCACTAAATCGTATTGCCCCGCATCATGCACTGTGCGAAACCCTTCTACATTTTCTTGGAAAAAGTCTGCGGATATTAATCGCTTGTCTCTCAAGCGTGGAAAGCGTACTTGCTCCCAATAATATCGAGGATCGATTTCATCACACATAGTCAAGTAAAGGCTAAATGAAGCTACCCTTACTGCTTGCGGATTAACATCTACTCCAAACAAATTACCTGCAAGAATTTGTTGCAATATGGGTGCAGTTATTTCTTCGACTGGATAAGCTTTCTTCCATCTATAAATAAGTCGCTGAAATGCTTTTACTAGAAAAATGCCCGATCCACAAGCCGGATCAAGGATTTTCAGATCCCACTCGTCACTATCCCACGGCAAGACGCCATCCAAGATAAAGTCAACCAGATGTCCTGGAGTATAGTGAACTCCTTTGTCCGCATTTTTTTTTCCCTTGTCAACAAATTCTTCATAAATACTACTAATGAACTCAAGGGGTATGGCATCAAAGGAATACTGCGGCCAGAGGCAACCCTGTCCCGTTTCCATTTCCAGATCGCCACTGACAAATTCTGCAAGCAGATTGAGATGTTGTTCAGTGACTTTATGTTCCTCTACTTGCCATTCGTGTTCGCGTTCCCCTTCGGTCGCTCCTTTTCCGGGAAATAAATCTCCATTAAATTTATTGTTAAGCCAGCGAAAGAAATTATAAGTATCTGTTTTATTTCGCAAAATTTCAGTTAAATTTGCATGGCTTTCTAATAAATATGCTTGTTCATATAAATGAGTTAGTAAATCTGGATTGAAAGCGGCGTTTCCCTGGGAATCTTTTCTGTCAAATAGAAATTGAATGAAAATAATCCGGGCTAATAGATCGTGGATGGTGTCGTAATCGAGTTTAAGTTTATTAAGTTGCTTGCGGACACTTTTGAGATTGCTCAGGAGCATTTGGTCAGCAGACTGGCTACGCTGAAATCGCTTATTATTAGCTTGAAAAAATTGCCCTGACACCAAATCAGCCCAGTGGATGCGGAAAGTATCAGCCGCCTGTTGCGAGAGAGAGGGCTGATCAAATAATTCAAGTTGCTGACGCGAAACTTCAGCAACTGGTCTGAGATTCTCAAATTCGGTTGGTGGGCCTTCGTAACAGCTCCAAATTCGCAACCGATCTGGTTCCGCCGTAATTAGCGACGGAGAGCGAGCAAAACTCCATGCAAGTCTGTAAGTTTCTTTAAGAATGGCCTCTGATACTGGAATAGGAAACTGACAGACCACGGCGATAGGGGCCTCAGTTTCATCCCCTTGAGGATTTGGAGCCAGCACTCCCACTTGGAGGTCAGCACCAGAACCATTTAAAAGATTTTTGATATTCCTTCCCAGTTTTTCCCGAGCTAGGCGTGCATACACGCTGGGTCCAGCACCTGTTGGCTCCATGACTTGAGCCAGTTCAGGCCAGTGGAGCTTTTGGTGAGCTAGTTCTAGTAATCCAGAAACAGACATAGGACGGTTTAAGCTGCCATTACAGCAGAAGGCGACAAGAGGGCTATCGTTTTCTTGATTGAAGACGATTTGGCCTTTTCTTGCGGTGTTGTCATCCGTTATTATATTCCAGTAGCGCTAAAATTAAATAAATTGGTGCGAGACGTTTAGGAGTCAAATAAGGCTGCAATGCCTGAAATAACCTCCTAGTGGGACTTGCACCCCTTGGTGGAATATAAGGGATTCGCACCCCTGACCATCCCATAACTGTTTATATGTCCCGACGCTTGGAGAAATCTAAGCAAGGCAGGGGACTCAAGGTCATAAACCAACTGAGAAATCAGGGCGTTGAGAGTAACGGCGATAGCCACCCCCAGTTTTGGGAATCACAATCTCAGGATTGAAGCTGGGAACGGAAGGCTCCGAGGTGCAACCCAACACCAGAATCGAGACCACTGCCAACCATCCATGATTAGGGAAACCGAATGTCCGGCTTGAACCATCGTAATAATATAGTAGCGAAATAGGTTGATACGCTGCGCTCAAAAGAGTAAGGGGAAAAGTAGGGGCTTCTATTTACTACCTACACAGACCTTTAAAAGTACCCCGGTGGAAAGGACAAATCTAAAGATGGAATGCCCATATAAACGGAACGTTTTAAGTCCTCCTGGACTCTGATTATCTGGTCGAGATATCAGTAGGGATAAGTGTAACCGCAAGTCCTAGAGGATGTGAGATGTGACCAGAAGCCAACGCCCAACTGTAATGGTAGGGATATGCTAACAGGTCACGGTTTGATTGTAAGAATAGAGTCTAGTAGGAGTCAATATGACGAAATCGAGAGAAAGTAAGGGATTTGGGAAACCAAAACTTACAAAGACGTGCGTTTGTATGGAGAAGTATTAACTGGGCCAAGGTTCAGAGATACGTCTTTAAGCTCCAAAAGAGGATATTTCAAGCAGCTAAATCGGGACAAGATGCAAAGGTAAGAAGGTGGCAACGTCTATTGGTGAAGTCATATTATGCCCGGCTCCTAGCAATACGGCTGTAGGGGCGGGTTCCACGGTCAGCCATGCTTCCCAACAGTCAGCTTAATAAACCCGCCCCCCAAGCGGGTCAAGGCAAGAAAACAGCCGGAGTTGATGGAGTAAGAGCAATCTCTCCAAGACAAAGGTTTGAATTTGTGGAGAGCATTAAGGGAAATCTCAAAGCCAAACCACTGCGACGGGTGTGGATTCCAAAACCCGGTAGGGATGAAAAAAGCTGGAATAGGAATTCCCACAATCCAAGACAGAGCAAGGCAAGACTTGGTTAAGTCGGCTTTCGAACCTGAATGGGAATCGAGATTTGAAGGCACTAGTTACGGGTTCCGACCCGGACGGTCAGCACAAGATGCAATAAGTAGGATTTACCAGAGTATTAATAAAGGTGAATATTACGTGCTAGATGCTGATATAGCGAAATGTTTTGACCGAATAAACCATGATTACCTACTGTCCAAAATTCATTGTCCAAGCTGCCTAAAAAGAGACCTGAAACAATGGCTCAAAGCTGGTGTGCTAGATAACGGTGTATTCGAGGATACAGAAACAGGGACACCTCAAGGAGGGGTAATAAGTCCAATACTCGCTAACATCGCATTGGATGGCATGATTAGGTTCATAGAGACAATGTATCCAAAGAAAGCAGACAGAGCGCAGGCTACTGTTATAAGATACGCCGATGACCTTGTAGTGATATCCCCATCACTAGAAATCATTGAACAGTGCAAGACTGCTATTTCTGAATGGCTAAAACCTGTAGGACTAGAAATAAAACCTGAAAAGACTCGAATCTGTCATACACTCAAAACTATTGAGTATGACGGTAAGACAGAGAATCCAGGGTTCGACTTTCTAGGATTCAATATCAGGCAATATCCAGCAGGAAAATACAAATCTGGGAAAACAGGCGGGGCAGCAAGCCGATTAATCGGACATAAAACCCACATAAAACCCAGCCATAAAGCAGTTAAAGCCCATACAGAAGTGATTAAAGGTGTAATCAAACAACATAGAACAGCACCTCAGTCAGCCCTGATAAAACATCTAAACCCGATTATTCGGGGATGGTCAAATTACTACTCAGCGGTAGTCTCAGCAGAGACCTTCAATAAGCTAGACCTCATAATCTGGTTAATGTTACGGGCATGGACAGCATCAAGATGCAAAGGGGTGAACTACGAAAAGCTGAGGAACTATTTCAGACATGGAACGGTTAAACTTAGCAATGGGAATGAAAGACAGGAATCTTGGTTATTCCAGACCAAAGAAGGATTCCAATTATGGAAACATAACTGGACCCCAATTGTCAGACACACCTTAATACGCCCCGACGCAACACCATACGATGGAAATTGGACTTACTGGGCAACCAGGAGAGGACAAGCAATCGATACGCCAAATAAGGTAGCAAAAGTACTTAAAAAGCAAAAAGGCAAGTGTACCTGGTGCGGGCAATTCTTTACCCCATCAGATTTAATTGAAGTAGACCACATTGTACCTAGAAGCCATGGCGGAAAGGATGAATACAAAAATCTTCAACTATTACATCGCCACACCCGCGATGATAAGACAGCTCTTGATGAAGAGATGATGCTGTACTCTTAACAAGGAGACGGTCAGACTAGGAGCCGTATGAGGTGAAAGTCTCAAGTACGGTTTTGAATGGGAGGGGTAGACCGTGAGGTCTATCTCGACCCCTAATTATTCTATTTTTGTAAAATTATAATAAATAAGGGATCCACACTCCTAGAATGGCTATCATAGAAGGATTCACTCGACGAGAAACCCTCGACCTAACGGCTACCACCTCCAATCGCCTGCAATACCTAGAACGGTGTCAACTGGTAGTCCCGCACCGAATCAGCAACTCCCGAAGGCCCACCGTGATTTATACCTGGGAGCAGGTTTTAGAAATCCGGGCCATCAAAAATCTTCGAGAAGTCATCTCGCTCCAGACGGTGAGAAGCATTATCAAATTCCTCGATGAGAGCGGATTTGACGATAGCTTACGTGACAAGCAGCTAGTCGTTATTGATGAAGAGGTAATCTGGGTTCAGCAGGATTGGAAAGACTTTGCCGACAAACTCCCGTCAGTTCTGAAGGTGGCAGGACATAAAAACAAAGATGTGGGTCAGTATCTCTTGGTGGTTATTCCACCTCTATCTCAAATTGTGAACGAGGTATGGCTGGCGGCTGAAAAATCGACTGTAGTCCATTTTGAGAGTTTTAAGCAACGGGCTAAAGCCAAACCGACTCAGGTAGCATGAAAGGATTCTCAGAGGGACACTTCAACAGCAACCCCTATGTCGGTATCACCCCTAGATTTCCTCACGGGTATCACTCTATCTGGCGATCGCAACTATCCACCCTATTACCCATATTAGAAATTTACCCTCTATCTTGCGTTCTGGTGGCATCCTGGCTAACAAGCGCTTAAAATTTCAGCGGATCAATTATGTAGATATTGCTCACGAAACTATTCAGAATAAACGCGCTCAAATTAATATCCCTTGTTCAAGGGGCGGCACGCTTCACGATTACGTTCCCTGGTATTTTGCGCCTCGTTCTCCGATGCTTTATGCCATCTCCAGAGGCAATGTTCAAGGATATGAAGAGGGGCAAAGTCCGGTGGTTCACTTAGTGGCTACAGCGGAGGATATCGCAGCGGCAGGTCTTCCTTTAAAATCAGTTAAAATGAATGGGTTGATCACAACGAGAACTCGGGAATTTTTATCCGGCAATGATTCAGTTTAAGCAAGGCAACCTATTGACCGAAACGACTGAGGCCCTGGTGAACACCGTTAACTGTGTCGGTGTCATGGGTAAGGGGATTGCTTTGCAATTTAAGCAGGCATTTCCGGAAAATTTCCGAGCCTATAAAACAGCTTGTGATGCTAAGAAAATCCATCCCGGGCAGATGTTCGTAGTTGCTACCCATGAGCTATTTCCAAAATACATCATTAATTTCCCCACTAAGCGCCACTGGAAGGGAAAATCTAAAATAGAAGATATTGAATCGGGATTAATTGCACTGGTTGAGGAAGTCAAGCGGTTAGAAATTCGCGCTTATCGCGATTCCTCCTCTGGGATGCGGAAATGGGGGCTTAGATTGGACGGAAGTCAAGCCTCTCATCGTTCAAGCTTTTGCGGAAGTTCCGGATATTGAGGTGGTTATTTTTGAACCCACTGGTGCACCTGTTGCGCCTCAAATTCCAGTGGCTACCTCTACCCCCAAAATGACCCGGGGACGGGCTTTATTGATTCGCTTGCTGGAATTGTACGGCATTCCCGGGTATCGCTTAACTAAGCTGGAAATTCAAAAACTCGCCTATTTTTTGCAAGTAGCAGGCGAACCGTTAAGACTGCGCTATATCAAACATCAATTTGGCCCTTATGCAGAGAATCTCAATCATGTTTTGCAAAACATTGAGGGTCATTACATTCGCGGATATGGCGATCGCACTGAAACCTCTGCAATTTATGTATTAGAAAAGGGTCGTGACGCTGCCGATCGCTTTTTATCAGAACATCCCGATACCGGCGATCGCCTGCAACAAGTCAGCGATTTAATTGAAGGATTTGAGACGCCTTACGGGATGGAAATGTTGGCAACCCTTCACTGGATTGCGACGGAAGATCCGCCAGCGGCAATGGATTGCGATCGCGCCATTGAAAGAGTACAGGAATGGAGCGATCGCAAACGCACTCTATTTAAACCCAACCATCTGCGAAAAGCTTGGGAACGCCTTCACTCTCAGAACTGGTTTCATATCAATAGGGATGCCGAAACCCAATAATGTTCATGACCAAAAAAATGAGGGGATGATTAGTATTGATGAAACTGCCCGATGGAGAACCAGAGGAATTTGATAAGCTGGAGTTGTAGATTTCTGAAGTGGCGATCGCAGATTTCCGATTTTACAGATAAAATAGTCCCACCTCTTAAAATATGACCCTAAAAGAACTAGAACCCCAACTCCTAGCCTTAACGCCAGAAGAAAAAGCCCAAGCGATTCAAATTCTCGCCCAAAGTTTAAGTAACGCTTGGAAAGGGATTGAAAAAACCCCCGGAGTCTGTGGCGGCGATGCTAGAGTCGCTAATACGCGCATCCCCATTTGGTCTCTCGTCAACTCTCGTCGATTAGGGGCATCTGATGGTCGTATTTTACAGGATTTTCCTCAACTCAGCGCCGAAGATTTAGTCAATGCTTGGAACTATTCCCAGGCACACCCAGATGAAATGGAAGCGGCAATTCACAGAAATGAGGAAGATTGAAATAGGGCTCGTCTTTATGCCGATGAAAATTTTCCTCTTCCCATTGTCGAATTCCTGCGTTTAGTGGGTCACGATATCCTCACCATTGCCGAAGCTGGCAAGGCAGGATTGGGAATTCCTGACGAAGAGGTATTGGCATTTGCCGTTCATGAGGAACGGTCTATTTTAACGCGGAATTGGGATGATTTTAGACGACTGCACCGCTTTCACCCCAATCATTACGGCATTATCATCTGCAAAGAAGATTTGAATACAGAAAGACAGGCACAGCGGATTGCTGATGCTATTGCCAGGGAAGAAAATCTCAAAGGTCAATTGATTAGAATTACTCGGGCATCAGAACCGGGAAATAGCATCTAAACTAGGCTCGTTTGAATTGACCCCCGATGGCCTAGTTAGGACTCTCTATTGATTGAATTATGCTATAATCGATTAACTTTTTTATTTGAAATTATCCTATGCATAGAATTATTATTGATGTCCCGGATGAACTTTCGGGACACCTGACACAAATCGGCGAGATTCAGCCCAACTATAAAACCCAGTCTAGGGATACTGATATCAATGCCGAACTCCATCAGTTTAAATTGTGGCGATCGCTGCCTTTATGGAAAAAAGCTGCCATAGTCAGCGGTTGGACAAAAGGGGTTTGGGAAATGTCTCTCATGGCGATTCAAAACCGCTATCCTCAAGCCAGTCCATTAGAAATTCGTCATCAATTCGCACTTCGCACCCTAGATGATGAAACAGCTTTAAAAGTTATTGGGCAAAACCTAAATCAACCCGTTATGATTACTGACCCGATTTCTCAGGTACTTGTGGTGACGGCAATTCTCGACCAACTTGGTATCCCTTACCTCATCGGTGGTTCCGTTGCCAGCAGCTTATTAGGAGAACCTCGCAGCACTCAAGATATTGATTTGGTGGCAGACTTAACCTTACCCAAGGTTCAACCATTAGTCGCGGCATTGCAACCTCGATTTGATGTGGACGAAGATACCGTAAAATCCGCAGTCCGCTATCAAAGTTCGTTTAATATTATCGACAATGAGTCGATTGTAAAATTTGACATTTTTATCTTAAAAAACAACCCATTTAGCCGATCTGAATTTGAACGTCGTCAAGTGCAAATTGTTCGCACTAACCCTGAGCAAACCTTAGTTTTGCCGAGTCCTGAAGATATTATCTTACAAAAGTTACTGTGGTATAGAGATACCAATTTTAGCTCAGAAAAACAGTGGCGAGATATTTTAGGGGTGATGAAGTTACAAGGCGCTACCCTTGATTTTGAGTATCTGCAATATTCGGGAGAACAACTCAAGTTAGCAGAAACCCTAGACCGAGCTTTGGGCGAATCAGGATTATTGTAACCAGTTGATGGATATCTGATGACTGACTCTCCCCCTATCTATCTCGACTACCACGCCACCACGACCGTTGACCCCAGAGTGGCTGAGAAAATGCTGCATTACATGACGGTAGAATTTGGTAACGCCAGCAGTATCGACCATATTTATGGCGATCGCGCCCAAAAAGCAGTTTCTCAAGCGGCGCGACAAGTGGCGGAATTAGTCGGCGCTTCCCCAAGAGAAATCATCTTTACTTCTGGCGCTACTGAAAGCATTAATTTGGCTATTCAAGGTAGCATCATTAATCATAAATCCCCATATTTGCCGACAATGGCTGTCTCTCCGGTGGAACATCCAGCGGTTTTAGATACGGGTCAGGCTTTAGTTAAACAAGGGTTAATTGATATCACTTATTTGTCCGTTGATCAACAGGGTAAAATCGACTTGGCATCGGTGCATAAGGTTTGCCAGGATGGGGTTTCTCTGTTATGTATGATGGCTGCTAATAACGAAATTGGGACGATTTATCCCATGGCAGAAATTGCTAAAATTGCCCAAGCTCACCAAGTCCCTTTTTTGTGCGATGGGTCCCAAGCTGTGGGCAAAATACCTATCAATTTTGAGGAATGGGGAATCACTTATTTGGCGATTTCTGGTCATAAACTCTACGGACCAAAAGGAGTCGGGGCGTTGGTGGCTAGAAAAGGTTATCCACTCAAGCCGATTCTGTTTGGCGGCGGACATCAAGGAGGAATTAGGTCTGGTACTCTCAACGTGCCGGGAATTGTGGGGTTGGGAGAAGCCTGTCGTCTGCGAGGTTTGGAAATGGCAGAAGATGAGGCAAAAATTGCTAATTTGCGCGATAAATTACAGGATTTACTACTTGACAAAATACCGGGTTTGGTGATTAATGGAGATATTAATCATCGCTTATCGGGAAATCTGCATATTTCGATTCCAGATGTTCCTAATAGTGCGATTATAGCACGGGTGCGCGATCGCCTGGCAATTTCTACGGGGGCGGCTTGTTCCTCTGGAGTAGAAGCACCGTCCCATGTTTTGCGGGCGATCGCTTTATCCCCAAATGCCATGGAAGGTGCTTTGCGGATTGGTATCGGCAAATTTACCACTGAGTCGGAAATTGATCGCGCTGCGGAGATTTTAGGGGGTGCTATTGGTACTATCCGTGAGGTGATGGAAGCCTAGGGCGATCGCCTAATTCCCTCAACTACGCCACACTCACCCAGGGGCTATTTTGCCTCAAATATCCTGTGCTCTTATCTACTAATAAATCACGTCAACCATAAAAAAACCAGGTTAAAACCCTGATATATTTGGGGCTATAACCTAGTCAATTGCTAATAGTAATTAAAGGGTAATTACTGCTCAATAATTCCCGCATAATTATGATTATGATAACACCAAGCCAAAATAGTCCCAGCGGCGAACAGTTTTAAGGCTTCCAGACTTAGGTAGCTAAAGTGTAGTTGATTCATCCCCTCTGGAGTCGATTCAACAGCGTTAAATAAATTCAGATTTACACCTAGGGCAGTCATTTGGGGGGTGAGGCTATAGGTGTACAACAAAGCGATCGCCAACAAGATAGAAGATAACACCGTCAGGGTACGAATCCGATTGCTGAACCCTTCAGGAAGAGTCATTCCTAAAACCATCATTCCCGTTAAAGCTAAGGCGGCGCAGAGGATTTCAATATGATTAAATGCCGTGAAAACTATTCCGCCTGTAGAGGCAAAACTAGGTTCTTGCATCATCCCAGATAGATACATCGCTGGCATAATTACTACATCCAACAGTAGGCTACCACCAACCCACAATGCCATGGTCATCAGAACCAGAGTTAGCCAGCGGGAGGGATTGTATTGAACTTTAGGTATAAATGTCATGAATAATACCTCGTAACTTCTAATTTACTTATTGACCAGTGTAGCGAATTTTTGAGGAAGTAAATATGAAGTATTTTTGCGATTTTCCGTGGGCAGAGGATTGTTAAGAAGTTTGTCGTAATTTAACTAAATGCGATCGCCTTCTATCCCCTAGCAGATGGTGATTTGCTCCCCTCTTAGGGTGATAGCCCATAGATATGGGTAATTGTTATTAACTTTTGTTACAATTAATTCTATGATTAAGTAAGATGAAGTTGGGTAAAGGCGAGAAAACGTGAAAGCAGTAATTCTACTCTCTGGTGGACTTGATTCTTCCACAGTGCTGTATCAGGCGAAAGCTGATGGCTATGAATGCTATGCACTGTCATTCAACTACCAGCAGCGACACCTACGAGAATTGGAAGCGGCGGCTAAAATTGCACAGGCGGCGGGGGTAGCAGCTCATCAAACCGTAGAGTTTGACCTCAAGCGTTGGGGAGGGTCAGCCTTGACTGATGATAACATCGATTTACCTTGCGATCGCACTTTGGCGGAAATGTCCGCAACCATCCCCATTACATACGTCCCCGCCAGAAATACCATTTTTCTGAGTTTTGCACTCGCCTACGGCGAAGCCATCGGAGCCGATCGCATTTATATTGGAGTCAATGCACTAGACTACTCAGGATATCCCGACTGTCGCCCTGATTATATCGTCGCCATGCAGTCCGTGTTCCGTCTGGGAACCAAACAAGGACGCGAAGGTAATCCTATCACCATCAACACTCCCCTAATTGACCTCAAAAAAACAGATATCATCCAATTGGGGAACAGTTTAGGGGTTCCCTGGGAGCATACCTGGTCTTGCTATGGGGGAGAAGCTGAAGCCTGTGGGGTATGTGATGCTTGTCGTTTGCGTCTGGCTGCTTTCCAAGCCTTGGGGTTAACTGATCCCATTTCCTATGCTAAAAGATAAAATTTAACTAACCCTTTACTCCCCCCTCTCTTTTCCTAGCGCCAAACACTCCCTAACAGTTCCCTAAAAGTTAATTCTATGGAAGACCAATTTTCACAATCTCCCAATTCTGATGCTTATGAAGCTCTGTGTCAAGAAGCCACTGTTCTGCATCAAAGAATTACCAATCTCAAACAACTTCTCGCAGAAACCGAACGGGAGAATCAGAAACTACGCACTCAATTGGAAGCCCAAGATACTCTCAAAACCGAGAACCCAACCCCCCCAAAAACGCCCGTAATTGCACCAGATAGCTTGACTATGGCTCCCACTCCTCAACAGGTGTCGAGACCCACTAATACTAATGGCAAAAATCCTCAAGCGCCCTTGAACGGTAATGGCTCCGTAAATGGTTACCAACCCGCCACCTCTACTAGGGCTAAAAGTTCATCAACAGCCACTCTGATTAAGCCACCAGAACCTCAAATTTCCCCCGATGATGATGACTACCTCAACCAAATTCCTGATGAGGTAGAAATGTCTCTGTTTGACCACCTGGAAGAATTAAGACAGCGCCTTTTTTACTCATTAATTTCTGTGGTGATTGGGATAGTTGTTTGCTTTATAGCAGTTAAACCAATTGTCCAAATTTTAAAGGTTCCCGCTCAAGGGGTAAAACTTTTACAATTGGCTCCGGGAGAGTATTTCTTTGTCTCCATTAAAGTCGCGGGATATAGCGGTTTACTGGTGGCGAGTCCGTTTATTATTTTTCAGATTATCCAGTTTGTTTTACCCGGACTTACCCTCCGGGAACGACGAATTTTGGGACCCGTTTTTCTGGGGTCAACTTTTCTGTTTTTAATCGGATTGGTTTTTGCTTATCTGGCTATTGTTCCGGCGGCTCTCACCTTCTTTATTAATTATGGTTCTGATGTGGTAGAACAGCTATGGTCAATTGCTGAATACTTTGAGTTTGTCCTGAAATTGCTGTTGGTAACTGCGATCGCATTTCAAGTGCCAATTATTCAGATTGTTTTGGGGATATTGGGTATTGTATCTTCTGGGAAAATGTTATCTATCTGGCGATATGTGTTGATGGGGGCGGCTATTCTGGGGGGATTTTTAACCCCCTCTACTGACCCCTTGACTCAAAGTCTGCTGGGAGGCGCTATTGTGTTTTTATACTTTGGCGGCGTGGGGGCGGTTAAACTTATGGGAAAATAACTTTTTTAGGCGATTTTCTCGCTCCTCTGGGGAGTCTTCCGCCCAATTCCACAGGCTTTCATAGAAGAAAAAACAGACTCCCGCAAAATGGCGATCGCGTACATTTTTTACCTGTTCTTCCAAGATGTTAGTCGCTGTAGGACGATTTTTGAGACCGCTTAAAATCCCGATCGCCACCGGAATATGATTTTTCGCTAATTCGATTTCTGCTCGTTCTAGTTCCCTAATAAAATGAGACATATCAGAACGATATATTTGCGGCACTAGCTCTTCTATCCAACCTTTTCTTTCCCAGGTAAACCAGTCCTGAAGATAAGCCGGAAGCGCAAAATGTAGGGGGTTCGGAGACAACGAAATCAGACAATCTTCTTGAATTGCTTTCACCCCATAAAATACCTTCTCCATCAACTTATTAAGTTGGTCGGCTCGCCATCTCACCCAATAGGTATCTAGGGGATTTTCTGGCGGTGATTGACCTTGATGCTGCTCCTTAAATAGTTTAACGGTAAAGGGGTCATAACCTAACTCAGCAGGTAAGCCAAAATGATCATCAAATTGAATGCCATCAATATCATAGTTCTTGACAATTTCGGTGACTAGATTTAAAATGAATTGTTGTACTTCGGGATGAAAGGGATTTAACCACACCCACTCAGGATTTCCTCCCGGTTTCGTGAAACTACCATCTTGGGTTTGTGTTAACCAGTTCGGGTGAAGTTTGGCTAATTCTGAATCAATGGGAGCCATAAACCCAAACTCAAACCAAGGAATAACTTTTAATTCCCGTTTATGTCCTTCCCTCACCACCTCCGAGAGCATATCTCGTTTTTGTAATCCGGGGTGGGGGTCTCTGGAAATACCAAACACCTCCTCAGCTACACGGCTAGGATATAGGGTATAACCTCCCTGCCACACTGTGGGGTAAATAGTGTTAAAATTCAGGTTTCGCAGGCGGTCTAAAGCCTGAGTTAAGCCGGTTGTTGAAAATAAAATATTGCTGTCAACATTGGTTAGCCAAACTCCCCTAATTTCGGTGACAGACCTCGCTGGAATTGGAGAACTAGAGGAAATGGCGATCGCCACAAAAACACTAACAGCCACTACCAATAAAATCAACAGTTTCGGCAAGGTATAGCGCGTTTTAGTCATCTCTTCTCATTCCTACTTGTGTCTGTCGGTGAATGATTCTTAATTATCCACGATGATCGTAAATTATTAAGATTTCGGCTATCAATTGGCTGCTATGCTTTTGTGGTAGACTCTCTCAGAGAATATGCTATTCTGAAAAAAATGGCTCTAGCAGTATTGATCGTGAGGTAAGTTAGATGAGTGCTTTTGGGTTTGGCACGATGGCAGAGGATATAAATATATCACCATTATCTGACCTTACCGATATTATTGATCACGAATCCATACGCTCAGAACCAGAAACCGAGGAGATCGGACTCCTTGACAATGGGGATAATGGGGATAATGATACCCTTCCCGTGGATAATGGCGATAATGGCGATAATGGCGATAATGACACTCTTCCCGTGGACAATGGGGATAATGGCGATAATGGCGACAATGGCGACAATGGAGAGGAGGAGGAGGAAATCCCTTTTATCCCAGAACCCGCGCCACCCACTCCTGAACCCACACCTGCACCTTTTGAGCCCACACCTCCGCCTGTTGCTCAACCGACACCGCCGCCTCCGGTTCCCATTCCGACACCACCTCCGACACCCACACCCACACCAGCACCCACACCCACACCCACACCCACACCCACACCCACACCCACACCAGCACCCACACCCACACCTTCGGAACCGACTCCTACACCTTCGGAACCGACACCCACACCTTCGGAACCGACACCCACACCTACACCTTCGGAACCGACACCCACACCAACTCCCACGCCGACTCTACCCAGTGCAGATTATGTTTTTGAGGGTGGCGACGGTAATAGTTTAATCTTGGGAACAGAAGGAAATGATTTGCTCTATGGTGGGGGTGGTAACAATACCCTCTATGGTTTTACGGGGAATGACACTCTTATCGGAGGTGGGGGTAATGATCTCCTGTATGGGGGTCAAAATAACGATTTCTTAGATGGGGGAAATGGTAACAATACCCTCTATGGCGGTTTAAATGATGACACCCTATTAGGGGGAATTGGTCGCGATCTGCTATTTGGAGAAGCAGGTAATGATTTCTTAGATGGCGGCGACGGTAATGATACCCTCTATGGCGGCGAGGATAATGATACTTTATTGGGTGGCAATGGTAATGATCTTTTGTTTGGGAATCAGGGAGATGATAGCCTAGATGGGGGTCCGGGTGATGATACTCTCTATGGGGGGAAAGGTGATGATACTCTGTTGGGTAGTCAGGGTAATGATATACTGCTAGGAAATATGGAAAATGATATCCTCTATGGCGGAGATGGGGATGATTGTTTATATGGTGGTCAGGGTAATGATACTCTCTATGGGGGTCGAGGTAGGGATTATTTAAGTGGCGATCGCGGTAATGATTTCCTGGTTGGTGTTGATACTAGCGCTGATTTTCCGGGACTGACAACTATTGACACCCTGGTTGGCGGAGAAGGTTTTGATACTTTTGTATTAGGCAATGAAAACGGACCGTTTTACGATAACGGTAATGATGATATTAATGGTGTGGCTGACTATGCTTTGATTTTGAATTTTAACAGCACTACTGATGTCATCTTACTGAGTAATGACGATTATTTATTCTCTACTGATATCCCCCAACCCCTCCCACAAGGAACTGCTATTTTCCGTCGGACTCCCGGCGAAAATGAGTTGATTGCTATTTTAGAAGGGGTGGTCGGTCTTCAATTTGATGGCACTAATCTTGATGATGGACCGATTAGGTTTATCTAGCACCACAAAAATGATTGGGTGTAGGGTGCGTCAGACACCGAAAACTGAAATCCACACCGGATAATTGAGGGCTGACGCACCACAAAAATGATTGGGTGTAGGGTGCGTCAGACACCGAAAACTGAAATCCACACCGGATAATTGAGGTCTGACGCACCACAAAAATGATTGGGTGTAGGGTGCGTCAGACACCGAAAACTGAAATCCACACCGGATAATTGAGGGCTGACGCACCACAAAAGGCGGCTGAAATCCACACCGGATAATTGAGGGCTGACGCACCACAAAAGGCTGCTGAAATCCACACCGGATAATTGAGGGCTGACGCACCACAAAAGGCGGCTGAAATCCACACCGGATAATTGATGGCTGACGCACCCTACAGGTGAATGTATGCACATAATGGCGTTTTTGTCAAGAGGTACAAAAAAAGCGATCGCTTATTACTCGAAAACTCGTGCATCGTGAATTTAATATTTTGCTGAGAGAATAATTTATCTGGCGATATAATCGTAGTTGTAGCCTTTATTTTTGCATAATGACAGAGTAGCCCCTTGGTATCTATTTCTGAGATGATACCATAACCCCTATAATCTCGTCAACTTTTTGCGAGGGATTTTCAATAAAAATGTATTAATTCTTAACGTTCTTTGGAAATTCCAATCGATGGGGCTGTATAAATTAGTAAAGTTTATGTGATGGTGGGTTTTGGGGGGATGGATTGTTGATGAAAAAAAAGGCTATCCTGAAAGTGGATAGCCTGTGAATTATGAAGGAAAAATGGGGTTAAAAATGAGGCTTAGGCGATCGCAGCCATTTTGACATCGCTAGAAGCTAATAACTCCTGCAACTCCTCAGAATCAACGGTTTCTTTCTCGATGAGCATTTCTGCCAAACTATCGAGAACAGGGCGATTTTCTTCGAGGACTTGACGAGCGCGTTTATAAGCCTCATCAACCAAAGCGCGGACTTCTTCATCAATAGCGGATGCGGTTTCCTCAGAGAAATCACGCTCCGACATAATATCGCGACCGAGGAAAACATTACCCTGCTGACGACCGAGAGCCACCGGACCAAGGCGATCGCTCATACCAAAGCGGGTAATCATTTGACGGGCTACCCGTGTGACCTGCTGGAGGTCATTAGAAGCACCTGTAGTCACTTCTTCCTCACCAAAGACAATCTCTTCGGCTAAACGACCACCGAGGGCGACAGCCATTTGATTTTGCAGGTAAGAACGACTATATAAACCCGAGTCCATGCGATCTTCACTAGGCATAAACCAGGTTAATCCACCAGCGCGACCACGAGGAATAATACTGATTTTCTGAACTGGGTCATAGTCAGGCATCAACGCCCCAACTAAGGCGTGACCAGCTTCGTGGTAAGCCACTAGGGTTTTGCGTTTTTCGCTCATCACCCGATCTTTCTTCTCAGGACCTGCTAAGACGCGATCAATGGCATCATTAACCTCATCCATAGAGATTTCCGTGAGGTTGCGCCGGGCGGCTAAAATGGCTGCTTCGTTTAACAGGTTAGATAAATCAGCCCCAGTAAAACCAGGAGTCCGACGGGCGATTTTATCGAGATCTACATCCTTACCAAGGGTTTTACCTCTGGCGTGGACTTGCAGAATTTCCGAACGACCAGAATAGTCGGGGCGATCGACTACTACTTGGCGATCGAACCTTCCCGGACGCATTAGGGCTGCATCTAGTACATCAGGACGGTTAGTAGCAGCAATAATAATAATGCCTGTATTCCCTTCAAAACCATCCATTTCGGTCAGTAACTGGTTAAGGGTTTGTTCCCGTTCATCGTTACCACCGCCAAGACCTGCACCCCGTTGGCGACCAACTGCATCAATTTCATCAATGAATACGATACAGGGAGCGTTAGCTTTGGCTTGCTCGAATAAGTCCCGGACGCGGGAAGCACCCACACCGACAAACATCTCCACGAATTCTGAACCGGAAATGCTGAAGAAGGGAACTCCGGCTTCCCCGGCTACGGCTTTGGCGAGGAGGGTTTTTCCGGTTCCCGGAGGTCCTACCAATAGCACGCCTTTGGGAATTTTCGCACCAATGGCGGTGAAGCGATCGGCGTTTTTGAGGAAGTCTACTACTTCGCTCAATTCCAGTTTGGCTTGCTCAATACCCGCTACATCTCCAAAGGTAACTTGGGTTTGGGGTTCCATTTGGACTCTGGCTTTGGATTTACCAAAGTTCATGGCTTGGCTACCTGGTCCGTTTTGAGCGCGACGCAATAGGAAGAACAAGCCCACTAGGAGCAAAATCGGGAAGAACAGGCTACTTAATGCTCTGAACCAAAGTCCTTCCTCCGTTTGGGGTTGTACCGCAATGTCAACATTGTTTTCACTCAGAATGTTGATCAGATCTGGATCATTGGGTAGATTTACTAGGATTTTGGAGCCATCCTGGGCTGTAACTAGGGCTTTAGTGCGATCGGCACTAATACTGACTCGTTCAACCCGGTTCTGTTGGACTTCCTGGACAAAGGTGCTATATTTCCAGGTTTCCCGGCTTTGGGGTTGTTGGTCAAACAATGTCGTTGCTAAGGCGATGACGACAATAGCCAGCATTGCATATAAGACCGCGTTTCTCCACCGTTTATTCACGGGGGTCTATCCTCCTACTGATTTTTTTTCGATCCCAGATTCTCTGGTATCTTTGATATTATGTTTACCAATCTTAACGTATTTTTCAGAAATACGGGGTCTGGGAACAGATTAACTCTATTGGACTCTTATTGAACTGTATAGTTGGACTCGCATTGCTGAACTCATGGGGAATTTTGCCAATCTAACAGCTAGTTCTGAGGTTTTGCGACTCAATGACCAGGCAGGAGATTGTCTGGCTCGCGGGCGTTTCTCTGAGGCGATCGCAGCTTGTCATCAGGCCATCAAAACCCAGCCCCACCATTTTGGAGCTTATCATATCCTCGCTCAAGTGTTGCAAGCCCAGCATAAAGCCTCAGCCGCGACTAGGGCTTATCGCATCGCCCTAGAACTTAATCCTGATTGTACTACGGCTCAACAGGGTTTATCACAAATTCTGGCTGCATCTGGAGAGGATTTGTCGTTTCCTCCAGGGGATTATGTCTCCTCTGGGTTGAGGAAAATTAAATGCGATCGCTATTTCCCCAATTTAGTTGTTGATAACATTAGTTCTAAGTGGCAATATAACCGCCGAGAAATTCCCCATAATCGCTACGTTGATCAACAATTCCCTACGGTGGGATTTATTACCAGAGATGAAGCACATATTCTATATAATACCGCCTTGCAATTCGCTGGTAAACCGGCTTTAGAAATTGGTTGTTGGTTGGGTTGGTCAACCTGTCATCTCGCTTTAGGTGGGGTGATTCTCGATGTCATTGACCCCGGTCTGGCTAATCCGGTTTTTTCCAGTCGCGTGCGCTCTTCTTTACAAAAGGCTGGCGTGATAGAAAGGGTTGAGTTAATTGCGGGTTACAGTCCCGCTAAGGTTGCCGAAATTGCTCGGAGTTGTCATCGTCGCTGGTCTCTCATTTTTATTGATGGCAACCATGAAGCACCAGGACCGTTTTTAGATGCTCAAATTTGTGAACAGGTGGCGGCGGATGATGCTTTGATTTTGTTTCATGATTTGGTTTCTCCTGATGTGTTTGCGGGTTGGAATTATTTTCGCGATCGCCGTTGGAATGTCGCCATTTATCAAACTAAACAAATCATGGGGGTGGCTTGGCGTGGAGACGTTCAACCTATTGCTCATCAGCCAGACCCATCTGTTAATTGGACTCTCCCCAGTCATTTACAATGGGAATGGATTTTTAATAATCATTCTCGGCAGTTTTACTATCCAATTATTGATGAGTTGGTCGCCGCCAATCCTGGACAAATGACCGGAGAAGAATATCGCTATATTGCTGATATTATTCATCCTCAGACTCCCGGAAATTTGCTAGTTTTTGGCGTGGGTAAAGATAGCGGTTTATGGATGGATATTAACCCCCACGGTAAAACGGTATTTTTGGAAGATAACCCCCAGTGGTTAACTCAGGTGAAAAAGAGCTATCCCCATTTAGAAGCCTATCATGTGGATTACCAAACTCGGCGACAAAATTGGGCAGAATTGTTGATGAAATTTGAACAGAGGGAGGATTGTTTATCCTTGGATTTACCTAATTGGATTTATGATATATCATGGGATTGGATTTTAGTTGATGGTCCGGCGGGATATACACCGGAAACACCGGGGAGAATGAAAAGTATATATTTGGCTTCCCAATTAGCTATCAAATCTGGTGATACTGATGTGTTTGTTCATGATTGCGATCGCACCGTTGAAATAGCCTATACTAGCTATTTCTTTAAGCCCAATCATTTGGTTAAGCAAATTAGCAGATTAAATCATTATCGGGTTTCTCCCGGTCATTAATTAAAAGTGATTTGGGCGGTTATCTGGTCTTTAGAAATTACGGATTTATGAAAATTTTACACATTTTACAAGGATTTTCTCTAGGAGGTGCATCACGGTCTGTAGTAGCGATCGCTAAAGATGCTACCCTCAAACAATTGGATCAGGTTCATTGTGCTATTTCTTTGACTCCCGCGCATCCCCAAGCAGTCAAATTAGCCGAAATGGCTGGTTTACAGGTAATTGAATCACCTAATTTAGAGATAATTTATCGAGAGATAGCACAGGCGGATATTGTTCATATTCACTTCTGGAATACTCCAGAATTATATGAATTATTACAGTTAAATTTACCTCCCATGCGGTTGCTAGTGTGGCTGAAAGTAGTAGGCGATCGCTCTCCCCATATTGTCACATCGGAATTAGTTGATTATGCAGATATTTTGTTAGCCACAACTCCCTATAGTTTAGAGATACCCGCCATTAAATCCCGTAGTGATTTATTCACCAATAATCAAATTGGAGTAGTGCCAGGAATTGCTGATTTTAGCCGTTTAGAATCTTTAAATAATCGCCCTCACCAGGGTTTTAATGTCGGTTATATTGGCACAGTTGATTTCTCCAAACTCTATCAAAATTATATCCCCATGAGTGCCGGGGTGCAAGTTCCTGATATTCGTTTTATTGTCTGTGGGGGAGGAATTGAAAATAGCCTTAAACAACAGGCAGCAAGTTTGGGAGTTGCCGAAAAATTTGAGTTTCGGGGGTATGTTGAAGATATTAAATCCGTCTTAGAAATCCTCGATGTGTTTGGCTATCCTTTAGTTGAGGATACCTATGCAACTAGCGAAAAAAGTCTACAGGAAGCTATGTATGCGGGGATAACTCCGGTGGTTTTTCCCCATGGAGGGATTAAGGGGTTAGTTATTAATAATCAAACCGGATTAGTCGTTAACAGTGAGAGGGAATATCAGCAGGCGATCGCATATTTATATCATCATCCCCAGGAGAGATTGAGATTAGGAAATAATGCCCGAAATTATGCCCAACAATATTTTAATCCCCAGGTTTCTATTGATAAAATTCATCAAACTTATCATCAGTTAATGAAGTTTCCTAAACGGGAACGCCGTTTAACTACCGGAAACCCCCAAACAGGTGCAGCATTATTTGTGCAGAGTTTAGGAGATATTGACCCTCAATTTAAAGTTAGTTTAACATCTAATCATCTCTCCGAACAGTTAGAAAGCGATCGCCACATTTCGACAGCTTCTCCCGGACTGTGTAACCCCGGTGGTGGTGGTTTATTTCACTACCGCAATTGTTATCCTCAAGATGGATATTTGCGCTTCTGGTCAGCATTAGTTTTGCAAAAACAGGGACGACATCAGGAAGCAGTTAACGAGTTTTACCAAGCATGGCAAAATGGTGGTAATATTGGGCGAGTCCTGTGGTATTTAGCCAATTCTGCCGAACAAATCGGTAATCATAATTTAGCGCAACAAGCCATTAACCGAGTCCTAGAGTTAATCCCTAATTTTACCCCCGCCGCAGACATGAAAAAGCGGATTAACTCATTATCAACACCAGCTACAAAATCTTCAGTTAATCACGCGCAACTAAATTTACAGCGTCAGTTTTGGAATGTTGATTCTATCCAAGATGCCATGTTTGCGCGAGTGTTGACATATCCAGGAATTGAGAAATTATCACCAGCCGAAAGACAGCAAGTTTGGGAACAGTCAATTTATCGAACTACTCAACAAATTCTTCAAGGTCTCCCTAGTCAACCCCATTGGAAAGTCTTAGAAATTGGTTGTGGTGTCGGTCGTTTAATTAAGCCTTTACGGGAAAGATTTAACCGAGTCGATGGGGTGGATATTTCGGAAAATATGATTGAGTTTGCTAAACAATACTTAGCTGATGGTCAATCTAATGGTGAATTATATGTCAATAATGGATCTGATTTACAAGATTTACCAGGTGAATTTTACGACTTAGTTTATTCTACCATTGTTTTTCAACATATCCGATCGCTATCTGTGGTTAAAAGCTATTTTAGCGAAATCTTTAGGGTATTAAAGCCAGGGGGATACTTCCGCATTCAAGTTCACGATCGCAGTGCGGAAAATTTAGGTGATTTTGATGAAGAAGGCGCAGAAAATCAGCAATATTATTTATACGGAAACGCCTACACTGATACACAACTCAGGGATTTATTAATCGCCGCCGGCTTTAATTTAGTTTCCCTTGAATGCGCTAAACCTTGGATTTGGTCAACGGTTCAGCGACCAGAAACGAGGTTAACATCACCCAAAGTTTCCGCCATTATTTCCACCTATAACTCCGCCAAATTTATAGAGGGATGTTTGCAGGATTTGGTCAATCAAACATTATACCATAAACAGCAGCTAGAAATTATTGTTATTGATAGCAACTCCCAGGAAAACGAAGCAGAAATAGTAGCCAATTTTCAAGCTAAATATCCCCAAATTATCTACCATCGCACCGAACACCGAGAAACCCTTTATGCCGCCTGGAATCGAGCCATAGAACTCGCCAAAGGGGAATATATCACTAATGCTAACACTGATGATAGACACCGTTTCGATGCTTTAGAATTAATGGCTAATTATTTAGACCAGCATTCAGATATTGCCGTTGTTTATGGCGATCAACTTATCACCCACAACCCCAACGAAACCTTTGCTAATACCCAAGCTAACCAACGCTGGAACTGGCCAGATTTTAGTTATCAAGAATTAGAGCGCCGCTGCTGTCTCGGTTCTCAACCTATGTGGCGCAAATCTCTCCATCAAAAATATGGCGATTTTAACCCGGAATTTACAGTAGCGGGAGATTATGAGTTTTGGCTGAGAATTGGCAAAACTGAAAACATCGCTAAAATACCCGAAATCTTGGGGTTATATTTTGATAATCAGGATGGATTAGAAAACAAAAACCCCACTACTTACACGGAAACTCAGAAAATTTGTCAGCAATATGGTATTGTTAATATCCCCAGAACTATATCTAAACCAGTATCAGTCTGTCCAGGGGAAATGAAACCTTTAAAATCGCCTGAAAAATTCCATATTTTAGTTTATACTGACGAACCGAGGATTTATGGAGTTGGACAATATAATCACTCAATTCTCACCCAGTTAATTAAATCTGGTTATCATGTTAGTTGTGTACAAAGTCGAGAATCTCATTATTTGTTAGACCAACAAAAACAGTTAGGAATTCAACATTTTTGGTTAGACTATGATTCAGTTAAGGACTTTCATCAAACCTTAACAGACCACACTACTGCTGAAACTATTTTTACCAAGGCGAAGCCAGACCTAATCCTGTTTAGTGATTGCTGTCCAATTTCTAATTTAGCTGCTAAACAAGTGGCTATGAGGTTAAAAATACCTTTCGTTATTACAGAAAATTTTGTAGCGCCTTATTTAGCTAAACAGTTTCAGTCTTACTTGGGTCAACTGGCGGAGATTTATCAGCATTCCCAGGAAGTTATCGCCGTTTCTCAAGAAAATTTACAGCAGTTGTGGGAACTTTTCCAACTACCTAAATCACGGGGTCGCGTAATTTACTATGGACGACCCAGGCAGTATTTTAGTTTAGTTAATCCTACTACAGGCGATCGCATTCGTAAACAACTAGGCATCCCCCCCAATGCCATAGTTGGCTTCACCTCAGCTAGATTAGAATCCATCAAAGGCTATCAATACCAATTACAAGCCATTCAACAACTGAAAAACACCCCCATTTGGTGTCAACTATATTTTCTATGGACTGGTGGAGGTAGCTGGGAAAATCAACTAAAAACAGAAATCCAAAAATTAGGCATTACTGACCAGGTTAAATTGCTAGGATGTCGTCATGATATTCCTGACTTATTAGATGCCAGCGATATATTTATTTTACCCTCCGAATTGGAAGGAATGCCCTTATCAGTAATAGAAGCAATGGCGAAAGGATTACCTGTAATTGCTTCAGCAGTTAGTGGCATTCCTGAAGAGTTAGGAAACACGGGTAAACTCTTGTCTGACCCTAAAATAAATGCCTCAGCAACTATCACGGAATTAATAGAAACTATTAAAGAGTGGGTTGCTAATCCCTATCTACGGTATTCTATTGGTCAAGCCTGCAAAAAACGAGCCGAACAAATGTTTACAGAACAACAAATGTTAACCCAAACCATGGAAGTTATTAAAACAGCATTACCTACTAATATACCACTAATTTCTGTAATTATTCCCTGCTATCAACAGGGGGAATTTTTACCAGAAGCAGTTGCCAGCGTTGTGGCTCAAACTTACCCCCATTGGGAAATTATCATTGTTAATGATGGTAGTCCTGACCAAACTAGCCAAGTGGCTCAACATCTTATTAAAATTTTTGCTAACCACAAAATTAGCCTCATAGAAACCGACAATAAAGGTTGTGCTAGTGCTAGAAATACTGGCATCAATCAAGCCAAAGGTGAATATATTTTACCCTTAGATGCTGATGATAAACTTAGCTCTTCTGCCATGGCTAGTTTAGTAGAAGTGGCCCTCAGCAAATCTCATGATTGCGTGATTTTTGGCTCCTATGAGATTTTTGGCACTGAACAGCGAAAAATTGTAACTGCTGACGAATATTCCTTAGAAAATCTCAAAAAATATAATATGCTGGTGTGTACGTCTTTATATCCCAAAACTGTCTATGATTTGACTAAAGGATATAAGGAAGAAATTAAGGAATCGGGATATGAGGATTGGGAATTTTGGCTAAATTGTCATCAACATAATATACCT
The DNA here is from genome assembly GCF_026000695.1 of Limnospira platensis NIES-39. Lineage (GTDB taxonomy): Bacteria > Cyanobacteriota > Cyanobacteriia > Cyanobacteriales > Microcoleaceae > Limnospira > Limnospira platensis. Next base: position 4,370,156 of record NZ_AP026945.1, read on the forward strand.
TTTTATGGTATACGAGAAACAGTTTTATATTATCGTCGCCATCCTGGTTCTAGGGTTGTGCAGTCTTTTCAAAATCGAGATTATTATAAAGCTCAGGTAATGAGTTACTATCCTGATTTCTTTGATGCTAAATCTCAGCCAGTTGAGTTGATTTTAAATGCTAGTGGTAATTTAAATCTACAAAATTTTGTAGATTATGCTCAAAAATATCAGCAAAATTCCCATGATGAAGTAGCCTTAGAAAATCTCCGTAATGCTCGCAAAGCTGTGTCTGAGATGTGGTTAAAATTAGAAACAGAACAACTCCCCCAGGCTTATCAGGAGAATTTAGGTCAAGTACATAAGTCTCTACTCAACTCTGGTATCAAAAACGAAATTTTCCGCGATGATGAACGTCTGTATTTTCAGGAAATTAAATCCTATTTGAGTCAAGGCTTTAAGCAGCCAAAAACTCTTCAGTATTTACTCGCTGGGATGTTATATGGTCGTGCCGATCAGCTAATGCTTACCTTTGAGGAGTCTTTAATTCCCACTTGGTTGGCTGAGGACTATTTTAGATTTTTATTTGAGGTCCCCCCCCTATTCCAAGAAATGGGAGATGCAGATAATTACTCCCGCTATCGGATACGGTTATTAGATTTTGTTCGGGAACGTCTCCAGCAGCAGCCAGACTATCCCCTATGGCAAAAGTTAACCAGTATGTTGCTAGAAAGGGGGAATTTTATCCCTAACTATTTCGCCGATTTTAACTTAAAACCTCTGTTTTGTAGTCGGGCTGAGTTGTTTCATCTCTTCCTACAAACCCGCGATTTTAAGTTGGATTACTCCTTCCCAGAACGTCCGAGCGATCGCCAAAAAATTCGCCTAGGAATTCTTAACGACCACCTCAACCCCCAAACCGAAACTTACTTAACATTACCAGCTTTTGAATATCTCAATCGGGAACAATTCGAGATTATTTTATATGTTACCCAAGCCAACAATCATCCCCTAGAGCAATACTGTAGATCCCGCGCTGACCGTTTAGTTAGACTACCTGATGATAAGTTACAACAAGCAGCCACTATTCGCGCTGATAACCTCGATATTTTGCTATTTGGAACTAATGTAACTGCCATTACTAAACCCGTCACCTTGTTAGCATTACACCGACTAGCGCGAGTACAAGCTACCCTATTTTCATCACCTGTTACTACCGGAATGAGATATATGGATTATTATATTTCTGGTCATCTTTCCGAGGGTGCAGAGGCTCCTAATTTCTATCGAGAAAATTTAGCTGTTCTCAACGGAACTGGCTTTTGTTTTAACTATTATGCGATCGCACCTCAACCCGCCACCGTTAAGCCTCACCGCAGCCAATGGGGAGCCAATGACCAAACAATTGTCTTTATGTCCGGCGCAAATTTCTATAAAATTATCCCAGAACAAGGGGAAACCTGGGTGAAAATTCTCGCTCAAGTTCCCAATTCCATTTTAGTGCTTTATCCCTTTGCTCCTAGTTGGAGTAGCAACTATGCTAGTTCCCAATTTATCCGCCGAATGTACGCCACCTTGAGCAAATACGGAGTTGAAGACAAACGCTTAGTTCTGATTAAGTCTCTTCCCAGCCGTACCGATGTTAAAGCCTGTTTAGAACAGGGGGATATTTATTTAGATTCCTACCCCCACTCTGGCTCAAACTCCTTAGTGGATCCCCTAGAAGTGGGATTACCTGTAGTAGTCAGAGATGGAGATACTTTGCGTTCTAAACATGGTGCCGCTATGATGCGATCGCTTGGGATTCCTGATTTAATTACCGACAGCGAATCCTCCTATATTAGTTTGGCTGTTACCCTCGCAAATACTCCCGAATTGCGACAGTTAAAACGCCAAGCCATTCAACAGAAAATGGCGGCTAATCCTGAGTTTTTGGATAGTCGCGCCTATGGTGCGAAAATGGGAGCTTTGTTAACTCAAATCTTCCAAAATTACCAATCTCAACAGCAAGTTATAGATTTACATAATCCCCAAAAACGACAGCAGTTTTTAGCGGAATTGGTCGATCAAGTTAATCTCTATGAACTTGACCCCAATAATACTATGGTGGTAAATAAATTACACAAAATTCGTCGTGGTATGGTAGAATACTGGTTAAGACAACCACCCGAACAATTAGAACATCTTTATCAACAACAGATAGGTAAAGGTTATCAAATTTTGCTCAATAGAGGTATTCAAAAACAACCCTTAACTGATGAAGAACAAGCATTAGTTAAGACTTGGACAAAAACTGCTATGGGACTGACTGAACCCCATGCAATTAATTGTTTAATGGCGGTGATGTTGTATTCTCAACCTGGTAAAATGCTGGTGCGAGATGCGGTTAATCGTTTACCCGCCTGGTTGCTTCCTGATTATCAGCGAGTGTTTGAAAATGCCGATGCGATCGCTCAAATTAAACAAACCTTAGCCACGACTCAAACCCAGCCAACTCCTGTCAATTCTCCCCAGGTAACACCAACGGTCACTGCTGTAGATGTCTCAACTTTTGTCAATCGATTAATTGGGTGTGTCAAATTATTTAATATCGACCCCACAGATACTAATATCACCGTAGAATTGCGACAACTGCGGTGGCAATTTGCACAGTTTTGGCTCAATTTACCTGAACACCAGTTAGAGGAGATGTATCAGAGTCCCCTCGGTGATGGCTATCGCAGTTTGTTAAATAGTCGCCTGCAAAATGAAATGTTAACCCAACATGAATGGGATTTTCTACAACAAGTAGGAAACCATCTCCGACAGGGTTTAGATACACCGCGATCGCTTAATTATCTCATAGTGGCTATGCTATATTATCGACCGGAACAACTACAAATTAAAGACCTATCTCGCCTTCCTAGTTATCTGCAACGAGATTATCAAAATTGGCATTCCTTGAATAGTTGATTTCAATAGTTGATTTGAACTGTTGCACCCCAGTCTATTTGTAACCGAGATTTAGCACTATCTCCGTTAGCCGCAATTTCTATCCAACCGTGGGAACCAATGAGGGTTAAAAGATGACCTAGTTCGACTTCTCCATAGGTTCTATGGCTGCTAATATTAGGACTGGGGGTGCATTCAGGAAAGCTAACAGTCCAGGATTTATCTGCTACCATATCTCCCGGAATATTAGTAATTAAATTCCCAAAGCGATCGATATATTGAATGCTGCCTTTAATGCTCGTTTCTGTGATTTCTAGGTCTGGTATTGACAGGTCAATGAGGGTATCAGAATTAATCACAGTACCTAAATCCCTAATTGGCACACCAGAGGCGAGATAAGCAGCCACAGGACTAAAGATATCTCGACCATGAAAAGTAGTGCTGGGTTGGGAATTTCGCCAGTATTGATGATTAGTTAATTCCACTGCTGTAATTACACCATACTGCTTAATTAAACCCCCGAATAAGCCGTTATCAGGTCCGACAACATATCCGTTAGTAAATTGTAGTGCGATCGCCTTCCGTTCAGTTCCCACCCCCGGATCTACTACCGCAATGTGAACAGTACCTTCAGGAAAGTAGGGGTAAGCATTCATCAAACAAAACCGCGCCGCCATCAGATTTTGGGGAGGAATTTCATGGGTTAAGTCAATCACAGTTAGGTGGGGGTTAATTTGGGATAATACCCCTTTCATTACCCCCACATAAACATCACTTAAACCAAAGTCTGTCAATAATGTAATTATACCAGATACAGACATATTTAGCACTCCTAGTCTCGGAATATTTAGGGTTTCTGGAAATTTTTATTAATGAAATAAATACTGGTCTCCATTGAAATGTATCATGTGATCGGGAAACTCCATAATCCAGGCATGAGTTTCCCTGGTTATTTCTTTGGTCAGTCTTTTGAGTTCCTTAAAAGATTCAAAGGCATTGACGAATGATAACTTTACATCAACATTTTCAAACAAAGATAATAAACGATCGCGACGTTCAACATTAATTGCACCACCAGTTTTGACAGCTTCAATAATAATTAAATATTTGTTATCAGATTTATAAAGCACAATATCTGGCTTGTCGTAACTATTTTTAAATTTGTCAATGTCTATACCTAAATAATTAATTAAATTTTCATCAATAAATGGAGAATAACCTCTGGCTGTATCTACAGTATTATCAATATATAGAACTTTATCAATATTAAAATATTTACAAAAATCTTGAAGGACTGATTTAATTAAAACACCTTGACCACCGGGTGCTATACTGACAGAAAAATTATGAGCAATTTTGACATTTAGCCTCTGTGATTGTCTTTTGGCTTGATACTTATGTTTTATTGTTTGATAGTTAGACAAAAAATTATTAAGTGCTATTGGATAATCTGCACTGCCAATTTTTTTAACTAAATATAGAACTTCTTGATTTATTTGATAACAGTATTTAGGACTATTCTTAGGTCGAGGCTTGTCTGGATTTTCGGTAGCGAGTTCAGCATCAACCAGTTGACCAACACAGTCATCGCGAATATTTTCACGAGTATTAGGTGCTAAATTTTTAAAGCCCAACTCTCGCATTTTATTCATCAATGGCGTTATTCCCCATTTCTGATTATTAGCTTCAGACCATGATTTGGCTGGCTTCATATCTAACATAACTAACAGGACAAAAATGGGAGTATCTCCTTGCATTTTGTCTGGTAATCCTAAATCCTTCATTAACTGACGTGCCTCTAACATCAGTTGTTCAAGATTTGGGGTTGGGTTATTTGATGACATCTTTACGCAAATGGTAATTTTAACTGTTGAGGAAAAGGAGAAAAATAATCTGTGGGTCGAGATGGTTTATTCTCCAGTGTCATTTTCACAGATTTAGCGATCGCTTTGGCTAACAAAGGTGGTACAGCATTACCAATTTGATTAAACTGAGAATTTTCTGAACCCACCAACTCAAACCAATCGGGAAAACTTTGTAATCTCGCAGCTTCCCTAACTGTTAAACGTCTCCGGCGGCCATCTGGTAATAACAATCGCAACATATCACTGGTTGCGCCTGATAGGTTTCTACAGGTCAGAGTTCGGCAAGGAATATCAAGGTAAATATCCCTAGGTTTAACACATTTAGATTTTGCTTCATATCTGCCAATATATTCTAGCATACTAGGCGTGAGAAATTTTGCCCCTATAGGAATGGTAGAAGCCGTATCATAAATAGCATCTCCAGCCGTATAAGGAATAGCTAAGGTTTCAGCTTCTGGCCAATTCCATGCTGTTTGATAAGCCACAACAAACAGGCGTTCTCGTTTTTGTGGAACACCATAATTAACAGCATTGATAAGTTTGATGTCAACCCGATAATTCAGCCTCTCAAGTTCGGCAACTATTTTCTCTAAATACTGACGATTTTTATAAAGCATTCCTCGCACATTTTCAAAGATGGCGATTTCTGGCTGATATCGTGCGATCGCATCTATAAAAATCGGCAAGCCATCCCTGGAGTCTCTCGGACCTTTTTGTAATCCACCTACACTAAACGGTTGACAGGGAGGACCTCCGATAATCACATCAGGATGATTGCATAAATCTTGACCAATTTCTAAAGTTTGACAATAACATGGGTCCTGAAGATTACGAGTATACGTGGCGGCAGCATCCGCTAACATCTCATAACCGATTGTTTGAAAACCTGCGGCTTTAAATCCTAGAGAAAAACCGCCACAACCCGCAAATAAATCAAGAACAACTAACTGAGATTGGATATCTGCATTCAGTTTTAATTCTTGGTGTAAATATTCCCAATAACTCAGTCTGTTTGACATGGTATTTTTCGATTATTTACTGCCTATTCAAAACTTGTTTAAAGCTAACCCAACCTAAACCAACTTGAAATACTCATCGATATGTTCCATAATGCGTGAGGCGGCGTGACCGTCTCCAAAGGGGTTAATAGCGGTTGCCATTTTTTGGTAAGCCTCTCGGTCCCCCAGGAGTTCGCTAGTGGCTCTGAGGATATCTTCAGGGTCGGTTCCTATTAATTTAGCCGTTCCGGCCGCGATCGCTTCAGGACGTTCCGTAGTTTTTCGTAACACTAACACAGGCTTCCCTAAACTCGGTGCCTCTTCCTGGAGTCCACCCGAGTCCGTCAGCACTAAATAAGCATCAGCGATCGCTGCTACCAGTTGAGTATAATCTAGGGGTTCCGTGAGAATTACCCGGGGATGTCCTCCTAACATTGCCTGTAGGGGTTCCCTCACCGTCGGGTTACGGTGTAGGGGTAGCAGTATAATTGTGTCATGATACTGATCAAGAGTTTTTAAAAATCCTTCCGCAATCCCCTCTAGGGGTTCTCCCCAATTTTCTCGGCGGTGAACTGTCGCTAAAATTAGTCGATTTTCTTCTAAGTTAAGATTGGGAATATCTAATTTGGGTTGGGTTTTAGCAACAGATAATAAAGCATCAATCACTGTATTTCCGGTTTGATAAATTTCCCCGACTACCCCAGATTTGATCAGGTTTTCAACCGCTTTCTCCGTAGGTGCAAAGTTTAATCTACTCAGTTGAGAAATTAGACGGCGGTTCGCTTCTTCAGGATAGGGATTAAATAAGTCATCAGTTCGGAGTCCCGCCTCTACATGGCCAATAGGAATTTTTTGATAAAAGGCCGCTAATGCCGCAGCAAAGGCTGTTGTCGTATCCCCCTGGACTAAAACCATATCAGGTTGGATTTGCTCAAAAATATTTCCTAACCCTTGTAAGCTACGATAGGTAATGTCCGTCAGGGTTTGCTGGTGCTGCATGATTTCCAGATTGCGATCGGCCTTGATATCGAAAAGCTCCATCACTTGCTCGACCATCTCCCGATGTTGACCTGTTAAAATCACTCGGGTTTCATAATTACAATTTTGTTGAAACTTTTGGACCAGTGGGGCCATTTTAATCGCTTCTGGTCTGGTTCCAAATACTATACCAATTCGATACTTTGATGTTGACATTTGTGATTAAATAAAGTTACGATAAAAGTATAAACCAATACAAAAAAATATCAAGACTGGTTATAAAATTAAGATGACTAGAATAGGTCATCCCCCTAAAAATGCTTGATCCCCAATTGTTGACTCAACTGTTATCCTCAATTCTCATTACCATATTCTCCCCCCATAACTCAGATTTTTATCGGTGTATAACTGGGAGTTATCCTTATATAAAAATTTTTCCGGCAATGTTTAATCATCCGTGATATTTTAGCACAAAATTGTTAAGATTGTCGTACAGGACAGTACAGAATTGGCAGGAAATATCATAGTAGAATGTTCCGAATGACAATTTAATCTAATGGCTTATGATCAACGTAAAAATGAGTGATTTTAGTCGTTTTCATGATCAAGACAAGTTAGACTCTGAACACTATTACCATTTTGATGGTAACTTGCACCGATTGGCAACAGCAATTGAACAAGAAAGAAAAAGGTTTGCCGGGCTATCTGAACCTACACCTGTGCTAATCTGGGCTTGTAATGCAGAAGGTTCCTATACATTTTTTAATGAAGACTGGTTAGAGTTTACCGGACGTTCCTTAGAAATGGAACGGGGAGAGGGCTGGTTCCGGGGGGTACATCCTGAAGATCGCCAAAATTGTTTAATCACTTACTGGCAAGCATTCGGCGATCGCAAACCCTTTCAACAGGAATATCGGCTGCGAAGGTTTGATCATCAGTATCGTTGGATATTTAATACCGGAGTGCCCCAATGGACAGCTAACGGTAAGTTTTTAGGTTATACAGGTTCTGCCATTGATATTACCGAACGCCGCCGAGCATCAGAAGAACTCTTACATCTGTGTTACCATCTGCAAGACATCCTAGATGACCGGACAACTCAACTGCTGGAAACCAATGAGAAACTCCAGCAACAAATTCAGGAACGCCAGAAAGCAGAAGCCGCCCTTGAGCGATCGCAACAGATGTTACAGCTAGTCATGGATAATATCCCAAAAGCGATTTTTTGGAAAGATCGCAACTCCGTTTATTTGGGCTGTAACCGCCGAGGGGCCTTAGAGGCTGGGGTGATTAGTTCAGAAGCAATTGTCGGGTTAACCGATGAAGATTTACCCTCAACCAAGGAGATGGCTGATTATTTGCGAAAATGCGATCGCACTGTCATTGAAACCAATATCCCTCAATATCGGCAGCTCGAAACCCGAACCCGCCCAGATGGTAAAATAGTCTACCTAGAAACCAATCGCATTCCCCTTCATGACAGTAACGGCAATATAGTTGCCATTTTAGTCACCTCCGAAGATATCACCGATCGCAAACAAGCCGAAGAAACCCTATTAAGAATTCGTAAAGCCGTCGATAGCACCACCGATGCGATCGCCATTATGGACGCAACCGGAGTGCAAATTTATCAAAACCGAGCCTTTTGTGATTTATTTGAATACGAAACTGTCGAACAATTCAACCAGCATGGAGGTCACAGAGCCCTTTATGTTGATGCCACCGTCGCCGAAACAGTCCTGAGCCATATTTTAGCCGGGTATTCTTGGCAAGGAGAAGTCCACAAGCTAACCCGCAGCCGCCGAGTAATTCCGGTTCACATGAGAGCAGATGCCATCCGAGATCCACAGGGTAATTTAGTCGGGTTGATCTGCGTCAATACTAATATCAGCGAACGCCTTTCTACACAAGAAAAAATTTTCCAAACCGCTCAACAGTTAACCAGTGTCATCGAAACTGTCGGAGAAGGCATTACCCTCAGTAATCAGACCGGAAAGTTTTGGATCTATAACTCCAAGATGGAGGAAATTACTGGCTACACCCTAGCCGAAGTAGAAAGTTCTCAGGATTTCCTATCGCTTCTGTATCCTGACCCCCAAGCTCATCAAGATGCTCTGATTGGATTATATGAGATTTTAGAACGGCCAGGCGTGCGGGATGTCGAAACTACCATTTGCACTAAGTCAGGACAACAGAAAACTCTGTTAGTGTCTACCTCTATTGTCCAAAATCAGGATGATAGGCTGTTTTTGAGTGCTTATCGAGATATTACTGAACGCAAACAAGCCTTAGAGTCCCTGCAAAAAGCCGAATATCAATATCGTAGTCTGTTTGAAAATGCGATCGAGGGTATTTTTCAGACTACCTGGGACGGTCACTATATTAATGTTAATCCAGCCTTAGCCAAAATCTATGGCTACCATTCACCCCAGGATATGATGGCTCAACTGACCGACATTAGCCACCAGTTATATGTTGATCCTGGTCGTCGCCCTGAGTTTATTCGCCAATTACAGGAGTCCGATTCAATTACTAATTTTGAATCCCAGGTCTATCGTGCCGATCATCAGATTATTTGGATTTCTGAAAAAGCTAGGGCCGTCCGGGACGGCTTAGGACAACTACTCTACTATGAGGGTATGGTCGAAGATATTACTGAACGCAAGCAGGCTGAGGAAAATCTCCAACAGCAAGCCGAACGTCAACGGTTGATGCTTGTCATTACTCAACGCATTCGGCGATCGCTCAAATTGGATAAAATTTTAGACACTACTGTGGCTCAGGTTCGTGAGTTTCTCAATACTGACCGAGTAATGATCTACCGATTTCAGGATGATGGTAATGGCGTGATGGTCGTCGAATCAGTCGCCCCGGGGTGGAAGTCTGTCGTCGGAACTATTGTCACCGAAGATTGCTGGACTCCCCACTATCTGGCTGGGTTCACCCAGGGTCAAGTCCAAGCTATGGCTGATATATCCACTCAAGATTTCACTCGATGCGATATTCGTTTGTTATCAGAGTTTCAAGTACAGGCTAATTTGGTCGTTCCCATTTTGACCCGAAGGCACAGTGAGACTTCTGCTGAGTTGGGGTTTGTTGCCAATGCACCTTATAATCGCCTCTGGGGGTTGCTCATGGTGCAGCATTGTTCTGGTCCCCGTGAATGGGAGTCAACTGCAGTCGATTTTATCAAGCAGTTAGCTGTACAGTTGGGAATTGCTATTCAACAAGCTGAACTTTATCAACAGCTTGAACGCCTGGCTACTCTTGATGGCTTAACTCAGGTTCCTAATCGCCGACAGTTTGATACCTATTTAATGACAGAGTGGCGTAGGTGCATCCGCGAATGTACCCCTATCTCTTTAATTTTGTGTGATGTAGACTTTTTTAAGCACTACAATGACACTTATGGACACCAAGAGGGCGATCGCTGTTTACAAGAGGTGGCCCAGGCTTTGGCTCGATCTATTAGACGACCTGGGGATCTGGTCGCTCGTTATGGCGGCGAGGAGTTTGCTATAATTCTCCCCAATACTGATGCTGAGGGTATGTGTAATGTGGCTGACACAATTCGTGAGCAAATCCTACAATTACAGAGGATTCATGAAACTTCCCCTATTAGTGAATATATTAGTGTCAGCATGGGCGGCGTGAGTGTTTTGCCTAATAGCAATATTCAGCTTGAACATCTCATTGCTATGGCTGATACTGCCTTATATCAAGCTAAGGCTCAAGGACGCGATCGCTTTGTTCTGCACACCATGTCCTAGACTTTTCTGCATGGCTTATCGATATATCTTGTTCTATAAACCCTATAATGTCCTCAGTCAGTTTACTGATCGTGATTCTCATGCTCAGTCTCGACAAACTTTGAAAGATTACATTCCCATTCCTTCCGTCTACTCAGTCGGACGACTAGACCTTGATAGTGAAGGGTTACTTTTACTCACTGATGATCGCAAACTTAAATATCGACTTGGCCAGCCAGAATTTGCTCATCCTCGTACTTACTGGGTTCAGGTCGAAAGAATACCCACTACACAAGCCTTAGAACAACTGCGGCAGGGAATCACCATTCAAAATTATCGCACCCGAACAGCGAGGGTTCAACTACTATTAACTGAGCCACTTCTTCCCCCTCGTATCCCTCCCATTAGATTTCGCCAAAATGTCCCTACCGCTTGGCTCGAAATTACTTTAACTGAAGGACGCAACCGTCAGGTTCGACGCATGACCGCCGCCGTTGGCTTCCCTACTTTGCGACTGGTTCGTGTCGCGATCGCTCATTTGACTCTCAATTCACTTGAACCTGGTCACTGGCGAGATTTGCACCCCCAGGAAATTCAGCCATTTTTCAGTTGATTTATTTTCAAAAAAAAAAAATGGCCCAGCCCGTCAGCGCTCCAGGGGGTTGACAAGCCGAGCGAATCGGGATATGATGGAGTCATATCCTAGATAATGGGAGGCATGACTTTAATAAAAAAATTGCAACTATCCCATTATTTAATATAGTAGCAGAAGCGCCGCCCAAAAGCAAGGGTTCCCCAAAAAAAAGTGGCGCGGGGGCGCAAGGATAATTTTTTTTTATTTTTTGGGATAAAATTAGTTGTAGGGGCGGGTGCGCGATCGGCCACGGGAAAAACCAGCCAACTATCTACACCCGCCCCAGAGTGCTGTAGGGGCCGGCGGGTGCGCGATCGGCCACGGGAAAAACCAGCCAACTATCTACACCCGCCCCAGAGTGCTGTAGGGTGCGTCACATCCGATCAGCCACTGGGAAAACGAAAAACTTGCTGATGTGACGCACCTTCTGAGGCCATAAGACACACCGGGTAACTATATAAACCCGCCCGCCCCCCATCAATTCCCAACATAACTCCCGAAAGCGATCGCCACTGATTAAACTGATTAATGTTTATTTTTTCAAAAAAAAAAATAGCCCAGCCCGTCAGCGCTCCAGGGGGTTGACAAGCCGAGCGAATCGGGATATGATGGAGTCATATCTTAGATAATTGGAGGCATGACTTTAATAAAAAAATTGCAACTATCCCATTATGTAATATAGTAGCAGAAGCGCCGCCCAAAAGCAAGGGTTCCCCAAAAAAAAGTGGCGCGGGGGCGCAAGGATAATTTTTTTTTTTATTTTTTCGGATAAAATTAGTTGTAGGGGCGGGTGCGCGATCGGCCACGGGAAAAACCAGCCAACTATCTACACCCGCCCCAGAGTGCTGTAGGGGCCGGCGGGTGCGCGATCGGCCACGGGAAAAACCAGCCAACTATCTACACCCGCCCCAGAGTGCTGTAGGGTGCGTCACATCCGATCAGCCACTGGGAAAACGAAAAACTTGCTGATGTGACGCACCTTCTGAGGCCATAAGACACACCGGGTAACTATATAAACCCGCCCGCCCCCCATCAATTCCCAACATAACTCCCGAAAGCGATCGCCACTGATTAAACTGATTAATGTTTATTTTTTCAAAAAAAAAAATAGCCCAGCCCGTCAGCGCTCCAGGGGGTTGACAAGCCGAGCGAATCGGGATATGATGGAGTCATATCTTAGATAATCGGAGGCATGATTTTACTAAAAAAATTGCAAATATCCCATTGTTTAATATAGTAGCAGAAGCGCCGCCCAAAAGCAAGGGTTCCCCAAAAAAAAGTGGCGCGGGGGCGCAAGGATAATTTTTTTTTATTTTTTCGGATAAAATTAGTTGTAGGGGCGGGTGCGCGATCGGCCACACACCTCACCAGCCAACTACCTACACCCGCCCCAGAGTGCTGTAGGGGCGGGCGGGTGCGCGATCAGCCACACACCTCACCAGCCAACTTTCTACACCCGCCCCTGGCTGCGCGTAGGGTGCGTCACATCCAATCAGCCACTGGGAAAGGAAAACGAAAAACTTGCTGATGTGACGCACCTTCTGAGGCCATAAGACACACCGGGAACTATATACACCCGCCCCCACGCCATAAAACACACCGGGAACTATATACACCCGCCCCTAGGGTTCTGCATGGTAGTGTTACCTGGGTTAAAATTGAATTTGGGCTGTTAGACATCCTTGCGAAACAACAACTAAAATTTGTATCGTATCGAGGCCGAAGCCTCCCATTTTTTTGGAACACGCCACCCGGAGCAGAATGGCGAGGTTATTGGTCTATCCTTAAATTTGACGACTAACTAACATAGACTAACCCCCAACCAAGAAGCGATCGCTCAAGAGGTAACCGATCGACCCTTAAACTCAAAAACCGCCCCGGTGCAATCCGGCCGCGGTTTCTTTTGTAAAGTGCAACTACTTGCAGTTATTTTGGTTCGCTAGGTAGCTATCAGCGAACTCAGTTAAAACCCTCCGCAGTTCTCGCTTAGGTATAACCGCAAGTTTGTCTTTTAAATCCTGAGCTACTCTAATGCCAAACAGTATATTCGCGGGTTGAGATCCTTCCTGTTTCAGCTTACTTGGATTCTTGTCTGTGAAAAAGTTGGGATTGCCAACTCGATCATAAACGCCTCTTCTGCCTCTTTTCATTTTTTTACCCTCTGTAAAGTTTTGTAAACAATTGCACGTTTTCGGTACTATTGTGTATAATCTTATCAGAGGGATAGGGAAAGAGCCGTTGCAGCGGCTCTGACCCATCAAATCTCTCAAAACGGTTAAGAACCAATTAACTCATCAGTTGAGGATTCTATATGTATGCTACCACACAGAGCCAATCTTTGGCAAGTATCTTGTACAGCAAAGCCGCCGTCGCGCGGATTTGTGGTTGCTCTCACCAAATTATTGCCAGGGTTGAAATTTGGTGGAAAGTAATTTTTGTTGTTTTCAAAAAGGGTCACGGGTTGAGACCCAAGTTTGTCAGTAAAAAATCTTTTCATCAAAACTTCCAAACCTTCAGGAAACGCCACACCGGGAAGCTAGAAATATACCCCCACAATGAACCCTATAAATTTGCTGTTGTTAATCCCCAGGGAGACACCTATGAAGTGTCCATCGAAGAAGAGGAAATAACTTGCACTTGCCAGGATTTTGATTTCCAGAGTAAAAGCCGTGATGTACTTACCCTAGAAACCGGAACGCGCTGGATTCCCAAGTGTAAGCATATTCACAAAGTATTAGAACTTGGCGATAGGGAGGAGCTTAGAGATTTGATCAACTCTGAAGGGGGTGTTGAGTTTGACGCAGACGACAACTGGTTAATCAGTGATGATTGGGTCAGTGATTATGAATACTCCCAAGTGCCACCCAACTGGTAATTTTCGGTAACTTCCAGGAAGGTGATTAATCCCTCCCTTCACCCAACCTCGCCAACACAACGACTAAGGAATCCATCATGACCACCACTATCTATAAAAAACTGTTAACCGTCCGAGCCTCAATCTCCGGTCTAAACAAAAGCGGGTACAACAAATTTAAGCAGTTTCATTGCTCGACTAATGTTTATTTTTTCAAAAAAAAAAATAGCCCAGCCCGTCAGCGCTCCAGGGGGTTGACAAGCCGAGCGAATCGGGATATGATGGAGTCATATCTTAGATAATGGGAGGCATGACTTTACTAAAAAAATTGCAAATATCCCATTATGTAATATACTAGCAGAAGCGCCGCCCAAAAGCAAGGGTTCCCCAAAAAAAAGTGGCGCGGGGGCGCAAGGATAATTTTTTTTTTATTTTTTGGGATAAAATTACCTGTAGGGGCGGGTGCGCGATCGGCCACGGGAAAAACCAGCCAACTACCTACACCCGCCCCAGAGTGCTGTAGGGGCCGGCGGGTGCGCGATCAGCCACACACCTCACCAGCCAACTACCTACACCCGCCCCAGGCTGCGCGTAGGGTGCGTCACATCCGATCAGCCACTGGGAAAGGAAAACGAAAAACTTGCTGATGTGACGCACCTTCTGAGGCCATAAGACACACCGGGTAACTATATAAACCCGCCCGCCCCCCATCAATTCCCAACATAACTCCCGAAAGCGATCGCCACTGATTAATGTTTATTTTTTCAAAAAAAAAAAAATAGCCCAGCCCGTCAGCGCTCCAGGGGGTTGACAAGCCGAGCGAATCGGGATATGATGGAGTCATATCCTACATAATGGGAGGCATGACTTTAATAAAAAAATTGCAACTATCCGATTATGTAATATAGTAGCAGAAGCGCCGCCCAAAAGCAAGGGTTCCCCAAAAAAAAGTGGCGCGGGGGCGCAAGGATAATTTTTTTTTTATTTTTTGGGATAAAATTACCTGTAGGGGCGGGTGCGCGATCAGCCACACACCTCACCAGCCAACTACCTACACCCGCCCCAGGCTGCGCGTAGGGTGCGTCACATCCGATCAGCCACTGGGAAAGGAAAACGAAAAACTTGCTGATGTGACGCACCTTCTGAGGCCATAAGACACACCGGGTAACTATATAAACCCGCCCGCCCCCCATCAATTCCCAACATAACTCCCGAAAGCGATCGCCACTGATTAAACTGATTAATGTTTATTTTTTCAAAAAAAAAAAATAGCCCAGCCCGTCAGCGCTCCAGGGGGTTGACAAGCCGAGCGAATCGGGATATGATGGAGTCATATCCTAAATAATGGGAGGCATGACTTTACTAAAAAAATTGCAACTATCCCATTATGTAATATAGTAGCAGAAGCGCCGCCCAAAAGCAAGGGTTCCCCAAAAAAAAGTGGCGCGGGGGCGCAAGGATAATTTTTTTTTTATTTTTTGGGATAAAATTACCTGTAGGGGCGGGTGCGCGATCGGCCACGGGAAAAACCAGCCAACTACCTACACCCGCCCCAGAGTGCTGTAGGGGCCGGCGGGTGCGCGATCGGCCACACACCTCACCAGCCAACTACCTACACCCGCCCCAGGCTGCGCGTAGGGTGCGTCACATCCGATCAGCCACTGGGAAAGGAAAACGAAAAACTTGCTGATGTGACGCACCTTCTGAGGCCATAAGACACACCGGGTAACTATATAAACCCGCCCCTACCCCATCAATTCCCAACATAACTCCCGAAAGCGATCGCCACGATGTTCAAAACTGCGATACTGGTCAAAACTAGCACAGGCCGGGGAGAGCAAAACAGCCTTAGCTTGCAACACACTAGCCAATTGGGCAGCGCGCGGGATAGCATTTTCGAGAGTTTCGACAATCTCGACATTTTGATAGTGAGTTTCCTGTAACCTTTCAGCAAAAGCCGAGGCGGCGCTTCCGATTAATAAAACCGCAGCAGCTTTTTGATGAATAGTATTAATCCAGTCGGTATCATCACCAGCTTTAGCTTCTCCACCAGCAATTAAAATCACAGGTGGCTCAACTGCCGCCAATCCGACCTGAGCCGCATCATAATTAGTAGCCTTGCTATCATTAATCCAGCGAATTCCCATCCAGGCGCTAACCTCTTCCAGGCGGTGAGGAACTCCAGGAAAAATAGAAATAGCGTGAGCAATTGCTTCCTTGTCAATTCCCGCTATTCGGGCTGCCGCTACAGCCATAAGTAGGTTTTGGCGATTATGGTCTCCCACCATTTTAAGGGAGTCAACCGGTGCGATCGCCTCTCCGTTTTGGTAGACCCAGTTTTCTTGAATATATACACCCATAACGCGATCGCCCAATAATTCCTCAGCACCATTAACGCTAGTCCAGACAGCTTGTGGCCAGAGTTCCGGTGCTGCTCGCCGGAGATAAGCATCATCACCATTAAAGACCTGCACCTGGGAACGTTCCATTAAACGCCCTTTAATCCGAAAATAATTATCTAGCGTGTAATGGCGGTTAAGATGATCCGGGGTAAAAGTAGTCCAGATACCGATTTTAGGAGCCAGGGTTGATGATGACTCAATCTGAAAACTGCTAATTTCAGCAATGACCCAATCTAAGGGTGTCGAGGAATTTTGTTGTTGTTGCAGCGCCAACTCACAGGCAGCATTACCAATATTTCCACAGGCAGGGGCTGCACTTCCCGCCACTTCAAATATTTTAGCAATCAGCGCCGTTGTAGTAGTTTTACCGTTAGTCCCCGTAATTCCCACCCAAGGGATATCCTGGAGATTTCGCCAAGCCAGTTCCATTTCCCCGATAGTTTCTATACCTAGACTGCGGGCCGTTTCTAATGCTGGCAAATCCCAGGGAACCCCCGGACTAACCACTACCAAATCTGGTGCCGTGTCCGGGTCGAAATTCTGCCCCAAATTAACTGTAATTCCTTCCTCAATCAGGGTCTGACACTGTTGCTGTAGCGATTCTGAGGTGTTGCGATCGCTAACAGTTACCTGCCATCCCTGAACCTTTAACAGGCGCGCCGTAGCATTTCCTGATTTTCCCAGACCAATAATATGAGCGTTGGGCATTATATCCTTACCCTGCACCTTGATTGAGCATTTTTGATTCTATCAGAAGACGCTGATTTTAGGTCAGCTTAGGGGAGTTGATCTGGTTCCTAATATTTTTGGCATTGGATTATATCACAAAAAATTATTTTGTCAAGTAACTTGACACTTTGTAACAAAAACGTTACATTGGTTAACATAGATTAACAAACGGAATTGCCCCAAGACGTTCCCACTAACTTTCGTGAAACTTTCTTGGTAGTAATCCTGACGCAATTATTGGAGCATAAAAAATGGTTATTTTAGCAGCTTTATTTATCAGTGGTTGGCTGGCTGTTTCGGTAATTGGAACTATGGCTTATTTTCGTGGTGAACAGTCTAAACCCATTCACATGAGAAACTGGAACTCTGATTCCTTTGACCGTCTTTCTCTGGCGTTGACAGGTGTACCAGTAGACTATAGCCAGCGGGTTCCTGCTTACAGCATGGATGCTTACCGCAGCCAGAATTTTTCTAACTAAATTCTCTTCAGTCACCAATAGCTTTTAGACTCTCTTCTTGAGGGCAATCCTAACGGGTTGCTCTTTTTTTTGTATAGTGATATAATCATCACCCGTGGGGGGTAATTAGTTTTTAGTCTCTACCTTGAGGAGCATCATAATTTGATGTCAATTATCATGTCAAGGCGGGTTGAGAATGCGGGTTAAGAATCAAGAATATTTTAATCCCAGGACTCCATGGAAGAATCCGAAGTTTGATTATCCAAAGGTAAAGCATCAACAGATAATTGTTTGAGTTCGGGAAGTTTTACCACTTCTTTTTCAGTTTGTTTAACATTAATAGGTAACTGTAAAGGTTTGACCTTCTCAATCCAACAACTAGCCAGAGGTAAAGTTTGTTCAAGTTCATCAAGGGGACGAGGGATGACCATCACTGCATTTAATTCGCCAATGCGTTCAGCCTCATACATTCCCGCTTCTAAAGCCACTGCTACATCAGCAACCGAACCCCTAATAATAGCAGTACATAATCCCGCCCCAATAATTTCGTAGGAAGCGAAATAAACATCTCCCGCCTTCAGCATAGCATCAGCCGCGCCGACCATAGCAGGAAATCCCCTCGTTTCCAATAAACCTATGGCTTTATTACTGAGGCGAGAGTGACCGCCACTGGCTGCTAATTGGGAGAGACGAGACCCAATAGGTAGCACATACTCTAAGTTGGGGAGAGGTCTAGCAATGACTAGGGAAGAAACAAACTGATTGAACTGTTTAGCAGTATCAACCCCAGTTTCAATAGCTAGACGGACATCCGCAATACGACCGCGCACAATAGCGCTACAGTAGCCACTACCGATTTTTTCATACCCAACCAGGTGAACACCTGCAGATTTCAGCATCATATCAGCAGTGCCGACTATTGCTGGAAAACTGCGGGTGGAGATTAACCCCAAAGCAGTATCTTTAAATTCTGGCTCAGTATTGCGCCTTTGGGGAAATGAGGTTTGCAAGTGTTCATCCATGACTGTATTTTACCTGCTAGAGAGAAGAATGGAGAATCCCGACCGATTAATCTGCGGACTTTCCTGTTCATCAACCCCGGTTTCTCTCAAAAATTAGGGGGTTTTCTATGGGGGAGCAAAGTCTTTAACAACTCATTGATTTGAGTTTGTCCGTAGACCTGCGGACTACGACGAATTGAGGGTTCTGGTTCCGGTTGGGGTTCTGGTTGGGGTTCTGCTTCTGGTTGGGGTTCCGGTTCCGGTTGGGGTTCCGGTTCCGGTTGGGGTTCCGGTTCCGGTTGAGGGATGAAATCAACCTCAGTAGCAGAAAAATTGACCTGACGAGATTGATCACCAATTAATGAACCGGAAGCTACAACGTGCTGAGATGGGATATCAGAATTAATCAAAGTTGACTCTGAACCAATACAAGCCAGAGCCCCAATTTTTCCAGCACCGACTATGAGTACAGTAGTACCAATACAGACACCCTTATCTATTTCTAGGATACCCTGATCAGCATGAATAATAGTCCCCATACCAATACAGACCCCAGGAGCGATCGCAATTTGGCTATCAGGAGCGGCGGTAATCACCACTCCTGGGGCGATGGCTACACTGGGGTCAATGGTGACATCGCCACTCACATAGTAAGCATAATCCGGGTGATGGGGTGGCGACATACACATTCGGCTTGAACCTCTGAAAAGTAAACAGGGATTTTCGAGAGAGTTAATTAAGGTCGTTGGATAATTTCCTCAAGAACCCGACGCTTGGCTTGAGCATCAATACCAATCAAGCGAACATACTCACCGCTATGTTCCTGCATACAGCCTTCTAGGGCTGCCATAACCTCCCGTTGATTATTAGAGTCGATGGGGGTACAGCTACGCCAGGACCCCGTGCGGAAGCGACGCTTATCAGCGTGTTCCGTGCCAATTTTATAACCCTGAGCCAGGAGGTTTTTAACTTGCTCAATAGTTTCAGAAGTCAAACTACTATTAGCAGATGAGTAGGATGATTGAGCTGAACGACTAGAGGGCGCAGGGGAAGCCGCGCTAGGACTAGGGGTAGCAGAAACCCTACCGTCAGGTCGTTGGATAATCTCTTCAACCGCCCGCCGTTTAGCTTTTTGGTCAATGCCAATTAAGCGGACATATTCCCCTGTATGCTCGTTCATGAAGGCATCTAATTGACTGAGAACAGCCGAAGCACTGGAGCTGTCAATTTGGGGACCACTACGCCAGGAACCCGTGCGGAAGCGACGCGCGTCGGCGTATTCCGTGCCAATTTTATAGCCTTGGTTCAGGATTTGGGAAACCTTTTGTGCCAAGTCGGAACTACCAGTAGCAGTAGTTCTGGAGGGGCTGGCTGTAGAAGCTGTGGCATTGGAGACCTGAGCGTTAGAGGACTTACTAGCGACAGGACCATCAGGACGTTGGATAATTTCTTCAAGTACCCGGCGCTTGGCTTTGCTATCAATTCCCAACAGGCGGACATATTCGCCTTGATGGTCTTGCAGACAGGCGGCTAAGGCTGATACAACTTCGCTGGTGTTGCGGGAGTCAATGGGAGCGCAACTGCGCCAAGAACCTGTGCGGAAGCGACGTGCGTCGGCGTGTTCGGTACCAATTTTATAGCCTTGGGCTAGAAGTTGGCTGATGGTTTGTACCGTTTCTGGGGGAATAGGTCTTGCGCCTAGGTTGCTATGGGAGCCAGATCTAGCGCGGCCACCATTACTGCTGCTTCCCTTAGTTTCATTTCGTAGGGGACTGATGCAGGCGAGGTTTTCTGAACACTGATAACCTGCTGCTAATGCTTGGTTAACTCCCACCACATGGGTTGAGAATTTGATATCAGTATCTGTTACGCTCGGTAAGCGATCGGCTTGTTGTTGGTTAGTGATAATTGCTCCCGAGGGAACATATTTTCCGGGGGGAATTTCCACATCTTGGATGAGGGCGTGCATCATGACAATACAACCATTTCCGACTCTGGCATTGAATACAGTAGAGCGGAAACCAATAAAGCAATTGTCCCCGACATAAGCCGGACCATGAATCAGAGACAAATGGGTGATTGAGGAATTTTTACCAATCCAAACGGAGTAGGATTGACCATCATCTCCTTTGACTTTGCCTTCATCTAAGCCGTGAATAACAACGCCATCTTGAATATTGGACTCATCGCCAATATAAAAGGGGAATCCTTCGTCAGCGCGGATAGAGGTTCCCGGGGCGACCAGGACATGAGCGCCGATGCGAACATCACCGATGATATTCGAGAAGGAATGAACGTAAGCTGTGGGGTCAATTTTGGGCTCCGCCAGGTTTTTAGACCAGGGTGTGGGAGGAGCCGCATGGCCTTTAACTGCCATAACTGAATTTCTCCTAACTAACTTTTTATAGGGTTGACTTTTGGTGGTGGTAGGGAGAATTGATGAATTATCCCAGGCTTTGGGGTTAACCCAGATCTGTTGCTCAACCTAAACGGTTCTGCTGTTTTTGACTGTAAATCTGGCCATTAGCAGTGCTAACGGTGTCAATAATGGCGATTACGGCTGCATCACTGGGTCGGTTTTCACTGCCAGGAATTTGGCGAGCCGCACTTCCGAGACTAACCAGAACCCACTCACTAAAACCCGCACCCACATAGTCGCACGCCACTTCATATCTTGATGTTGGCTCTCCCTGTTCATCTAAGAGTTGCAATAGCAAAAACTTGGAACCTCGGAGACTGGGTTCCTTCTGGGTACTAACAACTGTGCCAATAACTCTGGCAATTTGCATCTTAATTTGATGTTGAGGAACTGTACGGCAGGAACATTTTTCCCCCCGACTGAGCCGGAAAATAGATGGAGTCAATTGGTAGATTGACCTACTACGGGCGAACTATGCAGTCGGTTCGGGCTTGGCTGTGGTTGAACTACATACCCCTAGGGGTCATTGGAGTTAACCTACGGACGGTTAAGAGGACGTATCCCGGCGACGCTTTCACGGAATTGTTCTACCGCTTCGGTGTAACGAATTGGTAGGACATATTCTAGGTTTTCATGGGGACGGGCAATAATATGGGTGGAAAGAACTAACCCACCATTTACCCGTCGCACCGACTCGGTTCCGGCGGAGACAGAAGCCTGAACTTCTGACACATCTCCGCGAACAATGACGGTGACACGACCGCTACCGATTTTTTCGTAGCCTACTAAGGTTACGCGGGCAGCTTTTACCATGGAATCGGCTGCCTCTACTACCGCTGGAAAACCCAGGGTTTCTATCATGCCAACTGCAATGGCCATAGTATGTTTTGACTCCTGAACCTCGATTTGATTACCACGCCTAGATGTCGCACAGAACACTGGTTTCTACTCGGTTCGGCTCTGATGGCTTCTCAGACAAGCTATCAACTCCCTGATCCTAATTTTCAGGGAGGGAGTTTTCAGAACTTAGAGACAAGATTGGCCTTGTCTGTACGACTTTTTCGGCGATCGGGTGAGGGGGTTAACGCTTGCCCCATTACGTCTAGTAGGACCGGAACTGTTCGACCGCATCGGTGTAACGAATTGGTAGAACGTACTCTAGATTTTCATGGGGACGAGCAATGATGTGGGTTGATGATACTTCTCCACCATTCACCCGTTTGACTGACTCAATGCCAGCGGAAACTGATGCTTGTACCTCGGAGACATCTCCTCGGACAATCACGGTCACACGACCGCTGCCAATTTTCTCATATCCGACTAAAGTAACGCGCGCGGCTTTTACCATGGAGTCGGCTGCTTCTACAACAGCCGGAAAGCCTATGGTTTCAATCATTCCAACAGCGATGGACATCTTACAACTACTCCTAATTACGGACAGACTGAACTCAACTGGGCAAATCTCTTGCTAACTGAGTCCCATGACCACAAAGACTAATGATTCTTTTTGTGTATGCGGAAAAATTTTTCAACCTCCCTCAAATTATAAGAATACGAGAATTGTGGCTTCTTTGACAATATTAATCTGGATTATAATTTCTCATGTTCGAGATTATTTTTATTGATTGTTAATAGAAATTAAGGTTTTTTAAACAAAGTTAATATTTGGAGACAAAAATGCCGATTTATATTGACTTTTGTAACAAGTTGTGCTATATCCCAAAGGCAGACCCTAGGTAATTTGACTAGAAATGGCTGGTTATTGGGGATGAATTTGACGATTAGCTCTGTTTAGGACGGAAATTCTGATATATTAATCTGAGGGTTAATATTTCTTTATGTAAGTTAAATGATTCAGTTCCTCCTACAAGCTAGTTGGTGGATACCCATATATGGTCTCATGGGGGCAGTGTTGACCCTTCCTTGGTCAACGGGGTTAGTCCGACGCACAGGGCCAAGACCAGCAGCCTACTTTAATATATTGATGACTTTAGTGGGTTTTATCCACGGTGCGGTAATTTACCGATCTATCTGGTCAATGCCGGGTCAACAAATTCACATTGCATGGTTACAAGCTGCGGGATTAGACTTATCTTTTGTCCTAGATGTTTCTCCCGTAAGCCTAGGAGCCGTGGAACTGGTCACAGGTATCAGTCTAGTGGCTCAGGTTTATGCCTTGGGGTACATGGAAAAAGACTGGGCGACGGCTCGGTTTTTTGGTTTGATGGGCTTTTTTGAGGCGGCAGTGAGTGGTTTGGCTTTGAGTGACTCGCTGCTACTTAGTTATATTTTGCTGGAATTGCTGACTCTCTCAACCTATCTACTGGTGGGTTTTTGGTATGCTCAACCCCTGGTAGTCACGGCGGCGCGAGATGCGTTTTTAACTAAACGAGTGGGAGATGTATTGTTGTTAATGGGGGTGGTTTATATCGGCACGATCGCCGGTAGTTTAAACTTCTCGGATTTAGAACTCTGGTCAGAAACCCACAATTTACCACCGCTTACGGCGACTTTATTAGGATTAGCCCTGATTTCTGGGCCTATTGGCAAATGCGCCCAATTTCCCCTACACCTATGGCTTGATGAGGCTATGGAAGGCCCAAACCCGGCTTCTTTGCTGCGAAATTCGGTAGTGGTGGCGGCGGGGGCTTATGTTCTGATTAAACTGCAACCAATTCTCGCCCTGTCTCCGGTGGTGTCGGATACTTTAATTGTTTTGGGAACAGTAACGGCTATTGGGGCTTCTTTGGTGGCGATCGCCCAAATTGATATCAAACGCGCCCTTTCCCACACGACCAGCGCCTATTTGGGTTTAGTCTTTGTAGCGGTAGGTCAAAGCCATGTGGATATAGCCCTATTGTTGCTGTTCACCCATGCGATCGCCAAATGTCTGTTATTCATGAGTGCAGGTTCAGTAATTTTGACCACCAACACCCAAGACATGACCGAAATGGGGGGATTATGGTCTAAAATGCCTGCCACTACCACTGCCTTTATTGTCGGTGCATCAGGAATGGTAGCCGGATTACCTTTAGGAATGTTCTGGACTTTCCGAAGGTGGGTAAGTGGCTTCTGGACAGTACCACCTTGGTTACTGATTTTGTTGTTGCTGGTGAACTTCCTCACCACCCTAGGATTAACCAGAATTTTCGGCTTAGTCTTTGCTGGTCAGTCGCAACCGAAAACCCGACGCGCCCCAGAAGTCCTGTGGCCTATGGCTTTACCAATGGTTTCCATGACCATTGTCACTCTGTTAGTGCCCATGATGCTACAAACCTGGCAACTATTGCTAAGTTGGTCAAGCACCTTCGTAGAAGCGCCCGCCTCTGGAGTCCAAGAAGTAATTAACCTCATCGCTTTACCCCTGTTGTTGGTCTCAAGTGTATTAGGGGTGGTTGTAGGTAGCAGTATTTATGTATACCCACAGAAGAGAGAGCCCTATAAATTCCCCTACCAACCCATACAGGATTTACTGGCTTACGATTTCTATATCGATCGCCTTTACGATCTGACCGTTGTATTTTTGGTTAATCGTATCTCCGCCATCAGTTATTGGATCGATCGCTATATTATCGATGGGTTTGTCAACGGCTTAGGTTTAGCCACCCTCTTTAGCGGTGAAGGACTTAAATATAGTATTTCTGGACAATCACAGTTTTATGTCTTCACCATAGCCACTGGTATAGCCGTGTTGTTGATTTTAATGCTGTGGCAATTTTAGACCCCTTCCCGACCACATTAACCGTAAAAATCGATGCTAAGTGTTTTAATTTGGATTCCGCTGTTAGCTGCCCTCCTGATTGTAATCTGGCCAAACCTAAGCCCCCAATTATCCCGTCAAATCTCCCTATTAACCGCCGGGGGGTTATTGGTGTGGTCTCTAACTTTGGCAAGGTTATTTGATCCGACTGTAGCCGATCTACAGATGGTAGAACATATTACCTGGATTCAACCCCTCGGCTTAAATTACTATCTGGGGGTAGATGGTTTATCCTTACCCTTGGTCATTATCAATGCCTTATTAGTGGCGATCGCTATTTGGTCTTCTGACTTAGACATTTCTCGACCCCGCCTATATTATCCCCTGCTGTTGATTATCTTTGCCGGAGTCGCTGGCACCTTTTTATCCTCCAACCTCCTGCTGTTTATACTCTTTTACGAAGTCGAGCTAATTCCCCTGTATCTACTCATCGCCATTTGGGGAGGCAAAAACCGAGGCTATGCAGCCACCAAGTTTCTCCTTTATACAGCAGTTTCCGGTCTGTTAATTTTAGCCGCCTTTTTAGGCATAGTCTGGTTAACCAAAGCACCAGATTTTGATTTAGATACCCTCAGAACTTCCGCCTTGGGAGTGTCCGCATTACCCCTAACTACGCAACTAATTCTACTGGGGGGACTCGTAATCGGATTTGGTATTAAAATCCCCGTCGTTCCCTTTCATACTTGGCTACCCGATGCTCATGTGGAAGCCTCAACCCCTGTATCGGTTTTATTAGCGGGGGTATTATTAAAGTTGGGAACCTATGGTTTACTAAGGTTTGGGGTCGGTTTATTTCCAGAGGCTTGGAATGCGATCGCCCCTTATGTCGCCAGTTGGGCAGTAGTTAGTGTTTTATATGGCGCTTCCTGTGCCATTTCACAAAAAGACATCAAGAAGATGGTCGCCTATAGTTCCATCGCCCACATGGGTTATATTATCCTCGCTTTTGCCGCCGCTTCCCCCCTCAGTTTACTCGGTTCAGTCATGCAAATGGTCAGTCATGGCTTAATTTCTGCCCTCCTATTTTTAACAGTGGGAGTAGTTTATAAAAAATCAGGCAGTCGAGATATTGACGTGATTCGCGGCTTATTAAACCCTGAACGCGGTTTACCTTTAATTGGTAGTATAATGATTTTGGCAGTAATGGCTAGTGCTGGCATTCCTGGTTTAGTCGGATTTGTGTCAGAATTTATTGTCTTTAGAGGCAGTATAGAAGTGTTCCCGGTGCAGACTCTTCTGTGCATGGTCGGGACTGGTTTAACTTCTGTTTACTTTCTGATTATGATCAACCGTGCCTTTTTTGGTCGCTTATCCGAGTCCGTCATTAATTTACCAAGGGTACAATGGCGCGATCGCATTCCAGCTATAGCCTTGGCTGTGATTATCACCTTCCTAGGAATACAACCGAAAATCCTAGTTAACTGGACTGAAAGCACCACATCAGCCCTGATGTCTCGCCCGCCTATTATAGCTCAAATTGAATCAAATGTCAAGGCGATCGACCTTAATTAACCGCCTAAAAATTAATCATAATTTACCACCATAAAAACTTGTGAATTTAGCTACTATGACCAATAATCAAATCCATCCATTGTTAAAATATATTGAACGCTTAGAAGCTGGTGATGCCTTATTGCCAGACTCTCCCCAAAACCTCCTTGAAGTAGTTGGCATCCTCAAAAGTTATGGCATTGTTTTAGATGCCTACTCTGACAACCTTATTTATGTTGCTGACCATCAATTTTTAGTATTTTTTCCATTTTTTAAATACTTCAATGGTCAGCTAAATATCCGCAAATTGCTCAAGTATTGGTGGCACGATCGCATTAATTATGAATATGCCGAATATTGCATGAGAGGGATGTTATGGCATGGGGGAGGCGGGTTAGATTCTTACCTAGATTCATCCCAATTCCAAAACTTAGCAGAAGCCGCTATTCAAGCGAAATTTAAAGGCAATAGTTTAATCCTGGGACTACATCGAATGTTTCCCGAATTTCTGCCCGAACAAGTGCGACAGTCAGCCTATTATAGCGCCTTAGGGCAATTTTGGCGAGTCATGAGTGATATTTTTATCTCCCTTTCTGACCTCTATGACCAAGGGAAAATTAAATCCATTCCCGCAGTAGTCCAGCATATCTTAAATGGATTAGTTGCCGCCGCCAATCAACCGATTACTTATGGGGTAAAATTGGGAGATAAAACATTAGATATCATCCCTAAATCTGCCGGACTCACATTTTTAATGGATACAGCAGTTCCCTATGTAGAAGCCATTTTTTTCCGTGGTACACCCTTCCCCGGTACTGTATCCTATAACGCTCAAGTTCATCAAATCCCCAACCAACAAAAAGAATTTACATACGGCGCTTTATACGCTGACCCCTTACCCATTGGTGGGTCCGGTATTCCACCCACTCAATTAATGCAGGATATGCGCCATTTTTTACCTGATTATCTCCACAATATTTATAATAATAGTTGCCGAGGAGAGGATGATTTGCGCGTGCAAATATGCCAAAGTTTTCAAAAGTCTATGTTTTGTGTAACTACAGCCGCCATTCAAGGACTAGCACCCTATCCCCTCAACACTGATGACCCGGAACAGAAAAAAGCTAACCGCACTTATCTGGAAAATTGGTTAAATCGGTTTATAACTTCCCGTTTGTCTGAGGTTAATCAGCCTACTCCGACAGATTATAAACCCTTTCCAATGCGTTCATAGTTTATCTCAATTGGCAAATTTTTACTTTCTGAATTATGAGTTATTCAAGACTGCAAACCCTGGGAAGATATCTGCGTCCCCACTGGAAAATATCCGCCTTGGGTATGGTGTCTCTGTTGGTGGTGAATGTGGTGGGGGTTTATATACCTTTACTCATTCGTAATGGTGTAGATGACCTACAAGAGGCGGTAGAGTTTCAGGAAGTAGGATCGCAGGTTTTATTGATTGTTGCTCTAGCATCCATTATGTGGGTGATTCGCATGACATCCCGAATTTTAATTTTTGGGGTGGGGCGACAGGTCGAATTTGACCTAAAACAGAAGATTTTTAATCATCTAATTATCCTGGAATCTTCCTATTTTTCTAATAGTAGAATCGGGGATTTAATTAATAGAGCAACCTCTGATGTTGATAATATTCGGAGGTTGGTGGGGTTTGCTGTCCTTAGTTTAATTAATACCATATTTGCTTATGGTTTGACTTTGCCAGTCATGCTGGCTATTAATATTAAGTTGACTCTATTATCGATTTCGGTTTATCCGTTGATGTTAGTATTGGTGCAGATTTTTAGTGGTAAACTTCGAGATCAACAAATGGAGGTGCAGGAAAAACTCTCGGATTTGAGTGATTTAATTCAGGAGGATATGAGTGGCATATCTTTGATTAAAATTTATGCTCAGGAAGAAGCCGAAAGGCAGGCTTTTCGAGAACATAATCAGGGGTTATTATCGGCTAATTTAAAGTTAGCTAGAACTCGAAATTTTTTGTTTCCAATATTGGGAGGTTTAGCCAGTTTAAGTCTCTTGATTTTGCTGGCTTTCGGGAATGAGGCGATCGCTCAAGGTGATTTAAGTATCGGGGATTTTGTTGCCTTAGTATTATATGTCGAAAGGCTGGTATTTCCCACCGCTTTATTAGGCTTTACTATTACCGCTTATCAGCGGGGAGAAGTCAGTGTTGACCGGGTTGAGTCTATCCTCAGTATTAAACCTAAAATTCAAGATTCACCTCACCCTATACCCCTCATGACTCCAGTTAAAGGGTGGTTGAGTGCGAGAGATTTAACCTATACTTACCCCGCCGCCAAAACTCCCGCTCTCAATCATGTCAATTTTACCATCCTACCAGGGGAAACTGTCGCGGTAGTCGGTCCTATTGGGTCTGGAAAAACTACCCTAGCTAATGTAATTCCTCGGCTGTTGGATATTGATATAGATAGCTTTTTTATTGATGGTCAGGATATCACTCAACTGTCTCTGGCGCAACTGAGAAAGGTAATTGCTTATGTTCCCCAGGAGAGTTTTCTATTTAGTACCACTATTGCTAATAATATTTGCTATGGTAATCCCTCAGCATTGCGATCGCAAATTGAAGCCGTTGCTAAAATTGCTCAAATTCACGATGAAATTGCCAATTTTCCCAAAGGTTATGATACAATAGTCGGGGAAAGGGGTATCACCTTATCCGGTGGGCAGCGACAACGAACTGCCCTAGCTCGTGCCTTGCTTTGCGATGCTCCTATATTGATTTTAGATGATGCCCTCTCTAGTGTAGACAATCAGACAGCCACCGACATTCTCTATAATCTGACTAGCGGGACGGTGCGTCAAACCGTGTTATTTATTTCTCACCAAATGTCAGCTACAGCCAAAGCCGATCGCATTTTGGTGATGGACAAAGGCACAATAGTACAGACCGGAAACCATGACCAGTTACTACAGGAAGAGGGACTATATCGGAGACTTTGGCAACAGCATCAACTCGAACAAATGCTGGCTTGATTACAATAAAAATCATCAACTGTCAATTTATCAAACCATAGTATGAGTGTATCGGTTGGCAACGAGTCACAACGAAAGGGAAAAACCCTCCAGAATACGGGGTTGTGTGGTTTGACCATGCAAGTAGTTTTTGCCTTTGTCGCCATTTTATCATTAGTTTTCACCACCACAGGTAGAAATATTTCTGATGATACTAACCCCGCCCTAGGTGTCAGTGTAACCTTTGCTGTTACCGGACTAATTATCGGAGCATTTAGCATTGTTGTATCATTTCGCTATGCTAACATAGGCAAACAGTTATTATCCCCCAATACCGTCAAACCCAAAAAATCCGACACAGTGAGACTCTTGCGAGTCGGCTTATTATTAGGAATGGTTGGTATCCTGATTGCATTAATGGGGTCAGGTATAACCGCCTCAGTGTTAATTGCCAAAACCATTTCCCAGCCACCAGGAACAACCCTAACCGAAGCCAGTGAGGCGGTTAGAGCCCTAGATGTATTTGTAATGATTGCCAATTTAAATGTACTAGCAACCCATTATGTTGGCAGTGTAGCATCAATTTGGCTACTTTATCGGATTTAGTTGCCGCGCAATCTTCCTAGGGTAGTAATATAAATAACCGCTTCATCCGTGGGGATACCCAACACCTCATTAACTAGGTTATCAAAAAATCCGCCGATACCACTAGCACCTAAACGTAGGTGGGTGGCGGCGAGGTTCAATCTTTGGCCGAGATGACCAGCATCACTATGTAAATAACGATAAGCCCGATCGCCATATTTGGCGATCGCCTTGTTTAAGTCAGCCGTATGAAAAAGCAGCGCCGCCGCATCTCGTCCCAAATCTTGTCCCAAACATAGATAATGCAACTCTCGGCGAAAATTTTTAAAGCGGATTTGCCTAAGTTCCTGTGCTTTCGGGGCATAATAATAACACCCCTCCTCTAGTCCATTCACCCCAGAGACAGCGATAAAAGATTCAATCAGACTCAAATCAAAAAAGTCCGGTGCAGCATCTAAACCCTGATAGCTGTAGTGCTGGTGTTGATAGGTAAAATCCAGTAGAGCCAGTAATTCTTCCAGGTTGAGATTCCCTCCACTATAGCGACGGGTTGAGCGTCGGCGCAAAATTGCCGTATTTAACCCCTTGAGGTCTTTTCCCCAATCAATAGAAGGGGTGACAGCCGAGACTTTAGTACAGAAGGGGAAATTATATTTATCTTCCGGTTCTTCTTCTTCTGGTGCTAATTTTTTCCAACCTTGGGAACCGGAGGTATCCGATTTAATTTGGCTGGCGCGGTGGAGATAATGGAGTAGTTCCCCGTCGGGAATTTCCGGGTAGTCAGTTTGGGTAGCCGAGGGTAAAGCCGTTCGGAATTCGGGAAGGTTCTGGTCAATTTCCAGTAAGTCAGCCAAAGCCAGCACAGCGATCGCCGCTTCTGTTTCCGAATCTAGGTATAGTAAGTCATTAAGGATTTCATCAGCAAATCCGCCAATCATGTGGGGACGATAGGAATTTAGGGCTCCTGCTAGTTCCAAATTACCCAATAGGTGGCCCGTATCGAGAAATATACGCCGATAGGCGCGGTCTTGGTATCGCCAAGCTGAACGGTAAAATACAGCAGTAACCACCATCGCCAGTTTGGTATTTTCTAGGGATGGATGCCAAAAACAGGCTTGTTTCAACTCTGGCCAAATTTGGCTATCCCAAAATTGCACTAGGGAGTGATTTAAGGCTTGATAGTTATAAAGTCCCGGTGGTAATTCTGGGGTTCCCCTAGAAACTAGATAGACTTCTGCTGGATACAGTCCCCCGGCTGAGGGTGACGATCGCAAATAGTGAAATCCGCTATTTGTGGCTAGTTTAGCAGTTAAGCCATAGGTATGCAGTAGTAGACTAGATAATCGCTGCCATGGGTCTGTATTGGCTGTGGGGATTGGAGAATCGGATATTTCTTTGAGATAGGGTTTCAGGTCAAATACCGTGCCAATCTTGTATTCTTTGAAGGGTTCTGGTTGTTGACTCCAGTCTAACTGCTGACCCTTAGAGGCTAAGGTGTCGGGATCGTATTTGGTTCGCTCATGGTAGTATTGGGCGATGGATTTCAGTGGTTCTGACATTATGACACAGGTTAAATGTGAGGACGGACAGAATCGTTAACCGGAAAGCCAGAGATGCGATCGCGCTATGTGGTTACAGTCCTAACGCCACTCCCCAAGTTTACACTTTTTCAGTGCGATCAGCTGGCAGCAACTCACCAAATCTTAACACAGTTACCACCTGATGCGGCTGTCTGGATTCACGCTACACAGGTTTTTCCTGGTAAATCTTGATTGGGAATTTCCACAAAATGCTTTCGCCATTTGCGAGAGTTCACCCGATTATCGGTTACTGACCCATAGCGCCAGAATTTACTGGTGAGCAAGATTTGTGGGAAAATCAGGTTATTAACTCACCCATCAGTATACATACTTAACTTATTGGTCTCCCCAACCATGAAACCCCAGACTAACTTTATTGTCATTGATACAGAAGGACAACCGATTCTGAAAGCCATGGCGATCGTTGATCATCAAGGAAACTTAATTTATGAAGCCTTTGACCAAAAATATTGTCAAAATCCCCAACTTATCGACCAAAGTAAACCCCTGAAAACCATAGTTAATGAATTTTTAGCTATAGCCGGTTCTCAAACCATTATCTGTCACTATGCACGCCATGATATCGAAGTGCTTAGGAATACATTTCGCGCCGTCGGTGTCCAACCACCTCGCCTCAGTTTTCAATGCAGTTTTGAATTGGCTCAACGCTATCTTCCACAATTAGGAAGTAATAGCTTAGACACTATTAGCCAACAACTCAATTTAAGCCCAGATGACCATACCAATAACCGCGATTCCCTCCATCGCGCCAAACATGATGCCTTATTTACTTATCAACTTTATCGACGTATGATTAACGAATTATTAAAAACTCGACTACAACATCAACCCAACCCCTTTGGCACTAGCCGGGTTGATACCCCTTTCCAAAGCCATATTGATTTTAGAGCGATTTTTGACAATGAATTTGAGCGCCTTAAATACATTCTATCTGATATTAAAAATGATGTCAACCATCAAAGTAAAGGAGCCGTAGTTATTGGAGAACCTGGTTCTGGCAAAACTCACCTAATGATGAGATTAGCCCAAGATTTATTAACTAAGAATAGACTCTTATTTATTCGGCAACCTAATAATGCTGACACAGTTCTATTTCATACCTATAGCCGCATTCTGGAGTCTTTAATTCAAACAGTTCCTCACAGTTCACATACACAGCTTGAATATTTGCTGGCTAATAGTTTTGCCCAAATTATTAAAAATACTGACGCTTATGCTACCCCTGCCACCCAAAAAGATGAACGGTTAATTGAGTTGATAAAAACCGATAACCTCAAGCTGTTTACCGACCTGGGAAAAGACGACACTCGCCAAAAAAGAGAATCTTGGCAACATATAGAAAAACGTGCTTATGATTGGTGGATTAATCAGTTTTCTTCCGCTGGATATGCGCCGAAAATTCTCAAAGGGATAATTCGGTTTTGTGGCTATACCGATTTTAAACGCCGCCAAACTATTACTCAGTGGTTAGCTATGAATGATGTCGCACCAGAGGAGTTAGAGAAGGTCGGTTTGGAAAGCTGGGGAGAAGATACCAGTCGGGAGGAAATTTCTCTGGCGGCGTTGGCGGTTTTTAGCAAGCTGTCTCTCTTGGATGAACCCCTAATTATTATTTTTGACCAGTTAGAAGGTCTGGGTCAAAAACACAATGAACGACTGTTACAAAGTTTTGGAGAAGCTGTTAAAGAAATCTTTACCCATGTTCCCAATAGTTTAATTATCTTAAATCTGTTTCCCGACCGCTGGTCACAATTTCAGCAGGTTTTTGATGGTTCAATTATTGACCGAATTTCTCAATGTCAAATTATCCTCAATAAGCCATCTAATGAACAACTAAAGCAATTACTCAATTTGAAAGGACAGGTGGCTGATGTCACTATTGATGAATTATTTGAACCCCAGGAAATTGCTGATATTTTAACTGCGCCTTCTATTCGTTCAGTTGTCAATGCTGCGGCTGACTACTACCGCTATAAAATTGATGGTATTTGTTTACCTCAGCGACCTGATAAATCGGGTAATTCTGGGGTGATAGGAATGATGGAAAAGCAAATTCATCAATTGACAGAAGAGGTGGCGGAACTGAAAATAATTGTCAGTAAATTAGTTGATACTTTTAATTTAGCCGACGGGGAAAATATTGTCAGGGTTTTTCCTAATGGTATGGCGGCTAGGTCGCCGATTAACTCTTCTCGGCGTAGTCAATTAGAAGATTATCTACGACAGCAAAGGGGTATCCTAGAAGAGAATTATGGTCAACCAGCAATTATTTCCGAAAGTGATGATTTCGGGAAGTTAAAGATGATTATTGAATCATTAAAGCTGGTTTTGTCTCCCCTGAATGTGGATATTTTGCGACTGGGGAAACGGGTACTTCCTGAACATTTGGTGATTAAGACAGCAACCCATCAATTTGCGATCGCTTTTCTGCACCAAAGCGGGACTCGCTTTTATCACAGGATGAGAAACTTAAACGAATTGGTCAGCCATCGTCCTGATATTCATTTTAATCTGTGTCGAGATGCGCGGGAAGATTTGATATCAGGAAAGTCTAGTAAGATAGAGTTGGAAAAGTTCTGTCAGGGGAACAATAGCCACTATCTTCTGTTTGACCGAGACCAACGCATCACCTTTGAGTTAATTTATCAGGCGATCGTTGATATCCAAAATCGCGATTTAGAGATAGATTTACCAGAAGCCTTGGATATTCTACTGTTAGACTACCAGGACTATTGGCTATTCCAAAACCTCACCCAACTCACCCTAGATAGTTAGCAGCCAAATAGTTGACATTATGAATAGGTTGGATGATGCTTTCGTATCACCCAACCTATCGGGAATTTACGACACTGTAGACATCAACTTGGAAGAAGATGCAATTTCGGGTACTTTATTCCAAGTATGATCAGAGATTGTATCAGGGACTGGAACCGGATAACCCATACCTCGCCAAAATTCTTGAACCCTTGTTTGTTTAGCTTCCAGACGAGTTTTTAGCATTTCTGCTGCTTTGTCAGGTTCGCCACAACCACAGAAAAATAAATCAGCCGCAAAATAGCCATATTCGGGCCAAGTGTGAATGGCAATGTGCGACTCGGCTAGGGTAGCTGTGGCAGTTACACCGTGAGGACTAAACTGGTGAACACAGATATCTATAAGGGTGGCACTTCCAGCAGCGATCGCATCAAGAATGGCTTGACGGATACGGTCTGGGTCGTTTAAGATATCAGCGGGGCATTGCCACGCATCGACAACAATATGGGTTCCGAGTTGTTTCATTTTTGGTGATTTCACCCCCCTTTTCGTGGGTTGTAAATGTTTATGCTGGGCTAAAATCAGCAGTCGCTACTTCAGTTTAAGTCCGGGGAAAATAACCGAGTTTTATAACTCTCCTCATGGGACTAATAGGGCCATCTTCCGGCGACGCTAGATTTTCCTACTCCAGCCTTTCCCATTGTAGCACTCTGTTATAATAATTGGTCACACTGAACATATAATTTTTCCGTTCAGTGGTATTGATGTACTTCTGGACTTGAGCCAATTTTGTCCCAAACTTCCCAGCCAACAGTCACCAGTCCACCTCAAACCGCCCCAAAACCGTTTCTCAAGTGGGCCGGAGGTAAGAGTCGTTTAATTCCTCAGTATACTACTTACTTTCCCGCCAACTACCAAACCTATTATGAGCCTTTTTTGGGGGGCGGTGCTGTATTTTTTTATCTACAACCAAACCCAGCATTTTTAAGTGATATTAATAGCGAACTAATTAATGCTTATCAATGTGTCCGTAATCATACAGAGGCGCTGATTAGCCGATTGGAAAAGCATCAGCAGCAACATAATCAAGGTTATTATTACCAGATGCGATCGCAAAAATTTAGCAATTCGCTTGACCAAGCCGCCCGCCTAATTTATCTCAACAAAACTTGTTTTAATGGCTTATATAGAGAAAATCGCCAAGGTCAATTTAACGTACCTATGGGGAAATATAAAAACCCCAAAATTTGCCCGCGAGAATTATTGATAACCGCATCAAAAACTCTCCAGTCAGCAACTCTTAAAGTTCAATCATTTGAAGCAATTGTAAATGAGGCTAATTCTGCGGCTGATTTTGTCTATTTTGACCCTCCCTATCACCCCCTGAGTCCCACCAGTAACTTTACCAGCTACAGCCGTCATAAATTTGGGGTTGATAAACAGGAAAAATTAGCCGAAATCTTTGGGATTTTACACAAGAGAGGAGTCAAGGTGATGCTATCTAATTCTGATACTGAGTTAATCAGAGACTTATATAAAGACTTCAATATTCACCCTATCCAAGCGGGTAGGGCGATTAATTCAAATCCTCAAAATCGAGGAAAAATTACGGAACTTTTGATAACTTCTTATTAACAACAGATGATGGCTAGTTTAATAACAAACTAACACAGAAACAATCAGAAAGATAGCCACAGCGCTATGTAGGAGATAGTCGCGCTGGGGTTTGAGTGTAGCAGCAGGTTGAGTAAAATAAATCTTGGGTTGTTGCTTATCCTTGTTGATGGTATACATACTACTTGACCTGTGTGTGTGAGTTGCTTGTCAGTAAATCTAAACAAAATCTAAAGTTTTGTCAAACAATATTGACAAAAGATTACTTATATGTTGTATAAGCAAAGCGATCGCCTCGGAAAAATCCCACTCTCGGCGGCTTTCGGGTGGGAGGGGTTGAGATAGCAGCAATGCCCAGGCTGGAAAATTCTGATAAAGTAGGAAGGGGAGTGCGAGACGTTCAGGCACGAAATAGGGGTGAAATACCTGAAATAACCGCCTGGTGGGGACTCCATCCCCTCGGTTGGATATAAGAAGCTCGTTTCTGACAATCCCCACAACTGTTTATATGTCCCAACGATTAGTATCATACGATACCTAATCAAGGCAGGGAACCCAAGGTCAACATTCTCTGTAACAAGTCGTAATAATTCCTAACACAATGGAAGCTACGAAACAGAGATGAGGGTAACGGCGATAGCCACCCCCAGTTTCAGGAATCACACCCCGTCAGATTGAAGCGGGGAACGGAAGGCGTGAGGGAAAACCTATTCCCAAATCTGACCACTGCCAACCATCTAAGATTAGGCGTGAGCCGAATGTCTGACTTGAACCATCGTAATTACTTAGCAGCGAAATGGGTTGAAACGCTGCGCTCAAAAGAGTAAGGGGAAAAAGTAGGGGGCTTCCCTTACCACCTACACAGACCTTTAAAAAGTACCCCGGTGGAAAGGACAAATCTAAAGATGGAATGCCCATATAAACGGAACGTTTTAACCCCTCATAGGCTCTGATTATCTGGTCGAGATAATCAGTAGTGAAAAGTGTAAGCGGATGCCTTCGAGGGGGTGAGATGTGACCAGAAGC
This sequence comes from Limnospira platensis NIES-39, assembly GCF_026000695.1. Classification (GTDB taxonomy): domain Bacteria; phylum Cyanobacteriota; class Cyanobacteriia; order Cyanobacteriales; family Microcoleaceae; genus Limnospira; species Limnospira platensis. Next base: position 4,406,978 of record NZ_AP026945.1, read on the forward strand.
CAACGCCCAACTGTAATGGAAGGGATATGCTAACGGGTCACGGTTTGAATGTAAGAAATAGAGCCCAGTAGGAGTACAAATGGCGATAGCGAGTTCAAAGAAAGGATTTGGGAAACCAAAACCAATCAAGACTACGAACAACGCATGGAAGGCAGTCCCGTGGGCGAAAGTTCAGCGGAAAGTTTTTAAGCTCCAAAAAAGTATATTTCAAGCAGCTAAATCGGGACAGGATGCAAAGGTTAGAAGATTGCAACGTCTATTGGTGAAGTCATATTATGCCCGGCTCCTAGCAGTACGGCGAGTGACCCAAGATAATCAAGGCAAGAAAACGGCTGGAGTTGATGGAGTAAGAGCAATCTCTCCAAGGCAAAGGTTTGAGCTTGTGGAGAACATTAAGGGAAACCTCAAAGCCAAACCACTGCGACGGGTGTGGATTCCAAAACCTGGCAGGGATGAAAAACGCCCTCTGGGAATACCCACAATCCAAGACAGAGCGAGGCAAGCCTTGGTCAAGTCGGCACTTGAGCCCGAATGGGAATCAAGATTTGAAGGCACAAGCTATGGGTTCAGACCCGGACGGTCAGCCCAAGATGCAATTGGTAGAATTTATTCTGCCATAAAACAGGAACAATACTTTGTCCTAGATGCTGATATAGCAAAATGCTTTGACCGAATAAACCATGATTACCTACTGTCCAAAATTCATTGTCCAAGTAGTCTGAAAAGAGACCTGAAACAGTGGTTAAAAGCAGGCGTTCTGGATAACGGTGTATATGAGGATACAGAAACAGGGACACCACAAGGAGGGGTAATAAGCCCATTACTAGCCAACATCGCACTGTTGGGTATGGAAAGGCTAGTTAAAGAAATGTATCCAAATAAAGGAACAACCACTCAGGTAAACCTTATAAGATATGCCGATGATTTTGTGGTCATTTCAAGAGACTTAGGAATCATTGAACAGTGCAAGACTGCAATTTCTGAATGGCTAAAACCTGTAGGATTAGAGATTAAACCTGAAAAGACCCGAATAGGCCACACACTCAAGCCTATTGAGTACAACGGCAAGATTGAGGAACCTGGGTTCGATTTTCTAGGATTCAATATCAGGCAATATCCCGTAGGAAAATATAAATCTGGGAAAACAGGTGGGGTAGCAAGCCGGTTAATCGGTCACAAAACCCACATCAAACCCAGTAATAAAGCAGTTAAAGCTCACACAGAAGTGATTAAAGGTGCAATAAAACAACTCAAAACAGCACCTCAATCAGCCTTGATTAGTAAGCTAAACCCGATAATACGGGGATGGTCAAACTACTATTCAGGGGTAGTCTCGATGGAAACCTTCAATAAGCTAGATGATGTAATCTGGCAAATGTTGCGGGCATGGACAGTTTCAAGATGCGGAAAGGCAAGTTACAAAAAGCTGAGTAATTACTTCAGACCAGGAAAGGTCAAACTCAGTAATGGGAGAGAAAGGCAAGAAGCTTGGATGTTCCAAACCAAAGATGGGATACATCTATACAAACACAAATGGACACCAATTGTCAGACATACCCTAGTGCGCCCGGACGCAACACCATACGACGGAAATTGGACTTACTGGGCAACCAGAAAAGGACAAGCAATTGATACGCCAAAGAGAGTAGCCAAACTACTCAAGAAACAGAAAGGCAGGTGCGCCTGGTGTGGACAATATTTTACCCCATCAGACTTATTGGAGGTAGACCATATCGTGCCCCGAAGCCAAGGTGGCAAGAATGAACACAAGAACCTCCAATTGCTACACCGCCACTGTCACGATGATAAAACCGCTCTGGATGAAGAGAGGTTGCTGTACTCGTAACAGAGAGACTATCAAACTAGGAGCCGTATGAAGGGAAACTTTCATGTACGGTTCTGAATGGGAGGGGATGGGGGTGACTCCATTCTCGACCCCTAATTATCCCCTTGAAGCGCGAAAAGTAAATTATGCTACAAACCGCAGCCCAGAACCCAGGTGCAGTTCACAGCGAGTCAAAATTCGATGTAGAACTCCGTAAAGTATTCAAAGTATTCAACGGCGAAACCGCAGTTAGGGCGGTAGACCTAGAGATAAAGCGGGGAGAATTTTTTAGCATTCTCGGACCGTCTGGCTGTGGTAAAACTACCACACTGCGGTTAATTGCTGGATTTGAAACCCCCTCAGCCGGGGAGATCCTAATTAGGGGTCAGTCAATGAACCAAACCCCAGCCTATCAGCGCCCGGTGAATACAGTTTTCCAGAGTTATGCCCTATTCAATCACATGAATGTCTGGGATAACATCGCCTTTGGGTTGAGATTAAAACGCCTGGGGAAATCGGAAATTGAAGCCAAAGTCCTAGAAGCCCTACAATTGGTAAAGATGGAATCGTTTGCTAACCGTTATCCTAACCAAATGTCAGGGGGACAACAACAGCGGGTAGCCTTAGCGCGGGCTTTAGTAAATCGTCCAGCGGTGCTACTATTAGACGAACCCCTGGGAGCGTTAGATCTGAAATTGCGTAAACAAATGCAGATGGAGTTATCAAATTTGCATCGCAATTTGGGGTTAACCTTTGTGATGGTAACTCACGACCAGGAAGAAGCGATGAGTTTATCCGATCGCATAGCGGTAATGCACGAGGGTCGCATTGAACAAATTGGCAGCCCCAACCAAATTTACCAATATCCCCAGACCCCCTTTGTGGCTGACTTTATTGGAGACACTAACCTATTTAAGGGACAAGTTGAACAAGCCAATCAGGAAGCTATACAAGTATTAACAGACACAGGGTTACAGATTATCGTAGCCATGAACAAGCGATCGCCTCATCAACTACGAGGGGGGGCGAAGGCTGTAGTTAGTATCAGACCGGAAAACATCACCCTACACTCTGAACCCCCAGAGACTCCCGGAAATAGTTTCGCCGGAAAATTAGTCGATCAGATGTATTTAGGTACTCATCTACAGTACATTGTGAAACTGACTACAGGGGAAACCCTAATGGTGCGACAGTCTCAGAGTTTAGGAGAAAACCTAGATTATGATAGGGATATTTATGTGTGTTGGAAACCCACAGATTGTTTAGCCCTACCGGAACCTCAACACCGCTAAAATATTTGTTGTAAAATTATGGTTTTGATGGCAACGGTAAAAAAAAGTGCCCCCAAGGAAATTACACCCGTTTGGGTTTCATAAACGGATGCAGACCCGGCGCGGGTTTCTGCAATCGACTATGGCGGCGGCGATCGCCTCTTCTGCGTCAGGCTGTGGGTGGACTTTAGGCGAAATCAAAACCACCCCCAGCACTCGCTTCTCATCAGATACCCTGTATATATATACTTGGGCTGGATACACCGATCGCGATCTGCTAGAACGCTTTACCCAGGAAACCGGGCTGAGAGTAGTGGCAGATGTATTCGATTCTAATGAGGCTATGTTAGCCCGTATACAGGCGGGAGGAGCTGGAGCATATAGTATCATCTACCCCTCGGAATACATGGTACAGAAGATGGTAGCACTAGGGCTATTAGCTGAATTAGACCATACCTTAATCGTGGGGTTAGAAGATCTATTTCCCAAATTCCAAAATCCCGATTATGACCCCAACTCCACTTATAGCGTCCCTCTGAGTTGGGGAACTACAGGTTTAATTTACAACAGCAGACTATTATCAAGCTCTCCCGAAGACTGGGAAGATTTATGGACCTATCAAGACCAACTCAACCGGAGGCTAACCCTACTTAATGATGTACGGGAAGTGATGGGAGCCAGTTTGCGGCGTTTAGGCTACTCCTACAACAGCACCAATCCTAGGGAGATTAATCAAGCCTATCAGGAATTGGTCAAGCTGCGAGGGGCGATCGCATCTTTTACCACCGATGCTTGGCGACCTCAGATGATTGTAGGAGACTTACTCCTGGCGATGTGCTATTCTTCCGATGCGGCCGAAGTTATGCCCGAAAACGAAGATTTAGAATACATCACCCCCGTTAGTGGTTCTTCCCTGTGGATTGATACCCTGGTAATTCCCAAAAGCGCACCCAACCCAGAAGGTGCTTATCAGTGGATTAATTTTATGCTGCGACCAGACATCGCCACCCAAATTGTCGAACGCCTCAGCTTTGCTACCCCCTCCCTCGTCGCCTATCGCCAACTTCCCCAAGAACTCCGGGAAGACCCAGCCCTATTTCCCCCAGAAAGCGTCATTGCTAACAGCGAAACTGTTTCGCCCCTACCACCAGAGATAACCGCCCTTTTTGATCGGTATTGGACTAGACTCACCAGTGGTTAATGTGAACATCGGGTGCTTTTACAGATTAAACCTTAAAAAAATGCTCAAACTCTATTATGGCTGTATCTACCCCCCCCAAGACCCCTTATGAACCTCCCACCACACCCGCTAAAACTGGCCTCTCTGAGATTTGGTCTAAGTTAGCTGGACCCCTAATTATGCTCGGACCGGCTGGGGTGTGGTTGCTACTATTGCTGGTGTTTCCCACTCTGGTGATTTTTCAACTCAGCTTAGTGGAGAATATTCGCCCTGGGGACGTGGTAATTCCTGATGGTCTGGGTAACTACCTGCGGGTATTTGAAACGATAAATTTGCGAGTAATCGCCAGATCCGTTAACTTTGCGATCGGAACCACAGTTTTTTGTTTGCTGTTAGGGTTTCCCGTCGCTTATTGGATAGCCATTATGGCTCCCCCCAAGTCGCGGAACCTTCTACTATTAGGGTTTGTTCTGCCTCTATGGACATCTTCCTTGCTGCGCTCCTATGCCTGGATTACCATTTTACGACCCACAGGAGTGCTAAACTCATTTCTAGGGTTATTGGGATTACCTACCTTAGCACTACTTAATAGTAGTCCAGCCGTTTTAATTGGCATGACCTATAGCTATTTACCCTATATGGTAACCGTGCTGTATGCCTCCCTTGAAAAACTAGATCGCCGTCTGTTGGAGGCTTCCGCTGATTTAGGAGCTGTGCCCCCCGAAACCTTCTGGAAAATTACAGTTCCCCAAGCTAAAACCGGAATTATCGCCGGCTCACTATTAGTATTTATTAGTTCCCTAGGAGATTTTGTCGATCCAGAACTGTTAGGCGGCGCTTCTAGTATGACCGTATCTCGGCTGATTTACAATCAGTTTTTAGGCGCAACTCAAAACTGGGGTTTTGGTTCAGCCCTAAGTATGGTGCTAATTTTTGGGGTGAGTATAGCGATCGCTCTTTTAATCCGCTACGGTGATGGCAGACCCTCAAAATAAACAGGCGGCGGACTCAGGCGGTTGTATAAAGTTCGACCCTTAGTTGGGGCTCACTCTAGCACCCGTCCTTACCAAACTTAAAATTCCATGCAGGATATTAACAATCACAATCATCAGTCAGACATTCCTCAAGAAATGCAAAAGCCTAAAATTAGATTTCGGGTATCTTGGCAGATCATATTTGTTGGCCTGATGTTCCTGTATATGTATCTGCCTATCTTGGTTCTCACCTTTTATAGCTTTAATGAATCCCGCTATAGTGCAGGATGGCAGGGATTTACCCTACAGTGGTATGTCAAACTTTTTCAGGATACCCGCATCCTTAGCGCTCTCAAAAATAGCCTTACCGTTGGCTTGAGTGCCGTAGCCATATCATCCGTCATTGGAACCCTGATGGCTGTGGGATTATCCAGGTTTCGCTTTCCCGGAAAAGGTATTTATCTGGGCATATCTTACTTGCCTTTAATTGTCCCCGACATTGCGATCGCCGTTTCCACCCTAGTATTTTTGGCAGCCTTAGCCATTCCCCTGAGTTTATCAACTATCATAGGCGCTCATGTAGTCTTCTGTCTCGCCTATGTCGCCCTGGTGGTATCCACTCGCCTAGCTGACCTAGACCCCCACTTAGAAGAAGCTGCACTAGACCTAGGGGCAACACCAGATCAAGCCTTTATCAAAGTCTTGCTACCCCAACTCATGCCCGGTATCATTTCTGGCTGTTTACTGGCTTTTGTCCTGAGTATGGATGATTTTTTGATTGCCAGTTTCACCGCCGGAAGTGGCGCAACTACTCTGCCAATGGAAATTTTTAGCCGCATTAGAACCGGAGTTAAACCCGATATTAACGCCCTCAGCGTAATTTTGATTATAGGTTCCGGGTTGTTAGCATTTGCCGCAGAGTTTCTCAGAAATCAAAATCAGAAGAACTGAAAAATTGTCTTGGTTCCCCTATACGGGGTAAACTGTTTGTCTTGCTGTTCGCCATGAACGTGGCAATTTAACCTGTGTGGATAACATCATCAAAAGATACGGTTCTAACTCCGACTGCTGTTGCCTTGGGGAACTTCGATGGATTTCATCGAGGACATCAACAGGTAGTCCGACCCATTCTCAACCCCAATGAGGTCGCGGTAGATTCCCAGAAGGTAGGGTTTATAAAGACGGATGAGAAAACGCCCCCAGTAGCTATTTCTGGCTATGGAACAGTGGTGACTTTTAATCCTCACCCCCAGGAATTTTTTACGGGTCAAACTAAAAAACTGTTAACTCCCTTACCCGAAAAAATTGACATTCTACGGAGGTTTGGGGTTCAGCAGTTGGTGCTTTTGCCTTTTGACAAAGATTTGGCTAGTCTCACCCCAGCTCAGTTCGTTGAGCAGATTTTGGTGGAGTATTTACAAGCTACTCGCGTGAGTGTCGGTTTTGATTTTCGCTTCGGTCGCCATCGCATGGGTAGTACCGAGGATTTAAAGGCGATCGCCTCTCAGTATGGTATTGATGTCGAAATAGTTTCTCGCTTTAAGAGTGCTTATGGCGATCGCATCAGTAGTTCCATCATCCGAGAATCCCTCACAGAAGGTCATCTTAACCGTGCTAATCAACTATTAGGACGTGCTTATACCCTCGTCGGTCAAGTGGTACAGGGTCAACAATTAGGCCGGACTCTGGGATTTCCTACAGCTAATTTACAACTGCCACCAGACAAGTTTTTACCCCAATACGGTGTTTATGCAGTCCTGGTTACGGGATTTGCTTTCGGGGAACAAACAACTATTGCCCCTCAGTTAGGAGTGATGAATATTGGTTGTCGTCCTACTGTAGCTGGAGACAATCCTACCGTTGAGGTTCATCTATTAGATTGGCATGGGGATTTATATGGTCAGAGTTTGACTGTCAGTTTAGAGGGGTTTTTGCGACCAGAACAAAAATTTGCATCCCTTGAACAACTCAAGGCCCAAATTCAAAGGGATTGTACCCACGCGCGAACCTATCTCCAGGCTAGGAAAAATCTACCCCTACTGGATTAATCTAGTTGCCTGACTAATGTTGATTTTTAACTATTCTATTTTATCGGGCTATAGTTCTCGTCGGGAATAAAGTTTCAATCCACACCTGCGCCCCAGAACATAGCTTTTGGAAAGGTTGATATAGTAGGCGGCAGGGTCCATCAATTATTATTTCCGAAGAATACAAGGTTTTATTGCCTTTGTTCAAAATAATTGGTGGGTTTAGCAATTTTTGGATGTCGCCTATCTTTCCTTGGGTTTCCCTGAGTATGCGGTTGTTGTTACCAATGACTTTCTTGTTGATGTGAATATACGTGGGCTTATTCTTAGGACGGCTACATTCCCAGGTAGGCTTCGGACCCCGCCCCCCAGGTGTGATTTCAGGCATTTCGCCAGTTAGGGGAATCACCCACATCCTGCCAATTCGGTAAGCTCCGGGAATTCTACCACTATACAAAAGCTGCCTAACTCTGGTGGTGCTTACACCCATCATTTTTGCGGCTTGAGAAGTACCTATGAACATCATCGGCAAAAACTATTACGATAGTATAAGAGAAATTATAGCAGATGATCTCTGGTTGGTCGAAACTGCTGTCTGGTGAGGTCTGGGAATTCTTGGTGGGCAAGAATTGGCGGGCTCAAGAGCGATCGCCCTTCAGTCAAACATTGGCATCTTCCGCTTTCGCGCTCTATGGCCAGTGATTAGTTCTACACCCAACACAATCAATATTTAGATGGGCAGGGGGGCGGCGGGGTGTTTCGGTGGCAGACGTTGAGAATAATTACACCTGATAAATCCCCCCTAATTGTAGTTGACAGATGGGAAAAAATAGCTCTCCGAACTCGAACACAACTCAGGTTAATGGGGATATAAAAGCGATCGCTTCCCTGGCGCGAGCAGCCATCAGAAATCGTGGCGGAAAGCGGCTCTGAGTAGATGGTGTTAGAAAATATCTGTACAGATAGTCTGCGGGTAGCTGTGCAACGGTCAAAATGCTGTATCCTCTCACTCAGAGGGTTGAATCACCGGAGAATTGAATGAGAGAACGTATTGAACGATTAAAGCAAAATTTAGGTCGGACTATAGTTGGTAAAGAAGAGTCAATTCGCCTAACCTTGGTGGCGCTGCTGGCGGGGGGTCATGTGCTTTTGGAAGATGTACCGGGAGTAGGTAAAACTTTACTGGCTAAATCCTTGGCTCGTTCTATTGATGGGGTTTTCCAGAGGATTCAATGTACACCGGATTTATTACCAACCGATATTACTGGTACTAATATTTGGAATCCTAGCAGTGGTGAGTTTGAATTTTTGCCGGGGCCAGTATTTGCTAATATTTTGCTTACCGATGAAATTAACCGAGCTACACCCCGCACTCAGTCGGCTTTGTTGGAGGTCATGGAGGAAAGACAGGTGACCATTGATCGGGTATCGCGCATGGTTCCCATGCCTTTTTTTGTGATTGCGACTCAGAACCCCATTGAGTATCAGGGAACTTTTCCTCTCCCAGAAGCGCAAATGGATCGGTTTATGTTGTCTTTAACTTTGGGATATCCTAGTGAACTCGAAGAGTTGCAAATGTTGCGACGCTTGAGTGAGGGAGTACAGGTTGATGAACTTAAACCCTGTCTCAGTTTACAGGATATTCTGACTCTGCAAAAAGAATGTCAGCGAGTCCAGTTGGATGGGTCTTTACAGCAGTATATTCTTAATTTGGTTCGCGCTACACGGGAGCATGAGGATATTATGTTGGGCGTGAGTCCTAGGGGGGCGATCGCTCTTCATCGTACTACCCAGGCGATCGCTTTTTTGTCGGGACGAGATTACGCAGTTCCTGATGATATTAAATTATTGGCTCCCCATGTCCTTTCACATCGCTTGATTACTGCTGGTGGTCGCCGTTCTAAGACGGTTATTGAAGCCTTACTGCAATCTGTACCTATTCCATCCTAGGCTGGTACTACTATTAATTAATCCCCGGCTCAACATATATTAGGACGGAGCAAAATATACCCCTCTGCCTTCTATGGCTTTGAGGGGTTTTGCTGTGCTTCTCTGATGCTAACGATAGGTATGCGATCGCATTTTAATCACTGAGAAAACCTAGTTTCTCATCATCATACAAGTATGAAGGCGAGACAATATGCTACTTTCACCATTGCATCAACTTAGCTAATCTTCCGAGCCTACCTGTTTCAGATAAATGTGCTTACGTCCCAGAATAATCTCAAATTCATCTCCCGGTTGCAGATCCATTTGCTTCGTATAGGCTGACCCAATCAACAGGTTGTTATTAGATTGAACCGTAATTCTATAACTTGCAGAACGTCCCCCACGTCCATTACCTTCTGATTTACCATCTAGTTCGATTCCTTCAGCGTCTATTAAGGCGTTAAGGAATTTCATCATATTAACTCGCTCTATACCGCCTTTTGTTAAGGTATAGTATCCGCATTCTCTGGCTTTCTCTTCTTTGTTCATGTGGCCGAGATTTCGGACTTTTTCTAAAAGTGCTTGACCAGTTAGCGGTTGTGCTTGAGTGTCGGAATTGTTCTTCTTAGCCATGATGTCTTCCCTTGCATATTCGAGATGATGTCATCACCCCAGTTATGGTTATCTCTCGGACAACCATAACTGTTCACGATGACCTGGTACCTGGATACTATCTTACACTAAGAGCGCAGAATTATTCATCTCCATCATTAACATTTTTAACGGATGTAATCATCCTATAGCTGATTATTCTGTAAAGGCTTACCTGTTTGTGGTTTCCCTAATCTATTACTGTCGGTAGTTGAGGTCAAACTCAGTTAGAATCTAGGAAGGATGGATCAAATGATGTTAATCAATGATGTATCCGTAAATTCCACTAGATAGATAAGGATGAGTAATCTGGGTTAAGGTGGGTAGCAACGGCTGAGACTAGAGATCAAATAACTACAAAAATTACTGTTAATTTGAAAGGGATTAATGAAGTTAACTACTCGCGGACATTATAGTGTTAAAGCATTGTTAGATTTAGCCATGCTGGGCAGCAGTGGTCCCGTGTCGGTACGAGCGATCGCCTCTCGGCAAAATATTCCAGCTCCCTATTTAGAAAAGTTACTAATTGAGATGCGGCGCAGGGGGTTAGTAATTTCCGTAAGAGGCTCTCAGGGGGGATATAAGTTGGCATATCCACCTGCTCAAATTTCTCTGGGGCAAATTCTGGAAGCCGTTGGTGAGACCATAGAACCTTTATCTAACCATCAACCTGATGCTGAACAAATAGAGGATTGGGTAACATTTACTCTCTGGAATCGTCTCCATGAAAAATTAAAGGAGGCTCTGTATAGCATCTCCCTAGAAGACCTTTATTATGATGCCCTCAGTTGGCAGGCGGCTCAGGGAGAGTCCGCTAGTTTTGTGGTTTAATTATATGCTGGCGGTTAAGGATTACATGGCAGTTAAGAAATGAGCGATTTCCAGACAATAGTAATTTTGGCAATAGCGGCGGGCTTGGATTATGCTATCGGTGATCCGTGGAATTGGCTGCATCCAGTTCAAGTTATGGGTTGGGTGATTACCAAATTGACTCAACCAGTTCTGAGATATTTCAAGAGTCCTTTATCTCAAAAGCTGGCGGGAATTTTGGTGGGGTTGATTTTGGTGATTGGTAGTGGATTGGTCAGTTGGCTGATGGTGGCAGCAGTTAAAGTCTGGTCAGAGCAATTACCCTTTCATGGTATTATCTTTGTAGGCTTACAAAGTATTCTTTTAGCTAGTTGCTTTGCTGCTCGGAGTTTGCGAGCGGCCGCTGAGGATGTACAAGAGCCTCTGCAACGGGGGGATTTGCCAACAAGCCGCCAGCGATTAAGTCAGTATGTGGGTCGAGATACGGAACATTTATCGAAACCTGAAATTGAGCGGGCTATTGTGGAAACTATTACCGAAAATGCGATCGATGGTATGATGGCTCCCCTATTCTATGGGATTATTGGTTTGCTGATACCAGCAGTGGGAAGTGTTCCTCTGGCTTGGGCTTATAAAGCTGCCAGCACCCTGGATTCAATGATTGGTTATCGTGAAGCACCTTATACTCATATAGGATGGTTTAGTGCTAAATTAGAGGATGTTCTGACTTGGCTTCCTTGCCGTCTCAGTGTAATTACGGTTGCTCTATTGTCGGGTCAACCTAGACGGGTTTGGCAGATATGTCGCCGAGATGCTATTAATGATCCTAGCCCTAATGCGGGTTGGAGTGAATGCGCCTATGCGGTGGCTTTGGGGGTACAATTGGGGGGAGTGAATCAATACCGAGGAAAAGTTAAACATAAACCTACTTTAGGAGATCCTATTGACCCGATTACGTCAGAAACTATTGAGGGGGCGCTGGCTATCACCCGCAACTCAATTTTTATATGGTTAGGCGCGACTTTTATTATATTTATAATTAGGTCAATATTTTGGCAATAAAAATAAGGCGTTATTTAGCCAATAATGTCGGCAGTAAATATAGATATTTGGCAGATATCTAAACCAGTAATTTTGTGAAGCAATCAACTTGAATCATGAGTAAAATTGTCGAAATCCTATCGGCTGAAGAAATGCGGCGAACTTTGAACCGTTTAGCATCCCAAATTGTGGAAAGTGGGGGAGATTTATCTAACCTGGTATTATTGGGAATATATACGCGGGGGGTTCCGCTGTCGGAAAGGTTAGGGAACCAAATTAACTTGCTGGAACAGTTGACGGTTCCTCGTGGCGCTTTGGATATTACTTTCTATCGGGATGATTTAGATAAGGTGGGGATGCGAACTCCGGCACAAACTAAAATTCCTTTTGACTTGACAGGTAAAAAAGTGGTTTTGGTGGATGATGTGATTTATAGTGGACGTACTATTAGGGCGGCTTTGAATGCGGTAATTGAATATGGAAGACCGGAGACTATCCAATTGGCGGTTTTAGTCGATCGCGGTCATAGACAACTACCCATTCAAGCGGATTTTATTGGCAAAGAACTCCCGACGGCTAGAGATGAAGAGGTGCGAGTATATCTGGAGGAGGTAGATGGATACGATCGCATAGAATTAAAGTCCGAATAATCAGAATAAGTTAAAGGTATCCATAGAAATTGGGAACTGTGAAAAATGGAATTTTCCACGGAAAGCCGCAAGGCTGATCATCTGCGAATTTGTTTAGAGTCTGATGTACAATTTCGCCAAAAAACCAATGGTTTCGATCGCTATCGGTTTACCCATTGCTGTCTACCGGAAATTAATCTTGGGGAGGTAGAGGTCTCTACAGAGTTTCTGGGTAAGTCCCTGGCTGCGCCGTTGTTAATTTCCTCGATGACTGGTGGCACAGAACAGGCTAAACTAATTAACACCCGCCTAGCTAGGGCGGCTGCCAGACATCAAATTGCTATGGGGGTGGGTTCCCAAAGGGTGGCGGTGGAAAAGCCAGAATTAGCCCCTACTTTCGCAGTGCGATCGCTCGCTCCTGATATTGTACTATTTGCTAATTTGGGCGCAGTTCAACTAAACTATAGCTATGGCTTAGAGCAATGTCAGCGGGTAATTGATATTCTGGAAGCCGATGCCCTAATTTTGCATCTCAATCCTCTCCAGGAGTGCATTCAAACGGAAGGCGATACTAATTTCCGAGGACTACTTGACAAAATTGCCGATTTATGCTACAAGCTGCCAGTTCCGGTGATTGCCAAAGAAGTCGGTAACGGCATATCGGCTGCTATGGCTAAAAAGCTGATAGATGCGGGAGTAGCTGCCATTGATGTGGCTGGTGCGGGCGGTACGTCTTGGGCGAGAATAGAAGGACAGAGGGCTACAGATCCTCGTCAGCGACGCTTGGGGGAAACTTTCGCTGATTGGGGTTTACCGACGGCTGAGTGTATCACTGAGGTTAGGGCAGATTCTCCTGATATTCCTTTGATTGCTTCTGGGGGACTCCGCAATGGTTTAGATGTGGCTTATGCGATCGCTTTAGGTGCTGATTTAGCCGGTTTAGCGTGGCCTTTTTTACAGGCGGCGGCTGAGTCAGAGGCTGCTGTTGATAGCTTGGTAGAGATTCTGATAGCCGAAATATCCACGGTGCTATTTTGCACGGGAAGTAGAACCATGAAGGATCTTCAGCGACCACAAGTTTTGAGAGCCATATATTGACCACAGAAACACTCGCCGCCTACTAGGTAGGGGAGGGTTTGGGTAATAGGGGTTTGTTGGTAAACCGGGGGCAAAAAAACAGGACAGTAGGGCATAGCCCCCTGTCCCATCTATGAGTTATTGGGGAGTGAATTTAGCCAAAGGCCAGAAAGGGAACTGTTGATTAGCCTGGAGGTTAACGCCTTGAATGTTGTTTTGGGCGAAAACATGGATTTTGTCTTGCCACAGGGGAATAAAAGGCACATCCTCAGCCAGAATTTGTTGAATTTCCTGAAAGATAGCTTGGCGAGTCTCAGGGTTAGCCTCAGTGCGCTGTTGACGAATTAACTGATTCATGCGATCGCTATAGTAGAAAGACCCATGATATTGACTAGCACCTTCGACGCATCCAGTTTGGGGGGAACCATTAGCACAATCAAGAAAGGGGTGTATATAGTTATCAGGGTCCAAGAAATCGGCATACCAATCCAGAATAAAAGTCGGATAAATTCCCTTATCCAAATTTTGAAAAGCGGTAGTTGTATCGACACTTTGAGGTTGTAACTGTAAAATACCCCCCAAATTATTATCAGATAAAGCCTTGAGAGTAGCCGCCAACTCTTGACGTTTCTGGGAGTTCGCGCCATACCAAAGTTCAACCACAGCGGGGTTTTCGGGAGTAAATCCCGCCTCTGTTAACAGTTGTTTAGCCTTCTCAAAATTAGCATCTCCGTAGGCTTCCTTAAATACGGGAAGGTGACTTTCAAAAGTAGTAGGAATGAGACTATAAAGAGGTTCGGCTTGTCCTCGGAGAACCCTTTCATTAATTAAATTTCTATCGACTAAAGAGGCGATCGCCTGTCGAACTTCCACCCGGTCTAAGGGTTCGCTGTTCACATTTAATACTATGTAATTAATAGTATTTCCATCAGCACTAATTGCTTGCCATCTTCCCTGTTCTGCACCTTCTAATAAATTGGCAATTTGGTCAGGCTCAAGGGATATATAAGCGACATCGACAGCATTAGTGCGGAAAGCATTAAACAAATTAGCAGGACTAGAAAAACGTTGTAAATCCACACCTTGATTAGCTGGTTTATCCCCCCAATATTGGTCAAAAGGATGGAGGCGAATCAGATCAACAGCATATTCTGTTAAAACATAAGGTCCGGTTCCGACAAAAGAATTAGGCTTAAATTTACCCGCCCCAATTTCATAAGCACTAGGGGAAACCGCACAAGCTCCCGAAAATGCTAATAGGGAGGGGAAAGCGGCAAAGGGACGCTTGAGTTTAATAGTTAATTCATATTCACCGGTGGTGGTAATATCCTCAACAATATCGGAGAGTAAAGAGGAAGGGGGTCCGCCGTTTTCAATAAACCGGCGCAGGGAAAAAGCCATCGCCTCAGCATTAAAAGGCGTGTCATCATGGAAAAGCACCCCCTGGCGTAGGGGTATAGTATAGGTTAGCCTATCGTCGCTAATGGTAGGAAAATCGGTAGCTAGTTGAGGCTTGAGTTGGGTAGTTCCCACTTCATAGGCGTAGAGGCGATCGCCTAAATTATACAGAAGATTGCCAGAAATAACCTCATAAGCATCGGCTGGATCGATAGTGCGGAGGGTTTGGGTAGTACCAATAATAATCCGTTCGTCGCCGTTGCTAGACCCTGGGGTAGTAGTGGTTTGATTATTGGGTTGAGCGCAACTGATAATGAGGAAGCTAACCAAGCCAAACAGTCCTAAAAATTGCCATAGGACTCGGAACCGCCGCCGACTACCCCTAACCAAGTTAGATAACAGCATCTGGTATTTTGTGTGCATCTGATGAATGTTTTAATTTAAGGCGCGCCGTGCTAGTTTAGCATAGGTTTTTACTGTCTGATATGGCATTTCTAAATCAGTAGCGATCGCCACTAGAGATTCTCCCAACTCCCGACGCGCCAGAATAGTCGCCCAGGTTTCGGCTATGTCGGTGGCGCGGTTTCCCCCGGTGCGCTGTCTTTGGGAACGGAAAATGTCGGTTAATTCCAGAATGCGATCGGCTAGTATTTGTTGAATAGTAGACACATTCTGGATATCGTCTACTAACCAGCCTAAGCGGGTTTGTCCTAAGCCAAAGGGGGTTTTATGTCCCGTTCCACAGTAGGGGGCGAGTTGTCCTAGGGCGTAAAATAGCTGTTGCTGCTGTTGGATATTTCCAGAAAACTGGGTTTTGCTTTTCTGGGATCTGGCTAATTCAATGGCTCCGGTGAACCCGGTTACCATTCCCCGTTTTCCGGCGGCGACTTTGACGGACTGTAGATAATGACGTTGGAGGATGACAAACTCATCGACCCATTCTAAAAATAGGTCGCGATCGCATTTAATCTCCGAAAAATCATGCCATCGCCGCAGGTAGCTATGAAATAGGTTAACTGGAATTGGTAGGGGGAGATGATGTCCTTTGTGACGAAAACTGGTGGGAGAGAGAAAACTTAATTTCAGGTTAGAGGTTTTGGGAGACTGCTGTTCCCACAGTTGCTGATAGGTCTTGGCTTCCAGGAAGACTTTACAGGAATTGATGGTTAGGGGGGCGTTTCTGAGTTCAATGCGGGGGGGTAGGTTTTGGGTCCATTTCCCTAGCCACTGAACTACTGGACGAGATAACCCGGTGACATACCAACGGTAGAGGCGATCGCCTTGTAGTTGCAGATTTTTTCCAGAGGTGATTAGGGAACCGGACAACCCTGAAATGGTAAAGGGTTTTTCCGATTGTCCATCATGGAGATATTGGGAAAGTTCTGGGTTAGTGTTACGCACTTGGTCGAGAAACCAGGCGTGTAGACCAATGGTATATTGAGGGTAAAGGATATGATTGTCGGTGGGTGTGAGTTCAAATTCTAAACCTACCAATTCGCTTTCGGTAGACCAATGGGAATTTACCGAGGGATGCTCACGGTTACGTTTATTGGGGTAAGCCATAACAGTTGATGGTTTTTGAGTTCGGTTAACATAACCTTTTGTTGACAATGGTATGGGACAATACATAATGGCAGCAGTTTTTTTGATGCCATTGCTGTGTATACTTTAGCCATAATGTATATCTCCCACCCCCAGACTACTACAGAAACGAGCGATCGCTCCCTACTCCAGCAACGAATCAGGATTGAATCTCTAGTTAATGCAAATCAGACCCCAGCCAATGAACCCGCCACGGGTTATGATATAATCGAGAGTCTAGCAACCCCCTACCAGCCGAAAACTCTGTCCCCTAAGTATTTTTATGATGATCAGGGTTCTCTATTGTTTGAAAAAATATGCGAATTACCCGAATATTATCCGACCCGCACAGAAACGGCTATTTTAAGGGATTTTGCGTCGGAAATTGCCACTTTAACTGGTCCGACGGAATTGGTAGAGTTAGGGAGTGGTAGTTCTACTAAAACTCGGATTTTATTAGATGCTTACCAAAGTTTAGGCTATCCTCTGCGTTATCTTCCCATTGATATTAGTGGCGGTATTTTGGAAAATAGCGCCTATCAATTATTAGAAGATTATCCATCTTTACAAGTTCATGGAATTGTAGCCACCTATGAACAGGCTTTAGCAAAATTAGAACCCGCACCCCTTCCCAGTCGGATGATTTGCTTTCTGGGTAGCACCTTGGGAAATTTAACCCCCACTGAGTGCGATCGCTTTTTTGCACAAATTACAGCCGCTTTATTACCGGGGGAATATTTCCTATTAGGAGTTGATTTACATAAACCCACCGATATTGTAGAAGCCGCTTATAATGACAGTCAGGGGGTAACGGCTGCTTTTAATTTAAATATGCTGTCACATTTAAACCATCGTTTTGATGGTGATTTTGATATCAAAAACTTTGAACATTGGGCTTTTTATAACCTAGAAGAACATCAAATTGAGATGCACCTACGCAGTCTCTGTCAGCAAACTGTACGCCTAAAAAGTTTAAACTTGACCGTCAATTTTAGCGCCCAGGAAACAGTCCGCACCGAAATCTCCCGCAAATTTGAACTAGAAAATATGCAGAATTATCTTAACCAGCAAGGTTTACAACCCGTCAAGACTTGGACTGATAGTAACAATTGGTTTGGTCTAATTCTGGCTAAATTGACTTAGGTAGGATAGGAAGTATGTCTGGGACAATTAATTAATTATCCCAGACCTCTCGCCCTCTCCCAGAAGGAGAGGGAGTTCCATGATCAATAGATATGGGTGGTATATGGCTGGAAAAGTTAAAATTTATTGAGATCGATGCCAGCCTCTTTAGCCATAGCTTGTAACCCTTTCTTCTCAATAGTTTTAATAGCCTTAGTGGAAAGTCTCAGACGTACCCAGCGCTTACCTTGGGGCCACCATATCCGTTTCCACTGCAAATTGGCTTGTTGTAGTTTATGGCTACGACGGTGGGAGTGAGAGACAGCCATTCCGTTATTAGCCCGTTTTCCTGTAAGCTGACAGACACGAGACATAGTACCCTCCAGTTGAAAATTAAACGCAAACCCTTATTATAAGCGATCGGGGGCTAAATAAAGTGAGATAGTTGGAAATGTTGGGTTAGGCTAGAGAGTGCTGGTGTTGCCTAAACAGTCCGACAAGAGAAAAAGAGAAATTATGGTCTCCCCCGAACCAGGGCTAGACCCCCAAGTCCAGTTTGCTGCTATACGAAAAAGCTGCTATGTCAACTTTAGTTATCGTTGAATCACCGACCAAAGCCCGGACTATTCGTAACTTCTTACCGAAAGACTATCAGGTAGAAGCCTCAATGGGCCATATCCGAGATTTACCACCCTCTGCTGATGAAATTCCCGAAGAGTACAAGGGGAAAACATGGGCAGGGCTAGGGGTAAACGTGGAAGGGAATTTTGAGCCTATTTATGTAATCCCCAAAGATAAGCAGAAAGTGGTCAAAGAACTCAAGAAAGCGCTCAAACAAGCGACAGAATTAGTTCTAGCGACCGACGAAGACCGAGAAGGGGAAAGTATTAGCTGGCACTTGTTGCAGGTGCTAAAACCGAAAATTCCCACCCGGCGTATGGTGTTCCATGAAATTACCTCCGAAGCCATACTCCAAGCCCTACAACATTGCCGAGACTTAGATGAACAACTGGTTCACGCCCAAGAAACCCGGCGGATACTCGATCGCCTCTATGGTTATACCCTGTCACCACTGCTGTGGAAAAAAATCGCCAGAGGCTTGTCAGCAGGTCGGGTGCAGTCTGTAGCCGTAAGATTGATAGTAAACCGAGAGAGGGAGCGTCGCGCCTTCCGACAGGGGGGATATTGGGATCTCAAAGCCTTGCTCGAACAAGGTAAAACCGAGTTTGAGGCGAAACTAATTACCCTGAATGGGGTAAAGGTAGCCACAGGTAGCGACTTCGACGAAAGCACTGGTCAAATCGCCCAGGGGCGTAATGTAGTCCTACTAGACTCAGACCAAGCCCAAGCCCTCAAGGAGAGACTGAGGGAGAAACTCTGGTCTGTGAGGAATATTGACGAACGCTCAGTTACTCGCAAACCCGCGCCGCCATTTACCACATCGACTCTCCAACAGGAGGCTAACCGGAAACTCAGACTTAGCGCCCGCCAGACTATGCAGGTGGCTCAGGGACTCTATGAGCGGGGTTATATTACCTATATGCGGACTGACTCTGTGCATTTATCAGAGCAAGCCATAGTAGCTGCTAGAAACTGCGTTGAGCAGAAATATGGCAAAGAGTACCTGAGTCCGAAACCGCGCCAGTACACGACCAAAAGTAAGGGGGCTCAAGAAGCCCACGAAGCTATCCGCCCGGCTGGAAATTATTTCCGTACTCCCCAGGAAACTGAGTTAAGTGGTAATGACTTGAAACTGTATGACTTAATTTGGAAGCGGACGGTTGCTTCTCAGATGGCTGACTCTCGCCAAACTAATATCTCTGTTGACTTACAGGTGGAAGATGCGGGTTTTCGGGCGACCGGGAAACGTATTGATTTCCCTGGGTTTTTGCGGGCTTATGTAGAGGGGTCTGATGATCCTGATGCGGCTTTGGAAAATCAAGAGCTACCTCTACCACCTTTAAAAGTGGGTCAGCATCCTGATTGTAAGGATTTGGAGGCGATCGGACATGAAACCCAACCTCCGGCGCGCTTTACAGAAGCATCTTTGGTTAAAACTCTGGAAAGTGAGGGGGTAGGTCGTCCGAGTACCTACGCGAGTGTGATTGGTACGATTATCGATCGCGGTTATGCTCAAATTAAGGGTAATGCTCTGATTCCTACTTTTACGGCTTTTGCGGTTAATAGCCTGCTGGAAAAACATTTTCCCGATTTGGTGGATATCGGTTTCACCGCTCGCATGGAGAATACTCTTGATGAGATAGCCACTGGACAGGCAGACCAGTTACCTTATCTGCAAAAGTTCTATTCCGGTGACGGGGGGCTGGAAAATCAGGTTAAGGAACAGGAAAGCCAAATTGATGCTAAGGTAGCCCGCACTATTGAATTGGAAAATTTGGGTGATGCTACTGATGGCATGACTTACCGTTTGTGTTTGGGTCGCTTTGGGCCTTATATCGAGGCACAGAAGGATGAGGAGATTATTACTGCTTCTATTCCTCAAGACCTGACTCCTGCTGACCTGACTCCTGAGTTAATTCAGGAGTTGATTGGACAAAAGACGGAGGGACCGGAAAAGCTGGGAGTCCATCCCGAAGCAGGAGAACCGATTTTTATGTTAATTGGTCCCTATGGTCCCTATGTGCAGTTGGGGGAAGAGTCGGAAACTAATAAGAAGCCGAAACGGGTTTCTCTTCCCAAGGGGCTGGAAAAGGATGCTGTGACTTTGGATGTGGCGGTGTCGCTTTTGTCTTTACCTCGCCTTTTGGGACTGCATCCCGAAACGGGGGCTAAGGTTAAGGCTGCTATTGGTCGCTTTGGTCCTTATGTGGTTCATGAAAGTAAGGAGGCTAAGGATTATCGCTCTATTAAGGCTCCTGATGATGTGTTGACTATTACTTTTGAGCGGGCTTTGGAACTTCTGGCTCAACCTAAGGTGGGACGCAGGGGAACTAAAAAAACTCTTACTCCCCTGCGAGAGTTGGGAGAACACCCGGAAGATGGAGAACCTCTCAATATCTATGATGGTCGCTATGGTCCCTATATTAAGCATGGCAAAATTAATGCTTCTTTGCCTAAAGACCAGGCGATCGAAACTTTTACCCTGGAACAGGCTTTGGAACTATTAAAGGCTAAGGCGGCTTCTGGCTCCAAGTCCAAGTCGAAGTCGAAGTCTACTAGCAGTACCACTGCCAAAAAGTCCACGACTGCCAAAAAGTCCACGACTGCCAAAAAGTCCACGACCGCCAAAAAGTCCACGACCGCCAAAAAGTCCACGACCGCCAAAAAGTCCACGACCGCCAAAAAGTCCACGACCGCCAAAAAGTCCAGCACTAAGGGCGAAACGGAATAGGTTTTGACATCCCGGAATGGGCTGATATAATGGGAGAATGGGCGGGTTGTATCGACTGGCGATCGCAAATAGAGATGCTCTGGAAACTCGCCCCTAACCCTGTGAGTTCATGGGAATGGGGATTATTATGTGGAAATATATCATCACGGCCTTAGTGGCTTTGGAATTGGTCTTGCTGAGTTCGTTTTGGTCTCCGGCTGCGGCGACGATTAATGATACAGAATCCTATATTTGGGATTATGCCTATAGCGGTAGTAGTCAATTTGTCTGTAAACAGGTGATTTTTCACCCGATAGGGGAACCTGTAACGGCTCATGAATCACTCACCCAACCGGCTATACTACGATCGCATATTGTTGACAGCAGCCACTGTAAAAGCGTCAGTAAACCCAGTTAAATAGACCGTCTCAAATCGGAAACCATCAATTAAGGGGTCGATTCAGGTTGACCCCACAGGGTGATTTGTTGCCTGACCCAAAAATAAGTTTGGCTAATTGATACGGCTCAAATATATGGGATTTTTCAAAGACTGTTAAGATTTGATACGTTTTTGGTGATCAAAAGTGGCAACAAGTTGACGAGATTATCGGGGTTGTGGTAGCATTGAGGAAACCGATACCAAGGGCTTATTGTGTCTTTATGCAAAAATAAAGGGTGAAACCCTGATTATATGGCGATTAAAGTGATTTTTTGACGAAAATCTGAAGCTGGCGATACACGAGTTTTGAGGGTGAATGAGGATCTCTGTTTTTATACCTATTGACAAAATGGTGAGTTTGTGTAGTAGTATGGCGGAGAGTATGTTAGTGGGAGTGGGAAAATGGGCTGACGATCGCCTCTGGACCGACTAAGACGAGGTAAGGTTGACCGAAGTATTTTTGAGATATGGCTTGGACTTGTGGAACTGTGACGGAAGCGACATCAATTTGAAATTGCTGGTCGAAGTCAATGCCCAATTCCAGGGTTTCATACCATCCGTAAATTTGGGCGAGTTGGCTGTTAGTTTGCTTTCCGAGGGCATATTGTCCTAGGAGCTTATTTTTAGCGACCTGGAGTTCTTCTTCTGTGAGGGTGGTGGTGGTGAGTCGTTCTACTTCGGTGCGTAGTCCGTCAATAGCGATCGCGGTATTATTAGGAGCAGTTCCCATATACACTACAAATTGGGAAGCATCTAGGCGGGTGGGATAAAAAGCCGATACATCATAGGCTAGTCCGCGCTTTTCGCGTAATTCGACAAAGAGGCGACTGGATAGACCATTCCCCAGATAGGTGTTAATGACTTTGAGGGAGGCATAATCGTGATCATAGACGGAGGCGGCGAGGTATCCTAGCATAATGACAGATTGCTGGGTTTCCTGGGGTGCGATCGCCTGGTGAGGGTTGGAGATGATTTGTGGTAGTGTCAGTTTGGGGAGGGGAGTCCGGTCGGCTTTCCAGTCTCCAAAGGTTTTTTGTATGTGGCTTAGGGCTTTATCTAAGCTAATGCGTCCGGCTAGGGAAATAATCAGATTATCTGGGCGAAAATAGGTCTGATGAAATTCTTGTAGGTCGGCGCGGGTAATTTGGCTTACGGTTTCTTCAGTCCCGAGGGTGGAAATGGCATAGGGATGGTTTTGGTACATTCCCCGTCGCAGAAAGTCGAAAGCGATGGAAAATGGCTGTTCTTTGTGAGACCTAATACCTTGAATGGTGATGCGACGTTCGAGTTCTATTTCCGCTTCGGGAAAAGATGGGGCGCGCAAAAGTTGGGCGACTAACTCCAAAATATTCTCGAAGTCCCCAGAAACTGTTTTGACACCAACGAGGAAATAGTCGGAGGAGGTGTCGGCGCTAACTCTCGCCCCTACTGACTCGACTCTTTCGGCAATTTCTAGGGATGAGAGGTTTTCTGTCCCTTTGGTCATGACGGCGGCGAGGAGGTGAGAGAGTCCGGCTTGGTGTGGTGGCTCCCAACGGGTTCCGGTTCTCAAAAATAAACGGGTGGCGATAATGTCCGCCGCCGGGTTTTCGGTGACTAACAGGGTAATGCCGTTATCTAAAACATAGCGATGAACGTTCTGGGTGTCTGAGAATGATGGGGTTAGGGTTTGAGTCACGGCTGCCTATATGATGAAATGCGATCGCAGTTGATGCCAGGATCCTTTGTAACACAAAATTAGGATATTTCAGGAGTGGTGATAGTCGTTCCATGATAACAACTCAGTTTTTGGTGATGTGATGGAGGCGATCGCTTAGGAGTTGGTGACTGGGACTGAATAGGGCCCCCCAGGCTAGTATGACGACTCCGAGAGTTCCGAGGGCGCTCGCGGAAGCGATCGCAAACACAATTATAATCTGATAGCGTACAGCATCAAGGGGACTGGCTCCGGCTAAAATTTGACCAGTCATCATACCGGGTAAACTAACTACACCCATAACCATCATAGAGTTAATGATGGGTATCATCCCGGTTCGGACTGCGGTCTGAATTTGTTTATGGCTGGCTTCCCACCTGGTAGCACCTAGGGCGAGTAGGGTTTCAATGCCATTACGGTTACTGACGACTCCTTCCATAAACCTGTCTAAGCCTAAAGAAATTCCGTTTAATGTGTTTCCGAGGATCATTCCCAACAGAGGGATTAAATATTGGGGATTGTACCAAGGTTGTACTTGAATGATGCCGATGACTGATAGGTTGGTGATTAAAAAGGCTGATACTAATACTGACAGTAAACTCCGCCAATAGATTCCCGCAAAACGGCGCGATGTTCGGTTTACTGCTGATATTCCGGCTATGGCTGCCATTAATAGAGCGATCGCTAATACTACCCAGGGGTTATCCAGGGCGAATAACCATTCTAGGATATAGCCGACTAACAATAATTGTACTACGCACCGCAGTGATGCTATGGCGAGGGAGCGTTCTAAACCTAGGCGTAATTGGATGGATAGGGCGACGTTGATTATAATTAATAAAACTGATGCGCCTAGTTGTCCATAACTGAGGGAAAGGTAATTATCCGACATAGGGAGAAAGGATAAGTTGTTGGTTGGTCACTCGTTGAATTTGCTGGGGGTCGTGGCTAGTCCAAATGCAAGCACGTTGGGGGTTAGCAGACAGCCAGAAGGCGATCGCCTCTTCGACTTTGTGGGTGGTTTCTGGGTCTAAAGATGCTGTACATTCATCTAATAACAAAACCATTGGTTCTAGTTGTAGGGCTCGGATAATTGCCACAAGTTGACTTTCTCCCCCTGATAGGTTGGTGGCTGGTTGGTAGAGAAAATCAGGGTGGCGGTCAAAGGTTTCCAGTAGGTCTCGGACTTGGTGAGGGTCATAGCGACGGTGGGAGTTAATGGCGAGTTGATAGACTGCCTTTAGGTTGGCTTCTACACTACCCTCGAACATGATGGGGCGTTGATGTAGGTAAATGACTTGTGAGCGGTACAAGGGCAAATTCCAGGCGCTCAGGGGCCGATCTAAATATCTGATTTCTCCTTCATCTAGGGGGTCAAGGCAGGCGATCGCTCTCAATAATAAACTTTTTCCGGTTCCGGTGGCACCAACTAAGCCTAATTGTATGCCAGGTTCTAAGTTAAAGGATAAATCACGCCATAGCCACCTGGCTGCTTCCTCTGAACTTAGGGAGGGTTGTATTTTTTGACAGCCGATTTTGATGCCTTCGATAATTGCCATTGATTAACATCAACAAGGTAGTCTCTGGCTGTCTGTTGGGTTCAACAGATGTAACCAGAGGGAATAGATACTTACTGATTATTCCTGGGGATGGGGAAACTGTCAACTACTGCTCTATAAGCATAAGATTGGGCGGATTTTAGTATGGGGTTGCTACTATCTATTATATGATAGACTGAATTAAAATGAATCATCATAAAATGAATTTTGTCGCAGCGTTTAGTAGTTGCTTGATTATATCTATGTACTTAGGGGTAGATGCTGCACCAGTTAAAGGTACAGTCGATATAGTTCGGGTTGGTGTATACGAAAATAAACCCAAGGTTTTTATTGATGAAAATGGTAAACCTACCGGGTTCTGGGTAGATATACTGAAGTTTATGGCGAGGAGGGAAAATTGGCAGTTGCAGTATATCCCCTGTGAGTGGAATCAATGCTTAGAATTATTGGAGGAAGGACAGCTTGATTTAATGGTCGATGTGGCTCACTCGGAAGAACGCGATCGCCGTTTTGATTTTAACCAAGAAGTTGTCCTCGTAAGTTGGTCGGAGATTTATGGAAGACCGGGAATTTCTATTAACTCGATTATCGACTTACATCAAAAACAAGTAGCTGTATTAGCTGGTAGTATTCAACAGTCATTATTGATAGAAAAAGCCGAGGCTTTTGCCGTTCAACCGCAATTAGTGGAAGCCTCTAGTTTTCAGGAGATTTTTGAGCTAGTTGCCAATGGAGAAGTTGATGCGGGTGTGGTAAATCATCTCTATGGTTGGGAGGCTTCATCGGTCTATAATTTAGCGAGAACCCATATTTTAATTAACCCTTCTCGACTACATTTTGTCACGGCAAGAGGTGAAAATTATGCTATTTTAGCCGCCCTTGACCAGCAAATATTAGAGATGAAAAGGGATGCTAATTCTGCTTATTATCAAGCCTACAGACGCTGGCTACAACCACCGGCTAAATTTGGTAGGCAACAAATGAAGGAAATTTTAATCAATTTAGGGATATATACAACCATTGCTGGGGTAGTGGTTTTATTGGTGTGGAATCGTTTATTGGGTGTAGAAATTAAGCGCCGTAATCAAGTTGAAAAAGCCCTGATACAAAGTGAACAGCGTTTTCAAAAGATGGCGGCTAATGTACCGGGGGCAATTTTTCAATATGTGCTGCACCCAGACGGTTCTGATCAGGTTTTATATATGAGTGAAGGCTGTTATGAATTGTGGGAAGTTAGGGCGGACACTGTTGTTAAAGATGCTAAGATTTTGTGGGATATGGTGCATCCAGATGATCTAGAGTCAATGTATGAATCTGTACTGATTTCAGCTAATAATCTAGCCCCATGGTTTTGGCAATGGCGGATTACTACTCCTTCGGGAAAATTGAAATGGTTGCAATCAGCAGGACAGCCAGAACGCCATGATAATGGGGATATTATATGGGATACCCTAATTATGGATATTAGCGATCGCAAACAGATAGAAATCGCCTTAGCTGAAAGTGAAGAACGTCTGCGTTTAGTCACTGAAAATATGAGTGATTTAGTATGTTTACACGCCCCTGATAGCAGTTATTTATATGTGAATCCCTCTAGTGAAATATTGCTAGGATATACCCCAGAAGAACTGATTGGTAAAAAACCTACTGATATTTTCCAATCCCAGGAATTATATCAGGTATGTATGGAATATTCCCTCAGTATTTTACCGGGAATATCTCGTCCAATAATTTATCAAATCCGCAAAAAAAATGGAGAATATATCTGGTTGGAAACTCTCACCAAAGTAATTTTAGATAACCAGGGAGAGGTGAGACATTTACAGAGTGCATCTAGGGATGTTAGCGATCGCATTAAAGCAGAAGAACAGTTAAAATATGATGCTCTTCACGATAGTTTAACCGGACTCCCTAACCGTACCCACCTAATGGCACAGCTAGATATGGCTTTAAAACGAGCCCAAAATAATGAAAATTTGCAGTTAGCTATCCTGTTTTTAGACTTAGATAATTTTAAGGTTGTCAATGATAGTTTAGGTCATTTAATTGGTGATAAAATGCTGTCATTAGTGGCAAAAATCATCAAAAACTTTGTCAGAGATACTGATTTATTGGCGCACCTAGGAGGGGATGAATTTGTGATTGTCTTAGAATATTTAGAGGTGATACATGAAGCAATACGGGTAGCCGAGCGAATTTTAGAAAGTCTGCGGACATCACCTTTACAAATAGGTGAAAGAGAGGTATTTGTTAATAGTAGTATTGGCATAGTAGCGCGAACAAACCGCCACGAAAAAGCCGAAGATTTACTCAGGGATGCCGATTTAGCCATGTATCGAGCCAAACATGAAGGACGAGGGAGATATGCCATATTTGACCCCTTGATGCACTTCCACGCTGTACAACAAATGCACCTAGAGAATGACCTACGAAAAGCCATAAAAAACAATGAGTTAGTTTTATATTATCAACCTATTGTTAATATCAAAACTCAGAAGATTCAGGGATTAGAAGCACTGGTGCGTTGGCAGCATCCCGAAAGGGGTCTTTTATCCCCTGGTCACTTTATTGAAATTGCGGAAAACACGGGTTTAATTATACCTATAGGTAAATGGTTATTACACAAGGCTTGTCAACAATTAGAAGAGTGGAAAAATCAATTTCCCAGTCATTGTTTAAAAATGAGTGTCAACCTTTCAGTTAAACAATTAGAAGGTTTTTTACTAGAACAACTTGACGAAGTGTTAAATAGTTATAATCTGAACCATAATAGTTTAGTTATGGAAATTACCGAGAGTATGTTGGTAGCGAATGTTCAAAAAACCTGTGATTTACTCAGCCAAATTCAAGCCAAAGGTATTGGTTTAAGTATTGATGACTTTGGGACTGGTTATTCTTCCCTTAGTTATTTGCACCAATTACCTGTTAATAGTCTCAAAATTGACCGTTCTTTTGTGAGTCCAGAAAATTTGAGTGACCGCCACCAGGTGATTGCCAAATCAATTATAGCTTTAAGTAAATTACTGAAACTTCATGTAATTGCTGAAGGTGTGGAAACACCGGAACAATTCTACTGGTTAAAAAAACTCGGTTGTGAAGCCGCCCAAGGTTATTTATTTTCTCGACCTGTTCCGGCTAGTGAAATCACGGAGTTATTATCTCAACAATTCTTGTGTATTCCTGAGAGTAAATATTCGGATGAATTTAGCAAATAATCACCTGTTTAATTTTTTGTTGCAATTTGAAAAGACCATCGAAGCATACCGAGGTATTCGCGCAGGTATAGCTTTAGCGGTTCCTTTGGTAATCGGTCGGTTAATGGGTTATCCAGAGACGGGATTTTATATAGGTTTAACGGGGGTATTTTTTATTTTGGGTGCGGTGGGTGGTCCTTATAAAATTCGGGCTAAAACAGCGATCGCCACCCTGTTAGCAGGTCTTTTAGCTATAGGTTTGGGAACTTTGATATCCCATATTATTTGGCTAAAATTACTGATAACTTTTTTATGGATGTTTGGGGTAGGATATGCTGCAGTTTATGGACATCCTGGGGTAATGACGGGAATTGTCGCGGGGATTTTATTTCTGTTTACTATTCATACTCCCCCAGGAGATATCATAATCGCGGGAGAAAGGATGTTTATTGCTTTGGTGGGAGGAATTTGGGCGATCGCTTTATGGTTCATTTTTTGGCCCCTACAACCTTATCTCCCCCTCAAAAAAGCCATAGCTGATTGTTATGCGGCGATCGCTGATTATATACAAGTAGTTTTAAATAATTCTACCAGTTTATCTGTCTCGGAATTACAGCAGGTTAAAGGATGGCGAGAAAAACTACAATTAGCTAAGGATGCTTTAGTCATCAACCGCCAAGGTCGCCGAGGGACTTCCGAAATCGGACAAGCGGCAGTGATTTTGATTCAAGATATTGAATACTTGATGACGGCTATCTCTACCTTAATTAAGTTATCAGGTATTCATCGAGACCAGCCGGAAAATATGACCGTTAAAATCTTGTTAAATGAGGCTTTTAAAGAAATAGTTGTTAATCTGGAAAATCTAGTCCAGACAATCCGCAATCAACCCGCTCAAGTTAACTGTGACCGCCTTAAACAAATTACCCAAGCCTTGGATGAACAACAATCTTTTCAACGTCAAACTATTGGTAATCAGGTAGATGCTTATGTGAGTTTAATTGCTCTAGTCCGGTTGATAGAAGTGCTAAATAGATTAATTTCTCTACTGGAAAGAACCTTTTTAGTTGTACAGGAAATGAAACCCACTACCATTGGGGGAGAAAATAACTCGGAATTGTCAGAAATAACTATATTGTTGGAAAAACTTGAGCAACCTTGGTTTCAACCTCTGTTAGATAACTTCAGTTTCGATTCTGCTATCTTCCGTCATGGACTCCGACTGGCTATTGCTACATCGGTAGCTGTGGCGATCGCTACTATTGAATCTATCCCCAGAGGCTTCTGGATTAGCTTAACTGTCTTATTGGTTTTACAGCATGATTTTGGTAGCACATTTCGCCGTTTTTTTCAAAGAATTTTAGGGACAGTTTTAGGCGCGTTAATCACTCCGGTTTTAACTGTGTTTATTTACACCCAAGCTGGCTTAGAAGCCATTGCTATTATGTCGGTTTCCGTGGCTTTTTCTTTGCTCAGGTTTAACTATGGAGTCGCCGTTTTTTTCATTACTGTATATGCTGTGACTCTCGAACACAGCCTAACTTTTGAGAATGCTTGGGTCGCGACTCTGCGAGTAATTGCTACTTTAATTGGTTCGGGATTAGCTTTTATGGCGGCATTCTTTCTATTTCGCGATCGCCAGGAACAACAATTCTGGAGACTAGCCACTGATGCTATTAGTTGTAGTCGGGATTATTTCCATATAGTCATCAATTCTTACTTATCTAATAATCAATCTGCTGATTATCATGCTATCAGTAAACAACGTCATCAGAATAGACTCGCTCAATTTAACGCCCAAATTTCTCTACAAAAACTGATTGATGACCCGCAAACTTCCCAACTCCAAATTGAAATAGCTTTAACTCTAATGACTAACCTAACTCGGTTCAGTCGATCTATCACTGTTTTAATTGACCAATTAAATGATTTTAGTGGTACAGACCCTCACCCAGCATTAACAACCTTTGTTAGTCGCATTGATTTGGGGTTGTCACAGTTGGAAACTTCCCTAAAATATCAAAGTCCCCTCCCCCCTATTCCCGATACAGTTACGCCATCGCAAGAGTTTCAGGTTTACCTCAAGGGTCTACAACAAAAACGCTTAGTTGAATTTGCTAACCAGGAAGATGAAACCCCCACCCGTCAAGTTTTACTAGACTATAGTATTTTGGCTTTAGAAATAGAGGATATGGCGGATTATCTACAGGGTATATATCAAGCAGTTGCTCAACTTTAATGGCGATCGCGCGTAGCCATGGGAGGGGTTGACATAGTTATATTCTCCAGCCAGGTATCAGAAACTATTCCCGATACACTTACACCATCGTAATAGTTTCAGGTTGACCTCAAGGGTCTACCACAAAAACCCTTCCCCCTATTCCCGATACACTTACACCATCGTAATAGTTTCAGGTTGACCTCAAGGGTCTACCACAAAAACCCTTCCCCCTATTCCCGATACACTTACACCATCGTAATAGTTTCAGGTTGACCTCAAGGGTCTACCACAAAAACCCTTCCCCCTATTCCCGATACACTTACACCATCGCAATAGTTTTAGGTTGACCTCAAGGGTCTACCACAAAAACCCTTCCTCCCTATTCCCGATACAGTTAGGCGATCGTAATAGTTTCAGGTTGACCTCAAGGGTCTACCACAAAAACCCTTCCCCCTATTCCCGATACAGTTACACCATCGTAATAGTTTCAGGTTGACCTCAAGGGTCTACCACAAAAACCCTTCCTCCCTATTCCCGATACAGTTAGGCGATCGTAATAGTTTCAGGTTGACCTCAAGGGTCTACCACAAAAACCCTCCCTCCCTATTCCCGATACAGTTACACCATCGTAATAGTTTCAGGTTGACCTCAAGGGTCTACCACAAAAACCCTTCCCCCTATTCCCGATACAGTTAGGCGATCGTAATAGTTTCAGGTTGACCTCAAGGGTCTACCACAAAAACCCTTCCCCCTATTCCCGATACAGTTAGGCGATCGCAATAGTTTCAGGTTGACCTCAAGGGTCTACCACAAAAACCCTTCCTCCCTATTCCCGATACACTTACACCATCGTAATAGTTTCAGGTTGACCTCAAGGGTCTACCACAAAAACCCTTCCCCCTATTCCCGATACACTTACACCATCGTAATAGTTTCAGGTTGACCTCAAGGGTCTACCACAAAAACCCTTCCCCCTATTCCCGATACACTTACACCATCGTAATAGTTTCAGGTTGACCTCAAGGGTCTACCACAAAAACCCTTCCCCCTATTCCCGATACACTTACACCATCGCAATAGTTTCAGGTTGACCTCAAGGGTCTACCACAAAAACCCTTCCCCCTATTCCCGATACAGTTACGCCATCGCAATAGTTTCAGGTTGACCTCAAGGGTCTACCACAAAAACCCTTCCTCCCTATTCCCGATACAGTTAGGCGATCGTAATAGTTTCAGGTTGACCTCAAGGGTCTACCACAAAAACCCTTCCTCCCTATTCCCGATACAGTTAGGCGATCGTAATAGTTTCAGGTTGACCTCAAGGGTCTACCACAAAAACCCTCCCCCCTATTCCCGATACAGTTACGCCATCGTAATAGTTTCAGGTTGACCTCAAGGGTCTACCACAAAAACCCTTCCTCCCTATTCCCGATACAGTTACACCATCGCAATAGTTTTAGGTTGACCTCAAGGGTCTACCACAAAAACCCTTCCTCCCTATTCCCGATACAGTTAGGCGATCGTAATAGTTTCAGGTTGACCTCAAGGGTCTACCACAAAAACCCTCCCCCCTATTCCCGATACAGTTACACCATCGCAATAGTTTTAGGTTGACCTCAAGGGTCTACCACAAAAACCCTTCCTCCCTATTCCCGATACAGTTACGCCATCGTAATAGTTTCAGGTTGACCTCCAGGGTCTACCACAAAAACGCTTAGTTGAATTTGCTAACCAGGAAGATGAAACCCCCACCCGTCAAGTTTTACTAGACTATAGTATTTTGGGTTTAGAAATAGAGGATATTGCAGATTATCTACAGGGTATATATCAAGCAGTTGCTCAACTTTAATGGCGATCGCGCGTAGCCATGGGAGGGGTTGACATAGTTATATTGTCCAGCCAGGTATCAGAAAAATCGCCGGTATAAATACCGGGAAAATCACCAGATTTCTACCTTATGATAGATACCAAATAGCCCATAATTTGTGATGATAAATGATAGATAAATTTATTTTTTGTCTACAATTGCAGTTAATTTAAGGAGTTTTTTGATGAAACGATTGTCTGATTTTATGAAGTCTCTGAGATTGGGTCATTTGGTGACGGTGTTAATGGCGGTGACTTTACTATTGGTGACAGCAGCTTGCGGCACCACGGAAACTGCTAGTTACGATAATTCAGAGGCGGGTAAGTCTCAGGAAAATGTAGCTGAAAATTTGAGTGATTTTCGTCAGGAACTTGAAGACCTGGGTGCGGAAGTACAGACTAAGGTGGAAGAGGCTACGGGTATAGTTAAGGAAGAAGGTGGAAATATGACTAAGAAAGCTAAACGACAGTTAGAAGATACTGCTGATGTAGTTAAGCAGGAAGGTGGAGATATGGCTAAGGAAGCTAAACGACAGTTAGAAGATACTGCTGATGTAGTTAAGGAAAAAGTAGGAGAGGCTAAGAAGTCTGCACAACGGACTATTGAGGATGTTTCTGATGCAGCGGATAGCTAATTGGTGAGTGGGTAATCTGTCTGCCCGACACTAAACTAACTAACTTGTGATAAAATAAGGGCGGGACATGATTCTCTCCTTGTTTTCCAAGTTACTCCTCATTTATCCTCCAGTTAGGGTCAGTGGGGAGATTTAATCTGTGTAGGTTAATGATGAGTTAAAAAACGATTAAAAAACGGTTAATGGTTTCCCAAACTTGGTCTACTAAGTTGGTACTATCAGCATCAAACCAGTGAATTTGAGGAATAGCCTTAAACCAGGTATTTTGTCGTTTAGCAAATTGGCGAGTATGCAAAACTGTCAAGTCCTTGGCGGCGGCGAGGGTAATATCGCCAGCTAGGTATTGACTAATCTCCTGATAGCCTAAAGTTTTCAATAGGGGTAAATCTTGACCGTAGCGATCGCCTAAACTTTGCACTTCCGCCACCAAGCCTGATTCTATCATAGCCTCAGTGCGATCGCAGATCCGCCGGGTGAGGGTGAGTGGGTCTTGACAGGTTAGACCTAACTGCAAAATCGGGTAATTAGGCGGGTTTTCCCCTTGTTGGGCTGAGATGGTTTGTCCGGTGACATAATAAACTTCTAAACCTCTGAGGGTGCGTACAGCATCATTGGGGTGAATTTTTTGGGCGGCGATAGGATCAACCTGCTGTAACATACTGTATGCGAAAGGTTGACCCAAAGCTGTGAGTTGCGATCGCAATTGGGGGTGTGGTGGAACTCTGGGAATTTTCAAACCAGCGGCGATCGCCTTAATATATAACCCTGTTCCTCCCACCAGAAGTAAAGGCTTACCCGGTCCCGCTAATATATCGGATTGGCTGATTAACTGATTAGCCCGATCCTGATAATCTGCTAAAGTTAGGGTTTCGGTCGGATCGCAGATATCAATCAGATAATGGGGGACTTGTTCCCTTTCTGCTAAAGTAGGTTTAGCAGTTCCGATGTCAAACTCCCGGTATACTTGGCGTGAGTCGGCGCTGATAATCACTGTTTCCAGGCGTTTAGCCAAGGTTAGGGCTAACCCGGATTTTCCGGTGGCTGTCGCACCACAAACCACAATCACCCCAGTTGGAGGAGTGAAAAGTTGATCATCATCGATTCTAGTATTTGTCCATCCCATATCAAAACTTCAATTTAGCCTACCCTAATCTCGTCTATAACCCTTTTGTGTTACAATTTTGGCTATATTTATCATTTTTGAGGCCCCAGGGCTTCAGCGCCATTATTGGAGCAGTTTTTAGATGACCAGCACGTACTCAGCAGACCAGATCCAAGTTCTTGAAGGTCTTGAAGCAGTCCGCAAACGTCCGGGGATGTATATTGGTTCTACCGGACCGCGCGGCCTTCACCACTTAGTTTATGAGGTTGTTGATAACTCCGTTGATGAGGCGTTAGCTGGCTATTGCACCCACATCGAAGTTGATATCAACCCAGATAACTCCGTCAGAGTAACTGACGATGGCCGAGGTATCCCCATTGACACCCACTCTAAAACTGGCAGATCAGCCCTAGAAACCGTAATGACTGTTCTCCATGCCGGAGGAAAGTTCGGCGGTGGTGGCTATAAGGTATCAGGCGGCTTACACGGGGTGGGTATCTCCGTTGTGAACGCTTTATCGGAATGGGTGGAAGTAACAGTATTACGAGACCACAAACGATACGTTCAACGTTATGAGCGAGGGGTTCCGGTGACAGAACTAGAGGAACACTCTAGCAAAGAAAGCCAAACGGGAACTTCTGTCTGTTTTAAACCCGATACCAAGATTTTCACCACGGGGATAGAGTTTGAATATGATACCATTGCCAGCCGTTTAAGGGAACTGGCTTATCTGAATGCGGGGGTACGCATTACTCTCACGGATAACAGGCTGGAGTTACTCAAACGGGAAGAGGCTAAGGTTGAGAGTTACTGTTACGAGGGGGGGATTAAGGAATATGTTACCTACATGAACCGGGAAAAGCAGGCTCTCCACGAGGATACTATTTATGTGTCTGGTGAACGCAATAATGTTCAGGTGGAAGTGGCTCTACAGTGGTGTGTTGATGCCTACAGCGATACGATTTTGGGTTTTGCTAACAATATCCGCACCGTTGATGGTGGTACCCATTTGGAAGGGCTGAAAACTGTGCTGACTCGCACCATGAATGCGATCGCTCGTAAGCGCAATAAAATAAAGGATAATGAGCCTAACCTGGGAGGGGAAAATGTCCGGGAAGGTTTGACTGGGGTGATTTCTGTTAAGGTTCCTGACCCGGAATTTGAGGGACAAACTAAAACCAAGCTGGGAAATACCGAAGTTCGCGGAATTGTCGATTCCCTGGTGGGAGAGGTTCTGACTGAGTTTCTCGATTTTAACCCTAATGTGGCTGATGCCATTTTAGAAAAAGCTATTCAGGCTTTTAAGGCGGCGGAAGCAGCACGGCGCGCGCGGGATTTGGTACGCCGCAAATCGGTGTTAGAATCTTCTCCGTTACCAGGAAAGTTGGCAGACTGTAGCAGCCGTGACCCGGAAGAGTCGGAAATCTTTTTGGTTGAGGGAGATAGTGCGGGTGGTAGCGCTAAACAAGGACGCGATCGCCGTACTCAAGCGATTTTACCCCTGCGTGGTAAGATTCTGAACATTGAGAAAACTGATGATGCGAAAATCTATAAAAATAATGAGATTCAATCACTAATTACGGCTTTGGGATTGGGTATTAAGGGCGAAGAGTTTGACTCGTCTCAGTTGCGCTATCACAAGGTCATCATTATGACTGATGCTGATGTTGATGGGGCTCATATTCGGACTTTGCTGTTAACCTTTTTCTATCGCTATCAGCGAGAGTTGGTTGCTCAGGGTTTTATTTATATCGCCTGTCCGCCTCTTTATAAGGTGGAACGGGGACGCAATCACTACTATTGCTATAATGAGCAACAATTGCAGCAACAATTGGCTGAGTTCCCCGATAATGCTAATTACACCATCCAACGGTTTAAGGGGTTGGGGGAAATGATGCCCAATCAACTCTGGGATACAACTATGAACCCGGAAACTCGCAGCATTAAACGGGTGGAAATTGAGGATGCGGCGGAGGCTGATCACATCTTTACTGTGTTAATGGGCGATCGGGTTGCGCCTCGTCGCCAGTTTATTGAGGATCATGCTCCTCGTTTGGATATCACTGATTTGGATATCTAATTTTGGCGCTACCTGAGAACTGATGTGCTGAGTTTTTAAATGGGTTTTTAAAGGCGATCGCATCAGTTCTTTCCAGTTAATCGGTGCGTTAACCGTTCTGCTATAATCCTATAAAGATAGGTTTTTCTTGCCTCCTGGTAACTGGGAACTCACCACATAAAAATCTTGGGGGTAAATCCAATGAGTATCCATGGGACCATGAATCTGAATCCCAGTCATCACCGCATAGTTAAACAGGGAATTATCCACCGAAGATAACAACTTCTCTACATCTTCTGAAATGATTTTACTGGCTAACTGCGTCATTTCTACTAGATTCGGTTTGTCGCCATATTTCAGCGCCGAAATGTTTTTTTGACGGATGATAGATTGCTCAATATCCTGCATATCAGTCATTAATTGCAGACAACCAGATTCTAACTCCTTAACAATTGCTTCTAAAGCACCACAAGCATGGGAAGCCTTATCTATTCCCGACCGATAAACTTTGCCGATTTCTCCATTTTTGGAAATAGCAATATGTGGCATTGCATAAAATGTAAATCGCCGAATATTATCAAAAAAGGTTTTACCCCAATATTTGATGACTTCATCCATTAAAATATCGGTGATTTCATCCCGACAAATCGCGACCATACCAATGGTTTTTCCGGTTTCAAAGCCATAATTTTTAAGTTCAATATAGGTCTTTTTTATATAATCTTTCATCGGTAAACTGCCCGGAAAATGCTTCCTCATGGTTTCATGAAACACCGGATTTGTATTTGAGTCATACCCATCAACTGCCTGTAATATTTCGTCGCGTAAACTATCAAGGTAGTTAATATTCATCAGTGCTAAAAATTATAGGTTTGGGGAGTGCTAACTAAATTTTTGGGATTATGGCTGTCTGAGTCTATGCACAAACTGGGTTTTTTGTCAAGAGGGTAAACTGGGACGGACCCTAAATCACTGAAAACTCGTGCATCGCCAGTTTTAAAATCTCCTCAGAAAATAATCGAATCTGCCACGCAATGAGGGTTTTAGCCTCTATTTTTGGCAGTAGACACAACAACGCCTTGGGTGCTATTTCTCTGATGGTACTACAACCCCTATGATTTCGTCAACCTTTTGCAAGTAATTAGCAATAAAATTGTAATAATTCTTAACAATCTTTGGAATTTGAAAACTGTTGCGGGGGTAAAGATTAGCAAAACTTATCCCAAGCCGGAAATTAGGGTAGGAACACCCTGTAAGGAAGCCAATTAGAGTTAGGTTAAACAACTCATTTTTTGATCTTCCTTAAACCAGAGAGGGAGATTAAGCCGATTCGGGCTTAGGTAATGAGGAAGGATGAACGAGCAACTCAGCAGTCGATCGCTTCTCAACCATTGCCTGAGTAACCAGACATCGTTTGACATCTTTACGCGAAGGCAGTTCATACATAACATCTAGCATCAACTCTTCCACGATACCGCGCAAAGCACGAGCGCCAGTTTTACGGCGGAAGGCTTCTCTGGCGATCGCCTGAATAGCGTCAGGTTCAAACTCCAGATGCACATTATCCATACGCAGCAATTTTTGGTATTGTTTGACCAAAGCGCTGCGAGGTTCGGTGAGAATTGACATCAAAGTTTTCTCATCGAGAGGATCGAGAACCGCCACCATAGGAATACGACCGATCAACTCTGGAATTAAGCCAAACTTGACCAAATCATTAGGTTCGATACCCTTGAGAGCTTCTGTGTCTTTTTGTTCTGGGGTCACTTCTTCGCCGGAGCGGACAAAGCCCATGGACTTTTTACCGCTTCTTTGCTCAATAATTTTTTCCAGGCCCACAAAAGCGCCGCCACAAACAAATAGGATGTTGCTAGTATCAATCTGAATGCAATCTTGATAAGGATGCTTACGACCGCCTTGGGGAGGAACATTAGCAGTAGTTCCCTCCAGCATTTTCAATAAGGCTTGCTGGACACCTTCACCGGAGACATCTCTAGTAATGGAGGGATTTTCGCTCTTACGGGCAATTTTATCAATCTCATCGATGTAGACAATGCCGCGCTGTGCTTCTTCCACATCAAAATCAGCCACTTGTAGGAGTCGCAGGAGGATATTTTCTACATCTTCCCCAACATAGCCCGCCTCAGTGAGGGTGGTAGCGTCAGCGACCGCAAAGGGAACATCAAGCATTTTAGCCAGAGTTTCCGCCAATAGAGTTTTACCGCACCCAGTGGGACCAATTAGCAAAATATTGGATTTTTGCAGTTCGATCTGATCATCACCCTGTCTATGACCTGGGATAAAGCCTAGACGCTTGTAGTGGTTGTAAACAGCCACTGATAGCACTTTTTTGGCATCATCCTGACCAATGACATGATGATCTAGGTAGGCCTTAATTTCCCTAGGTTTAGGAATTTGATTTAAGGCGACTCGGCTGGGAGTGTTGCGACGTTTAGAGGTGGGGGCTGCTTGGGGGCGCTTGGCCTGGGGTGTAGGAGGAGCTGAATTGGTATCAAATAGCTCCTCGTCCAAAATTTCGTTACACAGTTCCACGCATTCATCGCAGATGTAGACTCCTGGCCCGGCAATTAACTTGCGAACCTGCTCCTGGGACTTGCCACAGAAGGAACACTTCAAATGGGAGTCGTACTTGGACATAATTGCCTCGTTTTATGTTGCGCTAACAGATTCTCCGGGAACCGGAAGATTCTGTTTTAGGATCACTTGATCTATTAGACCATATTCTTGAGCTTCGGCGGCGGACATAAAAAAGTCTCTTTCGGTATCAGCATTAATGCGCTCTATGGGTTGCCCTGTATGTTGGGCTAAGAGTGTATTAAGGGTGTGCTTGTGATAGAGAATTTCTTTGGCTTGAATTTCTATGTCTATTGCCTGTCCTTGAGCGCCGCCTAGGGGTTGGTGAATCATAATTCGAGAACTAGGTAAGGACATTCGCTTGCCAGCGGTACCGGAAGCGAGGAGAAATGCACCCATACTTGCCGCCAATCCATAACATATAGTCACCACATCGGGGCGAATTTGTTGCATGGTGTCGTAAATTCCCATACCTGCGGTGACTGAACCGCCAGGGGAGTTGATGTAAAGTTGGATATCTTTTTCGGGATCTTCTGATTCCAAAAACAACATTTGGGCGCTTACGGCATTGGCTACTTCATCGTCAATGGGTGTTCCCAGAAAAATAATGCGATCGCGTAGGAGACGGGAATAGAGGTCAAAAGCCCTTTCTCCCATTCCCGACTGTTCAACTACCATGGGAATGACACCCGCAGCGGATGAGTTAATAGTAACTGGTTGTGAACCACTAATTATATGGCTGTTACGGGTGCTGCCAATGGAATCGCGGGAATACTCAGAGATCATCATAAAGCGGATGGTAGTTTAATCTTATGGTTGTTTCTACAGTTAATTGGAAATTTTAGGGAAACGCCAGGGCAATTGTTGGGGGAGAAGAACAGATCAACCGACTTAAAATTAGTGCGATCGCCTTTCTTTCCCCCACTCCATGTTAGCGCTTTTTGGAAATTTTGACACCCGATCCCACTGGTGGTCAAATAGCTAGTCGGTAACGACTTCAGCTTCAGCGACGACCACTTCTTCTGAATCTTCTGAATCTTCTGGTTCTTCTTCCTCTGGGGTTAAAGTACCTTCAGGGACTAATTCAATGGTGGAATGTTCTTCAATCCACTGATAAGTCTTTTTGCTAATCAGGTCATCAGTAACCACCATGCGTAGGCGCTCTGGGTTCACCTCTTGGCCTTGAAGTTGCTCCATCATTTCTTCACACTTAGCCTGAATTTCCTCTTCGGTGACAGTGATCGATTGTTGTTTAGCAACTTCTTTGATAGCCAAAGTTTCCTTGAGTTGAGCGATCGCATCAGGGCGGAGATGTTCTCGCATCCGTGGTACAGTTTCACTGTTAAACAGTTGTTTAAGGTCAATGCCCATATTACTCAACTGCATAGCCTGCTGAGTCAAGAGGCGGTCTACTTCTTCCTTAACCAGGGTTTCCGGCAATTCCACTTCCATTTCTGCCACTAAAGCCTCAGCCAAAGCCTTGTGTTTATTAGAGGTAGTTTGTTCGGCCTTTTCTTCCTGAAAACGCTTTTCTAGGGACTCGCGTAGTTCCGCCAAAGTCTCAAACTCGCTCACTTCAGCCGCAAAATCATCATCCAACTCTGGCAACTCTTTTTCTTTGAGTTCGAGTAGAGTAATCGTAAAGGTTGCCGGACAGCCAGCTAATTCCGGTTTACCATAGTCAGCCGGAAACTCAATGTTTAGCTCTTTAGTTTCCCCAGGACTCATGCCTTCAATGCCTTCGGTAAAACCGGGGATAAACTGACCTTCGGTGAGTTCCACTTGGTAGTTATCACCTTGTCCCCCTTCAATTTCTTCGGGTTCCGTTGCTCCTTTGGGGGTAAAGTATCCCTTAAAGTCCACATAGGCGGTATCACCTTTTTGAGCGGGTCGTTTTTCTACGGGGACTAGGGTTGCCATTTTCACCCGTTCACGTTCGAGGATCTCATCAACTTGCTGCGGATCAAATTTGACCTCTTCAGCTTGGACCTGAAAATCCTGGTACTTGTTGAGTTTAACTTCTGGTTCCACATCTACAGCCGCTTTGATGGTGATGGGTTGGCCAGGTTCGTACTGTTCGATGAGTTCTTCAATATTGCCAACTACTTCAAAACTGCCAATGGCCGGGATTTTTTCTTCTTCAACGATTTTGGGGAAATATTCCTGCATCAAATCATCGAGAGCCGCTGCTTTAATCCTAGAGGCTCCTAGTCGCTGGACTAGGATATGGCGGGGGACTTTGCCTTTTCGGAACCCAGGAATATTGGCAGAACGAGCATATTGGTTAATTACCTTCTCATAGGCATTTTTGGAGATTTCTGGAGAAATTTCGATATCCAGTCCAATCTGGCTGGCGGGAAGTTTTTCCTGGGTGACTTTCATGATGTACCTTGTTTAAGCGCGGACTAAGGAAAGGGAGCTATCTAAACTGCTGTCTGGGTTGTAGGCCCAGACTATTTGGTTCCAGATGCTGACAGTTCGTGGTATGGTAGTGTCATTGTTTCTGTACCACAATTTTAACTCTGGAGAACTATAATTGATAGACTAGCCAATATTTGATGCTATCAGTAGATGGCTCGAAATGGGTAGCGATCGCCATTGACTGTCACATCAACTGTCACAGTTACCGATATAATAGCCTTTAGTATAGATACAAGACTGATTAGCCTTATATATTATTAAAATTTCTGATTGATTCTCAGATTATCGATTGTCTAAAGTTCCGGGAGGAAGTGAATTTGTCAAAATCCTATAGAGTTGCTATTTTGGGTGCGACCGGGGCCGTGGGAACCGAGTTGCTGGAATTGCTGGAAAGTCGCGATTTTCCTCTGTCGGAGTTGAAGCTATTGGCTTCTCCCCGTTCGGCCGGAAATAGTCTCCGTTTTCGAGGAGAGCAACTCACAGTAGAAGCCGTTGGCGATCGCAGTTTTGATGGGGTAGATTTGGTATTAGCTTCCGCCGGAGGCTCTACTTCTAAGCAATGGGCTCACCAAGCCGTAGCAGCAGGGGCGGTGGTAGTGGACAACTCCAGTGCCTTCCGCATGGACCCCCAAGTTCCCCTGGTGGTGCCAGAAGTGAACCCAGAAGCAGTAGTTAATCATCAGGGGATTATTGCTAATCCTAACTGCACCACTATTTTGATGAATGTGGCGGTTTGGCCACTGTATCAGGTACAACCCCTGCGGCGTATAGTAGTATCTAC
Organism: Limnospira platensis NIES-39; assembly: GCF_026000695.1. Taxonomy (GTDB): domain Bacteria; phylum Cyanobacteriota; class Cyanobacteriia; order Cyanobacteriales; family Microcoleaceae; genus Limnospira; species Limnospira platensis. The sequence continues at coordinate 4,448,391 of NZ_AP026945.1, forward strand.
TTATCAATCCGCTAGTGGTGCGGGAGCCAGGGCTATGGAGGAGGTGAAAACCCAAGCCAGGGCGATTTTGCAGGGAAAAACTCCCCAGGCAGAAATATTCCCCTACCCCTTGGCTTTTAATCTGTTTCCCCACAACTCGCCTATCAATGATTTAGGCTATTGTGAGGAAGAGATGAAAATGATTAATGAGACGCGGAAAATTTTTGGTGATGAAAAGTTGAGAGTTTCCGCGACTTGTGTACGGGTTCCGGTACTGCGTGCCCACTCGGAGGCGATTAACTTAGAGTTTGAGCAGCCTTTTGATGTGGCTAAGGCGCGGGATGTCCTGAGTCAAGCCCCAGGGGTCAAGTTGGTGGAAGACTGGCAGGCTAATTATTTCCCCATGCCTATTGATGCAACGGGCTGCGATCCGGTTTTGGTGGGTCGTATCCGCCAGGATCTTTCTCATCCCTGTGGGTTGGAATTATGGCTATGCGGCGATCAAGTTCGCAAGGGAGCGGCTTTAAATGCTGTCCAAATTGCTGAATTATTGGTAAGTAAAGACCTTCTGTAAGTCCCCCGTGTTGGGGGGAATGAATGATAACAAGACGGCTAACTATACGGCACAATTGACACAAAAGAAATGGTAAGTTTTGGCAGAGTAATGACGGCAATGGTAACGCCGTTTTGGGAAGATGGTAGCATTAACTATCCAGAAGCAGAGCGACTGGCGGCTCACTTGGCGGATAATGGCAGTGATACTCTGGTGGTGTGTGGCACTACTGGAGAGTCTCCGACTCTGACTTGGGATGAGGAGCATGAGTTGTTTAAGGTGGTTCAGCAGGCTGTGGCGGGTAAGGCTAAGGTGATTGCTGGTACGGGGTCAAATTCTACCCAAGAGGCGATCGCCGCCACTCAGAAAGCCGCTAAACTGGGGGTGGATGGTTCTTTGCAGGTGGTTCCCTATTACAACAAGCCTCCCCAAGAGGGATTGTATCAACACTTTTTGGCGATCGCCTCAGCTTGTGCAGATTTGCCGATTGTGTTATATAATATTCCTGGGCGTACAGGACAAAATCTCCAACCCGAAACCGTTGCACGTTTGGCATCGGTTCCTAATATTGTCGCCATCAAAGAAGCTAGTGGCAGCCTAGACCAAGCTAGTCAAATCAGGCAGTTGACACCTAAAGAGTTTCAGATATATTCTGGGGATGATTCCCTGACTTTACCACTGTTAGCAGTGGGTGGAACTGGGGTGGTGAGTGTAGCGAGTCACCTGGTAGGGAAGCAAATTCAAGATATGATCCAGATGTTTGAAGCGGGTCGGGTGCAGGAAGCAACGGAAATTCATATCAAACTCTTCAGTTTGTTTAAAACGTTGTTTATCACTACTAATCCTATTCCGATTAAAGCGGCTCTGAAATTGTTGGGCTGGAATGTGGGTCTGAGTCGGTCTCCCATGTGTGAACCTTCCCCAGAAGTGATTGAAAAGGTCAAGGGAGTTTTGGGCGAATTGGGTTTGATTGAAACTCGGTAAATTCAATAAAAATCCGGGTTTCAGACAATTGAATAGTTGTGATTATTCCTAGGTTTTGATGACTGCTTAATTCAAACTTATAGATAGCTGTTTAAACCGGGAAAAATCAACCATGGCAAACTAAGTTAATGAGGTTTTATTATGTCAAGTAACGGCAAATCTTACACCAGAACTAGACCTTCTGCTAGGTCAGTGAAAATCACCAAAAAGTTGGATAATGTACCCAAAAACAGGGAACAAACCCCGGAAGATAACTCTCCGAAATTGAAAATAATTCCCCTGGGTGGACTCCACGAAATTGGCAAAAATACCTGTGTATTTGAATATGAAGATGAAATCATCATCCTAGATGCTGGTTTAGCCTTCCCCACCGATGGAATGCACGGCGTAAATATAGTTTTACCAGATGTTACCTACCTGCGGGAAAATCGGGATAAAATTAAGGGTATGATTGTCACCCACGGTCACGAAGACCATATTGGTGGCATTGCTTTTCACCTGAAACAGTTTGATATTCCGGTGATTTATGGTCCGAGATTAGCCATGGCTCTGCTTCATGGTAAATTAGAAGAGGCGGGGGTGAGCGATCGCACCGAATTAAGAACGGTCAGACCTCGCGATATAGTGCGGATTGGCAAAAACTTCCTGGTGGAATATATCCGCAATACTCACTCAATCGCTGATAGTTTTACCGTAGCAATTAATACCCCCGTGGGAGTAGTTATCCATAGTGGTGACTTTAAGGTGGATCATACCCCGGTGGATGGCGAATTTTTCGATTTTCAGCGGTTGGCTGAGTATGGGGAAAAAGGGGTTCACTGTCTGCTGAGTGATTCGACTAACGCTGAAGTTCCTGGCTTTACTCCCTCGGAGGCTTCCGTTTATCCGAATCTGGAAAGAATTATTGCGACTGCTTCGGGACGGGTGTTGGTCACTACTTTCGCTTCATCGGTTCACCGGGTCAATATTATTCTGAGTATTGCTCAAAAATTGGGGCGTTCTGTGGCTGTGGTAGGGCGATCGATGTTAAATGTGATTGCTCATTCTCGGAATTTGGGTTATATAAAATGTCCTGATAATCTGTTTATTCCCCTCAATGCGATTCGCAGTTTACCTGATGAAAAGGTGTTGATTTTAACTACAGGTTCCCAGGGTGAACCCTTGGCGGCGATGACCCGAATTGCTAATGGCGCTCACCGACAAATTAGCATTAAACAAGGGGATACAATTGTCTTTTCTGCTAACCCGATTCCCGGAAATACCATTGCGGTTGTCAATACTATTGATAAACTGATGATGCAGGGTGCTAATGTGATTTATGGCCGCCATCATGGTATTCATGTTTCCGGTCATGGTTGTCAGGAAGACCATAAATTGATGTTGGCGTTGACTCGTCCTAAGTTTTTTGTTCCTGTACATGGTGAACATCGGATGTTAGTACAACACAGCAAAACTGCTAAAAGTATGGGTATTCCACCAGAAAATATGGTGATTATCAATAACGGTGATGTGGTGGAGTTGACCGAAAATTCCATTCGCGTTGGTGGTAAAGTTCCTTCTGGTATTGAGCCGGTCGATTCCTCTCGCACTGGGTTTGTGCGTGATGATGTCCTGAAAGAACGCCAGCAGTTGGCTGAGGATGGTTTAATTACTGTAGCGGTGGCTGTTAGTGATGAGGGTAAACTTTTGGCGACTCCTGAAACTCACCTGAAAGGGGTGGTGATGACTGCTGATCAGGCTGCGTTTAAACAACATATTGTTAAGGTGATTGAGGCTACTTTAAGCGATCGCTGGTCAGAGTTGAGTCGGTCCTTTGGTAATGGCGAAGGTAATCAAATTGATTGGGTGGGGGTACGCACCGAGATTGAAAGAGCGATCGCTCGTTTGTTGCGGCGTGAATTACAAAGCAATCCTCTGTTAGTGGTGTTGATGCAAACTCCCGAAGAAAGTCCTGATTCTAGTGCTTCTTCTTCTTCGGAAACTCCCCAGCCAACTACCGGACGGAGAAGACCTCGCACAGCAGCTCGTGTCGCTTCCTAATTGACTGTAAAGGTCGCCATGAGTGAGCGGGTTTAGCAGCTTCAGTTTAACACTGGTCGCTGCTATCCCGCTCCGGCTTTGCTTAACCGTCAGACTCTCAAGTGTGTTAGTTTTTTTGCTGGCTGAAAAATACGGCAGCCAGAATAATTAACCCTAGTAATGCGAGGGGAACTAACAGAGATAAAATAGGCGTATTAGTTGACATGATTTTATCGGAATTGTGATTCCTGTCTTAATGTGTGTTATAATATAGGGTAACTTTTTCGGTGAAAGTTATCTAGGGGGAAACCATGAATCAAACTGATCTGGTGAAATGGTTGCAGGAAAGAACTGCACTGAGCCTCCTTGATGATGAAATATTGCAGGCGATCGCACCTCAACTGGAAGAACGCACCATTCCTATAAATACCGTCGTGGTGACTAAAGGAACTTCCCCAGATCGGCTTTATATTTTGCGATCGGGTGATTGGGAAAACCCAGACGCACCCAAGGCGGATAAGTATTTACCTGGAATCGCCATTAATCTGCAATCATTACTGTTAAATAATCCAGTTCAACAAACATTAATTACCCGAACAGATTGTCAATTTTGGGTGATGAAGGCGGGAGAATTTCACAAGTTTGTAGAAGCCCATCCCGAAATTAATCAAGCCTTTTCTCAGCAACTAGCCGAAGAAGTCGAGGAACTTTCCGCTCAATTGGTTTATGAGCAGGAAAGGTTAGCCATTTTACAACCCTATTTAATTCCGAGAGCGCGGCGAGGAATTGTCGGAAAAAGTCGTTATGCGGTGAGGTTGCGATCGCAAATTAAAGAGGCTTCTAAAAATCGTAAATCCGTCCTAATTTTTGGGGAACCAGGAATCGAAAAAGACAACTTAGCGGCTTTGATTCATTTTGGGTCTGATGACCGCCGAGAACCAGTCATTCAAGTAAATTGTTCTAAACTCCAAACCAGTGGCGCAGATTTATTTGGACGGACAGGGGGAAAATCTGGGTTAATTGAAGCCTTGGGAAAGGGAACTTTAATATTTAATAATATCCAAGAATTACCCCCAGAATTAATCCCCGCCATCTCAAATTTATTAGAACTAGGAACTTATATTCCGGTCAGTAAAGGTGGCGCGGAAACCGTCAATGCTAAAGTTTCTCAAGCTCGGATTATCATTATATCAGAAAAGATGGTGGCTAAGATTGAAACCTTAGTCGAAACCGTGATTAAAGTGCCACCTTTGAGGGTAAGAAAATCTGATATTGGCGATTGGGTTAATTATAATATTAGCCTAATTTGTCGGAATAAAGGTATTAACCGAGTCCAGATGACCCCGGAAGCCTTGCGACGACTACAAGCCTATGATTTTCCCAATAATTTGCGGGAATTACGAAACCTGGTCGAAAGGGCGATCGTTCAACTCCAAGGCTGTGCAGAAATCACCGAAGAAATTATTTGGCCGTCTCAAACTAAAAAGCAGCAATTCCGAGTTAATTTATTAAATACCTATCCGAAATTCCGCAAATTTCTCAGAAGTCCCTGGTGGCCGGATCGGATTAATTATGGCTTTACTGTAGCTGTTTTTGCCGCCGTGGTGGCGATTTTATTCCTCGGTCCTCAAACGCGATCGCAAAATTTCGCTCTCAACCTATTTTGGGCCTGGTGGTGGCCATTGGTTTTGTTAATCTTCCCATTTTTAGGTCGCGTATGGTGTGCAGTTTGTCCCTTTATGATTTACGGAGAAATCACCCAAAAACTATCTCTCTGGCTGTTTCCGCGTCAATTAAAAAAATGGCCGAGACAGTCAGCCGAAAAGTGGGGAGGGTGGTTTTTATTCGGTTTATTCGCCCTAATTTTACTCTGGGAAGAATTGTGGGATTTACCAAATACCGCCTATTTATCAGCTTGTTTATTGCTACTCATTACCGCCGGAGCCATGATTTTTTCAGCTATTTTTGAACGGCGTTTTTGGTGTCGTTATCTGTGTCCCATTGGCGGTATGAATGGGATGTTTGCCAAATTAGCCATCACCGAATTACGCGCACAGCAGGGAACCTGTTCCGCCGAATGCAACACCTACCAATGCTATAAAGGAGGACCCCAAAAAGGCGAAGGAATGGAAACAGCCGGATGTCCTTTATATTCTCACCCTGCACAATTAGAAGATAATCGAGATTGTGTATTGTGTATGACCTGTTTAAAAGCCTGTCCCCATCGTTCAGTTGAGGTCAATTTGCGACCCCCAGGAATTGAATTATGGACTACTCATATACCTCGCACCTATGAAGTAGCCTTACTGTTTTTATTATTAGATGCCGTCTTTTTACATCATTTACCCCAATTACAACAGTATTTTAATTTTACCCTAAATTTAGATAATTTCTGGATACATTTAGGAGTTGCAACCGTAGTCTTAGCTTTACCTGCTATAATTCCCGGTTTTGCTCATCTTATTTATCGGTTAATTTCCCCAAGAAAGCCTCGGAAATTTATCGAGTTAGCTTATGGTTTACTTCCCTTTGCGTTAGCCATTAATTTAGCTCATTATCTACGGTTAGGGTTAGCAGAAGGTGGCAGAATTTTACCAGTTACCCTTGCTACTTTTGGCTTAGATGGTTCCAGTCTCCCCGTTTGGGTTGCTCACCCAGCAGTCATTGAATTTTTGCAGGGAACCACCTTATTATCCGGGATATTAATCGCCATTTTACTAACTCAAAAAATTGCCCGCCAACCCATCAAAACCCTATTACCTCAACATTTAGCCACCCTTATTTTAGGCTTCATATCATGGCAAATTGTTGTGGGATTTTAGGATAGTAAGAACTGCTACTATACCCAATATATCGCTAATTAGATATGCCAAAAAATCCCAGCCACAATTTAGAAGATAGTGACGAAGAACTACTTACCTTTAAGTATTCAATAACCAGTTATGGTGCTGATTATCCCGTTGATAGTTTAGTTAAACGGATGAAAAATGGCAGCATATATGTACCCACATTTCAACGAGGATATGTCTGGGACCATAGAGAAGCATCTCGTTTTATTGAGTCCCTGTTATTGGGTCTACCAGTACCGGGAATTTTTCTCGCTAAAGAACAAGATACTCAAAAACTTCTAGTTATTGATGGTCAACAAAGGTTAAAGACTATTCAATACTTTTATGATGGTGTTTTTGAACCTAATCAAAAGGAATTTTCCTTAACCAAAGTAGCTCATAAGTTTGACGGATTAACTTATCAAACTCTCTCGGAAGAGGATAGACGTAGACTCGATGATTCCATTATACCTGCTACCATTGTTAAACAGGATGAACCCTCAGATGATAATAGCAGTATTTACTATATTTTTGAGCGACTTAATACTGGTGGTCAACAATTAAAACCTCAAGAAATTCGCGCCTGTATCTATCACGGAGAGTTTAATAATTTATTAGCAGAACTTAATTATCATCAGTATTGGCGAGATATATATGGTTCCCCAAAACCTGATAAACGTATGCGAGATCAGGAAATGATTTTGCGTTTTCTGGCTCTATATTTTGAGGGTGATAACTATCAAAAACCGATGAAAGGTTTCTTAAATGATTTTATTGGTAAAAATCGCCATCTTCATAGGTATGATAAATCAGAAATTCAACTAGCTTTTATTCGCACTATTGAAACTGCTTATGACATTTGGGGGGTTCGAGCTTTTAAACCTAAAAATCAGATTAATGCAGCAGTTTTTGACTGTATTATGGTGGGTTTGGCTCGCCGATTAGAAAAGGGTTCTATTAAGGATAAAGAATCACTCGATACTAATTATCAAAATCTTTTTAAAAGTCAAAATTTCTTGGATGTAACTGTCAACAGTTCCCGTACTACCGAGAAATCAACTGTAGAAAAGCGTCTCGAACAAGCTATCAATGCTTTTAAAAATGTACAATAAAAAATGTAACAGTTGTGCGTTACAAACAGCAGTAATAATTAGAGTATACTATCAAAATGCAGTTAAACTTGTTGATATGCTTGAGGAATTGTGTGAGGGTAAATATGTTTAAAATGTGATAATTATGGGATGATTAATTATTTTTTAGTTAGTCAGTATCGACAAACCAGTGATTAATACCAAATCCTACCGCGCGATGAGATTGACATAATTCTGCGGCTAATTGTAGTGACGCTTTTTGACCGATTTCGGTTTCAAATACCGAAGAAAATACCCCATCAATCCCTAGGGTATGATATAATTTCCTTAACTGCTTTGGGGAACCTACTATAGCAGGTTTTATCACAAAAATACCTCGCCAACCTTGTTGATAACATTGATTGATTTGGGTGAGGGTCGCGACAGATTCATCTAAGGCTATGGAGGTTAAATGACCTTTAGTTAAGGCTAACATTCCCTCTAACTCATTAACACCTAGAGGTTGCTCTAAAAACTCTATTTTAAAGCTAGTATCTCCCAGGCTTATTCTATCACAAATATCTAACAAGCGATCGCTTTCCGCAAAATTTAACCCACCATTCGCATCGAGTCGCAGCGATAACCCTTGAATTTCACTCATTTGGCTGGCTAATATCTCCAACCAATTCAACTCATTATCAATGCTATCAACCCCGATTTTCCACTTGAGAGTTGTATATCCCCTATTAACTAAATCTTTCCAAGCAGATAAACCCGCTTTTCCTGTAGGAAGCAGTCCGCTATTTTCTAGCTTAGGTATTTCCTCATCATTTCCCTGTAATTGAGTTAAAGCCGACTCCAAGCCAAACTGACAAGCTGGGAGACTCATAGGAATCGAAAAAATCAGATTTTCTGTAATTATCCCAGGTAGACTTTCACAAAAATCCATAGCCTCCCTGAGAGTTTCCGACCCAAACCAACTAAGAGGCGCAATTTCTCCCCAGCCAACTTTACCCTTTTCGTCCATTAACTCAATAATAATCCCTTCCCTAACCTCCCAGAGTCCGTGATGAGTTTTTAAAGGCTGTTTAAATCTACGGGAGTATTTATTAAACTTAAATTTGATAGTCATTGAATTGCATTTAACTAGACCAAGCATCAATAATTTTAATCATAGTTTTGTCTGCTAAACCCTTAACATTAGCAATCACTTGTTGATAATTGATAAATTTACCCAGTTTTTCCCTCGCTTCACAAATACCTTTAGCTAAGTTTTTAGAATTACTAATATTAGCCCGATTTAATCGCCTCAATAACTCCTCCTGAGTCAAACTATTGAATAAATCGAGAGGGTTAATAATGGGTTGATTTGGCGACTCTGACTCTCTCATTGGGGAAGGTTGGGGAGATTCTATAGCTTTAAATCGCCGTTCATTTTGTTGTTGATAATCCCTCAATTCCTGCTGAATTTGACTCACATAGGTTTCTAGTCGTTGTTCAAGATTATTTAACCGAGACTCTAAATGAGGAGATGGAGATGTCGTTAATGTTACAGTTTCCCCTATCTGATTATTTACCAAGCTAGGAGTTACCGTAAAACGCTCAATTAACTCCACCTGTTTTAATACCTTAGCTTCATGTTTGTCAGCAATCACAAAAGCATTAACCATCTCAGCTTTGCGGGGGTCTTTTTCCCTAGCTTTCACCGCCGCATAATATTCTAAATTACCTGAAATAACTTGATAATTTTCTAACCCTTGCATTTTCAGGATTAAGGGTTTAATAATTCCCCCACATTCTAAAATTTTATCGGCTAACTCCTCTAATTCAGATTCGGAAAAATTAGACCGAGGTACATGAGAATTAATGCTTTTAACATCCACCAAAGAAAATCTGATCATGATTTATTTACCTAACTTTTCTAAAACTTCCTCTGTCAACTGTACAAATTCCATCGCTGCTGGTGAATCTGGCGCAAATTCTAGCACAGATTGGGGGTCCGGTATCTCTAAATCTCCCATAGTTATAGTCTGGTTGGTACATTGAGACAAAACTGTTCTTTCAAAGATTATGCTATTCATAATCGGTACATTATGGGAATTTAACAGGGATTCTTTTTGCTTGGGGAAGACATAATTAAAAAATCGCGAATTGGTGGATATTTTAGATGGCAATATCCCCAAAATTGCCAAATCCTTTTTACCAATTAAGGCACGAAATTCATCAATTTGACCAATAAATTCTAAAACTGTAGGTAATCCTTGATTAGCAAAGGGTTTCAGGTCTGATGGGATTATTAAATAATCCGCCGCAATTAAGGCAATTTCTGCATAAATATCCCGGGAGGGAGGAGTATCAATAATCACGATATCATAATCTTCTTTAACTCGCCTTAGCTTGGTGACTAAACGGGTTTTATTAGATGCAACTTGGTTGAGTTTATATTGCTTTTCAATTAAGTTAATATGGGAGGGTATTACATCAATTTCGGGTTGATTAAATCCGTCGGTTTTTCTGACGACATCAGGAATAAAGTGATAATCACCTGATTCGATAACATGGGAAACATTGCGATCTCTTAAATCATCATCTTCCACAAATAAAAATTTCATTAAGCCAGTCGCAAAGGTGGAGTTGGCTTGAGAGTCTAAATCGATAAGTAGTATTTTGTGACCTTGTTTTTGTAAACAGGCGGCTAGGTTAATGGCTATGGTGGTTTTACCTACTCCACCTTTATTATGGTAAACAGCAATAGTTTTCATACCTGGTTATTTAAGGGTTTGTTAAAGATTGTCATATTTAGGAAATAAAGTCAAGGATTAAGTCTACCCAAATTTGGGGATTTTCGCCGTGGATGTTATGGCCACAGCCGGGAACTATTTTTATGGTTGCGAAGGTACATAAACCCGTAATTTCTCGGTTAATTTGTTTAAATTTATGGTCAAATTCTCCCACTAATAATAGTAAAGGTATCTGATTTTGAGATAACTTATCCCAGAGTGTTGGCTGGGTTCCGGTTCCCGAATTTATGAGGATTTTCGCTAATTCTGTAGGGTTATTTTTGAGACGATCGCCTATAATTTTATCAAAATTGGGCGAGTTTTTAAAGGATGTAAATAGGGGTAAACTATACCACCAGTTGAGGAAGTCTTGAAAGTTACTATTTTGTAGTTTATTGGCTATTTGATTATCTGATAAACGCCGCTGCGATCGCTCAATTTCCGTTTTCAGTCCTGGTGATGCTGATTCCAGAATTGCTTGCTTAAATCGTGTGGGATAGTGTAAAATCAAATAGAGTCCTAAACGACCTCCCATAGAATATCCAATCAGGACACAATTATCAATTTTCAGGTAATCCAAAAGACCAATTAAACCGGAGGCGATCGCTGGTATTTGATAGGCTTCATCTCCTGCTAATACCTGAGTTTTTCCTTGTCCTGGTAAATCAATAGTTAAGCAGGAGAAATGCTGAGAAAGGGAGGGTATAGCCGGGTCAAAGTCTCGGCAATTTCCCATAAAGCCATGTAATAGCAAAATTATAGGCTGAGTGCGATCGCCGTGTAATTCACCATAAAAACTATAACACCCCACCCGCCATTGTGGCATTTAATCGACTCCTATTTGTTAGTCAAATATCCAATGCAAAAAGGGAACCGCCGCCGCACAAAAAGCCATAAACCCAAATAAACCCCCCAGCATTCCATAAAGCAAAAATTGGTCGCCGCGATCCTTAGCCAATTTCACAATAACGTAACTGTAGCCATAGCAAACCAGGAAGAAAATAACAATAAAGCCAGTGAAGTAATATTGCATAACCAAATCAGGTCTAAAAAGTCTAATTATCCATTATAGGAAAATTATGGTCAATTCCCTGAAATTTCACAAAAATTTAGTATTTCCTAGAAATTAATGAGTAACAGATTTTTGCTGTTCAGGTATGCTGAGGGTAATCACAAATTCTGTACCGCTACCTACCTGCGAATTGCACTCTAATTTTCCGCCGTGATTTTCAACTACAATTTGATGAGAAATAGACAATCCCAAACCCGTCCCTTGACCCACAGGCTTAGTCGTAAAAAATGGATTAAAAATCTGTCTTTGGATAGATTCAGAAATTCCCGGACCATTATCAGCAATTTTAATAACAATAGAGTCTAGTTGGTCGGGAAAATTAGCTTTTTCCACTGTAGTTTTGATGGTAATTATACCAGGATCTGGTTGAGTTGCTAAAGCATCGATCGCATTAGCCAATATATTCATAAATACCTGATTCAATTGACTAGGATAGCATTCCAACTTAGGCAATTCTCCATAATCTTTAAGAATTTGAATTTCCGAACCTGGGTGCATTTTGATGCGACCTTGTAAAATCAGTAAAGTGCTTTCGATACCCTCATGTAAATCTACAGCCTTGCGGGTAGCTTCATCGAGGCGAGAAAAGTTTCTTAAAGAGACAACAATATCTTGAATCCGAGTAGTTCCCAACTTCATTGAATCCAAAGCATGAGGTAAATCATCAAGCATAAACTGCAAATCAATTTCTTGGGCAAAATTAATAATTTCCTCAACAGGTTGAGGGTAGTTTTTATGATATAATTTCACCAGTTCAATTAAATCTTGAGTGCAGGTTTCTAGGTGCATCAAATTCCCATGTATAAACCCTAAAGGATTATTGATTTCATGGGCCACCCCTGCCACCATTTGTCCTAAGCCGGACATTTTCTCAGCCTGAATTAATTGTGTTTGGGTGCGTTTTAATTCTTGTATGGTTTGGGATAACTCGATCGCTTTATGGCGTTGTTGTATCTGTTCAAGTCTGAGGCTAACTTCCATAGCTTTGCGATCGCTAATATCCCTAACAATCGCCAAGACCTGATCATCACCACTAGGGACATAACGCGCTTCATAATGGTGATAGCTACCCGAAACCGATAGCACATATTCCCCCTGCTGAATTTGTCTAGTATTGAGGGTTTGAGTTAAATAATGGCGCGTCCATTCAGCCAAATCTTGAGAAAAAACGGCATCAATTGTCTGTCCCACAATATTTGGTGGTAAACCGGGATTGGGGGAATTTTTAGCCGGGAAGTAGTCAAGAATTACTCCCTGAGAATTTATCCTAAATATCAAATCAGGAATAGCCTCAATCAGGCTGCGATTTCTCACCTCACTTTCTCTCCAAGCCGAGGCAATTTTTTGGCGTTCAGTGATATCACTTTCCACAGCAATAAACTTAGTCAAATTTCCCCATTTATCAAAAACAGGAGTAATACTTATAGACAGCCAATAGGCTTCTCCATTGCGTCTATAGTTCAGGATTTCCCCTTGATAAGGTTGATGTTGTTTGAGTGCGTTAGCAATCTCCAAGATAGTATCTGGGTTAGTGTCAGCACCCGGCAAAAACGAACCAGGCTTGCGACCTTGTACCTCATCAAAGAAATATCCAGTAATAGTTACAAATCCGGTATTAACCCACTCAATATAACCATCACAATCACAAATAATTACAGCATTATCAGTCTGAGTAGCAACCCAGGATAACTGTAGCAGTTGTTGTTCTATCTGCGGTTGAGTGTCATCTTTATTGGTAATTACCCAATAGCGATAAGGACATAATCCCGATGATGCTTCCACAGGAACAATAGTTGTTTTTACCCAAATGTGTTGTCCGTTAGCAATATGATGTTGAATTTCTCCTTCCCAAATATTACCTTGATTAACCACTGACCATAATTCTTCCCAAAAAGTAGGGGAATAATAAGGGGATTCAAACAAAGGGTGAGGGTGATTAATCACCTGTTCCCAAGACTTACCCCACATCTCAATAAAAGGTAGGTTAGCATCTAAAACCGTCCCATGTTTATCAATCATACTAACCGGGTTAGTGCGATCGATAATATTTTGCAGTTCCGCATATTCTTGCTGAGTTTGACGAAGTTCATTTTTGAGTAAACGTAACTCAGCGATCGCCGTTTGATAGGCGTTGAATAAATCTTCAGGATAGTTATTAACAATTAGTTCAGCGGTCATTAGCACTCCATGGGGTAAATCAAGTTTTGGTTAAGAACTTCTTGGAAAGTTTCTGAGGCTATAGGTTCAGCCATCAAAAACCCTTGAGCCAGTTCGCATCCCCAAGATTTTAGTTGACAAAATTGTTCCAAGTTTTCAATCCCTTCAGCAATAGTTTCCATTCCTAGGGATTGAGCCAGCTTCACAATAGCATAGGCAATTTTAGTTTGATGTTCCGAAGCATTGATACCCTTAATAAAAGAGCGGTCTATTTTCAGGGTATCAATAGGAAAACATGAGAGGCGACTGAGGGAGGAATGTCCGGTTCCGAAATCATCTATACATAATCTAATCCCCAAATCTTTAATTTTTCGGAGAGTAGTAACCGCCACTTCTGTCGATTCAGCGATCGCCGTTTCTGTCAGTTCAAACTTAATCAATTCAGGAGAGCATTTAGTCGCTTCTAATATTTCCTGAATTTTCTCGACAATTCCCGGCTGTGTTAGTTGTTTAGTCGCCAGATTAACACTAATAAATGGTGGTAAATCTTGATAAATAGATTCCCATTGTTTAGCTTGAATACAAGCCTGTTCAATTACCCAATCTCCCAGGGGACAAATTAACCCAGTTTCTTCAGCAATAGGAATAAATTTAGCCGGAGAAACCCAGCCCAAAGTTTTATGTTCCCACCTAAGCAAGGCTTCACAACCCACAATCCGATTAGTTGTCATCGAGATAATTGGCTGATAGTTGAGTATCAATTCCTGACGTTTGAGAGCATAACGCAAATCCGTTTCTAGCTGTAGTTGCTGTCGGACTTGGTGGTGCATAGCTTGGGTAAAAATTGCATAACTTCCCTTCCCTCGCTCTTTCGCTCTATATAAAGCCGTATCAGCATCTCGGAGCATATCCTCGCTGCAATTATACCCCATACTACTCAGAGCGATACCAATACTAAGACTGGTAACAGTTTCGAGGTTCTCTTCCCCGAGCAGAATAGGTTTTTTGATTGTCTGTTGAATTTTATGAGTGAGTTGAGAAATTTCAGATAGGTCTTGGATATCATCAATCAGAATCGCAAATTCATCTCCTCCCCACCGAGATAGAATATCTTGGGGACGGATACAGCTTTGTAGACGATCGCCAATTTCAATCAGTAGTTGATCTCCCGCTTGATGTCCAAAGCTATCATTAATCAATTTAAAGCGGTCAAGATCCATAAACAACAGACCAAACAAATAGTCTTGAGAGTCTTGTGTGCGGTCTATGGCTTTCTGAAGTTCAGTTCTAAAGTAGCCTCGGTTATATAGACCCGTTAGGCTATCATGGTTAGCCTCGTAGATGAGGCGATTCTGTTGATTTTGTCGTTCAGTCACATCTCTTTGAATAGCTAAATAGTGGGTTATCTCTTGGCGATCGTTATATATAGGTTCAATATGCCACTCATTGACAAATTCCCTTCCATCCTTGCGATAGTTAATTGTCTGACCATAAAAGACCCCTCCAGCTTTCAGATCCAGTTTCATCCTTTCCAAAATCGTGCGATCTGTTTTTTCTCCTTGCAAAATTCTGGGAGTTTGACCGATCGCCTCTGTGGGACCATAACCAGTCATTCTGGTAAATGCTTTATTGACAAACACAATTTCAGGTCCAGGAAATTCCAGATTGGCGCTAGTAATCACCACAGAGTCCTCAGCAGAGCAAACCGCTGTCGCCAATAACTTTAAGTGTTCTATCATCGGTAAGCTCAAATTCTGTGCAGAATCATGCTCACCACAAGAACCACCCCCAGCCACAACACTCTCATCAATATGGAGTTGAGGAACTAACTGCCCCCTATAGGCATCCAAATCATTCATAGCCACTAATTTTGTTCCGTAAACGACGACTGACCGAACCCTGTAACGTTTCTCGGTTCAGCTAGACCCAATCAGCAGACCCCTAGGATGAGTCAGATTCCGAGATGCAATAGGTGTATGAGAAGCTACTCTTGGCGATTGTACACCAAATGTTAAAAAAATACTAAGATTTGGGTTTCCGAATTATTTATGTGATATGGGCACAGCCGCATTATGGCACTCAGTTTTTGATAAAATTGTATACCCAAATTTCCATGGCACTGTATACCCAAAGACAGACTTTCAGGATGTGGCAGTGATTAAGATATCAAAAATGGGGGGAACTATGGGATTAGCCCTTTGAGATCAGACAACTTGTATGTAAAGCTGTTTCTAACAGACAATAGGAGAATTAAGTTAAGATTCAGTAGCAGTTTTGGAGATCATCCCTTGACTGAAAACCCTCAACCATCCGTTCCCCTGTCTACCATGTCGCGTAAAGAACTGAGGGAATTAGTCCGATCGCAACTACAAGTATTGTTAGAACGCCGAGATCTGCAAACTGCCAAGGCTATTTTAGTTCCAGTCCAACCAGCAGACATTGCCGAAGCCATTGAGGGATTACCCGAAACCATGCAGGTCATTGCCTTTCGCCTATTATCGAAAGATGAGGCGATCAAGGTTTATGAGCAACTCGACTCTAGCGTTCAGCAGTCATTGTGCGAAAAATTCAAACGCCAGGAAGTGATAGATATTGTCGATAAAATGTCCCCGGACGATCGCGCTAGGCTATTTGACGAATTACCCGCCGCCGTAGTGCGTCGCTTAGTTGCCGAACTGAGTCTATCTGAACGCCAAGCCACAGCCTTGTTACTAGGTTATGAGGCTGACACAGCCGGGCGAATTATGACCCCTGAATACATTTCCCTCAAGGAAGAGTACACCGTAGGTGAGAGTTTGGAGCGTATTCGCAGTTTAGCCCATGTTACCGAAACCGTCTATTCTTTGTATGTTACCGACTCCGATCGCCATTTAATTGGTATTCTCTCCCTGCGGGACTTAGTAACCGCTCAGTTAAATCAAACCGTGGGTGAAATCCTCAGCCGAGATTTTGTCTCTGTACAAACCGATACAGACCAAGAAGAAGTCGCGCGCATCATTAAGCGATATGATTTCCTAGCAGTTCCTGTGGTCGATAGTGAAAAGCGACTCGTGGGAATTATCACCGTGGATGATATCTTGGATATCCTCGAGAAGGAAACCACCAAAGATATCTACGCCTTGGGTGGCTTACAGGCGGACGGAGATAACTATTTTCAGGTAAGTTTACTCACAGTAGCCCGCCGCCGGGTGGTCTGGCTGTTAGTATTGTTAGTGACCAATAGTATTACCGCCTCTATTCTCAAGACCCAGAGAGATATTCTCCAAGACGTGGTGGCCTTATCGTTTTTTATCCCCCTATTGACCGGAACCGGGGGAAATGTCGGCGCTCAGTCTTCCACTGTGGTAATTCGGGGGATGAATACCGATGAAATTTGGTCTTTGGGATCTTTCCAGGTAATTCGGCGGGAGGCTATGGCGGGTGCTTTACTGGGTCTAGTTTTGGGGACTTTGGCGACTATATGGGCTAGTGTATTTATTGTCCCCGGTCAAATAGCAGTGGCGATCGCAGTTGGTATGAGTTTATTGGCGATTTCCATGTTGGCTTCTGTAGCCGGTTCGGCTTTGCCTTTTTTGTTCCGGTCGCTCAAATTAGACCCAACTTTGATGTCTGCGCCGTTTATTACCACCGCCGTTGATGTGTTGGGGGTGTTAATATATTTGAATTTAGCTCGGATGATTTTGCAAAGTAATAGTCTCAATTAACAGAATGTTGAATTACCGTAATCTACTAGAAATAGCTGAATATGTCGGTTTAGCCGTGACTGTGGTGGGAACTGTGGCAACTTTCACCGGCCGATCGCTATTATATGGCGGCATTCCCCTATTGATTTTTCTAGCTATTGGTCTAGTTAACCGCTATCTGTTAAAGCAATATATGCGATCGCTTACTTTCAATGTCAAAGCTAATGTTGACTTGAACACTCAGGCGATCGAACAGTTACATCATATTGCTGAGGCTAATGCTGTTTCTGCTAATATCAACACCCTAAAATCTACCGCTAATTTAGACATGGCGGCGCTCACCGATAACTTAACTACCCTTAATGGTACTCTCCAGAATATTTTAGAGCGCCAAAACGCCCTCGAACAGGCGATCGATGCCATTCAGGGAGAGTTGGAATTGGTGGTGCGAAAGTTCCAGCAGCGACCTGAGTTAGAACAAGTCGAGAGTTTAACCCATGTGATTGTCGATTTACAGCAGTTTATCAATCAACTACCCCAATGGGGAGCCCTCCAACAGCAACAGTTAAATGAGTTACAGGACAAAGTTTCTGTGGCGATCGCTAATTTACCTCGACAGGTGGAAGTAGCCATCAGCGATCGCTTGGATAATTCGACTTAGAATCGAAATCAGGATTTGATGTGCTTGATCAACAATTGAGCGATCGCCTGAAGTTCTTTTTTGTTGAAAGTCTTCAGTAACACCTTCACCACTTCCTTCGGATCTGCTGGTATCGTAATTTCCTTAGCAGTCGCCGGAGCCGCCCCTTGGCTACTTCCCAGTTTAACTAGAGCATCACTGGGCGCTATAGCATCAGCTTTTCCCGCTTCCAGGAGTTTCGCCGCCTGCTGAAGTTCCTTAATTACCGTATTTTTCAGAAGCGGAAAAGGAGCCCTAGGATTAGCGATCGCGCCATGGGTAGTTTTCACCAAATTTTGCCAAGGTTCCACTCCCGGCGCAATTTTTTGCAAATGACCACACAGCCCCGCTATTTGTTTCCGTAGCGCCGGAGATTCCGGTTTGCTCAATCCTTGTAACATCGGTTTCAGAACCGCCGTCACCTTAGCCACCGCCGAAGGTACAGGTTTACTTCCTCCAGACGAAGCTGCCGCCACTGCAGGCGCTGCCTTACCACTCATCAAATCCGCCAGATGCTTCTCCAGCATATCATACACCGGAAGGGCAGCCGTAGCAATTTTTTCCCCCATTTCCACAGATAAACCAGACGGACTTTGTGCCCTTTGAATCAGGTTCTTGAGTACCTCATAACACTTGTTTGACAGTGTAACAACCTTGGTATCAGCTTTGATGGGAGTGTCTTTAACCGACTTAAAACAATCTTCAAGTCGTTTAGATACCTTATTAATACTGGCTAAACTCGGCATCTGTTGCGTTAACATAGCCGAGGCTCCCTTAATCGAGTGCGCCGCTCTGTACATAGTAATCATCGGTTCGCGATCGGAGGAGGCCATAATTTTTGGCAGATCCTTCAACCCCGTACTAAGTTCTTCGAGGCGTTCTCCCGCCTCTTCCATAAAGATAGCGATTATTTTTTGGTCTTGGCTGGTCGGCACGGCTGCCCTCCTATCGACAATTTAACGCCGAGCTTTATTATGAGCGGTACTGTTAACCTGGTTATGGTCGAAAGGGAAGTCGCCTTCCCCAACTCCAATACAAAACCGTGCTTGATACTTTCACATCACACGGCTCCTGATGTGGATACCCCTTTTGACATCGGGAACAGGGTAACGACTTCCTGCTTTGTGACTTCAACTTTTAGAGCTAAATACAACATCGTAGTCTTTAAACTCGCTATCGTCGTAAACACTCCTAATTGTCGCCATCTCTATATCCACACCGTGACTAGTGGGCATATCCTAACCATTACAGTTAGGCATTGGCTTTCAGTCACATCCTTTCCCCTTAAAGGTATGCGCTTACACTTTTCACTACTGTGCAGGTACATCCTGCCACTTGAGAGCCTAAAAGGGGTTTAAACGTTCCGTTTATACGGGCATTCCATCTTTAGATTTGTCCTCAGAACCGGGGTACTTTTAAAGGTCTGTGTAGGTATCTCATACAAAATCCTACTTTTCCCCTTACTCTTTTGAGCGCAGTGTATCAACCTATTTCGCTACTGTGTTATTACGATGGTTCAAGCCGGACATTCGGTTTCCCTAATCATGGATGGTTGGCAGTGGTCGGATTATTGGGAATAGGTTTCCCTCACGCCTTCCGTTCCCCGCTTCAATCCTGGGGTTATGATTTCCAAAACTGGGGGTGGCTATCGCCGTTACTCTCAACGCCCTGATTTCTCAGTTGGTTTATGACCTTGAGTTCCCTGCCTTGCTTAGATTTCTCCAAGCGTCGGGACATATAAACAGTTATGGGATGGTTAGGGGTGCGAATCCCTTATATTCCACCAAGGGGTGGAAGTCCCACTAGGAGGTTATTTCAGGCATTGCAGCCTTATTTGACTCCTAAACGTCTCGCACGTATGTCTTAACACTACAAGTTAGAAGCCATTGCCAGACAACCCTACTCATCACTTACCCCAAATTATGGGTTTCAAGCTCCGCCCCCTTCGACCAACTCACGGCAAGCCTTCAAAGGCGGCTGGATTAGGGGTCGAGATAGACCTCACGGTCTACCCCTCCCATTCAAAACCGTACTTGAGACTTTCACCTCATACGGCTCCTAGTTTGACCGTCTCCTTGTTAAGAGTACAGCATCATCTCTTCATCAAGAGCTGTTTTATCGTCGTGACAATGGCGATGTAATAATTGAAGATTCTTGTAGTCATCCTTTCCGCCTTGGCTTCTAGGTACAATGTGGTCTATTTCAATTAAATCTGATGGGGTAAAGAATTGCCCACACCAGGTACATCTACCTTTTTGCTTTTTGAGTAGTTTTGCTACCCTATTTGGCGTATCGATTGCTCGTCCTTTCCTGCTTGCCCAGTAGGTCCAATTTCCGTCATAAAGTGTTGCGTCAGGGCGTATTAAGGTATGTCTGACAATTGGAGTCCAGTTGTGTTTGAATAGATGTAACCCATCTTTGGTTTGGAACATCCAATTTTCGTGTCTTTCTTTCCCATTGCTAAGTTTAATTGTTCCATGTCTGAAATAATTTCTTAGCTTTTCGTGACTTCCCTTTCCGCATCTTGATACTGTCCATGCCCGTAACATTTGCCAGATTGTCTTATCTAGTTTGGTGAATGTCTCTGTTGAGACTACCGCTGAGTAATAGTTTGACCATCCCCTAATAATTGGGTTTAGTTTGTTAATCAGGGCTGATTGAGGTGCTGTTTTAAATTGTTTAATTACACCTTTTATCACTTCTGTGTGGGCAACTGCTTTTTGGCTGGGTTTTATATGTGTTTTGTGTCCTAATGGTTTCCCATGTTGGATTTTCCCAGTTCTATATTTTCCTACAGGATATTGCCTAATATTGAAACCTAAGAAATCAAATCCGGGTTTCTCTGCTTTGCCATTATACTCAATAGATTTGAGTGTATGGCAGATTCGAGTTTTTTCAGGTTTAATCTCTAATCCAACAGGCTTTAGCCATTCAGAAATAGCAGTTTTGCACTGTTCAATGATTCCTAGGTCTTTTGAGATAACCACGAAATCATCGGCGTATCGTATTAGGTTGGCTTGTGTGGCTGTTCCTTTATTAGGATACATTTCTTTAACTAGCCTTTCCATACCCAACAGTGCGATGTTGGCGAGTATTGGACTTATTACCCCTCCCTGGGGTGTCCCTGTTTCTGTATCCTCAAATACACCTTTATCTAGCACTCCCGCTTTGAGCCATTGTTTCAGGTCTCTTTTTAGGCGGCTTGGACAATGAATTTTGGACAGTAGGTAATCATGGTTCACGGTAAGAGCATTTTGCTATATCGGCATCGAGAACATAATATTGTCCTTGATTTATGGCAGTATAAATTCTGCCAATTGCGTCATGGGCGGACCGTCCGGGACGGAACCCGTAGCTTGTACCTTCAAATCTCGATTCCCATTCAGGTTCGAGAGCCGACTTGACCAAGGCTTGCCTTGCTCTATCTTGGATTGTGGGTATTCCTATTCCAGCTTTTATCATCCCTGCCAGGTTTTGGTATCCACACCCGTCGCAGTGGTTTTGATTTGAGATTTCCCTTAATGTTCTTAACAAGCTCGAACCTTTGTCTTGAAGAGATTGCTCTTACTCCATCAACTCCGGCTGTTTTCTTGCCTTGACCCGCTTGGGGGGGCGGGTTTATTAAGCTGACTGTTGGGAAGCATGGCTGACCGTGGAACCCGCCCCTACAGCCGCACTGCTAAGAGCCGGGCATAGTATGATTTCACCAATAGACGTTGCCACCTTCTGGCTTTTGCATCTTGTCCCGATTTAGCTGCTTGAAATATACTCTTTTGGAGCTTGAATACTTTCCGTTGAACCTTAGTCCACGGGATTGTCTTCCATGCGTTGTTCGTAGTCTTGATTGGTTTTGATTTCTCAAATCCTTTCTTTGAACTCGCTATCGCCATTTGTACACCTACTAGACTCTATTCTTACAATCAAACCGTGACCTGTTAGCATATCCCTGCCATTACGGCAGGACGTTGGCTTTTGGTCACATCTCACATCCTCTAGGACTTGCGGTTACACTTATCCCTACTAACTACCTCGACCAGATAGTTAGAGTCCAGGAGGACTTAAAACGTTCCGTTTATATGGGCATTCCATCTTTAGATTTGTCCTCTCCACCGGGGTACTTTTAAAGGTCTGTGTAGGTAAATGAAAGAATCCTCCTACTCTTCCCCTTGCTCTTTTGATCGCAGCGTGTCAACCTATTTCGCTACTTAACAGTGACGATGGTTCAAGCCGGACATTCGGTTTCCCTAATCATGGATGGTTGGCAGTGGTCTCGGTTCTGGTGTTGGGTTACACCTCGGAGCCTTCCGTTCCCCGCTTCAATCCTGAGGTTGTGATTCCCAAAACTGGGGGTGGCTATCGCCGTTACCCTAATTTCCTAACTTTACTTATCCATTTATGGGCTTCCTATAAGGAATTTGTATGAGTTAGTTCGTTTTGACCTTGGGTTCCCTGCCTTGTTTTGTATATTTCTATACCAAACGTTGGGACATATAAACAGTTATGGAGATGGTCAGAGGCAAGCCTCTTGTATTCAACCAAGGGGCTGAAATCTCCACCAGGCAGCTATTTCGGGTATCTCATCCCTATTTCATGCCTGAACGTCTCGCACCTTTCTCTCTGTTATACTATCACCTGCACAGTTTTTCCAGGTCTGACCACTATCATAGGTTGATTTTTTAATCAATTTTCAAAAATTGGCTCACCAGAATCCGCCTCAATCCTTCACAGCCACCGGAACTAATGATATAATCTTGACACCATCCTAGATAATGGTTACTCTTGTAACTTTTTGGTTTTTCGTATAATTACCATTATATAGAATTGTAGGGGCGGGTTCTGCTGTCAATTTTCCATCCCTACGACTATGTTAATAAACCCCCCCCACCCCCGATAATTAATAATTGTAGGGGCGGGTTCTGCTGTCAATTTTCCATCCCTACGACTATGTTAATAAACCCGCCCCACCCCCGATAATTAATAATTCAGAAACCCGGTTTCTTGACCTGTGCGAAAAAACCGGGTTTCTTGACCACGATATCCCTGGTGCGTCAGATGAATAAAATTTGCCGTTTACCCGATAGGTTATCCCTCTGACGCACCCTACGAGGGTGATGATTAATAATTGTAGGGGCGGGTTCTGCTGTCAATTTTCCATCCCTACGACTATGTTAATAAACCCGCCCCACCCCCGATAATTGTAGGGGCGGGTTCTGCTGTCAATTTTCCATCCCTACGACTATGTTAATAAACCCGCCCTCTCTCCGGCTGTCAATTTTCCGTCCCCACCCGGATATTAATAAACCCGCCCCACCCTTTCCGGGGTAGCACAGGTAAAACCAAAAAGCAACCCCCCCCTGGGAGAGGGGGGGAGTCCGATTATCTAATGCGACCATCTGGCATAATTGCACCAGTGAGGATAGCATCTTGTAGCATAGCGCCATTGAGAGTAGCATGGCGGAAACTAGCATCGCGCAGGTCAGCATTTTCAAGGTTAGCACCATCCAAATTAGCACCCCAAAGGTAAGCACCCCGAAGGTTAGCCCCCGTGAGGTCAGCACCTCGCAAGTTAGCCAAATTAAGGTTAGTATTGCTCAAATCCGCATTTATCAAGTCGCACTCTTCCAGGTCAGCCTTCATCAAATTAGCCTTAATAAACTGACCCCCGCGAATATTACTACCTTGTAGGTTAGCCTGTTGTAGGTTGGCTTCATCCAAGCGAATAAACCGCATTTGCGAATCTTTGAGATTAGTCCCCTGTAGGTTAGCACCTGCCATTTTAGCGCCACTGAGTTTAATTTCACTCAGTTCTAAACTACTAAAGTCGATCGCTTCCAAAGTTAAGCCATTCAGAAAGGCTTTTTCCAGTTTAACCCCGTTTAATTGCGCTCCTCGCAAGTTAGCCCCACTCAGTCGCGCTCCCGTCAAATTAGCCCAATTTAGGTTAGCTTTTTCTAAGTTAGCCGATCGCAAATTAATCCCATTAAGATTAGCGCCACAGAGATTCACACCAGGGAAATTAGCGCGATAAAGTGTCACCCAAGACATCACCGCGCCGCTGAGTTTTGCTCCCATTAAGTTAGCTTTATGAAGTTGCGCGCCGCTCAAGTCTGCTTTAGTTAAATCAGCTTCAATTAAGCAGCTATCTCGCAGTTTCGCATAATTAAGGTTAGTACCATACAAAAAAGCCCCATTCAGGTTGGCTTCTAACATAAAGCATCGTTCTAGGTAAGCGCGAGCTAAGGATGCTTCTTTTAAATTAGAACCCGACAGGTTAGCCGCGATTAATTTAGCACCAATCAAGTTGGCTGCGGTTAAATCGAGTCCACGAAAATCTCTTTCTCCCCTAAGATATCGCTCTAGGATTTCTGTTTCTTTCATGTTGAGGATCTCCTTTTTCATCACACAAGTTCTGAAACAGCCTCCGGCGAGCGCTTAGTTGAGTTTCGACTGATTCAGATGTCTTAATTTGCTGCACCTCTGACGATAAAAGCTACTGCTAATAATCTCTTAATATTTATTTTATCTGTACCAGACAAAATTTGTGTATTTTGTTTACAAATGTTGATTTATCCTCTGATTAGGGGTCGAGATAGACCTCACGGTCTACCCCTCCCATTCAAAACCGTACATGAGATTTTCACCTCATACGGCTCCTAATTTGACCGTCTCCTTGTTAAGAGTACAGCGACCTTTCTTTATCAAGAGCTGTCTTATCATCGTGACAATGGCGATGTAATAATTGAAGATTCTTGTATTCATCCTTTCCGCCTTGGCTTCTAGGTACAATGTGGTCTACCTCAACTAGGTCGGTGGGGGTAAAGAATTGCCCGCACCAACTACACTTTCCTTTCTGCTTTTTGAGTAGTTTTGCTACCCTAGTTGGCGTGTCGATTGCTTGTCCTTTCCTGGTTGCCCAGTAAGTCCAATTTCCGTCGTATGGTGTTGCGTCAGGGCGTATTAGGGTATGTCTGACAATTGGAGTCCAGTTGTGTTTGAATAGATGTAACCCATCTTTGGTTTGGAACAACCAATCTTCGTGTCTTTCTTTCCCATTGCTAAGTTTAATCGTTCCATGTCTGAAATAATTTTTTAGCTTTTCGTGACTTGCCTTTCCGCATCTTGATACTGTCCATGCCCGTAACATTTGCCAGATTATGTGGTCTAGTTTGTTAAAGGTCTCACTTGAGACTACCGCTGAGTAATAATTAGACCATCCCCGAATAATCGGGTTTAGTTTACTAATCAGGGCTGATTGAGGTGTTGTTTTATGTTGTTTAATTACACCTTTAATCACTTCTGTGTGGGCTTTAACTGCTTTGTTGCTGGGCTTTATGTGGGTTTTATGTTCGATTAATCGGCTTGCTGTCCCACCTGTTTTCCCAGATTTGTATTTTCCTACGGGATATTGCCTGATGTTGAATCCTAGAAAATCGAACCCGGGTTCCTCAAACTTGCCATTATACTCGATAGGTTTGAGTGTGTGACATATTCGGGTCTTTTCAGGTTTAATCTCTAGTCCTACAGGTTTTAGCCACTTAGAAATAGCAGTTTTGCACTGTTCAATGATTCCTAGGTCTTTAGAGATGACCACAAAATCATCGGCATATCTTATAAGGTTCGCCTGAGTGGCTGTGTCTTGATTTGGATACATTTCTTTAACTAGCCTTTCTATTCCCAACAGTGCGATGTTGGCGAGTATTGGACTTATTACCCCTCCTTGAGGTGTCCCTGTTTCTGTATCCTCGAATACACCGTTATCTAGCACACCAGCTTTTATCCATTGTTTCAGGTCTCTTTTTAGGCTGCTTGGACAATGAATTTTGGACAGTAGATAATCATGGTTTATTCGGTCAAAGCATTTTGCTATGTCAGCATCCAGCACGTAATATTCACCTTTGTTAATACTCAGGTAAATCCTACTTATTGCATCTTGTGCTGACCGTCCGGGTCGGAACCCGTAGCTAGTGCCCTCAAATCTCGATTCCCATTCAGGTTCGAGAGCCGACTTAACCAAGGCTTGCCTTGCTCTATCTTGGATTGTGGGAATTCCTAGTGGGCGTTTTTCATCCCTGCCAGGTTTTGGAATCCACACCCGTCGCAGTGGTTTTGCTTTGTTGTTTCCCTTTATGTTCTCCACAAGCTCCAACCTTTGTCTTGGAGAGATTGCTCTTACTCCATCAACGCCGGCTGTTTTCTTGCCTTGACCCGCTTGGGTCACTCGTCGCGCTGCTAGGAGCCTGGTATAATATGATTTCACCAATAGACGTTGCAACCTTCTTACTTTTGCATCTTGTCCCGATTTAGCTGCTTGAAATATCCTCTTTTGGAGCTTAAAGACGTATCTCTGAACCTTAGCCCAGTTAATACTTCTCCATACAAACGCACGTCTTTGTAAGTTCTGGTTTCCCAAATCCCTTACTTTCTCTCGATTTCGTCATATTGACTCCTACTAGACTCTATTCTTACAATCAAACCGTGACCTGTCAGCATATCCCTACCATTACGGTCGGGCGTTGGCTTCTGGTCACATCTCACATCCTCTAGGACTTGCGGTTACACTTATCCCTACTAACTACCTCGACCAGATAGTTAGAGTCCAGGAGGACTTAAAACGTTCCGTTTATATGGGCATTCCATCTTTAGATTTGTCCTCTCCACCGGGGTACTTTTAAAGGTCTGTGCAGGTGTTTAACATAAAACCCTACTTTTCCCCTTACTCCTTTTGAGCGCAGCGTATCAACCTGTTTCGCTGCTTAATCATGACGGTGGTTCAAGCCGGACATTCGGTTTCCCTAATCATGGATGGTTGGCAGTGGTCGTATATGGTAGTAGGTTCTACTTCACGCCTTCCGTTCCCCGCTTCAATCCTGGGGTTGTGATTCCCAAAACTGGGGGTGGCTATCGCCGTTACCCTGATTTCCTAACTTTTACTTATCCATTTCTGGGCTTCCTATAAGGAATTTGTATGAGTTAGTTCGTTTTGACCTTGGGTTCCCTGCCTTATTTGGTATATTTCTATACCGAATGTTGGGACATATAAACAGTTATAGGGATGGTCAGGAGTGCGCTCCTTATATTCAACCAAGGGGTTGAAGTCCCCGCCAGGCGGTTATTTCAGGTATTTCAACCTTATTTAATGCCTGAACGTATCGCACATGTCTTTGTTGATTTTTTAAGCAATTTTTAAAAATTGTTCACGCCAAGCCGCCCCAAGGATTGACAGCCACCGGAACTAATGATATCATACTTTTATATAATTGAAATTTTTTTATTTTTAACTTGTTTAAAAATGTATCAATCATTTAATATAATAGCAAAGCCAGGGGCAAAAGTCAACCCCCTCCAGCAATTCTCATTTTGGCGAAAACCTGTTCAAGTCCCCAGCATCCCTGTATCGTAATGACATCTAAGAAACCCAGGAGCGCCAGAGCCGTTGAAAAAGCCAGGTGGCTTTGAGACTCTAGTCGGTTCTTTCCGCCAGTGCTTGTCATCGCTACCGGACAAGCGCCGGGGTAAAAATCGCCGCTATGGAATGGAGGATGCCGCTTTAAGTGCGTTTAGTGTGTTTTTTACTCAAACTCCGTCGTTTCTGGCTTATCAACGTCTGATGGAGGGGAGTAAAGGCAAGAGCAATGCCCAAAGTCTGTTTGGAGTTCATCGAATTCCCTGTGATAACCAGATTCGGGACTTATTAGATGCCGTGTCCCCAGAGCACCTGTTTCCAGTGTTTGAGGATATCCTACAAGTCTTGGAAGCCCAGGGGCAGTTAGAAGACTTCCGTTGCCCAGGGGACAGTCTATTAGTCGCGTTGGATGGCACCGAATACTTCAGTTCCGACCAAATTCACTGTCCCCACTGTTCAACGCGCACCCAGAAGTCAGGAAAAACCCATTACTTCCATAGTGTTGTCACTCCAGTCATCGTCTGTCCGGGACAGAATCATGTGATTCCCTTAGTCCCCGAATTTATCGTGCCCCAAGATGGTCATGATAAGCAAGACTGTGAGAATGCCGCCGCCAAACGCTGGCTATCGAGGCAAGAACAATGCTTGAGGGCTTTGAATGTCACGGTTTGAGGGGATGACCTCTATTGCCACCAACCGTTGTGTCAGCAGTTTTTAGAGCAGCAACTTAACTTCATCGTCGTCTGTCGCCCCGAGTCTCATACTACCCTCTATGAACACCTAGAGGGCATCGAACTCCCGACCCTCACGACCAAGAAGTGGACTGGTAAAGTCGAGAAAACCTATACCTACCGCTATCTCAACGGAGTCCCCCTCAAAGATAGCGATGAGGCGCTGTTGGTTAACTGGTGCGAACTTACTGTCACTACCGCTGATGGCCAGGTAACCTATCACAACTCCTTGGCCACGAATTATCCTCTCAGCGATGAGAATGTAGCCGAGGTGGTTCGGGCCGGGCGGACTCGTTGGAAAGTTGAGAATGAGAACAACAACACTCTCAAGACCAAGGGCTACCATCTCGAACACAATTTTGGCCATAGCAAGCAGCATCTTTCTTCCTTGCTCCGGACCATCAACATCCTCTCGCTGCTCTTCCACACCCTGCAGGAGTTGCTCGATAACAAGTACCAGTTGCTACGAGCGCACTTACCTAAGCGCCAAACCTTCTTTAATGATTTGCGCGCGCTTACCCAGACTGTACTTCGACAGTTGGGACCACCTTCTGACCTTTATGCTTGAGGGTCTCGAGTTAGACATCCCACCCGATAGCAGTTGAATTTCCAAAATGAGAATTGCTGAACCCCCTCTCTATCTCCCTTCTAGCGCCCCATCCCAGATCGCGAGTTGCTGGCCTGGGGGCGAGCAGATTGACGGGCCAGCCCTCTGGGGAGAGAGAGGGATTTGCATGATCCATTGTTAACCCCTAGACAATTTTTGAGAAAGCGCTATAATGGCAACAAGGTCCTGCTGTGACGTTGGTGACTGCCAAAATGTTTTTTTGATCTATAACTCTAAAAACAAGGGAACCCCTTAGAATCGAGTGGCAGTATACCGGGCATTGTACCCGGAAACTTGAAGCTCGGCAGTGGTGCCCACCTGGCTCGTCCAGGTCAAAAACTGAGGTAAGACGGCGTTGCGGTTGGGCTGTTCAATAATTAAAAATGCCCGAATTCGAGAGTGGATAACTCTACGAGTTCGGGCTGCCTTTGTTTAAGTGTAAACTTTGTGCTGTTAACTAGCCTGACGAGAAGCTATCTTTTCAAAATAAGCCTGAGTTTGCTGAAGCATCTCCTCCCGACTGTCATTTTCCTTGGTTTTAGTTAAAGTTGGGATTAGGTTGCGAGCCTGTAGTGTCATGTGTAGCTGGAGGTCAGCCACATACTCGCTAACATCTTGACGAAGGGAACAAGTTGGGTATCTATCCATATCTAAATTCAAAGTGTTTCTCGTCTCTCAATCTAAGGTGTTCGGAATCACTCATAGACACTATCATGCTTATGTACAAACTTGACTAACTTTGTAATGATATTTAATCTTTAGGGTGGTCTTGTGTGAAAAACCTTTACATTAACCGCCCCTGTGTCCCTGTGCCCATCTACCCTAATGCCGGATGATCACTACCAGAGGATCTGAAGTTACCCACCGCTAAGTCTGGGGACTTCCCCTCGAAAGATGGAAACCAAAAGCCCTGGTATTGTTGATATTCAAAAAATTATGGGTAAACTTAAATCAATTCAAGAGACCCTCAAGGCAAAAGCAGCATAGGATGGCTAGGTTGCTTAGTTTAATCCGGGATTATGTGGATTATGGATCATTTCATGGGCCAATGTATATTGGGGCTGGCTTGATCAAGTCAGCAAAAAGGACTTCTAAAGGTAAGGTATCGTTAACATGGTAAACATTATTATTGGCACTTCAGAATCGGATTTGCTCTTGGGAACCTCGGAAGATGATGAAATTCAAGGTTTGGAAGGGGATGATACCCTTTTGGGGTTCCAAGGCAATGATACCCTGTTCGCAGGTGAGGGTAATAACTTGCTATTTGGTGGACAGGGAGATGATTATCTGTTTGGCGGACCAGGTAACGACACCCTATTCGGTGAGTTAGGGGATGATGTTATCTATGGGGGGGAAGGAAACAATTTCATCCTGGGTAATTCGGGGGATGACTCTATAGTTGGGGGGTCAGGAAACGATACTATTTATGGCGGTCAAGGATCTGACACTCTCATAGGGGGGGAGGGAGATGATCTTTTATTTGGCGATCGCGGTAATGATATTCTCTATACAGGTAGTGGTTTTAACAGCTTAACCGGGGGCGCGGGGTCAGATTTATTTGTAATTGGTGTAGGGTTCAATGGCGGTCAGACTGATGTAATTACAGACTTTAGACCCGGGTTTGACCTAATTGGTTTGGCTAATGGTCTGGAATTTGCGGATCTAGAAATTGCACAGCAGGGGAATGATACCCTAATTCGCGATCGCCAAACCAGAGAGAGATTAGTGCTACTAGAAGCCACAGACAGCACCATTCTCAACAGTGGCAACTTTACCAAATCCATCACCAGCATTACCTCAGTCTTGGAATTTTGGGAAGATAGCGTCAACGCTGACGAAAATCAGTCATTATTGCAAATCCCCATCACCAGAACCGGATCTCCTCTTGATAGAGTAGGAGCAACTCTAGTAGTAGCTGGTGATAGCACCGCTGACGTGATTGCAGAAATTCCCGTAATTTTTGAACCCTTTGAAACCTTCAAAGAATTCACCGTTTCTATAGTCGATAACGATATCCCTGACGGAGGGAGACCAGTTACCTTAACCCTAGCCGATCCCTCTGGAGGAGCCAGTATTGGCCAAAGGAATGAGTTTATCATTAACATCCAAGATGATGAACCCGCACCAGTACCGCCTCCGCCCCCAGGACTTACCCCTACACCTATTCCAGAGTTACCGGTGCTAAATCTTCCATCAACTTCTCAGGTGAGCCTCACTATTGAACCGGAAGCCGTGGAAGAAGATAGTGGCAACAGTTTAGTTTATACATTAACCCGCACCCCAGATTCTGTGGGAGTGCCTTTGGCGGTAGATTTTTCCGTAGGTGGGACGGCTATTTTAGGGGAAGACTACACAGTTAGCGGTGCTGCTAGATTTGATGGCGATCGCGGAACCGCAATATTTGACCAAAACGCTACTACCACCCAATTCTCGGCTACCCCCATTGCTAATGATATTTTTCAGGTAAACAGAACCATAGAAGTGGTTTTAGACGAATCAGGATTTTTGTATATCGCCGAAATCGGAGTGAATACAGCCACTGGCACTATTATAGATGATGACCCACCCCCCAGTCCCCCTTTATATGACTTCAGCGACAGTCGTTTTATAGGTGTTGAGGGGGATGATCCTAATAATCCTGAATTTGTGGAAGTCACCATTGAGCGTTCTTTCGCCACCGAGGCACCCTCACGAGTCGATGTGGCAATTACACCCATTACTGCTGAACCTGGTCGAGATTTTGTCGCCACTCCCGATCCCACCCCAGTCATGTTCGACGCGGGACAAACCAGCGCCACCGTTCAAATTGAACTAATTCCCAATACCGAACCAGACCCCACCAGAACCGCCAATTTATCCTTTACCAACTTCTTTATTGAGAGTACAGCCGGGGAAATTGAGGGGGGACAACCAGGCCGGCTGAACCCCGAGGCTACCCTAGTGATTTTGGATGATGACGGACCATTTAGCTATCAGTTCAGTCAGAGTTTGTTCACCACCCTGGAGGGTTCCGATACCAACGTCACAGAAGTTGTGACTATTGAAAGAATTGGCAGAATTAGGGAAGCATCTTCAGTCACCGTTGAGTTAGCCGGTATTACTGCTGTTCCGGGAACAGATTTTGAGCAAGAGGAGATAACTATTAATTTCCGACCTGATCAGATTTCCCAAACTGTTCCCATCACCATTTTTGGTAATTTGGTGACTCAACCTAATCGAAATCTGGAGTTAAGTTTGGTTCCAGTAGAAGGGGAACTCGTCGGCGAGGAGAACCCTACGGCTGAATTAATTATTATCGATGATGATAATATTCCCACCTATGATTTCAGTCGCAGTATTTTTGAGGTCTCAGAAGATGATGGCGTAACTGAGGCTGTGGTGGTGGTGCGTGGTGGTAATACCAGCAATGCATCATCTGTAACTGTGGTTCTTGAACCTGGTCCAGAAAATCCAGCTACGCCGGGAGTTGATCTTGTTGAGACTGAGGTGCGCCTGGAGTTTGCGCCGGGTCAAGAAGTCGCTAGGGTTCCCCTGGAAATTGTTGATGACGAAATAGCTGAACCTACCGAGTCGATTATCTTATCTTTTGAGGATTTTGAACCGAGGGGACGCGCGGGTGTAACTCATCCTACAGCGACTTTATTGATTCTCGATAATGATTCGCCCCCAACTTATGATTTTGGTCAGTCTGAATATCAGGTGGAAGAGGGGGATGAGCGAAATACCACCATGGTGGTGGAATTGTTGCGGTCCGGGGATATAAGTTCTCCCTCTTCTGTGGATGTGGTTTTAACTGGAATTACAGCCACTGAAGGAGATGACTTTGTTGGTAGTGTGATACCAATTCAGTTTGCTGAGGGAGAAACACAAGCCCGGGTTCCTATTGAAATTCTGGGTAATACCCTGGTGCAGCCTGACCGAACACTGCAACTAGACTTAGATGATAATTTTGTGGCGATTGTGGACGGAGAGGAGCAAATCCTAGGTCAGGCTGGCACTATCAATCCTAGTACGGTTTTGACGATTCTCGATGATGATATCGCCACAGTTTCCCTACAGGTGCTTACTCCCGATGCTGTGCAGTCTAGTCTGGATTGGGAACAAGATCCTCCGGCTATTCTTCCATCTAGTAATGCAGTCTTGAGGATTAGTCGTGAACCTGATAATTTTGGGGATCTTGAGATATCTTTGGATCTGGAGGGAAATCGGATTTCTTTGGAAGATTATCAGCTCGAAATTGGTGACGAGGTGATTCCCACAGATGGGGAAACGGCAGAGGTGACGATTCCTGATGGTGAAACTCGGATTGAACTAGAGTTGGTGCCGCTTGATGATGACCATGCGGAGGCTGATGAGTCTTTGACTTTCCGCTTGGTAGAATCTGATTTTTATATTGTTGACCCTAATGATAATCAGGGGACGTTAACGATTCTAGCTAATGGTACCGGGGTAAGGCGGTTAACTGATAGCCTTGAGACCACGGAAGAAGCCTATTTTGACAGTATTGAAGGGTCTTTGCGCCAGGCGGTTATCAATGCTGTGAATTTGGGTGGCACACAAAGAATTACTTTTCTTGATGAGGCAGAATCGGGAACAATTAACCTGGTGGGTGCATTACCAACTCTCAATGGAGATATTTATTTTCAGGGTCCGGGAGCCAATAATTTGACGATTCAGCGTGATCCGGACTTGACTGATGAGTTTCGCCTATTTAGGGTCAATACGGGGACGATTACTTTTGATGGGTTAAGGTTGGCTAATGGTTTGGCTGCTGGTACTAACCTAGATGTTTCTGTAAGCACTACTTCTGGTAGTCGCGGCGGGGCAATCACTATTGTCTCTACTGATGCGAATGTTACTATTATCGGTAGTCTGATTGAAGAAAATGCAGCTAATAATGGGGGGGCGATCGCTAATTCGGGGATTCTGAATATTATCGATTCCACTATTGCTAATAATCAGGCTGTTAATGGTGGTGGCATCATTATTATTGATGGGGAGGTTAAGATTACCAACAGCACTATTGCTAATAACTCGGCTGAAGTCGGCGGCGGGATTTTTAACTCTGTTGCTGATCTGACTTTAACCAACAGTACCATTGTTGATAATACGGCGATCGCCAGTGGTGGCGGTGTCCGCAACATTGGCGGTAGTGCTAGTCTCCAAAATACTCTGATTACTAATAATACCGCTCCTTTCGGTCCTGATGCGGCGGCGGCTCCTGAATTTGCCTTTAACAGTGGTGGGGGTAATTTGATTGGAGATGGCACTAATGCCTCTGGCTTCACTGATGGCGTAAATGGCGATATAATCGGCACCGCAGATGACCCAGTGGATGCTCTCATCTCTCCCCTGGCTGATCATGGGGGACTCATCCCAACTATTGCTCTTTTGGAAAATTCACCAGCAATTAATGCCGGAAATAATACCTTTGCTGATGGTTTTGTTAATCCCGGAGAGTTCGACAGCCGGGGCCCCGGATTCCCTCGCATTGTCAACGATACCATTGATATCGGGGCTTTTGAGTCGGAATTTTAACTAGAAAAACTGGGGATATAGGGATAGTCCGTCATGGATAAATGATTCCCTATTCCCCTCACTCTTATCTGTGGTGAATTACCAGATTTACTATTGACATCTGAGCAGACTTGACCTACAATATTATCATGGGAAAATGTGGGCGCATATATAATGAAAAATTGAACGTCACAGATTCACCGGATGATTAATAAACAATTGTAGGGGCGAACAATTGTCGCCCCTACTGCTGGGAAAGGCTGGTGGAGAGGGCAATTAGGTCAACTATTGCACAGTGCCACTACTGGCGGCTGCCTTGGCGGCGGCGGCTTCGTCGGGGTGAATTTTCAGGCGGGTTAAGTTAATGCGGCCTTTGGGGTCAATTTCGCGGACTTTGACGATGACCTCATCTCCTACTGCTACCTCATCCTCAACTTTGGGGACTCGGTATTCTGCTAATTGGGAAATGTGAATCATGCCTTCTTTTCCAGGTAGAACTTCCACAAAGGCACCAATAGGAATAATCCTGGTAACTTTCCCTACATAGACATCTCCGGCGTTTAGCTTGCGGGTCATACCCTGAACAATTTGGTAAGCGCGGGCGGCGTTTTCGCTGTCTGTAGAGGCAATGGTAACAGTGCCATCATCGTCGATGTCAATTTTAACGCCAGTTTCTTCGGTAATTCCTTTAATGGTTTTACCTCCCGGACCAATGACCAAACCAATTAAGTCTGGATCAATTTTGAGTGTGAGTAGGCGAGGTGCGAAGGGAGACAGGTCAGGACGAGGTGATGGTAGGACTTCCAACATTTTCTCGAGGATATGTAGCCGTGCGGGTTTAGCTTTGGCGATCGCATCTGCGACTACATCTAAGGACAAGCCGGTAATCTTCATGTCCATTTGTAGGGCGGTGATACCGCTATCGGTACCTGCGACTTTAAAATCCATATCTCCCAAAAAGTCTTCAATCCCTTGGATATCGGTGAGGATACGAACTTCCGACCCTTCTTTAATCAAACCCATCGCCGCCCCACTCACCGGCTTGGTAATGGGAACCCCAGCATCCATCAAAGCCAGAGTCGAACCACAAACGGACCCCATAGAAGTAGACCCATTAGAGGATAGCACCTCAGAGACAATGCGAATCACATAGGGGAATTGCTCTTTTGATGGTAGCACGGGCAATAAAGCCCTTTCCGCCAAAGCACCGTGACCAATTTCTCTACGTCCTGGCGATCGCATAGGTCTTGTTTCCCCCACAGAATAGGGAGGGAAATTGTAGTGGTGCATATAGCGTTTTTCATCTTGAGGGTGCAGGTCATCAAGATCTTGAGCATCTCCAGGAGTCCCCAGAGTAGCAATAGAGAGGACCTGAGTTAGACCCCGATTAAATAAACCACTACCATGGACTCGTTTTGGTAATAATCCCACCCGACAGGACACCGGACGCACCTGGTCTAAATTGCGACCATCAACCCGCACTCCGTCCGTGAGGATTTGCTGGCGCATGAGTTTTTTAGTGATGTCTTTAAAGATCATCCCCACCGCTTTAGGATTTTCGATATTGAACAAGCTGATGGGGTCATCTTCTGGCATTGATGCGATCGCACTGACAATCTGCTCTTCTTTAATCACATCAAGAGCAGCATCTCGTTCATCTTTGTTCAACTCAAATTGACCAAGAACCTTTTTAACTGGTTCTGTAACCCGTTCTTGGATAAATTCTATCAAAGTCCGATCTTCTGGTAGCGGTTCTTCAACGGGGTTATCAATGTTCAATTCCTGCATAATTTCAGTTTGGGCTTTGATCAAATCCATGACCGCCTCATAACCGAAATCGATCGCCTCAATCACATCATGTTCTGGCAATTCATTAGCCCCCGCCTCCACCATAACCACACCTTGGGGAGACCCAGCCACCACCAAATCGAGGTCACCGTTTCTAATTTCCTTGTAGGTAGGATTAATAATGAAATCATCTCCCACTAATCCCACACGCACCGCCGCCATTGGTCCATAGAACGGAATTCGCGCCAACAACACTGCCACAGAAGCACCTGTTACCGCCAGAACATCCGGTGGTACTTGCTCATCCATTGACAAAGTAGTGGCCACTATTTGAATATCATCTCTAATCCAACCCGGAATCAGAGGACGTAGGGGGCGGTCAATCAAGCGACTGGTGAGAGTAACCCGATCAGGGGGGCGACCCTCTCTCCGCAAAAACCCACCCGGTATACGACCACCGGCGTAAAGTCTTTCCTCATAGTCTACCAATAGGGGCAGGAAATCAATTCCCGGTCTTCCTTCTGCGCGAGTTGCTGTTACCAGAACTGATGTATCTCCCGATTCTACTAACAGGGCTCCCCCCGCCTGCGGCGCTAGTAATCCAATCTTGAGTCTAATATCCCGTCCATCAAAGGATATTGACTTATCAATTTCTTGCATCTATTTTCTCTTCCTTCCTGCTATCACAAATACTCACCATCTTGACACCCACCTAAGCAAAAACAGGGGAACCATCCCAGGTATCCGCCTATCCAGTTTTTGTAGATGCGATCGGGCGTGGTAAGAGACTTCCCCGCCCAATTTAGGGCGACTCATATCCTAGGCTGAAAATTTTTCCTGCCTACTTTCCATGGACCAGTGCCGATCGCTGCTGCCACATTGAAAGATACACTTTCAGCTATGTTGGCACAGACACATTTCACCTGAAAAAATCTGACCATTGTCGGAAATTTCTAGGTATAGCACAATCTGCAACTTTAATGGGATGTTATACCATCTTATCCGCAGATGTCAGGCAAGTCTCGGATTAAATCCCAGTCTTGGATGTTGACACCTATTGTAGATCACTTCTGGAAAGTTTTAACCAGAGCGGAGATTTATTGAGATTGGGCTAATTCTGAACACCAGAGCGACCACAGCACACGATCGCTTAAAATTTAACGGGTTGCTAGTAGATACTGGGGTCAATATGGCTATTTTACACGGAACTTGGCGGATTCACCAGGACGATAGTTATGTATTCATTTGGGGGGAAACTTGGCGGGGGGGCGGCGCACAACAGGATAACCGCTGGGAAATAGCACCACTAAGTTGGGCTATGACCGAGGCGGAACTCTCCCAGTGGTCGCTTTTACAAGATATGGCTTTATCTAAACTCTCTCCCGATACTATCACAGAAGCGATCGCCCTTCCCACTCATATTGACCTCCATTGTGGTCATCTCACCCCCATTCATTCCGCCGCCACAGTCCCCACAGAAGCAGCAGAAGCTCAAGATATCTACCTGTATCCTTGGTTAATCACCGGGTATCGGCTCAACCCCAGTGATGCTTTCCACCTGTTCGAGTCCTTACCTTTAGGGACCATAGATTTAGACTGGTTGGGAGACGATATAAGGTTTTGGTCTCATGTGAACCGCTGGAGTTTAGACCTTCTAGCGAGGCGTAAATTTTTACCCATCATTAGCACCAGTCGCCTGGGAGAGGGG
Source organism: Limnospira platensis NIES-39 (assembly GCF_026000695.1). GTDB lineage: Bacteria > Cyanobacteriota > Cyanobacteriia > Cyanobacteriales > Microcoleaceae > Limnospira > Limnospira platensis. The sequence continues at coordinate 4,485,949 of NZ_AP026945.1, forward strand.
TTATCTTCCCCAGTTGGCGCGTCCAAATGGCAACCCATTGTTGATAGTGCCACAGATCGCGCCCGCCTGTTAAAATTTGCTGGCTTCATGCCGACCGTTTGTAGAATCTCTGGTTTAGCGCCCCTACAGCCACAGAAGGTCTCATCTATGGTTTGTGCCATATTTTTACCCGGAAGGGCTGAGGATTTGATATTAGGGGCTTTAGGAGCAATGATTGATTGCCAGGTGCGTCATATTGCCCAAGAAGTTGAACGCAAAGCCTTAACTAATGTAGCCATTCTCACCCCTGTGGTTAGAATGTGGTTGCATGGTTTAGCCGATGATGCTGGTGGCCACATAGAAGCCGATAGGGCGGAAATAGATACCCTCCAGACCAGCTTAGAGAATTGGATGTTTCCCCTCCAACAGTCTTTGGTGGAGCAAACCCAGTTTAGGGCTAGTTTTCGTCTCCAGCCACCCCAGGGAAAAACTCAAGAGTGGCTTTTGGAATATGGTTTACAGGCTATTGATGATCCTGATTTTGTCGTTGATGCGGCGACTATTTGGAAACACCCAGTTGAGGCTTTTATTTATCGGGAAAGGACTATTCGTTATCCCCAAGAAACTCTCCTGGCTGGTTTAGGATTGGCTTGTAAATTATATCCGGTAATTGAGAACAGTTTAGCCGAAGCTAGTCCCCAGGGGTGCTGGATTGACTCTGGTCAGGTTTATGAGTTTATTACCCGTCTAGCTTGGCGATTTAGTGATAGTGGTTTGGGGGTAATTTTACCACCTGGATTAAGTCAACGAGAAGGCTGGGCGAGTCGTTTGGGTTTGCGGATTAAGGCAAATACTCCCAGGGGGAAAAATCAGGTAAAAATTGGTTTAAAAAGTTTGTTAAATTTTAAGTGGGAATTATCCCTAGGTGGTCAAAGTTTATCTAAGGCTGAATTTGAGCGTTTAGTAGCTAAAAAAAGTCCGTTAGTCGAGGTTAACGGTGAATGGGTAGAGTTGCGAGAACGAGATATTAAAGCGGCTCAGGCTTTTTTTGCTAGTCGGAAAGAAGAGATGACTCTTTCTCTAGAAGATGCTTTGCGTTTGTCTACTGGAGATAGTCAAACTATTGAACGACTCCCGGTGGTGGATTTTGAAGCTGGGGGGAAGTTGGCGGACTTGTTAACGGCTTTAACTGATAATCGTACCATTGATGCGATCGCTACTCCTCCCACTTTTAAAGGAGAGTTAAGACCCTATCAAGCCAGGGGTGCGGGTTGGTTAAATTTTCTGCAAGAATGGGGTCTGGGTGCTTGTTTGGCTGATGATATGGGGTTGGGAAAAACCATAGAATTGATGGCCTTTTTGTTACATTTACAGCTAGAAAAAACCCTGATAAATCCGGTTTTATTGGTGTGTCCGACTTCAGTTTTGGGAAACTGGGAACGGGAAGTTAAGAGGTTTGGACCCAGTTTAAAGACCTTGGTTCATCATGGAGATAAACGCGCCAAAGGAAAGGCTTTCCCCCCGGCTATTAAAGGCAAAAACTTGGTAATTACTAGCTATGCTTTGACCTATCGAGACCAGTCGGAATTACAATCAGTAAAATGGCAGGGTGTGGTTTTAGATGAAGCGCAAAATATTAAAAATCCCGAAGCCAAACAATCGAAAACCGTCAAGACTTTAGAGGCGGATTTTAAAATTGCTTTAACTGGAACTCCCGTAGAAAATCGGTTATCTGAGTTATGGTCGATTTTGGAGTTTTTGAATCCTGGGTATCTAGGACAACGACCATTTTTTCAGCGTCGCTTTGCTATTCCGATTGAAAAGTATGGGGATACTGAATCATTGCAAATTTTGCGATCGCTTGTACAACCTTTTATTCTGCGTCGCCTCAAAACCGATAAAGATATTATTCAAGATTTACCCGAAAAACAAGAAAACACCGTATTTTGTCCTCTGTCAAAAGAACAGGCTAGTTTATATCAAAAGCTGGTAGATGAATCACTCTCAGAAATTGAATCTTCTACCGGGATACAAAGACGGGGGATGATTTTAGGATTATTGGTGAAGTTGAAGCAGGTTTGCAATCATCCCTTATTATTGGGTGCTAAAACCAAAGCCAAGAAAGAAATGCCAACCCTCAACTCCGCTTATTCTGGGAAGTTGCAGCGTTTAAATGAAATGTTAGAAGAGTTAATATCAGAAGGCGATAGGGCTTTAATTTTTACCCAATTCGCCGAATGGGGGAAACTCTTAAAACCCTATTTAGAAGCCAAGTTAAATCGAGAAGTCCTGTTTTTATATGGGGGAAGTCGTAAACTTCAGCGAGAACAAATGGTCGATCGCTTTCAACAAGACCCCCAGGGACCTCCGGTGATGATTTTATCTCTCAAAGCTGGGGGAGTCGGTTTAAACCTAACCCGTGCTAACCATGTATTCCACTTTGACCGTTGGTGGAACCCAGCAGTAGAAAATCAAGCCACCGATAGAGTATTTCGGATTGGTCAAACTCGCAATGTACAAGTGCATAAATTTGTCTGTACCGGAACCTTAGAAGAAAAAATCCATGACCTCATAGAAAGTAAACAAGCCTTAGCCGAACAAGTAGTTAGTTCTGGGGAAGACTGGCTAACCGAAATGGATACCGACCAACTCAGAAACCTATTGATTTTAGACAGAAGTTCCATTATCGAAGAGTCCGAAGAAACCTAACCTTTTCTCGGTCTCCTCAAACCAACAGACCCCCCTGGACTTCTGGGTGATTGTCAATATTTCCCCTTACAAGTCCAGCAGAAGTTAAAAAAACCTAACAAATTCCCTTGAGTTCAAAAGCCAGTGATACAGTACAACTGCAAAATTCGATGAATTAATATCGAACTGGGTATTTTGGGAGGACTAATGACAGAAGTTTATATCGTCTCCGCAACACGCACCCCCCTAGGTAGGTTTGGGGGGGGGTTATCTGGGTTTTCTCCGGCTGACCTAGGCGCTCATGCTATGAAAGCAGCATTGGCGAAAGCTGGGGTTTCCGGTGAAAATCTGGATCTTTATATTTTTGGAAATGTGTTGCGAGCAGGACACGGACAGCTAATACCCCGTCAAGCGGCTTTGAAAGCAGGTATACCCGCCACAGTCGATGGATATGCCATTGATATGGTTTGTTCTTCTGCTATGATGAGTCTGATTAATGGCTGCTACACTATTAAGGCTGGAGAGGCTGATCTAGTGCTGGCAGGAGGGACTGAGTGTATGTCGCAAACAGGGTTCTTTTTGTCTCACCGCGCTAGATGGGGTTATAAGTTCCTTATGGGAGCCCCAGAACAGTTGATGGATATTCTGCTGTATGATGGTTTAACAGACTCTACTACCGGAGACGGTATGGGGGATGAAACTGAACGTTTGGCGGCTGAACATGGTTTCAGTCGTCAGGCTTTGGACGAGGTGGCTTTTTACTCCCAAAAACGCGCGGCGGAAGCTACGGAAAAAGGATTGTTTAAAAATGAAATCTCCCCCATTGAGGTGTCTAGCCGTAAGGGAACTCAGGTGATTGATACTGATGAGGGTATCCGCGCTGAGACTACTTTGGAAAGTTTGGCTAAGTTGCGTCCGGCTTTTCAGAAAGATGGGGTCTTAACTGCTGGGAATAGTTCCCAAATTTCTGATGGTGCGGCGGCGATTATTTTGGCTAGTGAGGCTGCTGTACAAAAGTATGGTTTGAAACCTCTGGCTAAAGTGCTGGGCGGCGCTTGGGCTGGTGGTGAGAGTTGGCGGTTTCCAGAAGTGCCGATTTTGGCTACTCAGAAGTTACTGGGTCGCCTGAAAATGTCGGTTAATGATTTCGATTTGTTTGAAAATAACGAGGCTTTTGCAGTTAGTACCTTGTTATTTGATACAATGTTGGGGGTCTCTCAAGATAAGTTGAATGTTAATGGTGGGGCGATCGCTCTCGGACACCCTATTGGCGCTTCCGGTTCCCGCATTGTTGTGACTTTACTTAATGCTTTGGAACAACACGATAAGAGTTTGGGGCTGGCGGCTTTGTGTCATGGTACTGGCGGCGGTACGGCTTTTGCTATTGAGCGTGTGTAGGTTTTTTAGGTTTTTTTAAGGAGGATAAATGGTTTCTTTAGGACTTGAGGATAAGGTGATTATTGTCACCGGCGGCGCACGGGGTATCGGTGCGGCTATTGTGAAGTTATTGGTGGAATTAGGCGCGAAAGTTGCATCTATTGATGTCATTGACGGGGAAACTCCCACAGGTGGACTAGCCCTGAAAGCTGATGTGACTAAGTTGGACAGTATGGAGTCCGCTGCTAAGGAAATTAGCGAGAAGTTGGGGACTGTTTATGGTGTGGTCGCTAATGCTGGTATTACCCGCGATAATTTCTTTACTAAGTTGACTGATGAAGATTGGGATCAGGTCATTGCTGTTAACCTTAAAGGGGTGAAAAATACCATTCAGCCTTTTATGCAAGGTATGTATGACCAGAATGCTGGCTCTATTGTGGCTATTAGTTCTATCTCTGGCGATCGCGGTAATGCTGGACAAACTAATTATGCTTCCACTAAAGCGGCTGTGATTGGGATGATGAAATCTCTCGCACGAGAAGGGGCTCGTTTTAATGTCCGCGCTAATGCGATCGCACCCGGTTTTATTAATACCGAAATGACTCAAAAAATCCCTGAGAAAGTCCGCGATAAAATTACCGCAGAAATTCCTTTCCGGCGTTTTGGTGAACCTGAAGATATCGCCTGGGCTGTCGCTTTTTTACTCTCTCCTGTCGCTAGTAATTACGTCACCGGAGAAGTCCTGCGCGTTAATGGCGCTCACCATACCTAGGCTTTTCATCGCGGTTAGCTACTCCTAAATGGCGGCGGGTTTATTAGTCGGATTTCCGTTTTTCAAAACCTCCACTTTGACACTCCCCGGCGTGAACGCACGGGGATTCTTTGTTCTACGACACGACTTGCTGATGCAGGATTTCTCCAACAACAGTAGAGGACTTGTCTCCCAAAGCGTTGCTCGGCTGCCCGAAAGTTCCGGTATGCCCTACCGTACTCAATCCTCGACTCCGAATATTTCTAGCTGCGTTTTCATCCCTATCCATTGAGCAACCACACTTACAAACGTGCGTTCTTGTGGATAGCGTTTTCTTCACAATTGCACCGCAGTTAGAGCATTCTTGGCTAGTGTATTGCGGATTTACCGCAACCGTTACTCTTTCAAACACTTTAGCAAAGTATTCAAGCCCGACACGGAATTGATACCAAGATGCGTCGTTGATAGACTTAGCTAAACAATGATTCCGCACCATATTTTTAATTCTCAAATCTTCGTAGGCTATCAAGTCGTTTGACTGAACTACGCACCTTGCCAACTTCACAGCATGGTCTTTACGTTGCCTACTTAAGTAGGGGTCGAGAGAGATGTCGCCATCTCCCCCTCCCATACAAAACCGTACATGAGACTTTCACCTCATACGGCTCCTAGTTTGACCGTCTCCTTGTTAAGAGTACAGCATCATCTCTTCATCAAGAGCTGTTTTATCGTCGTGACAATGGCGGTGTAATAATTGAAGATTCTTGTAGTCATCCTTTCCGCCTTGGCTTCTAGGTACAATGTGGTCTATTTCAATTAAGTCTGATGGGGTAAAGAATTGCCCACACCAGGTACATCTACCTTTTTGTTTTTTGAGTAGTTTTGCTACCCTAATTGGCGTGTCGATTGCTTGTCCTTTCCTGGTTGCCCAGTAAGTCCAATTTCCGTCGTATGGTGTTGCGTCGGGGCGTATTAGGGTATGTCTGACAATTGGAGTCCAGTTATGTTTGAATAGATGTAACCCATCTTTGGTTTGGAATAGCCAATTTTCGTGTCTTTCTTTCCCATTGCTAAGTTTAATTGTTCCATGTCTGAAATAATTACTTAGCTTTTCGTGATTTGCCTTTCCGCATCTTGATACTGTCCATGCCTTTAACATTTGCCAGATTGTTTTGTCTAGCTTATTGAAGGTCTCTGTTGAGACTACCGCTGAGTAATAATTTGACCATCCCCGAATAATTGGATTTAGTCTACTAATCAAGGCTGATTGAGGTGCTGTTCTATGTTGTTTAATCACACCTTTAATCACTTCTGTGTGGGCTTTAACTGCTTTGTTGCTGGGTTTTATGTGGGTTTTATGTCCGATTAATCGACTCTTAGGCCCCCCTGTTTTCCCAGATTTATACTTTCCTACGGGATATTGCCTGATATTGAATCCTAGAAAATCAAACCCAGGTTCCTCAATCTTGCCATTATACTCAATAGGATTGAGTGTGTGACATATTCGGGTTTTTTCAGGTCTAATCTCTAGTCCTACAGGTTTTAGCCATATAGAAATAGCAGTCATGCACTGTTCAATGATTCCTAGGTCTTTGGAGATGACCACAAAATCATCGGCATATCTTATAAGGTTTACCTGATTGGTGCTGCCTTTATTTGGATACATTTCTTTGACTAACCTTTCTATTCCATCCAGTGCGATGTTGGCTAGTAGTGGACTTATTACTCCTCCTTGGGGTGTCCCTGCTTCTGTATCCTCAAATACACCGTTATCTAGCACGCCAGCTTTGAGCCATTGTTTCAGGTCTCTCTTCAAGCTGCTTGGACAATGAATTTTGGACAATAGGTAATCATGGTTTATTCGGTCAAAGCATTTTGCTATATCAGCATCAAGAACATAGTATTGTCCTTGATTTATGGCAGTATATATTCTACTTATTGCATCTTGTGCTGACCGTCCGGGTCGGAACCCATAGCTTGTGCCTTCAAACCTCGATTCCCATTCAGGTTCGAGGGCCGACTTAACCAAAGCTTGCCTTGCTCTATCTTGGATTGTGGGTATGCCTAGTGGGCGTTTTTCATCCCTACCAGGTTTTGGAATCCACACCCTTCGCAGTGGTTTTGCTTTGAGGTTTCCCTTAATGTTTTTGACAATTTCTAACCTTTGTCTTGGAGAGATTGCTCTTACTCCATCAACCCCGGCTGTTTTCTTGCCTTGATTATCTTGGGTCACTCGCCGCACTGCTAAGAGCCGGGCATAATACGATTTCACCAATAGACGTTGCAACCTTCGTGCCTTTGCGTCTTGTCCCGATTTAGCTGCTTGAAATATACTCTTTTGGAGCTTGAAAACTTTCCGTTGAACCTTAGTCCATGGGATTGCCTTCCATGCGTTGTTCGTAGTCTTGATTGGTTTGGGTTTACCAAATCCTTTCTTTAAACTCGCTATCGCCATTTTGACTCTTATTAGACTCTATTCTTACAATCAAACCGTGACCTGTTAGCATATCCCTACCATTACAGCAGGGCGTTGGCTTCTGGTCACATCTCACATCCTCTAGGACTTGCGGTTACACTTATCCCTACTGATATCTCGACCAGATAATCAGAGTCCAGGAGGACTTAAAACGTTCCGTTTATATGGGCATTCCATCTTTAGATTTGTCCTCTCCACCGGGGTACTTTTAAAGGTCTGTGTAGGTAGTAAAAAAAAACCCCTACTTTTCCCCTTACTCTTTTGAGCGCAGCGTATCAACCTATTTCGCTACTTACTCTTTACGATGGTTCAAGCCAGACATTCGGTTTCCCTAATCATGGATGGTTGGCAGTGGTCTCGTTTCTGGTGTTAGGTTGCACCTCGGAGCCTTCCGTTCCCCGCTTCAATCCTGGGGTTGTGATTCCCAAAACTGGGGGTGGCTATCGCCGTTACCCTAATTTCCTAACTTTTACTTATCCATTTTTGGACATCCTATAAGGAATTTGTATGAGTTAGTTTGTTTTGACCTTGGGTTCCCTGCCTTGATTTGTATCGTAGGATACTAATCGTTGGGACATATAAACAGTTATGAGGATGGTCAGGAGTGCGCTCCTTATATTCAACCAAGGGGTTGAAGTCCCCACCAGGCGGTTATTTCGGGTATTGCAACCCTATTTCATGCCTGAACGTCTCGCACTTTTAAGATAGTGTTTACCTAGAATCTGTCTAGCTTTGCCTCTGTTTTTTGAACCTTTAACCTTCTTCGATACGCGACGGTGACTACGTTTTAAGACCCGTTCGCCTTTTCTCAGGAATCTAGGATTTTCAACGGTGACTCCGTTTGAATCGGTGTAATACTCTTTCAGTCCAACGTCTAAGCTAATGGTATTGCCTGTCGGCGCTGTGTTTTCTTTCCTGTCAACGTTAATACAGAATTGAACGTACACACCATCAGCACGTTTCACCAGTCTTACCCGTTTGATCTGGCTGACTTGGTAAAAGTGTAAATCGCGTGTACCTTTGATTTTGAGTTTACCAATTCCTTTTTTATCTGTGAAAGTTATTGATTTTCTGTCGTCTGCAAGTTTCCACCCGGTTGATTTATATTCAACTGAGCGACAATCTTTTTGAAACTTCGGATACCCCTTTTTACCGGGAATATTCTTCTTGCAGTTTTCATAAAATCGAGAGATAGCTGACCAAGCTCTTTCAGCACTGGCTTGTCTCGCTTGAGAATTGAGTTCGTCGGTAAATGGAAAAGTCGCTGCCAGCACCGCACAGTATTTGTTCAAATCGTACTTATTCTTTTTAGGATTATCCACCCAATAGCGCCAACAGCTATTGCGGACAAACTGCGCTGTACGAATGGCTTCAGCTACTGCGATGAACTGGCTTGATTTTCCGTAGGTTTTGAACTCAAAAACTAGCATGGCTCTACCTCCTATCTTATGCTAACGCCATCAGCACAAAATATTCGATATTGCCACAAAAATTTACAATTCAAGCCGTCCTAGAAGGACGGGGTTTTAGACCCAGTTTCTTGATAACCCGCCACTCCATAATCCCCATAATTCGCGATCGCTTGTTCAAAACTCACACTATGTTAAGTTTTGTAAACAAAAATTAAGAAATGTTGCGAAAAATTTTTTTGGGCGGGGTTGCTTGCTTTTGTCGCTGACTCGTGGTATCATTTTAAATAATCGAATTATTGACATTTTTTTATTTTTGTAAATGTAAAATTATTAAATAATATTTCCATATACTACCACTACTCCCCGCCACCTGTCAACCCTATTTCCGAATTAATTATTAATTGTAGGGGCGCGCCTCTGCTGTCAATTCTCAATTCCCCACGACCAGAGGCATAAACCCGCCCTACCCCACCGGGGAATTACAGGGGAAGGGGGAAGGTGCGTCAGTTGATAATTATCCGGTTCTCATCGCCATAGTCGGGGGTCTGACGCACCCTACAGTCGGGTGATCAATTATCCCGTTAAGAAGCCTCAGCCGGACGTATCCATAAACGATTATCAGAAGTAGCAGCAAACAATTTCCCTTCACTAGCAGCCATAGCCACCACATTATTAGCATGACCAATTTGCTGCCAGATCAAATCTTCGTGGACAGTATCGCGCATCCAGAGATTATTGTCAGAAGTAGCAGCATAAAGTTTTCCACCCGTAGCAGTTAATCCCACCACATTATTAGCATGACCAATCTCGACCCAAGGAATATCCTGAGTATTGACCTCCCGAGTTAATAACTTATTATCCGAAGTAACAGCATAGAGATTACCGTCACTGGCGGTCATGGCTATCACCTTCTCAGCCTGACCAATCTTATCCCATTTGATATCCTCAGCCACCCCTTCGCGGACCCAGAAGGAGCCATCTTGGGTAGCAGCAAATAACATATTATTAGTGGCAGCCATAGCGACAGCCTGATTAGCCTGACCAATCACCTGCCAGTTAATATCCCCAGGGACAGCCACCCTAATCCACAACTTATAATCTTGAGTAATTGCATAAAGGGCACCATCCATGGCAGCCATAGCGACCACATAGTTAGCATGACCGATGTGTTCCCAATTGCTCTCTCTTCTATTAATACTCATTAAAACAGACTCCTTCAGTTTTAAAGATCTGATGGCAGACCCATCATAGCCAAATAATTAACAAAATCAACCCCATGCCGACCCGGGGATGCGATCGCTCAACAATAGCCTTTAGACATGGGGTTGTTTGTGCCTATAGCTAAAAACCCAAACAATCCCTAGTTAGGACATAGCTTGGATAATAAAGTCAAAGTAAGGGGCTGCCTCCTTAGCATCTTCATCATCCAAAAGCGCCAGAGATGCTTCCTTGAGGCAACGGATAGCCTCTACCATTCCCGGCATAGGAACACCCAGAGAATTGTACATTTCCTTAACCCCAATCAAGCCAATGCTTTCAATAGGATCTTTATCTCCAGACAGAATGCCATAAGTAATTACACGCAGATACCAGCCATAGTCCCGCAAACACAAGGAACGTTCCCGCTGTCCAGCGGCATTACCACCGGGGGCAATAAAATCTGGGCGCTTCTTCCACAGTTGTGCGCTAGCACGGTCAACAATCTTTTTTTCGTTTTCGGTAAGTGTATCGACAATCCGCAACCTTTGCTCACCAGTTTTCAAGAAATCACTAATATTCTTGAGTTCCCCAGTGGTCGGGTAACGGAGTTCATCATCGGCCTTGAGAATAACTTGGCTTACTACAGTCATCGTTTTTCAAACAGATAAACAATAATTTCCGGTCGAGATAGCCTTGACAGCCTACCCCCCTATTGAGAATGGTACATTAAAGTTTCCCCTCATAGCGATCCTAGTCTAAATACTGGGGGTTATCGGTACGGCTTATGCTTACTAGTATTATTCAGGTTGACCCACTGATATATTCTCGCGATCGCATCCTCAACAGATTGTCCCAGTCTGAGGGAGTGTTGCTGCCTCATATACTCCCCCTTTAAAATAATCCTTCCCAATAAGCCTGTCAGACCACTAACATTAAGTAGTTTAGCGATTCAGGGCTACAGACAGCAAAAAGCCCCCAAAGGTTTTAGCCTGATCATTTCACACTATCGGATTCAACACTATGGCAACTTGGCAGCAAGGTCAACAGATAGAAGTCTCAATTACAGATTTAGCAGAAGGCGGAAACGGAGTCGGACGATATCAAGACCGGGTTGTGTTTGTCCCAGATACTGTCCCAGGCGATCGCGCTTTAGTCAGACTCACACGGGTTAAGTCTAAATACGCAGAAGCCAAAATACTGCAACTGCTCACAAGCTCTTCATCCCGTATCCGTCCCCATTGCATTGTCGCCGACAAATGTGGGGGCTGTCAGTGGCAGCATATAGATTATCACTTCCAACTAGAAGCTAAAAGGCATTTAGTCGTTAATGCCTTAACCAAAATCGGGGGATTTATTGAACCACCAGTAGCCCCAGTTTTGCCCTCCCCCCAACCCTTAGCCTATCGCAATAAAGTTACCTATCCCCTACGATTATCTTCTACGGGTCAGGTACAAGCTGGATATTATCAAAAAGCCAGCCATCGGTTAATTAATTTGAATCAGTGTCCAGTGCAAGATCAGCACCTCAATCCTTTATTGGCTAACATTAAACAGGATATCCAAAATCGTGGGTGGCTGGTTTATAATGAACAACAACATACTGGCACTATCCGCCATCTTTCTTTTCGCATAGGGCGGCGCACAGGAGAAATTTTGCTAACTCTCGTCGTCAAAGATAATAACTTACCACAACTTAAAGAACAGGCAGAACTCTGGCTACAGCAATATCCACAATTGGTAGGAGTTTGTCTTAATCTCAACAGCGATCGCACTAATACTATCCTTGGCAAAAATACCCATTGTCTCATCGGCAAACCTTATATACATGAGATATTTGCTGATTTAAAGTTTCGCTTGACTGCCGACACTTTCTTTCAAGTCAATACCGAAGCTGCCGAATCTCTGTTATCAGCTATTTCCTCAGAGTTGAATTTGCAGGGTCACGAAATCCTAGTAGATGCTTACTGTGGTATCGGCACCTTTACTCTACCCCTAGCCAAGCAATTAGGACAGAATTTCCCCCCAAAAGAAATTAGGGTGATTGGTTTAGAGTCGCAAGCAGGGGCGGTAGAACAAGCTATTTCTAATGCTGATTTAAATGACATTAATCATGTACAATTTCGCGTCGGTTCCGTTAAACAACTCTTGCCAAAAATACCATTTAAGCCCGATATAGTTGTCCTAGATCCACCCCGACAAGGATGCGATCGCACCGTCATTCAAACTCTCTTAAATCTACAGCCTCAACGCATTGTTTATATCAGTTGTCGTCCCGTTACTTTGGCACGAGATTTACAACTACTCTGCGAAAACGGCATTTATCAACTCACCAAAGTACAACCTGTCGATTTTTTCCCCCAAACCTCCCACGTTGAATGTGCAGCCTTTTTGACTCTTAGTCACTAATCTAACTCATGCCCAAAAACTCCTTCCACCCCTCCCTCCCTCTGGTGAATTCCCAAATTTACTATTGACATCTGATGAGACTTGACCTATAATAGTATCATGGGAAAATGTGCCGACATATATATGGCTGTGCTGGGTAGCCCAGCCCCTATCGGCAACCCTATTCCCTAATTCTGACTTGAGTCCAAAACAGTTGCATGAGACCAACTCCAGTCAGACCAGCAACTATAGCCCAGGTGAGAGTCAAACCAATAACATCTCCCAAAAAAAAGCCGGTCAACTGGCGCAAAATGCCGCCTAATACCCATCCTATAGGTAATCCCACCCCCCAACACACAACACTAGCCACCACCCAGCGACCGCCCCCAAATACCGACTCTCGCAAAACCCACCATTGAAAAAGTCCCAGCGCCACACCCACCTTCGCCCCTTCTAGGACTCCATAAAACAGGCGGAGAAACAGGTTAAGGGTCCGCGGTGCCATCCAGCCCATAGCACCTATAGGAGTTAACCCCATTAAACACCAAGCGATCGCACTAACCCAAATCCAACGCCAGGGGTAAGCAATATGGTGACGGAGGACAAACCATTGCGCGCCGCCAACACTCAACCCCCCAACAACTCCCACCAACCAATTAACATCAGGACGTTCTCCCACTTCTATCCATAGCAAACTCACCAGAAACCCAGCCACAGTGACAGCCACCCACCGGACCAAAAATCTACCTTCAGCTTTAACCAGAGACACGGACCTAGAAAGCCACCACATGATCAGTTAGAAAAGCGATGCCAGGAGAAGTATTCTAGCAGGGGGTCTAATTTATCATAGCATACCAAATCAGCAATTAATTCAGCGGTAATAGGGGCTAGTAGAATACCATTACGGTGATGACCTGTAGCTAGAGTTAAATTCTCAAAGGGACTTCTACCCAAGATAGGTAATTCGTCGGGGGTAGTAGGGCGAAAACCGGACCAAAATTCCTCAATGGGAAACTCTGCGAGTCCGGGATAAAGTCGGGTAGCCTCTGATAGCAGAGTATTTATTCCTTTGGGGGTGAGACTCTTATGAAAACCGACATTTTCGGCCGTAGCCCCCAGGACGATTAAACCATCACGGCGTGGTACAATATAAATACCAGACCCAAATAGAACTTGTTTCAGGGGTAGTTCCGAAATATAATCAGGGACTCGCAGTGATAACATTTGACCTTTTATGGGGTACACTGGAATAGGCAGGATTTGACCTGACCAAGATCCGGCCGCGAGAATGTAGTGAGAACCTACGATCGCCCCTTGGTTGGTGTTGATTTGCTTAACTTGATTAGTGGTGGTGGCGATTTCTTGGACTTCTACACCATCCCTAATTTGTATGCCTAATTGTTGGCTGGCATGAATTAGCGATCGCATTAATAGGCGGCGGTTGTCAACTTGGCCATCTTGTGGAAACCACCATCCCCCAACCACTTCTGAACTTAAACCGGGTTGCTGAGTGATCAGCTGATCTGCTTCTAGCCAGATAGCCGGACTCTCAGGAGTTTGGGGTAGTTTTGTTTGTTGGGGATATTCATAAACCGGGGCGAGAATACCACAAGGCCAATAGCCGGTATCTAAGCCAGTGAGGTGTTGAATTTTGCTAGTCCACGGTTGATAAAGCGATCGACTACGGAGGGCTAAATCAAGCAGAGGACTTGGGGGAATTCTTTCAGCCTGGGGTGCTAACATCCCCGCCGCCACATATCCCGCCGCCTCTTGAGTATTGCGGCTACAGACAGTGACAGTTGCGCCTCGCCATTGGAGAGCGATCGCCACAGATAACCCAACAATACCACCACCTATAACAATTATATCACTTTTTTGATGACTTGAGGTACTCATTGTTAGTCACAAATTCTGAATTATCAATTAATTTAGATCTGACCTCTGACGCGGTAAATCAATGTAGTCTCAGTTTTTTTTCTTGTCGTTGGGGGTATCGGTTGGAGGAGGGGAGTGGCTGTCAGAAGACTTTAGGGCTTCATCTAAAACCATTCTAGCAGCTTCAGCATGGCTGCGCGCTTCCCGGTAGCGGAGGTTAGCGACCGCAAAATTTTTCAAAGCCTTAAACCCTTCTTTGAGGTCAGTAATTTCTTCCATGGTGGTAGTTTGGTCACTAAAGAGGATATCAATTTGGTCACGGGCTTTTAGGGCTTCTTCGCGAGACTCCATCATTTTCAACTTGAGTGAAGCGAGGTTGCTAAGGGTCTGGACAGCTTCCGTGACAGCATCTTCTTCTCCAATAGTTGCCATAGAGGTTTCCTTAACCTCCACAAACTGCTCTGGACTAAAGCCATCTTCCAACTCAGTGGGTAATTTTCCATTATCCATAAGTTCCATAAGTTTATCCATAGCCTGTTCACGGGCTTTAGGGGAGTCTTTACCCCGGACAGACAGGAGAATTTCTGGACTTTGGGGGAGGGTGTAGCGAACCATATTGACACAGATTGCCTAGAATGACTATTGAGATAAATATTTTAGCAGAATCCGAACATGAAAGAGCAAGTTATTCTCTGGTTGAACCGCCTTTTGGTAGCGGATGTGTTTCTGGTGTTATTGAGTTTCCTGTGGTTGGCGATCGCTGTTTTGGGTAAATCTATGGGGGTTAACCTGGGATTAGAACTGTGGTATCAACTCTGGGAACCTGTTTTCACTCCGGCGATCGGTCTATTAATGGCTGGTGCGTTACTAATCGGGGCTATGAATCAAATCTCTAAATGGTTAGTACGTCCTAATTCCCAATCGTAATCTATAATCCCCCAAACACTTAATGATTAATAGTCGATAGTTGACTCTCTCAATTATCGACTTTCCCTTTTCGGGAGACTCTCCCAACTTCCGACTCCTGAAAACCTCCACATTTTCAAGTCAACCCGGAAACTGTTATGTGGGTAGGTTATATGAGAGTAACTCTCGCAACTGGTGACTTTCCGTTTTCGGGAAACTCTCGCAACTCGTGACTTTCCGTTTTCGGGAGACTCTCCCAACTTCCGACTCCTGAAAACCGCCACATTTCCAACTCAACCCGGAAACTGTTATGTGGGTAGGTTATATGAGAGTAACTCTCGCAACTCGTGACTTTCCGTTTTCGGGAGACTCTCCCAACTTCCGACTCCTGAAAACCGCCACATTTCCAACTCAACCGGAAAACTGTTATGTGGGTAGGCGATATTTGAGTAACTCTCCCAATTTCGGACTTCTGAAAACCGCCACATTTCCAACTCAACCCGGAAACTGTTATGTGGGTAGGTTATATGAGAGTAACTCTCCCAACTGGTGACTTTCCGTTTTCGGGAAACTCTCCCAACTTCCGACTCCTGAAAACCGCCACATTTCCAACTCAACCCGGAAACTGTTATGTGGGTAGGTGATATGAGAATAACTCTCCCAACTGGTGACTTTCCGTTTTCGGGAGACTCTCCCAACTTCCGACTTCTGAAAACCTCCACATTTCCAACTCAACCGGAAAACTGTTATGTGGGTAGGCGATATTTGAGTAACTCTCCCAATTTCGGACTTCTGAAAACCGCCACATTTTTAAGTCAACCGGAAAACTGTTATGTGGGTAGGTTATATGAGAGTAACTCTCGCAACTCGTGACTTTCCGTTTTCGGGAGACTCTCCCAACTTCCGACTTCTGAAAACCGCCGCATTTCTAACTCAACCAGGAAACTGTTATGTGGGTAGGTGATATTTGAGTAACTCTCCCAACTGGTGACTTTCCGTTTGAGGGAAACTCTCCCAACTTCCGACTTCTGAAAACCTCCACATTTCCAACTCAACCGGAAAACTGTTATGTGGGTAGGTGATATTTGAGTAACTCTCCCAATTTCGGACTTCTGAAAACCGCCACATTTTCAAGTCAACCCGGAAACTCTTATGTGGGTAGGTGATATGAGAGTAACTCTCCCAATTTCGGACTTCTGAAAACCGCCACATTTTCAAGTCAACCCGGAAACTCTTATGTGGGTAGGTGATATGAGAGTAACTCTCCCAACTGGTGACTTTCCCTTTTCGGAAAACTCTCGCAACTCGTGACTTTCCCTTTTCGGGAGACTCTCCCAACTTCCGACTCCTGAAAACCGCCACATTTTTAAGTCAACCGGAAAACTGTTATGTGGGTAGGTTATATGAGAGTAACTCTCCCAACTGGTGACTTTCCCTTTTCGGAAAACTCTCCCAACTCGTGACTTTCCCTTTTCGGGAGACTCTCCCAACTTCCGACTTCTGAAAACCGCCGCATTTCTAACTCAACCAGGAAACTGTTATGTGGGTAGGTGATATTTGAGTAACTCTCCCAACTGGTGACTTTCCGTTTTCGGGAAACTCTCCCAATTTCGGACTTCTGAAAACCGCCACATTTTCAAGTCAACCCGGAAACTCTTATGTGGGTAGGTGATATGAGAGTAACTCTCCCAACTGGTGACTTTCCCTTTTCGGAAAACTCTCGCAACTCGTGACTTTCCCTTTTCGGGAAACTCTCCCAACTTCCGACTTCTGAAAACCGCCACATTTCTAACTCAACCAGGAAACTGTTATGTGGGTAGGTGATATTTGAGTAACTCTCCCAACTGGTGACTTTCCGTTTGAGGGAAACTCTCCCAACTTCCGACTTCTGAAAACCTCCACATTTCCAACTCAACCGGAAAACTGTTATGTGGGTAGGTGATATTTGAGTAACTCTCCCAATTTCGGACTTCTGAAAACCGCCACATTTTCAAGTCAACCCGGAAACTCTTATGTGGGTAGGTGATATGAGAGTAACTCTCCCAATTTCGGACTTCTGAAAACCGCCACATTTTCAAGTCAACCCGGAAACTCTTATGTGGGTAGGTGATATGAGAGTAACTCTCCCAACTGGTGACTTTCCCTTTTCGGAAAACTCTCCCAACTTCCGACTTCTGAAAACCTCCACATTTCCAACTCAACCGGAAAACTGTTATGTGGGTAGGTGATATTTGAGTAACTCTCCCAATTTCGGACTTCTGAAAACCGCCACATTTTCAAGTCAACCCGGAAACTCTTATGTGGGTAGGTGATATGAGAGTAACTCTCCCAATTTCGGACTTCTGAAAACCGCCACATTTTCAAGTCAACCCGGAAACTCTTATGTGGGTAGGTGATATGAGAGTAACTCTCCCAACTGGTGACTTTCCCTTTTCGGAAAACTCTCGCAACTCGTGACTTTCCCTTTTCGGGAGACTCTCCCAACTTCCGACTCCTGAAAACCGCCACATTTTTAAGTCAACCGGAAAACTGTTATGTGGGTAGGTTATATGAGAGTAACTCTCCCAACTGGTGACTTTCCCTTTTCGGAAAACTCTCCCAACTCGTGACTTTCCCTTTTCGGGAGACTCTCCCAACTTCCGACTTCTGAAAACCGCCGCATTTCTAACTCAACCAGGAAACTGTTATGTGGGTAGGTGATATTTGAGTAACTCTCCCAACTGGTGACTTTCCGTTTTCGGGAAACTCTCCCAACTTCCGACTTCTGAAAACCGCCACATTTTTAAGTCAACCGGAAAACTGTTATGTGGGTAGGTTATATGAGAGTAACTCTCCCAACTGGTGACTTTCCCTTTTCGGAAAACTCTCGCAACTCGTGACTTTCCCTTTTCGGGAAACTCTCCCAACTTCCGACTTCTGAAAACCGCCGCATTTCTAACTCAACCAGGAAACTGTTATGTGGGTAGGTGATATTTGAGTAACTCTCCCAACTGGTGACTTTCCGTTTGAGGGAAACTCTCCCAACTTCCGACTTCTGAAAACCTCCACATTTCCAACTCAACCGGAAAACTGTTATGTGGGTAGGTGATATTTGAGTAACTCTCCCAATTTCGGACTTCTGAAAACCGCCACATTTTCAAGTCAACCCGGAAACTCTTATGTGGGTAGGTGATATGAGAGTAACTCTCCCAATTTCGGACTTCTGAAAACCGCCACATTTTCAAGTCAACCCGGAAACTCTTATGTGGGTAGGTGATATGAGAGTAACTCTCCCAACTGGTGACTTTCCCTTTTCGGAAAACTCTCGCAACTCGTGACTTTCCCTTTTCGGGAGACTCTCCCAACTTCCGACTCCTGAAAACCGCCACATTTTTAAGTCAACCGGAAAACTGTTATGTGGGTAGGTTATATGAGAGTAACTCTCCCAACTGGTGACTTTCCCTTTTCGGAAAACTCTCGCAACTCGTGACTTTCCCTTTTCGGGAGACTCTCCCAACTTCCGACTTCTGAAAACCGCCGCATTTCTAACTCAACCAGGAAACTGTTATGTGGGTAGGTGATATTTGAGTAACTCTCCCAACTGGTGACTTTCCGTTTGAGGGAAACTCTCCCAACTTCCGACTTCTGAAAACCGCCACATTTTTAAGTCAACCGGAAAACTGTTATGTGGGTAGGTTATATGAGAGTAACTCTCCCAACTGGTGACTTTCCGTTTGAGGGAGACTCTCCCAACTTCCGACTTCTGAAAACCTCCACATTTCCAACTCAACCAGAAAACTGTTATGTGGGTAGGCGATATTTGAGTAACTCTCCCAATTTCGGACTTCTGAAAACCGCCGCATTTTCAAGTCAACCCGGAAACTCTTATGTGGGTAGGTGATATGAGAGTAACTCTCCCAACTGGTGACTTTCCCTTTTCGGAAAACTCTCGCAACTCGTGACTTTCCCTTTTCGGGAGACTCTCCCAACTTCCGACTTCTGAAAACCGCCGCATTTCCAACTTAACCAGGAAACTGTTATGTGGGTAGGTGATATGAGAGTAACTCTCCCAACTGGTGACTTTCCGTTTTCGGGAGACTCTCCCAACTTCCGACTTCTGAAAACCGCCGCATTTCCAACTTAACCAGGAAACTGTTATGTGGGTAGGTGATATGAGAGTAACTCTCCCAACTGGTGACTTTCCGTTTTCGGGAAACTCTCCCAACTTCCGACTCCTGAAAACCGCCACATTTTTAAGTCAACCGGAAAACTGTTATGTGGGTAGGTTATATGAGAGTAACTCTCCCAACTGGTGACTTTCCCTTTTCGGAAAACTCTCCCAACTTCCGACTTCTGAAAACCTCCACATTTCCAACTCAACCGGAAAACTGTTATGTGGGTAGGTGATATTTGAGTAACTCTCCCAATTTCGGACTTCTGAAAACCGCCACATTTTCAAGTCAACCCGGAAACTCTTATGTGGGTAGGTGATATGAGAGTAACTCTCCCAATTTCGGACTTCTGAAAACCGCCACATTTTCAAGTCAACCGGAAAACTGTTATGTGGGTAGGTTATATGAGAGTAACTCTCCCAACTGGTGACTTTCCCTTTTCGGAAAACTCTCGCAACTCGTGACTTTCCCTTTTCGGGAGACTCTCCCAACTTCCGACTCCTGAAAACCGCCACATTTTTAAGTCAACCGGAAAACTGTTATGTGGGTAGGTTATATGAGAGTAACTCTCCCAACTGGTGACTTTCCCTTTTCGGAAAACTCTCGCAACTCGTGACTTTCCCTTTTCGGGAGACTCTCCCAACTTCCGACTTCTGAAAACCGCCGCATTTCCAACTTAACCAGGAAACTGTTATGTGGGTAGGTGATATGAGAGTAACTCTCCCAACTGGTGACTTTCCGTTTTCGGGAGACTCTCCCAACTTCCGACTTCTGAAAACCGCCGCATTTCCAACTTAACCAGGAAACTGTTATGTGGGTAGGTGATATGAGAGTAACTCTCCCAACTGGTGACTTTCCGTTTTCGGGAAACTCTCCCAACTTCCGACTCCTGAAAACCGCCACATTTTTAAGTCAACCGGAAAACTGTTATGTGGGTAGGTTATATGAGAGTAACTCTCCCAACTGGTGACTTTCCCTTTTCGGAAAACTCTCGCAACTCGTGACTTTCCCTTTTCGGGAGACTCTCCCAACTTCCGACTTCTGAAAACCGCCGCATTTCTAACTCAACCAGGAAACTGTTATGTGGGTAGGTGATATGAGAGTAACTCTCCCAACTGGTGACTTTCCGTTTTCGGGAAACTCTCCCAACTTCCGACTCCTGAAAACCGCCACATTTTTAAGTCAACCGGAAAACTGTTATGTGGGTAGGTTATATGAGAGTAACTCTCCCAACTGGTGACTTTCCGTTTGAGGGAGACTCTCCCAACTTCCGACTTCTGAAAACCTCCACATTTCCAACTCAACCAGAAAACTGTTATGTGGGTAGGCGATATTTGAGTAACTCTCCCAATTTCGGACTTCTGAAAACCGCCGCATTTTCAAGTCAACCCGGAAACTCTTATGTGGGTAGGTGATATGAGAGTAACTCTCCCAACTGGTGACTTTCCCTTTTCGGAAAACTCTCGCAACTCGTGACTTTCCCTTTTCGGGAGACTCTCCCAACTTCCGACTTCTGAAAACCGCCGCATTTCCAACTTAACCAGGAAACTGTTATGTGGGTAGGTGATATGAGAGTAACTCTCCCAACTGGTGACTTTCCGTTTTCGGGAGACTCTCCCAACTTCCGACTTCTGAAAACCGCCGCATTTCCAACTTAACCAGGAAACTGTTATGTGGGTAGGTGATATGAGAGTAACTCTCCCAACTGGTGACTTTCCGTTTTCGGGAAACTCTCCCAACTTCCGACTCCTGAAAACCGCCACATTTTTAAGTCAACCGGAAAACTGTTATGTGGGTAGGTTATATGAGAGTAACTCTCCCAACTGGTGACTTTCCCTTTTCGGAAAACTCTCCCAACTTCCGACTTCTGAAAACCTCCACATTTCCAACTCAACCGGAAAACTGTTATGTGGGTAGGTGATATTTGAGTAACTCTCCCAATTTCGGACTTCTGAAAACCGCCACATTTTCAAGTCAACCCGGAAACTCTTATGTGGGTAGGTGATATGAGAGTAACTCTCCCAATTTCGGACTTCTGAAAACCGCCACATTTTCAAGTCAACCCGGAAACTCTTATGTGGGTAGGTGATATGAGAGTAACTCTCCCAACTGGTGACTTTCCCTTTTCGGAAAACTCTCGCAACTCGTGACTTTCCCTTTTCGGGAGACTCTCCCAACTTCCGACTCCTGAAAACCGCCACATTTTTAAGTCAACCGGAAAACTGTTATGTGGGTAGGTTATATGAGAGTAACTCTCCCAACTGGTGACTTTCCCTTTTCGGAAAACTCTCGCAACTCGTGACTTTCCCTTTTCGGGAGACTCTCCCAACTTCCGACTTCTGAAAACCGCCGCATTTCCAACTTAACCAGGAAACTGTTATGTGGGTAGGTGATATGAGAGTAACTCTCGCAACTCGTGACTTTCCCTTTTCGGGAGACTCTCCCAACTTCCGACTCCTGAAAACCTCCACATTTCCAACTCAACCGGAAAACTGTTATGTGGGTAGGTTATATGAGAGTAACTCTCCCAACTGGTGACTTTCCCTTTTCGGAAAACTCTCGCAACTCGTGACTTTCCCTTTTCGGGAGACTCTCCCAACTTCCGACTTCTGAAAACCGCCGCATTTCTAACTCAACCAGGAAACTGTTATGTGGGTAGGTGATATGAGAGTAACTCTCCCAACTGGTGACTTTCCGTTTTCGGGAGACTCTCCCAACTTCCGACTTCTGAAAACCGCCGCATTTCTAACTTAACCAGGAAACTGTTATGTGGGTAGGTGATATGAGAGTAACTCTCCCAACTGGTGACTTTCCGTTTTCGGGAAACTCTCCCAACTTCCGACTCCTGAAAACCGCCACATTTTTAAGTCAACCGGAAAACTGTTATGTGGGTAGGTTATATGAGAGTAACTCTCCCAACTGGTGACTTTCCCTTTTCGGAAAACTCTCGCAACTCGTGACTTTCCCTTTTCGGGAAACTCTCCCAATTTCCGACTTCTGAAAACCGCCACATTTCCAACTTAACCAGGAAACTGTTATGTGGGTAGGTGATATGAGAGTAACTCTCCCAACTGGTGACTTTCCGTTTTCGGGAGACTCTCCCAACTTCCGACTTCTGAAAACCGCCACATTTTTAAGTCAACCGGAAAACTGTTATGTGGGTAGGTGATATGAGAGTAACTCTCCCAACTGGTGACTTTCCGTTTTCGGGAAACTCTCCCAACTTCCGACTCCTGAAAACCTCCACATTTCCAACTCAACCGGAAAACTGTTATGTGGGTAGGTGATATTTGAGTAACTCTCCCAATTTCCGACTCCTGAAAACCTCCACATTTCCAACTCAACCGGAAAACTGTTATGTGGGTAGGTGATATTTGAGTAACTCTCCCAACTGGTGACTTTCCCTTTTCGGAAAACTCTCGCAACTCGTGACTTTCCCTTTTCGGGAAACTCTCCCAATTTCCGACTTCTGAAAACCGCCGCATTTCCAACTTAACCAGGAAACTGTTATGTGGGTAGGTGATATGAGAGTAACTCTCCCAACTGGTGACTTTCCGTTTTCGGGAGACTCTCCCAACTTCCGACTTCTGAAAACCTCCACATTTCCAACTCAACCGGAAAACTGTTATGTGGGTAGGTGATATGAGAGTAACTCTCCCAACTGGTGACTTTCCGTTTTCGGGAAACTCTCCCAACTTCCGACTTCTGAAAACCTCCACATTTCCAACTCAACCGGAAAACTGTTATGTGGGTAGGCGATATTTGAGTAACTCTCCCAATTTCGGACTTCTGAAAACCGCCACATTTTCAAGTCAACCGGAAAACTGTTATGTGGGTAGGTTATATGAGAGTAACTCTCCCAACTGGTGACTTTCCCTTTTCGGGAAACTCTCCCAATTTCCGACTCCTGAAAACCGCCACATTTTCAAGTCAACCGGAAAACTGTTATGTGGGTAGGTTATATGAGAGTAACTCTCCCAACTGGTGACTTTCCCTTTTCGGGAAACTCTCCCAACTTCCGACTTCTGAAAACCTCCACATTTCCAACTCAACCGGAAAACTGTTATGTGGGTAGGCGATATTTGAGTAACTCTCCCAATTTCGGACTTCTGAAAACCGCCACATTTTTAAGTCAACCGGAAAACTGTTATGTGGGTAGGTTATATGAGAGTAACTCTCCCAACTGGTGACTTTCCCTTTTCGGGAAACTCTCCCAACTTCCGACTTCTGAAAACCGCCACATTTTTAAGTCAACCGGAAAACTGTTATGTGGGTAGGTTATATGAGAGTAACTCTCCCAATTTCGGACTTCTGAAAACCGCCACATTTTCAAGTCAACCCGGAAACTCTTATGTGGGTAGGTGATATGAGAGTAACTCTCCCAACTGGTGACTTTCCCTTTTCGGAAAACTCTCGCAACTCGTGACTTTCCCTTTTCGGGAGACTCTCCCAACTTCCGACTCCTGAAAACCGCCACATTTTTAAGTCAACCGGAAAACTGTTATGTGGGTAGGTTATATGAGAGTAACTCTCCCAACTGGTGACTTTCCCTTTTCGGAAAACTCTCGCAACTCGTGACTTTCCCTTTTCGGGAGACTCTCCCAACTTCCGACTTCTGAAAACCGCCGCATTTCCAACTTAACCAGGAAACTGTTATGTGGGTAGGTGATATGAGAGTAACTCTCGCAACTCGTGACTTTCCCTTTTCGGGAGACTCTCCCAACTTCCGACTTCTGAAAACCGCCGCATTTCCAACTTAACCAGGAAACTGTTATGTGGGTAGGTGATATTTGAGTAACTCTCCCAACTGGTGACTTTCCGTTTTCGGGAAACTCTCCCAACTTCCGACTCCTGAAAACCGCCACATTTTTAAGTCAACCGGAAAACTGTTATGTGGGTAGGTTATATGAGAGTAACTCTCCCAACTGGTGACTTTCCGTTTTCGGGAGACTCTCCCAACTTCCGACTTCTGAAAACCTCCACATTTCCAACTCAACCAGAAAACTGTTATGTGGGTAGGCGATATTTGAGTAACTCTCCCAATTTCGGACTTCTGAAAACCGCCGCATTTTCAACTCAACCAGAAAACTGTTATGTGGGTAGGCGATATTTGAGTAACTCTCCCAATTTCCGACTCCTGAAAACCGCCACATTTTCAAGTCAACCGGAAAACTGTTATGTGGGTAGGTTATATGAGAGTAACTCTCCCAACTGGTGACTTTCCCTTTTCGGGAAACTCTCCCAACTTCCGACTTCTGAAAACCTCCACATTTCCAACTCAACCGGAAAACTGTTATGTGGGTAGGCGATATTTGAGTAACTCTCCCAATTTCGGACTTCTGAAAACCGCCACATTTTTAAGTCAACCGGAAAACTGTTATGTGGGTAGGTTATATGAGAGTAACTCTCCCAACTCGTGACTTTCCGTTTGAGGGAGAGTCTCCGAGTTGTGACAGTTGAAAAGATGAAGTGATAGAGGTTTAGGGTGATGCTTTAAGCTGGACAAAAATAGTTTTAGCTGTTTCGGTGTCTAAAGCGACCCGTGAACGTCCTATTTTGATAACATAGGAGGGAAAACGTTGCTCTAATAATAGAGGAACTCCCGGCATAACTCCCATAGCAAAGAGTTTATGTAGGATAGTGTCCTGCTGGGTTTTAATATCCACAACGATCGCATCTACCCTCAGATCCAAACTCACGAGAGAAATCATTAAAAATTTACCCCAACCAGGTCAAGTAAAAAATTCGCCCCGTATCCCATTGTAAAAGCAAAAGGGATAATCAATGCTACCATAATCAAAGTAATTTTCAAACCTTGCTCTTTAACCATTACCTGAAACTGGGCTACACAGGGAAGAAATAGAGTCAAAACTATGGCGGTAACGACTAATTGATTACCTGTTAATATACCGGTTTGAGTTAAATCAAAAAGTCCCGCCGCGCCATAATCACGACGAAAGAAACCATAGAGGAAAATAGGTGCGACTTCTCTAGGGAGTCCCAAGGCTAAAGTGATGGGCTCTAATAACCCAACCAACCAGCTAAAGACTCCGGTTAAATGACCAATCCAAATAAACACGGAAACCCAAATAAATAGGGGTACTATTTCCCAAAAATATCCCTTCATACGCAGATAAGTTTTGAGGAGAATATTCTGTAACTTGGGTATTCTCAAAGGGGGAACTTCCATATAAAATTCGGATCTATTTCCGGGAATAATCCGAGAAGTAAATGCGCCGACTATTAGAAAAACGGAGAGGATAAATCCTCCCCAAATTAATAGGGCTGTTGGTTTCATAGAAAGTAGCCCTAAAATCACGCCCCACTGGGCGGCACAGGGAACGGCTAGGGCGAGGAGAAAGATGGTAATCATCCTTTCCCGACGAGTTTCTAGGGTGCGAGTGACCACAGTTGCCATAGTATCACATCCTAAGCCTAATACCATGGGAATTACCGCCCTTCCTGATAAGCCGATAATCTTAAATAACTGATCCAGCATTAGGGATAGACGGGGTAAATATCCACTATCTTCTAATAGGGAAAACATGAGAAAATAAGTCCCGACTACGGGTAATACAATAGCGATCGCATAACGAACTCCCAGGGTAATAATACCATAGTCATTAGCCAATAAATCCTGGAATATCTCTAGGGGAATGACGGCGGCTACAAAAGCATCTACTTTGGGATTAATATAGGTTTCAAAACCGCCCTCAATTAGGTCTACGAGAATACCAGCGCCAAATTCCCCGACAAATTTATAAACCCCGAAATATAGGATGATTAAAAGTAGGGGAAACCCGGTAATCGGATTAACTGTAATCTGGTGCAATTTTTCGGCTAGGTCTGAGGTTTCGGAGGCTGATTCGGTTAAGACTTCTTTCTCAATATTCCCGGCTTTTTCTTGTCTGGTAATGGCGATCGCACGACTAATAGGAACATCAAGACTGACCTGGGCTGACCTAATAGCGAGATCATATTCTTCCCGATAGGGGCTGGTTTTTATGGTCTCCCAAACTTGAGGATCTCTCTGCAAAATTAGCAGGGCTAAACTTCTATGGGAGAGGGTATATGAGGGGAAACTATTATCTTTCAATAACAGAGATTGGATCTGGGCGATCGCTATTTCTATCGGTTGATAATAAACTACTGGACTCAACATAATCTACTACCTTGGTTTTTAATTCTTGAACTCCAATATTATGCGCCGCCGCCATTAATACTACGGGAATACCTAGCCTTTCCTGTAAGTCTTTGGCATTGATTTTAATACCAAGATGGTCGGCTTCGTCAATGAGATTAACTGCTAATAAAACTGGTAATCCTGCTTCTAGTAATTGTAGGGTTAAGTTTAGCATTCTCCCTAAATGTTGGGCATTTACTACATGAATGACTAAATCTATCCCCCTAGTCATTAATAGGTCTCGCCCGACTTTTTCTTCTTCGGTAATCGGTAAGAGAGAATACATCCCTGGTGTGTCTATAATGGCGATCGCTTTGTCTCCAATTATCATGTCTCCTGTGGTAATATCTACGGTGGTTCCCGGATAGTTGGAAACTGTGACATAATGGCTGGTTAGGGCATTAAATAATACGCTTTTTCCGACATTGGGAGAACCTACTAGGGCGACTGTAGGCTTATTGAACAACGCCGGGGTATGGCGATCGCTTTTCGGCTTAAACCACTTCCACCACGGTCTCGGTGAGCTAGAAGTTTTACTTGAACAGTTTTTAGAGCAGTAATTACAACTCATGTAGATTATTAGTAATAATTCACTTTTATTTAATCCCTAAATTATAGAATATCACTACAATATCGTCAATAACAACAATTCCCTGTTTAGGGCCCCAAAAGATAATTCATGGTTATCTAAATCTTGGTTTTTGATACAAACATTAAATAAATCGGAAAATTTTTGTCTGATAATGGTTCTCATTCTCGCCAAAAATCACACGAGAGAATCAGTGCTTGACAGGGATAGATGTTAATGATAGAGTGGAATCTATAGGTTATGCTCCTATTGGTGTGGGTTATATCAGCTACGAGAGAGATTATAAGAACCCAAAGCCAGTAAAGCCGTACTGACACTGACCAATTTCGGGCATAGAGACTCTGGAAGATTTCGCCGCGATGCACGAGTATTTTTTGGGCCAAAATTAGGGGGGTTGACAAAATTCCACATTTATGCTACTCCCCGTCAGGATTGAAGTTGTTAGTAAGTAGATGTTTTGTAATTAATTCCGCCGCCAATGCGTTTCCAGCGATATTCCAATGGCTGTCATTAGGTCGGTAGAGTCGGGTGGTTTGGGAAACCTGCCTAAAATCATCTAATAAGTCGATATATTGGATATTGTATTGAGAAAGGCGATCGCGTAGGAGACGATTAGGGTAATCAAAATCCAAGCCTTGGGGGTCATCAGGCTTGAGGATATCAATAACTTGGGATTGTAATTGTTTATTGACTTGTACCTCGGTAGGGATAATCACAATGGTTAGGTCAATATTTCGAGAATCACAAATCTCCTTAATGCGGCGAATATCAGCCATAGCGTCTTCAAAAAACCCTAAGAAAATGCCATCGTTTGTCCTGATATTAAACATACGACTTAGGTTAGAAACCTGGTCAAGATAGGACTCATCAGTTAAGGTGGGGTGGTCGTCTTGATATTCGAGGTTATTGGGGTTATAGACAGTCCCTTCAAACTGGGTCTGGAGTTTAATCAAAGATTGTAAAAAGGCGACGGTATAGAAGGTTTGCTTTTTTCTGTCTAGGGAAGTTAGGTAATTATCGATAAAATCATTCCCAATATAAAAGGATAGGAGGACTTTATCAGGATTAAGGACTAAACCTTCATTAATCAATAAGGCTAAATAGGCGGCTGGTCCTAAGCCAGGAATTCCCATATTGATCACTTCGATATTTTGACCTTGGCTGTTGAGCTGTTTCTCAATCAAGGTTAAATAATTATAGTGATAGGGAACTATTCCAAAGGCGAAGGAATCACCAATTCCCAACATTCGATAAATCCCTTCTGGTTTTTCTTGGGTAAATTCCACATCTTTAAAGCCATGGGAGTTTAGTTGAAAGTCAAAATCTTGGGCGTGGGGTCTTCCTCGCCAACGATTATATGAACGGTTATAAAAAACAAATGTGGGATTGATTCTGTGGTAAATTCTGAAGGTAGCCTCGGTTAGCAAAAAGGTAATTCCGGCGATGATTAAGGCTTGGCTCAAAAATTTATAAGCTGGGTTATTAACAATGGCTTTTATGGGTAATTTCCGGGAAATTTTTAACTTGTTTTGGTTCATTTGTCCGGGGTGGTGAATACGGAGTCGGTAATTTTAACTAAATGTTCAAACAAGATATCTTTAGCTAGTTGGTTTCCGTGGGAGTTCCAATGGGGTTCTTGGAAGAGATAGAGATGGCGGTTTTGTTGTTCTACTCTAAATCTAGGAGTGAGGTCAATATAGGGAATGTTGTTTGACTCCAAATATTCGATGAGGATATTTTGCTGACAGGTAATGTCATAATCATCTAAATTTAGGTAAAAGGTGGACTGGAGTTGATGTAACAAGTCATCGTTAACCTGGTACTCATCGGGGTAGATAGCCACGATAAACTTAATGTTCCGGGCTTTTAAAATGGCATTCATTTCTGAGATGCTATCCAAGATATAGTTAATGTTAGCATCACGATCGCCATTTTGTAGCTTCTCGATATTGCAGAAACTCATCCGACCACGTTCTACATCCAGAAATTTCTCAAGGGACAGAATACCTGGGGATTTTTCGGGTTCATCTAATGCGATCGCCTCAGTAGTCGCGACTAACTGATTCTGGGGGAGTTGATAGGACTGTTGAAACTTCCTGGCTTCTCGAAAGATTTTATATTTTTGTTGAATAAACAGTAAAAGTCGTGATTTGGGAATAATCGGATAACCAAATATGATTAGCTCTTGACGGGGGTCAATATCAATGTAAAGGTCATTGACAATAATTCGTTTTCGATAGGGGTCAGCATCAACAAAATCATTCCCGACAAAAAAACCTAAGACGACTAAATGGGGATTATACTGCAATCCATATTTTTTCAATAATGCTAGTTGTTCGGCGGTATGGGTTCCTGGATATCCTGCATTAATGACATCGACTTGATGCTGTCCGTAATGTTCCCGAAATTGGTTTTCTAATAAGGCGGTATAGTTGCCTTGTTGACCGCCAGCCCAATTAAAAGAGTCGCTGATAATGAGCATCCTAAAAATATCGGGATCTGGTTGGAGGGGATAATCTCGGTCATTGAAGCCAAATTGATTATTACCATTAGCATGACCTCGAATTTTAAACCCCATATCAGGATCGTATTGATAGAGTCCGCGAAATAAGTAGGGTTCCCAGACAATCATGATTACTTCTACTAAGAAGAAGGGTAGAATTGTCCAGCAACAGAGTAGGAGTAAAATTTGCCGCCAGGGGGGTAATTTTACAGATGGTAATAATTTTTTCATGAAGTATTATCGATTTACTTCCTCGGATGATTGATTAGGATAGCAGTGCCGACGGATATTGTCCATACCTATCTCTCATTGATAACAGGGAATAGGGAGGGGCGTGGTTTAGGGGTATAAATACTTGATAATAGTGTAATCAAAAGGCAGAAGGGACAATGGGCGGATGGTGTGGAGTTGATAAATAGGCAATCAGGGTAAGCCAGGGGAAATCAGAGAAGTTGCCGTTAAAATAGCCCAAAGGTTATAGAATATAAAAATATTTCGTTGTCAGCCGACTAACTTATGACCTTTTCTGCTGTAGTTCGGGCCTTGGGGCGATCGCCTCTAATGGCTGAACTGATCACCAAACTGAACCAACAGCAAGCCCTTCACCTTAACGGTCTTCCCCGTGTCCCCAAGGGACTGGTGGCTTCAGCTTTAGCCCAGGAAGCGGGGTTAAATCTATTGGTGGTGACAGCTACCTTGGAAGAGGCTGGTAGGTGGTCAGCCCAGCTAGAAGTGATGGGGTGGCAGACAGTACACTTTTACCCCACCTCGGAAGCATCCCCCTATGAACCCAGCTATAGCGAAGAGATGGTCTGGGGACAGATGCAGGTATTAGCGGACTTAGTGACAAGAAACGGAGGGAAAGCCGACCGGGTGGCGGTGGTAGCCACAGAGAGGTCTTTACAACCCCATCTACCCCCGGTGAGTGACTTCCAGAGTTATTGTCTCCCCCTGAAGTTGGGGATGACCTGCGCCGGAAAAACTATAGACCAAAAACTAGCCCAGTTGGGATATCAACGGGTGACAGTGGTGGAAACAGAGGGGCAGTGGAGTCGCCGGGGGGATATTGTAGATGTGTTTCCGGTGGCTTCAGAACTTCCGGTGCGTCTGGAATGGTTTGGGGATGAATTAGAAAGGATGCGGGAACTTGACCCGGTGACACAGCGATCGCTTGATCGGGTTGATCAGCTAATTCTCACGCCGACCCATTTTAGTCCGATTATCGAAGGGAATTTGTCCCTATCTACGGAGACCCTGGAAACTCTCAAATCTGAGGATATATCCGACAGCAAAACCGGACTATCTCACCTATTAGGATTAGCCTATCAAAAACCGGCTTCTTTAATTGATTACCTACCGGAATTAACTTTAGCGGTAATTGATGAACCTGACCAATGTGCAGGTCATGGCGATCGCTGGTTTGAACATATTGATGAACAGTGGCAAAATGAACAAGGTAAGCTAGTAACAGCAGAAGGGATATCCCTAGAAATTCCGGCAATTCATCAATGCTTCCAGGAGTCCCTAGCGGCGGTTGAACATCGTTTTGATAGGCTGTATCTGAGTGAACTGAGTGATTATAAATCGTCTCTGATTTCCCCTTCCACAGCATCGATAAACTTAGCGAGTCGTCCCGTCCCAGTGACTCCCCACCAATTCGGAAAAATTGCCGAAATGATTCGCGAACAACGCGATCGCCAATTTAACGTATTTCTAATTTCCGCCCAACCTAGCCGGTCAGTGGCTTTGTTATCGGAACATGATTGCCCATCTAAATTTATACCCAACCCCCGCGACTATCCAGCCATAGACTCATTAATCCGTAATACCCCCATTGCTTTAAAATATACGGGACTAGCCGAATTAGAAGGGTTTATTCTCCCCACCTTCCGTTTAGTAATTGTCACGGACAGAGAGTTTTATGGTCAACACGCTTTAGCTACTTCTGGTTATATCCGCAAACGCCGCCGCGCCGCCTCGAAACAGGTAGACCCGAATCGACTGCAACCGGGAGATTATGTGGTTCACCGCCAACATGGAATCGGTAAATTTGTGAAGTTGGAAAGCCTGACCATTAGTCAAGAAATCCGGGATTATTTAGTGTTACAATATGCGGATGGAACCCTAAGAGTGGCGGCGGATCAGGTGGGGACTTTATCCCGTCTAAGGCGGTCAGAGTCGAAGGTTCCCCAACTCAATAAGTTGACGGGTAAAGCCTGGGAAAAAAATCGGGAAAAAGTCCGTAAGTCTGTTAAAAAATTGGCGGTTGATTTGCTGAAACTTTACGCCGAACGTTCCCAAAAAACGGGGTTTAGCTATCCCCATGATACACCTTGGCAGCAGGAAATGGAAGATTCTTTCCCCTATAAACCGACTCCCGACCAACTGAAATGTAGCCAAGATGTGAAACGGGATATGGAAAGCGATCGCCCTATGGATCGCCTGGTTTGTGGAGATGTCGGTTTTGGTAAAACGGAAGTGGCAATTAGGGCGATTTTTAAAGCAGTGACGGGGGGTAAACAGGTGGCATTTCTCGCACCGACAACGATTCTCACCCAACAACATTATCATACCCTAAAGGAACGTTTTGCGCCTTATCCTATTGAAATTGGATTACTTAATCGCTTCCGTAGCGCTAGTGAAAAAAAGTTAATTCAACAGAAGTTGATAACCGGAGAAATTGATATTATTGTGGGTACGCATTCGGTGTTATCGAAACATATTAAATTTCGGGATTTGGGTCTGTTGGTAGTGGATGAAGAACAGCGTTTTGGGGTGAATCAAAAGGAGAAAATTAAAGCCCTAAAAACTCATGTGGATGTTTTGACTCTGACGGCTACTCCGATTCCGAGGACGCTGTATATGGCGTTGTCAGGTATTCGAGAAATGAGTTTAATTACGACTCCACCTCCCTCTCGTCGCCCAATTAAAACCCATTTAGGACCCTTAAACCAGGAAACTATTAGGGCGGCGATTTGTCAGGAATTAGACCGGGGAGGACAGGTGTTTTATGTGGTTCCCCGCATTGAGGGTATTGAGGAGAAGTCGGCGGCGATTCGAGAAATGGTCCCCAGTGCTAGATTGGCGATCGCTCATGGTCAAATGGAAGCTGGGGAGTTGGAGTCGATCATGCTCACTTTTAGCGCCGGAGAGGCTGATATTCTCGTCTGTACGACGATTATTGAGTCGGGCTTAGATATCCCCCGTGTTAATACTATTCTGGTCGAGGATGCCCATAAATTCGGGCTAGGACAATTGTATCAGTTGCGCGGTCGTGTGGGGAGGGCGGGAGCTCAAGCCCACGCTTGGCTATTTTATCCGATTAAAGGTGACGGACAGGCGGCTTTAACAGAAGATGCGGTTAAGCGACTGAGGGCGATTAAGGAGTTCACCCAGTTGGGGTCTGGCTATCAATTGGCGATGCGAGATTTGGAAATTCGCGGCGCTGGGGATATTTTGGGGGCGCAACAGTCGGGTCAAATGAATGCGATCGGTTTTGATTTATATACCGAAATGCTACAGGAAGCTATCCAAGAGGTGCGCGGACAGGAAATTCCCCAGGTTGATGATACTCAGGTGGATCTGATTTTGACGGCATTCATCCCGTCGGATTATATCACAGATTTAGACCAGAAAATGAGTGCTTATCGGGCGGTGGCATCTTGTCAGGATTCGGAAGAATTAAGTAGAATTGAGGAAGATTGGAGCGATCGCTATGGTACAATTCCCGCACCAGCCCAACAGTTACTCCGGGTAATGGAGTTAAAACAAATTGCTAAAAAGTTGGGTTTTGCTCGCATTAAACCCGATGATTCTAAGCAGAATATTATTTTAGAAACACCGATGGAAGAACCCGCATGGAATTTATTAAAGCAGAATTTACCTGAACATTTACAACCTCGCTTTATCTACGGTCGCAAACAGGTAAAAATTCGTGGTTTGGGGGCCTTACATCCTAGTAAGCAGCTTGATTGTCTGATTCAATGGTTGCAAATTATGCAGGAGGGGCTTCAATCATAATTAATAATTAGGTAGGGGCGGGTTCGGCTGTGAATTATGAATGTCTGACGACCATCTTAATAAACCCGCCCCACCGACTATAATTGATAACCGACTATAATTGATAACCGACTATAATTGATAACCGACTATAATTGATAATTAGGTAGGGGCGGGTTCGGCTGTGAATTATGAATGTCTGACGACCATCTTAATAAACCCGCCCCACCGACTATAATTGATAACCGACTATAATTGATAACCGACTATAATTGATAACCGACTATAATTGATAACCGACTATAATTAATAATTAGGTAGGGGCGGGTTCGGCTGTGAATTATGAATGTCTGACGACCATCTTAATAAACCCGCCCCACCGACTATAATTGATAACCGACTATAATTGATAATTAGGTAGGGGCGGGTTCGGCTGTGAATTATGAATGTCTGACGACCATCTTAATAAACCCGCCCCACCGACTATAATTGATAACCGACTATAATTGATAACCGACTATAATTGATAACCGACTATAATTGATAACCGACTATAATTGATAACCGACTATAATTGATAGTTGATAATTGATAATTGATAATTGATAATTGATGACTATTGACCAATTGGAAGATAGACGGCGTTTTGATGAAGCGATCGCATGAGTGAATCTAATTGCAGTATAAGAGTTGAGAACCTGACGTTTAGTTATTCTGGGGAAAAACCAATTTGGCGAGAAATTTCCTTTAGTGTGAACCCAGGAGAACGTCTAGGGCTTTTGGGACCAACGGGGACGGGTAAAAGTACACTCATGGAAACCCTAATTGGCTTAAAAACCCCCGACAGTGGCAAGATTTGGATTCAGGGAACCCTGGTAGAACCGTCAACCCTGCGACAGATACGCCGCCAGATAGGTTTTGGTTTCCAAGACCCTAACGACCAGCTATTTATGCCGACCATTTTTGAGGATGTCATCTTCGGCCCGTGTAATTATGGGGTTAGTAATGACCAAGCCTCAGAAATCGCCCATCAATTACTAGCCCAATTTGGTTTAGCTAAATTGGCTCATCGGTCTGTCCATGAACTATCAGGGGGTCAGAAACGTTTAGCCACCTTAGCGGCCATTCTAGCCCTAAATCCTAGCATTTTGATTTTAGATGAGCCGACCAATGGACTGGACCCTTGGTGGCGGCGTAATTTAGCGGAAATTTTAGTTAATTTACCTATCGAAGTCCTATTGATTGCTTCCCACGATCTACAATGGGTAAGCCGAGTAACAGAGCGATCGCTAATTTTGGGATTGGGCAAAATTAAAGTAGATCGACCCACTCAAGAACTATTACAGGATAGAGACACCCTGGAAAAATGCGGTTTACCGGATAATTGGGCTTAATGCCTAGCCCGGCGCAAAGCTGATCTAAAAGTGATTCAATTGTAGGAATACATCCGCAATACCAGGCGGAATTTCTTCTGGAAACTAGCTGACCGTCTCTGTGATAGGGTAGGGGTGATATTCGTGCCAAAACTCAACTTCAAGGCGTGGACTTGCAGCCGTGGGGCACACGGTGAAGATGCTTGGCGAGGGGTTAAGTGCCGACTCCCCGATGACCCAAGAATCCCCGTCCTTTTAGGGCTGGGAGTGTCAATAGCGATAATTGTGTATTAAGTCGAAGGAGATTTAACATGGTAGAACCTACCAAAAGTGCCAACCCTACCACCACTTCCCTACCAGGAGGAAGTATGACACCCACCACAGACGAGGGACCCAGTAAAGAACAATTTGAAGAAATCAAAGAGAAAGTCGTTGTCTTTTTGTCGGAATTACCGGGTTATGTTTCCAAGTTTTTCGGGGAGTATCAAAAACCTATTGTTACTATCCTGTTAATTGTGGTGGCATTGGTGACAATTAAGGTGTTATTTGCGGTAGTTGATGCCCTCAATGATATTCCCTTTGTGGCTCCCACTTTTGAGTTAATTGGCATGGGATATGCGGCTTGGTTTGTTTACCGTTACCTGCTGAAAGCATCCACCCGCCAGGAATTAGTACAGGAAGTTAACTCCTTCCGCCAACAGATTTTTGGCAATAAATCCTAACTAGAAAACCGCAGATTTGCATTGGGCGCAATAGCGCCCTATTTTTTAACTCAAGGTTTGATGGCAATAATAGTTCGATGACGGGGGTCAGTTTCCACAGTGGTTTGATAGTCAAAGCCGGATTCTGATAAGGTGGTTTCTACGTCAAAGGTATAGTAATCATCCGTCCAGGGTTCTGTACTTTTCATTAAAGTAAATAGCACCGGCGGCAGATTTTGAATGACGGCAGATTTGGGGTTATTATCAACTATGGCTAAAACACCATGCGATCGCAAAATTCGTAAGGCTTCTTTAAATATGTTCCGCGTCGCTGTTCGTGGTAATTCATGAATCAAAAATTGTAAAGTTACCACATCAAAAGAATCATCAGCAAAACCCGTATTCTCAGCGTTAGCGTGTTTCCACTCACTAATTTTTCCTTCAGTATCCCGCATTTTCGCCACCGATAACATATAGGGAGATAAATCTAACCCTACTGTTCGGATTGAGGTTTCTTGTCTGTGTTGATAATAGTTATGTAAGGCTTGGGTAGAGATTCCCACCGAACAACCTATATCTAAAATATCACGAACTGGGTTAGGGCTATAATTTTCTAAAACCTGATGAAAACTGTGGCGCAACCTTTCCTGGGCTGTTAGCCATGATAAATCCTCTTTTGGCCATACTCGCAAAGCCATGGAATAGGTAGCAGACTCCGCCTCAAAAGCAGCTTTCCAGCAAAGATTTCCGTCATCATAAGCATGAAAGGGAACTTGATAATAGTCGGGGTAAACTACTGTGGTATCAGTGATTTCTGGGAGTAAGGCTTTCACGTCAGACCCTTCGAGTTGCTGATAAGTTTCTCGCCAGGGAATACCTTTCTTTTCGGCGGTTTTAATTAACACCCGTCTAGCCTGATATTTCATGACGCTGAAAATCGGCTTAGTTTGGATAAGAAGATTGACAAATTGGGAGAGGAAATCACCACCAGCCCAGTCGGGTTTGATTTTATCACTTGTATTCATCAGACGGACATTATAATCATCAACAGTTGATTATCTCATAGTCTCAGCCTCTGTGTTACAGTTAAGCCATAAGTATATCCCAGGGGAAAAAATCATGAGTCTTTGTTTTAATCCCGTCTGTCGCCACGAAAACCCCAAGGATATTGTATCCTGTGAACGCTGCGGTCAGTCATTAAAGTTAGGCGATCGCTATCGAGCATTGAGAGAAATTGGGTCTGGGGGGTTTGGAACTACCTATTTAGGGATAATAGATGAAAGCGAAACTAATCACCCCCCCTGTGCGATTAAACAATTTTCCCCCCTTCTGACTAATGATGCTCAGGTCTCCTCTCGCCTCTTCCGTCGAGAAGCTCAAAGTTTGCAGGTAGTTAATCATCCCCAAATCCCCAAATTTTTGGCATATTTTGCCATAGATGAACAACAGTATATTATCCAGGAATTTATCCCCGGAGAAACCTTAGCACAAGAACTCGCAGAAACGGGGATATTTGGGGAAAGCCAAATCCGAGATATCCTCAATCAAATTTTACCAATTTTACAATATCTACACGCCAGAAACCTAATTCATCGGGATGTTAAACCCGCTAATATTATCCGTAGACAAAGCGATAAACGTCTCTTTTTAGTAGACTTTGGGGCGAGTAAACTCCACACGGGAACTAACCTGGCTAAAACGGGAACTAGCATCGGAACTGCTGAATTTGTAGCCCCGGAACAATTGCGAGGAAAAGCCGTTTTTGCTAGTGACCTGTATAGTTTAGGTGTTACCTGTATTCATTTATTAACGAATACATCACCGTTTAATTTAGTTGATGGTGATAATAATTGGGTATGGCGAGACTGGCTTGGCAAAAATCCTGTTAGTCCTCAATTAGCGGAAGTTTTATATGGTCTAATTTCGCCACGTCTAAGTAACCGTTATACATCAGCTTCAGCCGCCTTAACAGACCTAAATCAGCCCCGGAAAGCGAAAAATATATATCGCAATTATTTGTGGTTTGGGAGTGCGATCGCCGCTTCTATTGCCTTTTTCTCTGTGTTGAAAACCACCCAACAATCAGCAAAGATTGAAGAAACCCCCACCTCACGAGATACCCCTACCTCACGAGATGAGCCGATTATTCGCCCCAGCAATTTAGAGGTAATTAAATCCCTATCTACTTATATGAATATTCAAAATGAAGCCTATTTAGACACTGGTAAATTTCCTCAAGAACTATCACAATTAATTGCTCTACCCACCCATTATTTTGATGTGCAAGTTATTAATAATCATGGAGTCCAAATAGCCGCCATTCCTCGCCAAAGTGATAGTTATGGTTATGTGGCGGTTTTATGGGGGGGTAAAATGTCAGATGCCGATACCAAACGCCAACAAAATTGGCAACCCAAAGACCCCACAGACTGGGGAACTTTTAGCCTGCCTAGTTTTCGGAAAACCCCCTCTGATTATATCACCAGAGTTAACTATTGTGAAAGCATCCAAACTACCACAGAGCCCCCATTATTATCAACGGTAGGGGAATCACTACCTCTTTCCACAGATGAATTACCCTGTCCCCCAGGTTATGCTTTTTCCCTGGGAATAATTGATGCGATGGGTCGATTATCCGCCGAAAGTTCACCAACCCATCTTCCGTAGAAATTAGCGCCAAAATTATGATCAAATCTCTTGGCGCTATAACCTGGTAAATATAGCCGTGATTTCAACTATTGACTAATCAGGTAGTAAAACAATCCGATAGCGGGCTTGATTAGCGGCTACCTTATCCATGGCTTCATTGATTTGACTTAATGGCATAGTTTCAATCATCGGTTTAATCTGATTCACCGCCGCAAACTCCAGCATTTCCGCCATAAACCGCCGACCGCCGACAACGCTACCCACCACAGCTTTTTGACCAAAAATCAAAGGAATTAGGGGTATATTTAAAGTCGAAACTGGGATACCCACAAAACACAAAACCCCGTTATTAGCTAACAAGCTAAAAGCCGCATCCCAATCAGTTTCTGAAGAGATAGTAGAAAGCACTAGATCAAAACTTCCGGCGATCGCCTTCATTTGTTCAGCCGTCCCCCATTGTTGGAAGTGATGAGCGCCAAATTCTGTAGCTTGTTCTTGTTTATTTAGGGAAGTAGAAAACGCCGTAACTTCAGCCCCCATAGCCCTAGCAAACTTAATCGCTAGGTGTCCGAGTCCGCCAATTCCCATCACCCCAACTTTCATCCCAGGATGTTTTATATAGGTCCGCAAGGGCGTATAAACAGTAATTCCGGCACATAATAGGGGGGCGGCGCTGGCGGAGTCTAAAGCATCGGGTATTTTATAGGTAAAATCTGCGGGAACCCGTAGGCGGTCAGCAAACCCCCCATAATGACCGACAATCAGACCTGTGTAGCCCTCACGACAGATATTTTCTTCTCCTTGTAAGCAATGGTCACAAGACCTACAGGAATTTCTAATCCAGCCAACTCCTACGCGATCGCCTTTATGCAGAAAAGTCACTTTTTCCCCAACTTCCGTAACTTCTCCAACCACTTCATGACCGGGAACCAGGGGATATTGACTGACATTCCAATCATTATCTCTCATGTGAAGATCCGTATGACACAAGCCATTGTGAGTGACTCTAATTTCTACTTCATCAACCTGTAGAGGTTCTGGTTCATATTCCCAAGGTTGCAATTTTTCACCAGGATTTAAAGCCGCATAAGCCTTAACTTTAGTGGCTGTAGTCATATTAATATTTTCCTGATTATTAGCATTGCCTTGTATTGTACAATCCCCTTTAATAACCCCAGTCAAAATTAACATTTTTTTAACTTTTGGGCGGGTGGCATTTTCAGCAATAGCCAGATAGTTGGGGAGAATTTGGTCAAGTGATGATTACTCAAAACAGGTCAACCAAATGGCGATCGCAATAGCGATCGCCAAAAACCCAAAGTTAAGTAAGTTTGATGGAAATATCTGCCATTAAATCGGATTACATAACCCCAGTTTTCCACCAAGCATCATTTAACCCGATTAACGTATCCTTATCCAGGTCGCCAACAGCCATAGCCGACTCACCACCTTGACAATACTTTTCAATCATGTTTAGATATTCGGCTTGTTGAGTTTTCCGGCTTTCTTCTGGCTGACATTCTGGGTGAATTGGTGCTTTTTTAACAGCCGGTTCATGATAAGCAGTAGCGTACAAATTCTGCAAATCACCAATTAACGGATAACGGGGGTTAGCAGCAGTACATTGGTCATCAAAAGCCTGGTTAGCCAAATTAGGTAAGTTACTCATAAATTCCTTTTCTTCGATGTCTAGTGATTGTTTAATCGTCGGTGGAATCTCAATTTGTTGCTTGAGGTATTCCACAGCTTCTATCAATTTTTCTACCTTCTCATCAAGGGTATTTCCGCCTAATTTTAGGTAGTCAGATATTTCTGCATAACGCTGTTTAGCTTGGGGGTATTCATACTGCGGAAAAATCGCCTGTTTAAAAGGAGCATCCGTAGAATTATACCGAATCACATGGGAAATCATTAAAGCATTTGCCAAGCCGTGAGGTAAATGGAAAGTCGAACCTAATTTGTGTGCTAGGGAATGACAAATACCTAAAAAAGCATTCGCAAAAGCCATGCCAGCAATAGTGGCAGCATAATGCACCTGTTCACGCGCCTTCGGGTCTTTTGCGCCATTTTGATAAGCAGAAGGCAAGTATTTAAACAGTAACCCTAATGCCTCTAATGCCAGTCCATTAGTAAACTGTGACCCACAAATTGAGACATAGGCTTCTAAGGCGTGAGTCACCGCATCAATACCACCATAAGCCGTTAGTTTCTTCGGCATATTTAAGGTTAATTCCGGATCAACGATCGCCATATTTGGGGTCAGCGCATAATCAGCCAGAGGATATTTAATCCCCGTGCGATCGTCCGTAACCACAGCAAAAGGTGTCACCTCAGAACCCGTCCCAGAAGTAGTAGGAATTGCCACCATAATAGCTTTATTTCCTAGTTCTGGTAAAGCATAAACCCGCTTCCGAATATCCATAAATCGCGTCGCCAAACCGTCAAACTCAATTTCCGGATGTTCGTACATCAGCCACATAATTTTAGCCGCATCCATGGGGGAACCGCCACCAAAAGCGATGATAATATCGGGCTGATAACTATTCATAAGTTCCACCCCTTTATTAATATTAGAAAGTTTCGGGTCTGGTTCCACATCATAGAACACATAATGGGGTACTCCTATCCGGTCTAACACCTCCGTAACTTGCGTAACTAATCCCATATCAAACAGAGGTTTATCCGTCACAATAAAAGCCCGTTTTTTACCCTGTAACTCTCCCAGGGCTACTGGTAAACATCCCCCCTTAAAGTAAATCTTGGGCGGCACTCGGAACCACAACATATTTTCCCGACGTTGCGCGACATTTTTAATGTTTAATAAATGGTGAGGTTCCACATTTTCGCTAATCGAATTACCCCCCCAACTACCGCATCCTAAAGTCAGAGAAGGAGACAGTCGGAAATTGTAAACGTCGCCAATAGCCCCCTGAGAAGAAGGAGTATTAATTAAGACCCGCCCAGTTTGCAAGCGACTTTCAAAATATTTGATATGTTCGCTATTCCCAGGATGAGTATACAAAACAGATGTATGTCCTTTACCACCAAAAATAATTAACTTTTGGGCGGTCTCAACTGCTGCGGGGAAACTACTAGCCCGATACATTGCCAAAATTGGCGATAGCTTTTCATAAGATAGAGGTTCATTAACCCCAACTTTCGTCACCTCCCCTATCAGAACTTTAGTATTTTCTTGTACTTGAATACCTGCCATTTCTGCCAATTTTTGCACCGACTGACCCACAATTTCTGGATTTAATCGCCCATCTTTGAGAATCAGTTGTCGGATGGCTTCTTTTTCCTGCTGTTTCAGAAAATAACCGCCCCTAGCTATCAACTCCTGCTTAACACTGGTATACACCTCATCTTGAACAATTACTGCTTGTTCAGAAGCGCAAATCATACCATTGTCAAAAGTTTTGCTAATTAAGATAGAAGAAACAGCCATTTTTAGGTCTGCAGTTGCATCAATAATCGCCGGAGTATTCCCAGAACCCACCCCCATGCTAGGATGTCCAGATGAATAAGCAGCCTGCACCATTCCCGGTCCGCCTGTTGCTAAAATTAGGCTGATATCAGGATGCTGCATCAACTCTTGAGACCATTGGAGAGTTGGGTTATCTATCCATCCAATAATTCCCTTTGGTGCGCCAGCAGCTACCGCAGCATCTAGGATAATTTTGGCAGCTTTAATCGTGCATTCTGTGGCTCTGGGGTGAGGAGAAAAGATAATACCATTGCGGG
Organism: Limnospira platensis NIES-39; assembly: GCF_026000695.1. Classification (GTDB taxonomy): domain Bacteria; phylum Cyanobacteriota; class Cyanobacteriia; order Cyanobacteriales; family Microcoleaceae; genus Limnospira; species Limnospira platensis. The sequence goes on from NZ_AP026945.1 coordinate 4,527,890, forward strand.
TTTTGAGGGCTAATAAGGCTTTAAAAATAGCCGTAGATGTCGGATTAGTTGTCGGGATAATTCCCGCCACAATTCCTAGGGGTTCAGCGATTTTTTGCCAGCCATAATGGGGGTCAGATTCGATAACATCACAGGTTTTTTCGCCTTTGTATTTGTTGTAAATGTATTCAGAAGCAAAGTGATTTTTGATTACCTTGTCTTCTACTACTCCCATTCCCGTTTCTTCTACGGCCATTTGAGCCAAATTAATCCGGGATGCGTTGGCGGCTAAAGCAGCGACTTGGAAAATTTTGTCTACCTGTTTTTGGCTGTAAGTGGCGTATTGGGCTTGAGCATCTTTGACTTGTTGGATTAAATCATTTAGGTGAGTTTCTTGGCTAATTCTCATGGTTTAAACTATCCATAGTTTATACGATTTGCTAGGCTACATTTTGCCAAGAATATGCTATCAAATATGGTAATTGCCATACTCAGCCCCGACGATGATATTTAATCATTGCCAGCAATTATAGCCTATTCAGGCGATGTGAAAATAGATGCCATTTAGTTCAAAAAGGTAGGTATGGTTAGCTGTTACACATTGGTTTTAACACATACCTACATATAGACGAACTCTGATTACAAAAGGATTTCAGTATGTAATCTGGACTGATTAGTTATTGGTAGCTAACCTTTAACTCTGCCCACCTTCATTTATAACAAACTAAATTCTCTCTGTCAGCAGCAAAAAGTAGGATTGTGTATCTACTTTTTTCGGAAAATCTCGGCTTGCGGGCCGCGAAATGGTAGGCAAAAGTTTCCCAAGTCGGATAAAGTTAAATAAAGTTCGATTAAGTAGCATGGAGTAATAGCAAGTGGGATAACGTAGTTTAAAGTAGTATTCAGTTGTCAAAAGTTGTCAAAAGTTGTCAAAAGTGGTATAAAATTCTCATAGGTAAGGGACCACTACTAGACATTTTCCAAATATATAACATATATATAGGACAGCCTCAAGGATTCTATGCCGTCTGTTACCTGTCCCTGGTCTCCTCCTCAACTCAGATAGTTGTTTTCAGTCACAGGTTGGGAGTTATGAGATCACAGATATATGGGCTCTTTTTATCTGTGATGCGGTGTTATTAGTCAAGAGTCCCTTATCCCCCGATCACGGATCGCTACTGGTGAAGATGAGACAATTTGAATAAGTAATAACACTTATTAGTATTATGGAAGTTCAACAAATTATCGAATGGGCTGACGGTCTAGTGTTGATCCAAACTGGAAAACACCTAGATGACCTGGAAGCGGCTATTTTGCTGGGGACTTACCAAAATCAAAAATACTCGGAAATTGCTGCTGGCTACAACTGTAGCGAACCCCATGTCAAAAAGGTGGCTTATCTGCTATGGAAAACCCTTTCCCAAGCGTCGGGAGAGGACATCAATAAATCTAATCTGCGATCGACTTGTCAGAGGCTACAACTTCCGACTTTGTCCAATAGTGAGGAATTTGTGGCCATTGATGCTGTCACTCAAACCAATTCCCCACCTCCCCAGGGTGACACTACCCCCAAACTATATAGCACTGAGTCCCTCAGGCGCATCGATCGCACTGATATACCTGATGGGGATTATTTTTGCGATCGCCAAGAAGAAGTGGCTACTCTCAAAAATTGGATACTAGAAGATCGCAGTAATTTAGTCTCAATTTTGGGCATTAGTGGTATAGGTAAAACCGCACTCGCCCTGCGTCTTTTGCCAGAAATTCAAGATAATTTTGATTGTGTGATTTGGCGCAGTTTACGCACCCTACCTTCCCTATCTTCAATCCTAACTTATTTAACCCAATTTTTGCCTCCCCCAAACCCAGATATCCGACCCCTTACCATCAGTTACTATTCCACAGTTGCAGAAGCTCAAAACCCATCCCACCAATTAGCAGAACAATTATCATTAGTCATGGAATGTTTCCGACAACATCGCTGCTTGCTAATATTAGACGATGTGCAGGCGATTTTAAATCCTCATAACCTGGTGGGAGGCTATAAACCCGGTTACGAAAGTTATCGATTACTCTTTAAAACCATTGGCGAACTATCCCATAATAGTTGTTTGATTATGAATAGTTCAATTATGCCTCAAGAAGTAATCGAATTAACTAATAATAACCATCGGGTTAAATGCTTAACATTACCTGGTTTGATTTTGGAATCCGCCCAGGATATTTTGAGTTCTGCGAGTTTATTAGACGCTGATAATTGGCAAGAATTGATGAATATATATGGTGGTAATCCTGGATTTTTAAAAATTGTATCCCGGACAATAAAGGATTTTTTTGGTGGTAGCGTCCAGCAATATTTAGCCAATAAATCAATCTTGGTATTGCCAGAAATTAAGCATATATTAGATAATTTTTGGCAGCAATTATCGGATTTAGAAAAGCAGGTAATGGGTCGGTTGTCGGAATCAGAATCTGGTTTGTCTATGACGGATTTGCTAGAGAATATAAACCATAACAGTTCGGAGTTATTGTTAGCGGTTCAATGCTTACAAAAGCGGTTTTTAGTGGATAATATCCAACAGGAACAGCAAACATTATTTACCCTGATTCCGGTAATTAGAGAGTATACCAGACAATGTAGATGATTGGTAAACCCGTGCTGATAGACAGTTGCAGCTAGTCAATAATATTGGATATTCTCGCCTATATAATAAGGTTTAATCTCCCCTAATTCCTGTTAAGAATTAAGGAAGATTTAGGGATTATCAAGATGCAAGTTTATCGTTGGGGGAATAGTTGATAATGACTAACTATCACTAATCAATAATGAATCATCAATTAGTCCCCCCGTCACCATTCCCCTAGAGGAGTAGCGATTAGTTACCAATCCCAAATACACGGATATAGAATTGAAACTCATCTTCTAAGGCTTTCTGAATATTCTCAGCTTTACGGAAGCCATGTTGTTCATCAGCAAAGGTGACATATTCGACGGTTAAGCCTTTAGCTTGGAGGACTTGCACCATTTTCTCAGCTTGGTTAGGGGGAACGACTTTATCCTCAAGTCCTTGGAAAAAGATGATTGGACAGTTGAGGCGATCGCTATGATGAATGGGCGACCTGGCTATATACAAATCGCGACCTTCTGGGTAAGGTGCAATCAAGCCATCAAGATAGCGAGACTCAAATTTATGGGTATCGGTAGCTAAAGCCTCCAAATCACTAACGCCATAGTAACTAGCGCCAGCTTTAAACACATCATGAAAAGTCAAGGCGCACAGAGTAGTATAACCCCCTGCACTACCGCCCGCGATCGCCATGCGATCGCCATCAACCAACCCTTGCGCCGCCAGAAACTTAGCACCATTAACACAGTCAGCCACATCAACAATTCCCCAGTTACCCTGAAGACGTTGGCGATAGTCTCGACCATAGCCAGTGCTACCACCATAGTTAACATCCAATACGGCAAAACCGCGACTGGTCCAATACTGAATTTTCAAATTGAGACTGCTAGAAGTGGCCGCCGTGGGTCCGCCGTGGCTTTTCACTAGCAGAGGCGGTTTTTCGGTCTCAGAAGCCACATAGTCTTTATTTTGGGGGGGATAAAAGAAGCCGTAGGCGGTTTGGTCATTTTCGGTAGGAAACTCAATAGGTTCTGGGACTGATAAATAACCAGGGTCTAGGTCGATTTCCGTCGAAGATCGCAGAACATTCATTTCCCCAGCATTAAGATCCAATTCCACCAAGGCGGTGGGTTCAGTAGCGGAAGATGCCAACATCAAAATACTATTGTTTTGAACTGTGACGGAGGAAATGTAGGTATAGGAAACATCAAAGGAACGTAATTGTTGAGTTTCTGGGTCTAAAGTGGCTAAGGACCAAATACCATTTTGAGTATAGGCACAACAAAGCCGCCGTTGGGAGATGAAACCGAATGTAGACATCCCAAAGACCCATTGAGGTAGTCCAAATTCGGCCGGGAGGGGAAATAATGGCTCAATTTTCTGATCACGAACCCGGTAGAGGTTCCACCAGTTAGCGCGATCGCTTACAAAATAAAGAGTTCCATCAGGAGACCATTGAGGCTGAAAAATTGACTCTTCGACTCCCCCCGCGACCCGTTTTTGTTGGTCTAAGGTTCCATCTTCGGTAACTTCAGCCACCCATAATTCTGTGCCATCCCAAGGCATATTGGGATGATACCAGCAAATCCAACAGAGACGGGAGCCATCTTTACTGAGGTTAGGGGAGGCGTAAAAATCGGCCCCTGTGGCTAATATTTGGATATCTTCAGGGTTGTTGAGGTTAAGGCTAATGAGGGTATTAACGGGTTCTCCTGACTGGCTGTGGTCTTCGCGCACACAAATCAAGCGTCCCCGGCGGGTATCTATGAGCAAATCAGCATAGCGGAAATTTCCTTCCGGGGTGATAGGTTCGGGTAAAATTTCGGTGGGTTGAGCAACTGAGGCGATCGCCTGACGGTAAATGCGTCCATCAGCAAAATTAGAAAAATATACCGTCCCCTCACTGACGGTATAAGCTCCCCCCCCATACTCATGTACACGGGTACGAGTATTAAAAGCGGCAGGAGTGCAATCAATGCGATCGCCTTTGGGGGTTAGGCGCACAATCACATTGCGTCCCCCTTCAGAGGGTCGTCCCTCAATCCAATATATATCATCTCCATCCCAGGCAGGACTTGCCAACCCGACTGCCCCTTTAATAATTAAGTCGGTAGTGATGGCCGATTGCCAGGAGCCATAGGGCGCAACGCTTAAACTCATAGTTTCTATCTCTATAACTCCAGTGGATTCCCGTACAGGGAGATTCTAGCTAAAATATCAATAAAATACCTCTATTATCCACTGGGATGCAATAGATAGGGCAACTCATACTCTGGTCGCCCTGAAAATTAACAACCGACTTCAATCCCTGACCAAGGTGGGAGAACATTGCATAAAAGCAGATTGAAAATCCCGATTTGCCATAATTTCCTGTTGAGTTGTCAGATTACTTAGCGCCAAGAATTTGTCATCTGGCAGTTTACTTAAACGCTCTAAGGTACAATTACAAAAGGCTTCTCCTCTTTGGGGGGAAATCTTCTCAGCCGCCATTCCGGCTCGGCATCCTTGCAGATAATTGGTCTGAAATTCCTGGCGCTGTTGTGGGGTCAACGCTTGCGCCGGAAACATGGCAGTTATGGTGCCGCTAATTAGTGGGAACACCACCAGAAATTTAGACACAGTTTTGGGGGGGGAAATTCTCATAATATTGTAACTTGCTAACCAGATGATTACTTCCCAATCATACGACTAATTCAACTGCGATCAGCAAAATTTGAGCCAAAGATGATGAGCGCCATTATACGTCAAGAGTTATCAATTATGAATTAGATGGTAATTGATTTCTCATGGTCAGGACTGGTCAGGTGGGCAATAAGTTCCACAAATTTGGATCCGGGTACTGATTGGGGTAAAATATATTGGAAGTCATTGGGCGATCCAGGTCATCTTAGAAAATTGATGTTTTAGACGAGAGGCTATTATTGTATGGCATACGATTATGATTTGTTTGTGATTGGTGCAGGTTCAGGGGGGTTGGCTTCGTCGAAACGGGCGGCTTCATTAGGGGCGAAAGTAGCGATCGCAGAAAATTCCGTGGTTGGGGGAACCTGTGTGATCAGGGGTTGTGTCCCCAAAAAACTGATGGTCTATGCTTCCCAGTTTTCCCACCTATACAAGGACGCGGTAGGCTATGGCTGGAGTGAGGTGGAGAGTAGCTTTGATTGGCAAAAACTCACCCAAGCGGTTGATACGGAAGTTAAACGGTTAAGCCAACTGCATATCAGCTTTTTGGAAAAAGCCGGAGTGGAACTTATTGATGGATACGCTAAATTTATTGATGCCCATACACTAGAAGTAGGCGATCGCAAAATTACGGCCGATAAAATTCTGGTGTCAGTGGGAGCGAAAGCGGTGCGCCCAGAGATTCCCGGCATTGAACATAGTATAGTTTCTGATGATATGTTTTTGCTGCCGGAACAGCCCAAACGGTTCGCAGTTTGGGGTGGTGGCTATATTGCGGTAGAATTCGCGGGTATCCTCAATGGTTTAGGTTCCCAAGTGACAGAAATTATCCGGCGCGACCTGATCCTGCGGGGATTTGATCAAGACCTGCGGAGCCATATTCAAGAGGGTATGACCAAGCATGGGGTGAATTTCCGCACTAATACCACCATTGAAAAAATCGAAAAAGTGGAGGAAGGTCTGAAACTAACCCTAACAGGTGATGATACAGAACCGTTGATTGTAGATGCTCTGTTGTGTGCGACAGGTCGCCAGCCTAAACTGGATGGATTAAACCTGGAAAACGCGGGGGTAGAAACGATTAAAGGGGCGATCGCCGTAACTCAAGACAGCCGGACGACTCAATCTAATATTTTTGCGGTGGGAGACTGCACAGACCGGGTCAACCTCACCCCAGTAGCGATCGCGGAAGGTCGGGCTTTTGCAGATACGGAATTTGGTCATCTACCCCGCTCCATCAGCCATGATAACATCGCTACAGCGGTGTTCTCCCAACCGGAGGCGGCGACAGTAGGCATGACAGAAGCCCAAGCCCAAGAAAAATTCGGTGATTCGATTAAATGCTATCGGGCTGTGTTCCGACCCATGTTCCACAGTCTGACGGGGGCTGATGAAAAGGTATTAATGAAGTTAATTGTTGAAACCAATACCGATCGCGTTTTGGGGGCTCACATGGTGGGTAAAGACTCAGCCGAACTGATCCAAGGAATTGCGATCGCTGTTAACATGGGAGCTACCAAAAAAGATTTCGACAACACAATGGGTATTCATCCCAGCAGCGGTGAAGAATTTGTTACCATGCGCTAGTTTCTGATTCCTGATTGATACCTAGAAGGGTAGGTAGGGGCGGGTTGATTAAAATTGTCGTCGGGGACTTTAATTAATTGGGGAACCCGCCCCCACGAATTGATTACCCTCTCTTTCGGCTTTACCTATATCTTGGCATCAAAATATGAAACGGAATTATATAACCCGTAAAATTAAACTCTGGAAGCCTCTAACTCGTTGGCTTTCCCTCGCGATAGCGATCGCCTTGTCAGTGGTTGCTGTTTCTATCATCTTCACCCCCATTGATACCAATGCCACATCCCTGAGCGAAGCCATTTTAGGCATGGATCATCGTTTTCAAGCAGTATTTGAGGATCATTTTGGTCGAGAACTACCCGGCACCAGTGACCCCCCAGAAGTGATGGCAGAAACCCTGTCCTTGCTGGCTGAAAAAACCGGAACCAAACCCGCAATTTTATGGGTGAGTCCCCGCATTGACCATTTACACCTAGTCCTAATTAATCCCGGAGGAGAACCCGTAGTTGAGGATCTCTATGAAGTTCCCCAAGAATTACTGAATCAAACCGCTCGCGAGTTCCGCCAAAATATTACCCGTCTGCGTCCTCCCTTACAACTAGGAGCCGCCCAACAGTTATATGAGTGGATTATTAAGCCATTAGAGCCACAATTACAAGCTGATGATATTGATACCCTGCTTTTTTGCGTAGGAGAAGGACTCCGAGGCATCCCTTTCGGTGCTTTATACGACGGCGAACAGTTTTTAATCGAAAAATATAGTTTGTCTCATATTCCCGCCTTTAATCTGATTGACAGAGACTATAAGCCTATTCAAGCTGATCGGATTTTAGCCATGGGAGCCTCAGAATTCCAAACACTGGAACCTCTCCCGGCTGTACCTGTGGAATTATCGGCTATCACTTATAAAATTCCCAACCTGTTAATTCCCCAATCGGCTATCGAGGGACAATTTTTGCTCAATCAGGATTTTACCACGGAAAATCTACTAGCCAAACTAGCTAATCAAGATTTTGATATTATCCATTGGGCTACCCATGCTGAGTTCAATCCCGGAAATCCAGATAATTCCTATATTCAGTTTTGGGATAGTCAACTTACTCTCAGCCAGTTATCACAAATTCCCTGGAATTCACCGCCGGAATTATTAGTCCTCAGTGCTTGTCAGACGGCTTTGGGAAACGAAGAAGCAGAGTTAGGATTTGCGGGTTTAGCACTACAGGCTGGAGTCAAATCGGCTGTGGCTAGTCTTGGGAATATTAGCGATTTGGGGACTTTAGCCCTAATGTCGGAGTTTTATCTGCAACTAGCCAAAAACCCCACGAAAGCAGAGGCACTCCAACAGGCTCAAATTAATCTGTTGCGTGGTGATGTATACTTTGATGGCGATCGCCTGTTCTTATCTAACGGTGTGATGCCTTTACCGCAAGGTTTAAACGATTTAGGCGGTTCTGGTCTCCGCCATCCATTTTACTGGGCTGGTTTTACTATGATTAGTAGTCCCTGGTAAACAGCTCACACCAATAGGCGATCGTCTGCCAGAAGTGTAATTAATAATTAATAATTGATAATTAATAATTGTACGGGCGAGTTCGGTTGTCAACTCAACTCCCGACGACTATATTATAAACCCGCCCCAGTCCACAAGGTAATTAGTAAACAGGGAGGAGAGGCACTTTTAAAGCCTGTTGTATGATTACTGAAATGACTGTATCAATATTAACTGAAAATTGACCAATGATTAAACAATTAGCTATTTCTCGCCGAAGTGTCAGAATTAAATGGCTTTCGGTATTATTGGCAATAGCAGGAGCATTGCTATTTGTTGGGGTGAGCATAATTCCGGCGATCGCGATAACTCAAGGGGATTTGACCATTGATTTTGCCACCTCTCAACCTGGTGTTAAATCTATGAGTGGTTTTCTCTATGGAGTGGAGGAAGATGAACCGCCAGACCATCTAATTCAACCCCTGCAACCGAGACTGTGGCGGACATCTCGCCTAAACCTTTATCCTCGCTTAACTGGATTTGGGGCAACATTTCAGTTGTTACTGAGTGATACTTGGGGATATGGAAGACCACGGGGGTGGCCCTATGATGACTATACCCGCTGGGAAAACCATGTTCGGAATTTGGCTAGAGAACATAAGGGAAAAAAGATGCTCTGGGATATCTGGAATGAACCAGATTTGCGCGATCCGTTTTGGCATGGCACTAGAGAACAGTTTTTTGAAACCTATAAAAGGGCTTATCGGGTTTTACGGGAAGAGTTAGGCCCTGATGTGATCATTGGTGGGCCGAGTATTACTAAGTATGATAAGGGTTTCTTGACGGCTTTTTTAAACTATTGCCGAGACAATAATCTTGAGGTGAACTCGTTATCTTGGCATGAACTTAATGATCAGACTATTAATGCGATCGCATCCCATATCCGAGATGCTAACCAGAGTTTTCGACAGAACCCAGCTTATCGCAGTCTGAAAATTCAGCGATTGGATGTTAACGAAATCATTGGACCCACTGCCCAATATCGACCTGCTGAAAATTTAGCCTATTTGTATTATACAGAACAGGGAGGCGTTTCCGCCGCCGCCAAAGCCTGTTGGGAACCAAAAGCGGGCGGTAGAAATAACTGTTTTAACAAAAGTCTTGATGGTTTGGTACAGCCGGGACCTTTTGCACCTAGGGCGGTTTGGTGGGTTTATAAAGCCTATGCCGATGGCTTTGAAACTAGGGTGAGGACTCAGGGAAATAACCCCAGAGTGATTGGTTTGGCGAGTCGGTCTAATGGTGGAAATCAAGCCCAAGTCCTGTTTGGTTATTTTGAGCAAGGTCGAGCGCCCCGTCAAGCTACTGTTACCCTGACTCTCAGAAATCTTCAGCTGCTTGACTTGGTAAGGCCTGGACAGCCTTTAAATTTGACTATCTCCCGAATTCCAGACACTGGCGAAGCGGTGGTTAAGGATTTAGCGATCGTCAAACGGGAGCAAATTACGGTCACTAATCAAATAGTCCGATTGACTGTTCCCAATATTCGCATCCATGAGGCTTATATTTTGACTATCGGCTAGGTAGCGCACCTTGAGTGATATCTTGGTGAGGTTAAGGGCGATCGCCTTGGTAAATTTACTCTAGGGGGGTACCGTCTAAACAAGCGCCATCAAGACAAGCGCCGCCCCATTGTGTATTTTCCACAATGGCACAAAGTAGGTTAGCCTGTTGCAAATTCGCCCCTCGCAAGACTGCGCCACTCAGGTTAGCCTCTTCCAAATCAGCTTGGAAAAAGTCCACTCCCGAGAGGTTAGCATTTCTCAGGTCGCAGCCCTGCAAAATTGCCTGAGATAGACTCACACCCCGCAAATCAGCCGAATGTAGACTAACACCACTCAAATCCAGATTACCAAATACCGCCCCAGTGAGAAAAGCCCCTGCAAAAGTAGCCTCTCGCGGGTCTGTATCTAATAAGATAGCACCCCGCAGGTCAGCATTGCGAAAATCTGCCTGTATGAGGTTAGCCCCGGTCAGATTAGCGCCTCGGAGGTTAGCCCTAACGATCGCCCTAGCCAAATTCGCCCCCGACAAATTCGCCCCCATTAGCTTGGCTTGGGACAGGTCTGCGTCAGCCAGATCAGCCCCCGACAGGTCAAGACCCGATAAATCAGCATTAACTAGGTCTTTGATTTTACCATTTCTAATGTCTTCGATATTTAGGGATGCAGTTTGATTATTCATAATAGTTTATTAATGTGTAATTTATGGAGATTATTGATTAGCGGGATTAGTGCTTTCTTCTAGCCAAATATTCGGCAGTTGGGTGGGCTGAGTTGGTAACTGCATTAAACCCACTTCAGTTAACCTAATTACTGTGGCTAAGGAGTTGACTAAAGCCGGATCAAATCTAGTGCCGCTGTATTTTTGACATTCATTTAGGGCATCTGTTAAAGTCAAAGCTGGGCGACTTCCCCGGGGCTGAGTTAGTTCTTGAAAATAGCTAACTAGCCCTAATATTCTGGCTTGGATGTTGATTTGTTCTCCTTTTTGACCATCAGGGACTCCGCTACCATCCCAATTTTCCAAGTGGTGATTAACGACTTTTTGCACTACGGTTAATTCTGGCATAGATTCCAATAATCTACCACTAATAGAAGCGCGATCGCGCCAAAATTTTTGGGTGGCTTCATCCATTTCTTCAGGAGTTTTTAAAAACACTTCTGGGGGTGCAGATGCGAGACCGATACGATGCAGTAAACCCGCTAATTTCAGCCGTCGCAGTTTCAGGGTGGGTAGGTCTAAAATCTGACCTATGGTTTCGCATAAGGCGGCGACTTGTAGGGAAGCGCAAGGGTTAAAGGGGTCACGTTTATCTACTTGTTGCGCCATGCGTAATAAGGCTTGCAGTTTGTTAGCGCTCAAATTGCGGCTAACTCGTTTGGCTTGTCCTTCCCATTGCCAGAGTTGTCTATTTTGGCGATTAACGGAGATTAATTCTTGTTGTGATGATTGTAAATATGTAACAATCCGAGAAACTACCGTGCTGAGGTCGGGAAATGTGGGGTTAGGGGTAGCAGTAATATTTTGATAATATTCCCAGAGGCGATCGCCTAATTCCAGGTTATACTTACGGAAGCGATTAATTAATATTTCGGCAGTTTGGTCTACTATAGTTTGCTCAAAAGTCCAGAGTCCATAAAATTTGCGTTCGGTGTCAATGGTAGGTTTCGCATTAACCAAGTATTCAGACTCTGATAATTCCTGACAGAGCACCATCGCCCTATATCCAGGTGCTATAATTAAGAGGTTCCACTCTTCCACTAGGCCATCAGATGGTTCCAGATTAATTAAGGAAACATTATCTAATTGACCTGTGGGATGTTCGGAAAAGCCACTATCAGGCACAGCGCTAATGGCAATATGGTGGCAAAGTTTGGCGATTTCAAAATAGCGATCGGCTTCTTGAAGATACCATTTTCCTTCTTGAAAAGTCACTAAAACCAGAGGTTTTTCTCCGGTAAGTTCACCTATTTGTAAAAGATGGTCTTCTAAAGCGTGACAAAGTGCGACTAGGGTATTTTTAAAGTAAACGCCAAAACTAGAGGGCAGTTTACCATCAGGTAAAGAGGCTTTAAGTAAGTTTAGTGTCGATTCAGGATTCATATTATTTATAGGAATTTTAACAGGGGACAGACCAAGGTAGCCTCGACAATTAATTAATAATGATTAATTATGAGCTATTTACTGCCCCCTGTCTAGTATCTACTGTTAATTTTGGGCAAGTTGGTTGGGTGGGTCAATGCGGTTAGCGATCGCCGCCACGATAATCATAGGTAAACCTACCAGGAAACAGGTTAACCATTGTTGCAGGTCTAGGGGCGCGGTGCTGAATAAGGTATTCATGAAGCCTACCTGACTAAAGAGTACCTGTAAAACCATGGTAACAGCAATACCAATCCAAATTACTGGTACTTCGGCGATTTCGGTATCTTTCCCCCGTAGTTTGGAGGAGAGAGTTTCGCCAATTTGACTGAGACTAATTAGGTAGAATACGCGCCCAAATACGAGGGCTTGAATTGCCATGGTCCGGGCGATCGCATCTTCTTCGGTAGTCATCCTCGCCCATTCAAACATTCCAAAAATCAGCACCCAGTTAAAGACAGAAATCAACAGAATTCGCAGGAGTAGTGGCTTATTTAACAGGGGTCGATTAGGGGAGAGGGGGGGTTGTTCCATCACCTGTTTAGACTTAGGTTCAAAAGCCAGAGGAACCGTCATAGCGATGGAGTTAATCATATTTAACCACAAAACTTGTAGGGAGAGAATAGGTAATAATCGGTTGAGGAGGACACTAATAACGATGGTCATGGACTCGCCGCCATTGACAGGTAAGATAAAGGCGATCGCCTTGATCAAATTACGGTAAACCGTGCGCCCTTCTTCCACCGCCGCCTCAATAGAAGCGAAATTATCATCGGTCAAAACCATATCGGAGGCTTCTTTAGCCACCTCGGTCCCCGTTTGTCCCATAGCCACACCAATATCAGCCTGTTTAAGGGCGGGTGCATCATTGACCCCATCCCCCGTCATGGCGACAATATCTCCCCGAGACTGTAAGGCTTCCACCAGGCGCAATTTTTGTTCCGGGGCGACCCGCGCAAATACTACGCCATCTTCAGCCGCCTTAATAAACTCTTGCTGATCCATCTGGCTAAGGTCTTCTCCGGTGAAAGCAATAACTCTCCCTGACCGTTTAAGGCGCATTTGGGAGGCGATCGCACTAGCGGTGATGATATGGTCTCCCGTAATCATTTTCACTCTAATACCAGCGTTTTTACAGGCGGCTACGGCCCTAATTGCTTCTTCGCGCGGCGGGTCAATCATTCCTTGTAAGCCGAGAAACTCTAACCCCTGTGCAATATCCTCATGGTCTAGGGTGGTTTGCTGGGTGGGTTTTTTGGCGATCGCTAATACCCGTAACCCAGAAGCTGCCATAGTTTCAGCCTGTTGATGAATTTCTGCAGCATCTACCGGAATAACTTGCCCGTCAGAGTCTAACATTTGATCGCAGCGGGAAACAATAGCTTCCACCGAACCCTTCACATAAATTACCAACTGTTGGCGATCGCTAGATTCATGCAAAGTCGCCATATATTGATATTCTGACTCAAAGGGAATCACATCTTGACGCGGCATTTCTGCCTCTAATTCAGCCAGAGTAAATCCGGCTTTGCGGGCGCTAACAATTAAAGCCCCTTCCGTCGGGTCTCCCACAATTTTCCAGGTGTTTTCTTCCTGAATTAAATGGGAGTCATTACACAACATCCCCCCTTGCAAACATTCTATAAGCATCGGGTGATCAGCTAGGTTAATAGCTTGATCTGCTGAGGATATCTCCCCCTCTGGTGTATAACCACTACCGGAAACCTGGTAATTTTCACCCCCAACATAAATCTGCTGGACGGTCATTTGATTTTCAGTTAAAGTTCCCGTTTTATCAGAACAAATAACCGTCGCACTTCCCAGAGTTTCCACAGCCGGGAGTTTCCGAATAATAGCATGGCGGTTAGCCATCCGAGAAACCCCAATAGCTAGGGCGACTGTTACCACTGCTGGTAAACCTTCGGGAATGGCACTAACTGCTAGGGCGATCGTCGCCTCAAAGACTTCGTTTAAACTCTGACCATATCCTAACCCTACCGCCAACGTCAAGGCTGCCACTCCCAGGATAATATAAAGCAGTTGGCGGCTGAATTTACTAAATTTCCGAGTTAGGGGAGTAATCAGATTATTTTGGTTTTCCATTAACTGAGAAATGCGCCCAGTTTCCGTGTTTTTTGCCGTAGCGATAACTATGCCTCGCCCTTGTCCTGCAGTCACAAAACTGCCAGCATAACCCATGCTTTTACGGTCTCCCAGAGAGGCATTTTCCTCTACCGGATCTGGGCGTTTCTCCACAGCCGTTGATTCTCCGGTTAGGGCGGATTCATTAACTTGTAAATTCTTGGTTTCTACTAGGCGCAAATCAGCAGGAATTTTATCACCAGAAGCTATAAAGACGATATCCCCAGGCACTATTTCCGATGAGGGAACCTTGTTTTTTTCTCCGTTTCTATATACGGTGGCTTCCGTTTCTATGGACGATGACAGGGCGGCGATCGCATTTTCCGCTTTAGTCTCTTGGATAAAGCTAACTATAGCATTAATCAGAACGACCGCCCAAATTACCCAACCATTAGCACTTTGCCATCCTTCTAAGATAAACTTAATCCCCCCAGCAATAATTAGAATATAAAGTAGGGGTTGATTAAACTGTTCTAAAAATCGGATAATCGGATGTGTTCCCCCTTTACTTTCCAGGCGATTTAAGCCAAATTGTTCCTGTCTTTTTGCCACTTCTTCCGAGTTTAAGCCTGCTTCTAGGTTAGCCCCAACTTCAGCAGCAGTGTCGGCGATCGCTAAACAATGCCAGGGTTTGGGTGGTAGAGATTTAGGGTCATTCATAATGTCAATTTTGTGATGGTCAAAGGGTTAACCATAGCCCCAGAAAATATAGCTATAGGGGAGGGGGTAGCCATGGTTAAGGTTATCGAAACATTAAGATGTCGGCACAGAAAAGGTTAGTCATCCTCACCAACCAGGATAAGTGCTTACATCCCCATTAGGATAATATGTATCATATCTAACAATCGTGTATTTTCCAAGTGTTTAGCTGGTGGATGTAGTTAAATGTCAATTCTACTTACTTCGCGAGACTGTAGGGATAGGTGATGATTGATGAGAAAATTGCGGGGATTGTGTGTAAAAATTGCCAATATATGATATAATACACCCTGCAAATATCGCTAATCCGATAGCAGGGAGATGGGATTTTAATGGTTAATACTCAACCGATTGTTTCCCCCGAATGGTTACGCGAAAATCTGAATAATCCCCAGGTGAAAATTGTGGACTGTCGTTTTGCCTTGGCTGATCCAGCTTGGGGACAACAACAGTATCAACAGAGCCACATTTTGGGGGCTTTTCATCTCGATCTAAACCGGGATCTGTCTTCACCAGTGACTAAACATGGTGGCCGTCATCCCTTGCCGAATATTGATGAACTAGCTGATAAATTAGGCACAATGGGGATTGAATTTGGGGAAACCCATGTGGTAGCCTATGACCATGCCCGGTTTGGCTTTGCGGGGAGGCTGTGGTGGCTGTTACGATATATGGGTCACGATCGCATTAGTTTACTCGATGGTGGCTTTAACAGTTGGCAGGCGGCGGGTTATCCCGTCTCTGAAGAGTTGCCAAGTTCACAACCGGCTAAATTTACCCCGAAATTGCGATCGGATTGGGTGGTAAATTATGAACAGGTGAAAACCCGCAAGGATCAGCCCGGCGTGGTTTTAGTTGATTCTCGTGACTATGACCGCTATCTAGGCAAACATGAACCCATAGACCCCATAGCCGGACATATTCCCGGCGCGGTCAATTTACCCTGGCAACAAGTCACCGATGATCAAGGTTTTGTTAAATCTACACAACAACAGCGGTGGGCGGACTATCAGGACGCTGAAGAAATTATCGTTTACTGTGGGTCAGGAGTCACAGCCTGTACTAATTTGCTATCCCTGGAATTGGCAGGCTTATCCCAGGGAAAATTGTATGCCGGAAGTTGGAGTGATTGGTGTTCCTATCAACTAGACCCGGAAGCCTGAAGCCTAACGACACCCCAGGGAGTAGCGGGTATCAACTCCCGTCGTCGAGTTGACTCCTTCTGCCCTCAGACAGAGTTGGCGCAACTGTTCCCGATCAAAAATAGCATCGGTGAAGTCTGCGCCAGTGATTTTGGTATCAGCAAAGGTAGAACCTAAAAACAGGGCTTCCGTAAAAATCGAATCGCTGAGGTCTGCTTGGGAAAAGTCCACCTGATCGAGCATAGCATAGGTGAGGTCGGCTTTTCTCATGGTCACGCCCAGCATAATTGCCCGACTGAACACAGAACCCCGCAATTCGGCTTCGTCAAAGTTAGCATATTCCAGATTGGAGTTGGCAAATTCGGCGGCGGGTAGTTTTTGGTTGGAAAAATCCCGGTTTTGCAGCAAGCTGTGGTTAAAAAACAGGTGGGAGGGGTTCTCAGCTAGGGCTAACCCAGGCCCAATAATTAATATTAGCCCTACCCATAAGGCGATCGCTAATGATTTAATCATCCTCTTCATTGCTAAAAGTCCCATACAAATATCTCTAATAACCACAATCTATCTCCAGGATAGCGAACTACAGCAACCTTTTCACTACAATGGGAAACCAAAGACCACGTTAAACTGTATTGATGATTAATTTTTTCTTGACTTGGCTGTTAGCAGCCATTGCGCTGTCCATTACCGCTTATTTAGTGCCTGGTTTAACTCTGGAGGGTTGGCAGGCTGCTGCTGTAGGGGCGATCGTTATGGGGTTGGTAAATGCCATCATTAAACCAATTTTAACTATCCTCACCCTACCCTTAACCCTATTAACCCTAGGTTTGTTCCTGTTTGTCGTTAACGCCATTTCCCTATCCCTCGTCGCCAAATTTACCCCCGGTTTTACCATTAATGGATTTTGGCCAGCCCTATGGGGTTCTATTGTCCTTTCCTTAGTTTCCTGGGGTATGAGTCAAATTGCCAACAAAACTGATGTAGATGTTTAGATTGTTCAGATTTTCCCGACTCTAGGTTAAGGCGGTGGGTTATTCCTGGCAATATCAACCCCCGCCTTTTTTATCCCAAACTTCCATTACAGCCTGTTCAGAAATCATCTGATCACCTCTCAAAGTCCCTCTCCCTCTCTGGGAGAGGGATTTAGGGTGAGGGCAATGTATTAAGCGACTGGTGAACAAGCTGTATAAACTATTGACCTACATTCAACATCAAAAAGTCATCATTCTTAAATATCAACTTATCCACAGACTTCCTCTACCACCAGGAATCTCACGAATCTTCATATCCGTCATCTCTAAATGTTTGTAGGACATCCACCCTATTTGTCCATTCAACCAATTTTGTTTATCTGCAGTACATAAAGCGCGACCACACCACCATATCCCTAGATTTTGATTAACATAAGTCGCATCAAATATCTCAACGAAAGTTCCTAATGGTAGCTTTTCGAGAATGTTGTTACTATCGTTAGGGTTAGGGGATCTTCTCAAATTTAACCCCTCAGTTTTCACCTTAGCAATAGATTCAAATATATCAGCATGAACCCTGGGAATATACCAGAAATCACGACGATTTTGTTCTCCTGAACCCAAATAGGAATATATAATCATCTCATAATGTCCGTCTTCCAAATAACGACTATTATTCCGAGCGATAAAACTAGCGCCCGCCGGAACTTCGATTTTTTCATGACTAGGTAATTGATTAGCCGGGAGAGGTTTCGCTTTAAAAATAGTGGGGGTATGCACAAAAACTTTCATGATTAGTTCCCTCAGTAATAGAGATAGTTGATTTGAGACATATTAGGCACTAAAATACTTAGCCGCCGGGTGGTAAGTGATAATCGCAGTAGTCAGAATTAGACATCAAAAAGTCATCATTCTTAACTATTAATAGATATCGTGAATCTTCAGATCCGTCATCTCTAAATGTTTGTAGGACATCCACCCTATTTGTGCATCATTAAACCAATTTTGTTTGTCTGCAGTACATAAAGCGCGACCACACCACCATATCCCTAGATTTTGATTAACATAAGTCCCATCAAATATCTCAACAAAGGCTCCTAATGGTAGCTTGTCGAGAATGTTGTTACTATCGTTAGGGTTAGGGGATCTTCTCAAATTTAACCCCTCAGTTTTCACCTTAGCAATACATTCAAATACATCAACATGAACCCTGGGAATATACCAGGAAGTAGAACGATTTTGTTCTCCTGAACCCAAATCGGAATCTATAATCATCTGATAATGTCCGTCTTCCAAATAACGACTATTATTCCAAGCGATAAAACTAGCACCCCCCGGAACTTCGATTTTTTTATGACTAGGTAATTGATTAGCCGGGAGAGGTTCGGCTTTAAAAATGGTGCGGGTATGCACAAAAACTTTCATGATTGATTGCCTCAATAATAGAGATAGTTGAGTAGAGAGATATTAGGCGCTAAAATACTTAGCCGCCGGGTGATAAGTGATAATCGCAGTAGTAGACTGTTCTGGGTAAAGCTGTTCACTTTCATCCATATATAAACCAATTACCTCTGCTTTCAACAGATCTAACTGTTTATATTGGTCTTGCATATTCGGACAAGCCGGATAGCCGAAACTGTAACGGGAACCTCGATAACGCTGCTTCAGGATATCGCGAATATTATCAGCATCCTCCCCACCAAAACCTAACTCGCGGCGAATGCGGGCGTGTAACCATTCTGCCATGGCTTCAGCCGTTTGTACTGCCATACCATGGAAATACAAGTAATTCGTATAATCATCAGCAGCAAATAGCTTCTGGGCGTAATCTGTCGCGATTTGTCCCACGGTGACGGCGTGCATCGGAAAAACGTCGATTTTACCGCTATCTTTAGGGGCGAAAAAGTCAGCAATACAGAGGCGACGACCAGACCGCTGGCGGGGAAATTCAAAACTGGTAATTGGTTCGGAAATTTCTCCGGCCTTAATTTTTTCGGGGTCATAAATTAACAGCGTGTTCCCTTCCGACTGACAGGGAAAATAGCCATAGACGGCGCGGGGTTGGAGTAAGTTTTCGGCAATAATTCGCTGTTTCCACTCTGCCAAAATTGGATAAACTTTAGCTTCTAAAAACTGGTTATATTCCTCCCTGGGTTGTCCTTGGGGTTTACGGAACTGCCATTGTCCGGCGGTTAAGGCTTGTAAATCTAAATACCAGAATAATTCATCAAAGGGCATATCCACAGGTTCGAGAACTTTCACCCCCCAGAATGGCGGCGTAGGACGTTCTATATCTACTGCTACGGCTTCGGAACGTCGGGTATCTACTACTTTTGGGGTGTCAGGTTCTGGCTGGTCTGTTTGGGGTGGTGACTGTTGACTCTGACCGTTAGTGGTGATGGTTTCATCTTGGACAAATTCATCTAAAAAGCCTTTGAAATCTTCCCATTTTCCGGCTTTCTTGGCGGGCATTAATTTATCCATAAAGGTGAGGTCGGAAAAGGCATCTTTCCCATAAATTACCCGACCTTTATAGGTGTTCTGACAGTCTTCATAGACAAACTTGGAGGTTAAAGCAGCACCCCCTAAAATGACGGGAACGGTAATTCCCTCTTGATTGAATACCTCTAAGTTATCTTTCATAAAGGCGGTGGATTTAACCAGTAAACCACTCATGGCGATACAGTCGGCGTTATGTTCTCGGTAGGCGGAAATAATATTATCAACGGGTTGTTTAATGCCTAAATTAACGACTTTATAACCGTTATTAGATAGGATGATATCAACTAGGTTTTTACCGATATCGTGAACATCTCCTTTGACTGTGGCAATTACAAAGGTTCCTTTGGCATTATTTCCCGATTCGGATTTTTCCATAAACGGCTCTAGGTAAGCAACCGCCGCCTTCATGGTTTGGGCGGACTGGAGAACAAAGGGTAGTTGCATTTGACCAGACCCAAATAGTTCGCCGACAACTTTCATCCCGTCTAATAGGAAAATGTTAATAATATCTAGGGGGGGATATTTTTTGATGGCTTCGGCGAGAGCATCTTCTAAGCCTATGCGTTCCCCATCAATGATATGCTGTTTGAGGCGTTCTTCAATTGGTAAATTAGCATCACCACTGCGATCGCGTTTAGTAGTTTTACCTTCAAATAGGGTAGTTAATTTAGTTAAGGGATCGTAGGTACAAACATCCCCATCAAACTGTCGTTGGTCATAAATCAAATGGTGGCAGACTTCTTGATGTTCGGGTTCAATTTTAGCCAGAGGTAGGATTTTATTAGCAGTCACAATAGCGGCATCCAAACCCACGGCCATGGTTTCGTGCAAAAACACTGAATTTAACACCTGTCGCGCCGCCGGGTTCAAACCAAAGGAAATATTAGATATCCCTAATAAAATATGGCATCCGGGGAGTTGTTGGCGCATTTGATGAATGGCTTCAATAGTGGCTTTCCCATTTTCGCGGTCTTCTTCAATTCCGGTAGAAATAGGTAAAGCTAGGGGGTCAAAAAATATTTCTGTGGCGGGGATACCAAAGGCGATCGCATCATTATAAGCCCTTTGAGCGATCGCAAACTTTTTGGCGGCTGTCCGCGCCATTCCCTCCTCGTCAATAGTTCCCACCACCACACCAGCGCCGTATTTTTTCGCCAATTCCAACACCTTATAAAACCGAGGTTCCCCGTCTTCATAGTTAGTAGAATTAAGTAAACATTTCCCCCCAGCGACCTTTAAGCCAGCCTCCATTTTTTCCCATTCCGTAGAATCCAACATCAAAGGAAGATTAACATTAGTCACCAGCCGAGATACCAACTCGTGCATATCTCGGACTCCGTTACGCCCCACATAATCAACGTTCACATCAAGAATTTGCGCCCCTTCTTTCACCTGTGTTTTAGCGAGGGCGACCAAACCATCCCAGTCTTCTGCATTGAGTAAATCCCGGCATTTTTTCGACCCGCTGGCGTTGAGTCTTTCACCCACAATTAAAAACGAGTTTTCCTGTTCATAACTGATGGTACTGTAGATAGAAGCCGCCGAGGGTGTAATCTGAGGATGGCGAGGTTTTGGGGTCAAGGTTTGGGCAATTTCCGCCAAGGCTTTAATATGGTCAGGACGGGTTCCACAACAGCCGCCAATCACCTGTACTCCCAAATCTTCTATAAAGTGCATTAAAGCCATTTTTAACTCTAGGGGGGTGAGTTTATAATGAGCTTGACCGCCGACATTTTCCGGTAAACCAGCGTTAGGAATACAGGAGACCACAAAGGGGGAATGTTCTGATAAATAGGCGATGTGTTCCTTCATTAAATCGGGACCCGTGGCGCAGTTAAGTCCCAAAATATCGATTTGATAGGGTTCGAGAATAGTTAGGGCGGCGTTAATTTCGGAACCGACTAACATAGTTCCAAAAGCCTCCATAGTTACGGATACCATAATTGGTCGCCGTTCCCCTTTCATTTTAAATACTTCTTCGATACCATTAAGGGCGGCTTTAATTTGCAGGACATCCTGACAGGTTTCGACAATAAACAGGTCTACCCCACCATCAAATAAGCCTTCTGCTTGTTGACAAAAAGCACGTTCTAGGGTATCAAAATCGATATGTCCGAGGGTGGGGAGTTTAGTTCCCGGTCCCATTGAACCTGCCACAAAGCGAGGTTTTTCGGGGGTAGAAAATTCAGCGGCGACGCTTTTGGCGAGTGTGGCGGCGGTTTGATTGAGTTGATAGGCTTGGTCGGCGAGGTCGTATTCTGCTAATACGATAGAAGTCCCCCCAAAGGTATCGGTTTCAATAACATCAGCGCCAGCTTGCAAAAATTGGCGGTGGACGGTGGCGACGGCTTCGGGTTTGGTATGGACGAGGTATTCGTTACAGCCTTCGTATTCTTTCCCCCCAAAGTCTTCGGCGGTGAGGTTTTGGACTTGTAGGTTAGTTCCCATTGCGCCATCAAAGATGATCACGGGGCGTTGGGGACTGTGAAGGCGTTGTAAAAATAGGCTTTCCATAGGGGATTTAAAGATAGATTTTTTTTTAGATCGATTGGATATTATGGTTAAGATGCGATCGCAGCTATCTACTATTTTTACACAATTTTCGCCCAGATTCACCCCCAATTATTTACCGAGTGATTTTGAGGGGGGTTGGCTAGGGTGTACACTTCGGTTTCAGATGCGATCGCATTTCGTAGGTAGGTAGGGTTCTGAAATAATCCTAACAGCGTTTTTCCGTCTAACATCCTTAACCCTCCCTTCGTCTGGGTAGCTAATAACTGATTAACTGATTCCGGGTCAGGTCGGGAGGAAATTGGTTGTTTAGATGCTAACACAAACCCCCAAGGTTCTCCAAAACTGGGAACATCACTGCTATAGCTTTGGATATGGGGAAATACTTGATTGATGGTATGGGCGACTTTCGTATGAAACCCCAATCCAGCTAAGGCGGTTGAGCCAGCTTGTACTACTAGGAAACCATCGGGTTTCAGGACTCGCGCCATTTTGCTAAAATATTCTTGGGTAAACAGTTGAAAAGATGGTCCTGACTCTACCGGGTCGGACAGGTCAGAGATAATCACATCCCACTTTTGAGATGTGCTATCTAGGAAGTTAATGGCATTGTCAATATTAACTGTGGTGCGGGGGTCATCAAAGGCGCGATCGCTCATTTCTGGCAAATATTTTTTAGAGGCTTCTACCACTTCTTGATCTAGGTCTACCATCACTACTTCTTCCACGGTATGCCAGCGCAAGACTTCCCGCACAGTCGCACCTTCTCCACCTCCTAATATCAGAACTTTTTGGGGGTTTCCATGATAAATTAAGGCGGGTTGCACTAAGGGTTCATGATATAAAAATTCATCAACTATAGATGATTGTAGTTTCCCGTCCAAAACCAAAACCCGACCATAAGATACTGTTTCTAAAATCTCCATTTTCTGATAGGCAGTCTGCTGAGAAAGTAGAACCCTGATCACACCATGAGCATAAATATCCCAAGATGTTATATAATCATTGAGCCACAAGTCGGCTGCTATCTGACTACCCACCATGAGTTATCCTCCTTGTTTATGGGTCAAATCCTACAGTAATTATAAATCATCTGGTTTCGGTCTTGTGGTTTAATGGTCCAATCATAGGGCTAGATCAGCCTGGGTATTTTCGGTTATGAATAGTGATTGATAGCATGGGGCTATCTATCCCACCAGTCCCTAGGTAACGGTGAACTTCAGGCGATATTATGACCATAGATATATGTCATCATCTCAGGTTTTATTGACACCTAAAAAACCCGGCTACAGAATGACTAAATTATCTCGATGTATGACAGTTTCCGCCCCCGCATAACCGAGAATTTCGGGTATTTGTTCAGAGTGACAACCTTTAATTCTCAGCATTTGGGAACTACTATAGTTAACTAAACCCCTGGCTATTTCTTGATGGTTATTATCACATAATTGCACAGAATCATGGGGGTTAAATTCTCCCTCAACCTTGATAACTCCTGCTGCTAGGAGAGACTTTCCCCCCTCTTTAATAGCTTTAATTGCGCCGGAGTCAAGGTAAAGTTTACCCATGGGAACTAAGACATTAGCGATCCAGTGGCGACGGGAATTTACGGGGCGAGATTGAGGTTCAAACTGAGTCCCGATCGCCTCTCCGGTGAGAATTTTTTGAAGATTAGCAGGATGTTTACCATCAGTAATGACAGTACGCACCCCGGAAGCGGTAGCGATACGCGCCGCCTCAATTTTAGTAATCATCCCCCCAGTCCCCCAACTGCTGCGGGAAGAACCCACGTCAACTTGAAATTCTTGTAACTGTTGAATATTAGTAACTAGATGAATAGGTTTAGCATGAGGATTACTGCGAGGGTCGGCGGAATAAAGGCTTTCGACATCAGTTAACATAAATAGCCAATCTGCCTCTACTAAACTAGCGACTAAAGCTGATAAAGTATCATTATCCCCAAACCGTAATTCATCGACAGCGACGGTATCATTTTCATTAACAATAGGAATGACACCCAATTTCAGCAGTTGTTGAAAGGTATTATAAGCGTTGACATAGCCGCTGCGTTGTACTAAATCTCCGCGAGTTAGCAGGACTTGGGCGATGGGTTGTTTGAGGGTAGTAAATAAATCATCATAAACCCTAATCAAGCGCCCCTGTCCGACGGCGGCGACGGCTTGTTTAAGGGCGATCGCCCTAGGTCTTTCGGTTAATCCCAGGCGATCGCGTCCTACACCCACCGCACCAGAGGACACTAAAACGACGCGATTTCCGTTCCTTCGTAGGTCGGTTAAAGTCTCTACCAGAGTCGCCAAGGTTGACAGCGCCAAGTGTCCAGTTTCCGACTGGGTTAAACTGGAGGTACCAATTTTCACAACAATAGTACAGGTCATAATTGGTATTGGGGGGGTCGGAAATGGGTTGTTAATTTTTCAAAACAGCGCCGAGGAGTTTAGATATCCAAACTTCGATAGATCGAGTTGAAAAAGATGTACCAGTTTGCATGGGGTCAACCATTGGTTCCACTAGAATTGTAAACATTCCCAAACGGTTTCCCGCCAGAACATCGGTAAATAGGCGATCGCCAACCATCGCAATTTGAGCGGTGGGGATATCCATAGCATCGACGGCTTGACGAAGTTTGCGGCGGGAGGGTTTAGCCGCCGCGTTAATGTATGGTAAACCCAGGGCGTTAGCAATACCACTAATGCGAGTCTGGCTGATATTGTTGCTAACTAACCAGAGGGAAAATAGGGGTCTAACATTTTCTACCCACTCTCGCAACTCATCAGAGACTTCCTGGGTGGTTATAGGGACTAAAGTTTCATCGACATCTAACACCAGTCCTTTGAGATCATACTGATGAAGGATATCAGGTATAAGCTGCATAATCGAGTCGCCCAGAACCAGATCTGGTTCTAAAAGTTTTCCCCAGGACATAGCTGATTGTAGAGTTTAACTCTACTATCCTACATGAAAACAGAGTAATTCATCACATTTTTATTGATTAGCCAGTTGTCGTTCGACTTCTGCGATCGCCGCCTGATGTTCTTCTCCGGTGCGGCTAAAGATATGAGTACCATCATACCGAGCCATAAAATAGAGGTAATCTGTTTCGGCTGGATTTAGGGTAGCCTTTAAACTAGCCACACCTGGGGAGGCGATCGCTGTTGGTGGGAGTCCCACATTCAGATAAGTATTGTAAGGTCCCGGAGTTTCCACCTGTCTAAAAGTGAGGGGTTGGTCAACAGTTTGGCGAATCCCCAAGCCATATTCTACGGTAGGATCTGCTGCTAATGGCATTCCCATTCTGAGGCGATTATGAAACACCCCAGAAATCAAATCCCGTTCATCAGCCACCACCGCCTCTTTTTCCACAATACTAGCCAGTGCTACCCATTCATTAAGATCAAGATTGTGTCTGTCTCGGCTTTGTTGATAAATTGGTAGCGCCACCCTTTCAAATTGAGTTAGCATCTGGTTAATCACGGTTTTGGGCGTAATCAAATCACTAGCCACCACATAGGTATCAGGATATAAATATCCTTCCAGTAGGGGTAATCCTTGCGGCAACCATGGATATTGATCATAGGGTATTTGTTGAGCTTGTGCGATAAACTCCTCGGCTGAAAAGAACCCTTGTGCTTGGAAATATTCGGCCATTTCCCGAATCGACCACCCCTCTGGAATGGTAAAGCTGGTTTGCATCACTTCCCCAGTCCAAATGCGATCGGCAATGTCACCGAGGGACTCCGTAGGGGATAACTGGTAATTTCCCGCTTTAAATTCTCCATCTGGGTCTCGGAAAACCAACCACCTAGACCATAACCGCCATGCTGTCGATGATCTAATCAAGCCAGCGCTTTCCAAATCGAGGCCAATTTGTTGGCTGGATGTTCCTGGGGGAATTGAAATCTGGATAGCAGTTTCTGCGGCCGCATTTTCCCCGATCGCATCTCCATCTATGTGAGGAGAACTAGCCCAACTCCACCAACTCCATCCTTGCCAACCACAAAATCCCCACACTAATGGTACTATGGCGAAATAAAAAATACCTTTAGAAATCCGTCCCATAACCTATTCTATCAATCACTAACAACTACTTCTGCTTAATTAGCAGTTCGGCTTTTAACTAAAATCTCCAAATAGTTTCTCCTCAATCATCGGTAGTAGTGGTTCAATTTTATCTAATTCTTCAGAAGACAGCAATTGTGGCTCACCTTTCGGATTCCTACGAGCCAAAATAAAAAATGGATCGAGGGGGGTATAAATGCCGTATTCTTGTTCTTCATGATAAAAAGTTGTGAGCATCAACAGTTCCTCATAATCTTCCTCATCCCCCCCACCAGAACCATTACCGTCTACATCATTATCAAAAATGTCCTCTGGTAATTCCCCAGCGACAGTCAAGGTGACTGCTGTACGTTTCAGGGTGAGGTTCTGTTCTTCCAGAACTACTTTCGCGGTGGCGAAAATGCTATCGATGACGGCTTCTGACTCTACCGGAACTGCCACCTCTTCATCCTCATCATCAGACCAAGTGAGGATTTCCACGGGGGTATCGAGGGGAAGCAGCAAAATATATTCTTCCCCGTCTAAGCTAAAGGATGACTCAATGGTGCATTCAATGGATCGCCCTTGTTCATCAGTTAGGGTAGTGGCCTCTGGTTCGGGGATATTCTCGTCGGAAAATTGGGATGGCATGATTTTTGAAAGTAGTATGGTTGCTCAAAAAAATAAGGCAATCAGAATTATACCAATGGGTACAATTGATACAGATCCACTTGTACCAGAAAGAATAACATAACAGTGATCCCTTAACCCCTAGGATTTGTGGCGGCGTTGATCGAGCCACTGTTGCAGAATCAAGGCGGCCGCTTTGCGGTCAATCAGGGCTTTATTCTCAGACAGGGGGATTTTTTGGCCTTTTAACATCTCTTCGGCCTCAATGGATGTTAAGCGCTCATCAAAATATTCTACGGGTAGAGCCAGGGATTTTTGCAGTCGTCGGGTATATTTTTGGATCTGACGGGCTTGGGTTCCTAACTCTCCATTGCTCAAATAGGGTAAACCGACGACTAAAATTTGCACCTGGCGCTGTTGGATTATGGCCTGAAACTGGGCTAAGTCCGCCTCAAAGTGGGTGCGGACAATGGTAGTTAATCCGGTGGCGATTAAGCCGGTACCATCACAGCCAGCTACTCCAATGCGACGGCGACCAATATCTAAGCCTAGGGCTGATATATAGCCTTTGGGGGTGATATCATTCATTGCTCGCGCCTGGTTTAATTTGGGTCTGATGCACCACTCTCGGCGATGTTTTGGGGTTGCATTTTGGCGGAGGAATCAGCAGTGCTGGTCTGACCTGGATGGGTATGATGGCGATCCATTGGTCCTAGCCATGACATTCCCCCCGGAACTGGCTTTCTCGATGGTTGCAAACTTTGGAGAACTTCGGACCATTGGAGAGGTTCGGCGATCGTTTTTGACTCACGCAATTTGTGCCAAACCGATCGCGACATTAGCAGGGTGTGTTCCACGGGCTCGGCTCCGACTTTTTGTAAATAGGCTTCGCGTTCGGGTTGATAATCCACGGAAGCCAGTCGCAGGGACTGAGGCGGAAAATCTTGGACTAATTGAGCCATTTGACATAAAAGTTCGGGGTATAACCAAGTATAGGCGGGATGAACGGTTAACTCGGCTTGATGGGGTTGGCGACCATCTCGACACAGTTGGATTTGAAAATAACCGATCGCCGCCTTGCGTTGAGGTTCAAACACATAACCGCTGACCTGTTCGACTCCATCAAGCCATTGTCGCACTCCATCGGCGATCGCTCTGATCACATTAGTTTGAAAATCGAGAATATGGCGATCGAACACCTGTCGGACTTGAGGTGGCATAGAAACCGTATCTAATTGATACAACAATTGAGCATCAGCATTACTGACCGGAAGTAGATTAGGGACATCCGCCACAGATTGGGCTAAATCAGCCAGCAATTCAGGTTCTACGGACCAGTAAGTGATTTTAGCCAGGGGTTGGAAGCCATTTTGTCGATACAGCGCCAAATCATCTTTATCGTTAACATTGACCTCCAAAACCCAGGTTCTGGCTTCCCAAATAGTTTCAAAGCAGTATCGCAACAGTTGGGAACCAATACTACCGGAATTAGTGGCCGGGTCTACGGACACTCGCTGAACCCGCCAGGTGCTACGGGTACGGTTGAAGGGGGAAACTCTGATCACTCCTTGAACCTGTCCCCCCTGTTCGGCTACATAGGTATTAAATAGGTGCTGACAGGGGTTGGGAAACCAACTCAGAAATCGGAGTAAGCCATACCAGAGTCGAAGTTGTTTGATTTCCGGGTCGATGGCGGGGTCTTCGCGCCATGGCTCATCTACCGGGCGCGTGAGCTGAGACAAACGCTCAAAAGCCTCTAAATCGCGATATTGAAAGGGGCGAATTGTCGCCTGAGTTTGATTGGGAGAAGGAAATAAATTCATGTACCTCCTGGGGTTTGGGGGTGTTGGTAGATCATTATTCAAGGCTTTGATCAGATTCGGGACGGATCAGAACTAATGGGGTGCGCTCATCAGCATTTCCGGCGGGATTGCTTCTGAGCGATCGCTCCACTAAAGCCGTAGATAAACCAGAAGTCGCTGCCAATATTTTAACGGCTTTCAAGTCGTTAACGTCTACAATGGCTGCTTCTAGTCCCGTGGCTTGGCGAATACGGTTAACTACTCCTTCAGGGTCTTCTGGACCCAGGACAATAAATTGATCGTAAGGTGGTAGGGTTCCGGTAACATCATCAATAAGGCGTGCTTGTTCCCCGGCTAATTCGTAAAACCCGCCCCGATGACCTAATACTTTGCCAATCGCACCTCCGACAAAGGCTCCCAAAACCCGCACCGGACCGACTATATCCACTAGGGTTTGCAGTCCGCAGGCGGTGGCTAGGCTGGAGGTGGGCATAAAAAAGTAACAAACTCGGCGGGCTACCCATCCGGGTTTGACTTCGGTTGGGTGGCGGAACTTACCTTGAATTAAGGCTAGGGGAGTTTCTCCCATTGTAACAATATCTCCGGGTTTGGCGTGTGGCATCACATAACGCTGCACTACTTCGACGGGATCATCTAGTTGGGCCAGGAGATGGGTGCGGATCGGGAATACTTGACCGCCGCCTTCTACGGGGCGAGGAGTGGGGGGAATTTGCGGATCTGGGTATTGCATGGGAATCACCAAATGGCGGACTTTGGGTATTCTGCCTTGGGGTCCGTAGGTGACGTAGCGAATTTGTACCCAAGCTGACTGGAGTTCCTTGATGTTTGGGCTTTGAATGTCGATAATTGCTTGGAATCGGGTGATTTTACGCGCTTTGACGATATAGGCTAACCAGTAATCATCGGCTCTCGGTTTGGTGTCTTCATGGGCGGCAATGATGCGGGTGTTTACCCTGGTATGGGCTAAACTGCCATCGGATAGGAGTTTGACTTTGGCTGTGACCTCCGGCACCATTATTTCTAGGGTCTTGGTCCGGTTATATAGTTCAAATTCTCCTTTGAGCAAGAGTCTTTGGGGTTCTGTGAGTGTCTTTTCCCAATTGATGGCTCTTAGTTCTAAGTCATTACCCGGACGGTTACGATGCTGCCATTCTAAGGCAATTAAAATGATGGCGATCGCTACTACCATGGCGATCGCTAACGATAAAATCAGATTTACAATAATCACACCAGCCCCCCAATAAAGCTATCAAACATGAATGAACTAGGGGTCGAGAATAGAGTCGCCTCTATCCCCTCCCATTCAGAACCGGACATGAGACTTTCACCTCATCCGGCTCTAGTGGTGCTTCCACATCCCGATAATTGGCATAGACACGAAAAACTTCATGATGTGACGCACGCGCAGACTGTTCCATTGTTAAGGACACAGCGTTAGCCTCATCCAAGGCTGTCTTATCATCGTGACAATGGCGGTGTAGTAGTTGAAGGTTTTTGTACTCATCCTTTCCGCCTTGACTTCTGGGATGTATGTGGTCAACTTCAACTAAATCTGATGGGGTAAAGTATTGCCCGCACCAGTTACACTTACCTTTTTGCTTTTTGAGTAGTTTTGCTACCCTGTTTGGTGTTCCAATTGCCTGTTCTTTCCTGGTTGCCCAGTAAGTCCAGTTTCCGTCATAAAGAAGTGTTGCTTCCGGGCGGATTAGGGTGTGTCTGACAATCGAGGTGTAGCTATGTTTCCATAGCGTTTTCCCGTCCTTAGTCTGGAATAACCAGGTCTCATGTCTTTCTTTCCCATTACTGAGCGCTACCTTTCCAGGTCTGAAATAATTACTCAGTTTTTCATAACTTGCCTTTCCACATCTTGTAACTGTCCATGCCCTTAACATTTGCCAGATTACACAGTCTAGTTTGTTGAAGGTTTCTAATGAAACTACCCCTGAATAGTAATTATACCATCCTCGGATAATCGGGTTTAGTTTGCTAATCAGGGCTGATTGGGGTGCTGTTTTATGTTGTTTAATCACACCCTTAATCACTTCTGTATGGGCTTTAACTGCTTTCTTACTGGGTTTTATGTGGGTTTTGTATCCCAACACCTTTTTTTGTGCACTTTTCCCAGATTTATGTTTTCCCACAGGATACTGCCTGATGTTGAATCCTAAAAAGTTGAACCCTGGTTCTTCTGTTTTTCCGTCATATTCGTTATGGTCGAAAGGGAAGTCGCCTTCCCCAACTCCACTTCCAAACCGTACTTGAGACTTTCACCTCATACGGCTCCTGATGTCGATACCCCTTTTTTCATTAGGAACAGGGCTACAACCCCCTGCTTTCGTACTTCAACTTTCAAAGCTATATGCCTGCGTTAGTCTTTAAACTCGCTGCCATTAAACTCCTACTAATCGCAGTATCTATATCCACACCGTGACTAGTGGGCATATCCTAACCATTACAGTTAGGCATTAGCTTTCAGTCACATCCTTTCCCCTTCAAGGCATACGCTTACACTTTTCACGCTCTGCCGTGGGGCAGAGCCAATGAGGGGTTTAAACGTTCCATCTATGCGGGCATTCCATCTTTAGATTCGTCCTGTCCACCGGGGTACTTTAAAGGTCTGTGCACAACTCTCGTTGCTTTTGGGTAACTCAGTTAGACTCCCACTTTTCCCCTTGCCCTTTTGAGCGCAGCGTATCAACCTGTTTTCGCTACTCACTCATTACGATGGTTCAAGTCAGACATTCGGTTTCCCTAATCATGGATGATTGGCAGTGGTCGCGTATGGTAGTAGGTTCTACTTCACGCCTTCCGTTCCCCGCTTCAATCTGACGGGTGTGAGCCTTGAAACTGGGGGTGGCTACCGCCGTTACTCTCAACTTCCTGCTGTACATAACACCAGCGTTCAGCCTTGACCTTGAGTCTCTTAGCCTTTATCTGATTCTAAATCCAATTTAGCCCAGATAATTGGAACACATAGATAGTTATGGGATGGTCAGGTACGCTCACCTTATATTCTACCAAGGGGTAGAAGTCCCACTAGGAGATGATTTCAGGCATTGCAGCCCTATTTCACTCCTAAACGTCTCGCACACCGCCGTTACTCTCAACCTTACGTTATACTCAAGGGTTCACAACTTCCCTCTTTCTTTCGCTTAGTCTTGACCTTGAGTCTCTCTGCCTTATCTGGTTGTCGAAGCCAGATGTTGAGACACATAGATAGTTATGGGATGGTCAGGCGAGCACTCCTTATATCCAACCAAGGGGTTGGAGTCCCACTAGGAGGTTATTTCAGGCATTGTAGCCCTATTTGGTCTCCTAAACGTTTCGCACAATTGGATTGAGTGTGTGACAGATTCGAGTTTTTTCAGGTTTGATTTCTAGTCCTACAGGTTTTAGCCATTCGGAAATAGCAGTTTTGCACTGTTCAATGATGTCTAGTGAAGGTGATATCACTACAAAATCATCGGCGTATCTTATGACATTGGCTTGCACCCTGTTCTTTTTCTTGGGATACATTGTTTCTATTAACCTAACCATTCCCAACAGTGCGATGTTGGCGAGTATTGGGCTTATTACCCCTCCTTGGGGTGTCCATGCTTCTGTATCCTCGAATACGCCATTATCTAGCACACCTGCTTTTAGCCATTGTTTCAGGTCTCTTTTCAAGCTGCTTGGACAATGAATTGTGGACAGTAGGTAATCATGGTTAATTCTATCAAAGCATTTCGCTATATCCGCATCAAGAACATAGTATTGTCCCTGATTAATGGCAGTGTAAATCCTGCAAATTGCATCGTGGGTTGACCTACCAGGTCTAAACCCATAGCTTGTGCCTTCAAATCTCGCTTCCAATTCGGGTTCGAGTGCCGATTTAACCAAGGCTTGCCTGGCTCTATCTTGGATTGTAGGAATCCCTAGCGGGCGTTTTTCATCCCTACCAGGTTTTGGTATCCATACTCTCCTAAGTGCTTTTGCTTTGAGGTTTCCTTTGATTTTCTCAGTCAGTTCAAACCTTTGTTTAGGGGAGATTGTGATAGCCCCATCAACTCCAGCCATTCTTTTTCCTTGACCCGCTTGGGGGGCGGGTTTATTAAGCTGACTGTTGGGAAGCATGGCTGACCGTGGAACCCGCCCCTACAGCCGCACTACTAAGAGTCGGGCATAGTATGATTTCACCAATAGACGTTGCAACCTTCTAACCTTTGCATCCTGTCCCGATTTAGCTGCTTGATATGTCCTCTTTTGGAGTTTGAAAACTTTTCGCTGGACTTTCGCCCATGGGATAGCTTTCCATGCGTTTTTCGTAGTCTTGATTGGTCTGGACTTGCCAAAGCCGTTCTTTAAACTCGCTTGCGCCATTTGTGCTCCTACTTGACTCTATTCTTACAATCAAACCGTGACCCGTTAGCATATCCCTGTCATTACAGCCGGGCGTTGGCTTTTGGTCACATCTCACACCCTCTAGGACTTGCGGTTACACTTTTCCCTACTGAGGTATCGACCATACTCTCAGAGTCCAGGAGGGCTTAAAACGTTCCGTTTATATGGGCATTCCATCTTTAGATTTGTCCTTTCCACCGGGGTACTTTTAAAGGTCTGTGCAGGTAGCTCGATAATTATCCTGCTTTTCCCCTTGCCCTTTTGGACGTAGCGTATCACCCCTCTTTCGCTGCTGAATAATTACGGTGGTTCAAGCCAGACATTCGGTTTCCCTAATCATGGATGGTTGGCGCTTAATCTCGATTCTGGTGTTGGGGTACACCTTCGAGTTCTTATTCCCCGCTTCAATCTGACGGGTTGTGAATCCTGAAATTGGGGGAATCGCCGTGACCCTCATCTCTGTTTCGTTACGTTTCCGTTATGTTAAGAATTGTTACGAATTGTTACAGAGTGTATTGACCTTGGGTTTCCTGCCTTAATTGGGTATCGTATGATACAAATTTTTGGTACATATAAACAGTTATGGGGATGGTCAGAAGTGCGCTTCTTATATCCAACCAAGGGGTTAAAGTCCCCATCAGGCGGTTATTTCGGGTGTTTTAACCCTATTTCATGCCTGAACGTTTCGCACTATCGAGATTATTCTAGGTTATCCTTGCCAGTTCCACATAATCAATAGTGTTTCTGATAACTATGGGGTTCAGCAATTCTCATTTTGGCGAAAACCTGTTCAAGTCCCCAGCATCCCTGTATCGTAATGACATCCAAGAAACCCAGGAGCGCCAGAGCCGTTGAAAAAGCCAGGTGGCTTTGAGACTCTAGTCGGTTCTTTCCGCCAGTGCTTGTCATCGCTACCGGACAAGCGCCGGGGTAAAAATCGCCGCTATGGAATGGAGGATGCCGCTTTAAGTGCGTTTAGTGTGTTTTTTACTCAAACTCCGTCGTTTCTGGCTTATCAACGTCTGATGGAGGGGAGTAAAGGCAAGAGCAATGCCCAAAGTCTGTTTGGAGTTCATCGAATTCCCTGTGATAACCAGATTCGGGACTTATTAGATGCCGTGTCCCCAGAGCACCTGTTTCCAGTGTTTGAGGATATCCTACAAGTCTTGGAAGCCCAGGGGCAGTTAGAAGACTTCCGTTGCCTAGGGGACAGTCTATTAGTCGCGTTGGATGGCACCGAATACTTCAGTTCCGACCAAATTCACTGTCCCCACTGTTCAACGCGCACCCAGAAGTCAGGAAAAACCCATTACTTCCATAGTGTTGTCACTCCAGTCATCGTCTGTCCGGGACAGAATCATGTGATTCCCTTAGTCCCCGAATTTATCGTGCCCCAAGATGGTCATGATAAGCAAGACTGTGAGAATGCCGCCGCCAAACGCTGGCTATCGAGGCAAGAACAATGCTTGAGGGCTTTGAATGTCACGGTTTGAGGGGATGACCTCTATTGCCACCAACCGTTGTGTCAGCAGTTTTTAGAGCAGCAACTTAACTTCATCGTCGTCTGTCGCCCCGAGTCTCATACTACCCTCTATGAACACCTAGAGGGCATCGAACTCCCGACCCTCACGACCAAGAAGTGGACTGGTAAAGTCGAGAAAACCTATACCTACCGCTATCTCAACGGAGTCCCCCTCAAAGATAGCGATGAGGTCCTGTTGGTTAACTGGTGCGAACTTACTGTCACCACCGCTGATGGCCAGGTAACCTATCACAACTCCTTGGCCACGAATTATCCTCTCAGCGATGAGAATGTAGCCGAGGTGGTTCGGGCCGGGCGGACTCGTTGGAAAGTTGAGAATGAGAACAACAACACTCTCAAGACCAAGGGCTACCATCTCGAACACAATTTTGGCCATGGCAAGCAGCATCTTTCTTCCTTGCTCCGGACCATCAACATCCTCTCGCTGCTCTTCCACACCCTGCAGGAGTTGCTCGATAACAAGTACCAGTTGCTACGAGCGCACTTACCGAAGCGCCAAACCTTCTTTAATGATTTGCGCGCGCTTACCCAGACTGTACTTCGACAGTTGGGACCACCTTCTGACCTTTATGCTTGAGGGTCTCGAGTTAGACATCCCACCCGATAGCAGTTGAATTTCCAAAATGAGAATTGCTGCTATGGGGTTAATGGTGCTTGACAAACAGTGATGGAATATGAAATAATAACAGATTGTCTGTATAAATCTGGCTCGGATCAGGTTCAGATATTGCTAAATGCTAGTGGTGAGCGATCGCGCCTTGTGGAAATGGCAACCATAAACAAACAGGCGATCGTCTACTGTTGGCTACCTGTACGGCAACTTTACTAACAATTCCATGACTTACGCAATTATTGAAACGGGCGGTAAACAAGTGCGGGTAGAACCGGGTAGGTTCTACGATGTTGAATCGCTACCAGTAGATCAAGATGAAAAACTAACCATCGAGAAAGTGCTGCTGGTTCAGCATGATGGTAACGTCCATATCGGTCAGCCTCTAGTAGCTGGGGCGATCATTGA
Organism: Limnospira platensis NIES-39; assembly: GCF_026000695.1. Lineage (GTDB taxonomy): Bacteria > Cyanobacteriota > Cyanobacteriia > Cyanobacteriales > Microcoleaceae > Limnospira > Limnospira platensis. The sequence continues at coordinate 4,563,373 of NZ_AP026945.1, forward strand.
GGGGACAATTGTGCGGCACTTCCGCGATCGCAAAGTTATTGTATATAAAATGCGACCCAAGAAGAAAACCCGCAAAAAACGGGGCCACCGCCAAGAAGTAACCCGATTGATGATTGATTCAATTACTCTCAACGGGGAAGTTTTGGCCAGTCGCGAACAGTCAGAAAGCCCAACCTCAGAACCCCAGGCCGCGACAGCAGAATAAATTTGGAGTTGGTCCTCAACTAAAGCAAACTAGAATTATAAGAGCTTAATTTAATCACAGATTAGTTGAACCAATTAGGGCGATGCGCTACAATACCAAGTATGGTGCGAGACCTTCGGGTATGAAATAGAGCTGAAATGGGCGAAATAACTACCCGGTGAGGACTTCAACCCCTTGGTTGATTGGGTCGCATCCCTGACCATCCCATAACACAGCCTAATTTTTTGGCCAACCTTCGAGACTTCCAATATGGCCAGTCAGGTGAAGCGTCTAATCAGGTCTAAGACTGCCCGCGCCATGCTGACATGGGCGCATTATCGATTCAAACTAACCCTGAGACATCAAGCGGAAATAACTGAACAGTTGTAGATGTGACCTAAGAATACACCAGCAAAACCTGTACTCACTGTGGTCATGTCCATTCCCAGCTAGGTGGCTCAAAAGTGTTCCGATGTCCGGAGTGCGGGTTCACTCTACCACGGGACTGGAACGGTGCTTTTGGAATCTTTCTAAAAGCTTTGCGGGATACCGCCTCTGTTACCTTAACGGGTAATAGTGCTATCGTCGCATTGTCCGGGAACAACCGGAAAAATGTCGCGTAAATGTATCAGATCAGGTTAATTAGGAGAAGATCATGGCTCATAAGAAAGGAACAGGAAGCACCCGTAACGGTCGCGACTCTAACGCCCAGCGTTTGGGAGTCAAACGCTATGGCGGTCAAGTAGTCAGTGCAGGTAATATCCTCGTGCGTCAGCGCGGCTGTAAGTTCCACCCTGGGAACAATGTAGGCATTGGCAAAGATGATACTCTATTTGCCAAAGTAGATGGAGTTGTGCAATTTGAGCGCCGGGGGAAAAGCGGCAAGAAAGTCAGCGTTTATCCCGTAGAAGTGGCATCCTAGCCATAGTAGGGCGGGTTTCCCACCAGCCTCGTCAGATATTTTTTCCATAACCGGACTCCATAAGTGTCCGGTTTTTTCAGTTTTCGGGGAAATATTGTAGTCAGCACCCCCGCCTGAAGCACGGGGGCTTCGTGCCTCCCGCAACAGAATAGCTGACCAGCTATAGCCGTAACTGGCTACGTTCAGAGCAAGAGTTAAAGTTCCTACCCTGGAATGCGTGCTAGTTCCCGGCTCTAGAACCGAATCGTTAAACAGTTTTAAGGGGTTAAGACAGTGCGATTTGGAGAGACTCTTCCTGTTAGGCAATTCACTGAACAACGATTGACAAAGGTCAACAATTGCGTTAAGCTAGACGAGTACACAGCAAGCGAGTTAAATGCCGAAATATATAGCACAAGACAGAACAGTTAGGACGTATAATGGCAAGGATATCTACAGAAGACCCAAAAAGCCAGCCCCCTACAGTTACGACCTTAGACAAAAAGTTATTAATGCAATTGAACTAGACGGTATACCCAAAACAGAAGCCAGTCAAGTTTTCCATGTCAGCCGGAACACCATCAATCTCTGGCTGCAAAGAAAAGAACACACCGGCGACTTCCTCCCTAAACCTAATCGCCCACCTGGTCATAGCCACCAAATTACCGACTGGCAAAAATTCAAGGCTTTTGCCTAAGAGCATGGCGACAAAACCTCCGCTCAAATGGCTGAACTTTGGGATGACGACATCTCTCCTCGCACCATATCCAGAGCCTTGAAGAAAATTGGCTTCACCAGAAAAAAAACTTACGGCTACCAAGAACGTGATCAGCAACAGCGAGAGGAGTTTATTGCTCAGATTGAACATATGGAGCCACAAGAAGTGGTCTACCTCGATGAAGCCGGCATGAATAGTCAGGACTCGGATTACCCTTATGGTTACTGCGAGGAAGGAAAACGCTTCGATGCCCTCAAATCAGGGAAGAGGCAGGGCAGGGTGAGCTATATGCCCGCATGGTGTTATCAACAACTCTTAGCTCCCTTTACCTTTGAGGGTTGTTGTAATCGGACAGTGTTTGAGTTGTGGTTGGAGTTCATCTTAATTCCAACATTGAAGCCAGGTCAGACTCTAGTATTGGACAATGCAACGTTTCATAAAGGGGGGCGGCAGGCTGAACTGGTGGAGGCAGCTCAATGCCATTTACTCTATCTTCCGCCTTATTCGCCAGACCTCAACAAGATAGAGAAATGTTGGTCGTGGTTGAAAGCCCGCATTCGCCATTGCACGTGAGCAGTTTGATTCTCTCGATGATGCCATGGATTCTGTTCTCAAGGCTGCGTCCTAACCGTATTGACTAGTGCTATAGTATTCCCCTTGGTTTATACTCAGGAAAATACGAGCTATTGAATCTTGGGCTGACCTGCCTGGTCTGAACCCGTAGCTTGTGCTTTCAAATCTTGATTCCCATTCAGGCTCAAGTGCCGACTTAACCAAGGCTTGCCTCGCTCTGTCTTGGATTGTGGGTATTCCCAGGGGGCATTGGTCATCCCTGCCAGGTTTTGGTATCCATACTCTCCTAAGTGCTTTGGCTTTGAGATTTCCTTTAATGTTCTCCGCTCAAGTCAGTCTTTGTTCTGGAGATATTACTATCATTCCATCGACACCGGCTGTCTTTTAGCCTTGACCCGCTTGGGGGGCGGGTTCATTAAGCTGACTGTTGGGAAGCATGGCTGACCGTGGAACCCGCCCCTACAGCCGCACTGCTAAGAGCCGGGCATAATATGATTTCACCAATAGACGTTGTCACCTTCTGGCCTTCGCGTCCTGTCCCGATTTAGCTGCTTGAAATATCCTCTTTTGGAGCTTAAAAACTTTCCGCTGAACCTTAGCCCATGGGATAGCTTTCCATACGTTATTCATAGTCTTGATTGGTTTGGATTTCTCGAATCCTTTCTTTCAACTCGCTTGCGTCATTTAAACACCCACTAGACTCTATTCTTACAATCAAACCGTGACCTGTTAGCATATCCCGTCCATTACAGCCGGGCGTTGGCTTTTGGTCATATCTCACATCCTCTAGGACTTGCGGTTACACTTATCCCTACTAACTACCTCGACCAGATACTCAGAGTCCAGGAGGACTTAAAACGTTCCGTTTATATGGGCCTTCCATCTTTAGATTTGTCCTCAGAACCGGGGTACTTTAAAGGTCTGTGTAGGTAGTATAAGGAGCCTCCTACTTTTCCCCTTACTCTTTTGAGCGCAGCGTTTCAACCTATTTCGCTACTTGATTCTTACGATGGTTCAAGCCGGACATTCGGTCTCCCTAATCATGGATGGTTGGCAGTGGTCTCGTTTCTGATACTAGGTTGTATCTCGGAGCCTTCCGTTCCCCGCTTCAATCCTGGGGTTATGATTCCCAAAACTGGGGGTGGCTATCGCCGTTACTCTCTACTCCCTGATTTCTCAGTTGGTTTATGACCTTGAGTTCCCTGCCTTGCTTAGATTTCTCCAAGCGTCGGGACATATAAACAGTTATGGGGATGGTCAGGAGTGCGTTCCTTATATTCAACCAAAGGGTTGAAGTCCCCACCAGGCGGTTATTTCGGGTATCTCAACCCTATTTCATGCCTGAACGTCTCGCACCCTTAACGGGAGTCGTAATGCGTGACATTGAAGATAGGGAAAGGTTCACGGTAAAGGTTTAGTCGTCAATCCTGATCATCTTGAACTCCCTCAATAATGCGAGACAACTCACTTTTTTCATTAATAGAAATTCGGGTAGGAGAACCACCAATAATGCGTTCGTAATCCCTAAACGAGTCAGTAATATGGGGACCATGTTCGGTGATAGTATATTCCCGAATACCCTTATCATGCCAAGAACCGCGCATTTTAAACACATTAATAGCCCTAGACATTTGACCGCGAATTTCTACATACTGAAGCATCAGAATGGTGTCAGTAATAGTCGAAATATGGGAATCTGTAATCGAGTGTGAACCCATAAACTGGTCAGTTGTATTGGTAAAAAATCCCGTAATTTCCTCCTGTTTAGCATATCCTGTGACAGCAATTACAAACTGTCGAAAAGCATTACTACTAACTCCCCTAGCTAAAGCAGAAAGAGAATCGATCGCAATGCGGGAAGGTTTAAACTCAGAAATTTCCGAGCGAATAATTTGCAAATGGTCTTCCAAGCCTGTAGACTCAGGATAACTACAGATAATTTTAAGTAATCCCTTACGTTCCATCGCTTCAAAATCAAGTCCCCAAGAGTGAGCATTTCGCAACAATTGAGCGCGTGATTCTTCATAAGCAAATAGAATAGCTCGCTCATTACTTTGACAGGCGTTATTAACAAAAATACTCACCAACAGAGTCTTACCAGTTCCCGTAGCACCAGTCGCCAGAATAATGGAATCTTTAAAAAAGCCACCGCCGCACATTTCATCGAGAGTTTTATCACCAGAAGAAACCCTGATATTAGAAGACCGTTGAGTAAGTCGCATAGCACCGAGGGGGAAAATACTAATCCCATTTTGAGTAATCGTAAAAGGATATTCTCCTTTCATGTGAGTAGTGCCGCGTAACTTCAAAATTTCGACGGTGCGGCGACGGCGTTCTCCTTCCAAAACATTTCGGACAATCATGACATTATCGGAGACAAATTCCTCCACACCAAAGCGAGCGACCGGACCATATTCTGATTCTCGCTCGGTGGTCATAATGGTGGTAGCTCCCACTTGCTTTAAACGAGCCACTAATCGGAAAATTTCCCGTCGCACGACTCCGGCGGCTTCATATTGTTGAAAAATCGCGGTTACGGAATCAATAGAAACCCGCTTGGCTTTATATTTGCGAATCCCATACTGTATGCGTTCAATGAGTGCTGACAGGTCAAAGTTACCGACGATATCTTGACCTTCTGGGTCGGGGGAGGCATCAAGAATAAATAATTTACCCTCATCAATTAATCCCTGTAAATCCCAGCCAAAACTGGCGGCATTTTTGATAATATCAGTAGGAGCCTCTTCAAAGGTTACTAAAATACCAGGTTCATCAAAATAGGTGATACCATTGTAGAGAAATTGAACGGCAAATAAAGTTTTACCTGTACCGGAAGTGCCACTGATCAAGGTTGACCGACCTGCTGGCATTCCCCCATGACTGATATCATCAAATCCTTCAATCATAGTGCGGATTTTTTGGACACTAATTAATTTCCGTTTATTGGGTTCTGATCCGAGATTACTATTGACCATAATTATTGATTTGAAAAACGTTGTAATCTGAGTATTCTATATGTCCCCATGAACGGGATCTATGGAAATTGGGTTATATAGATCTAGGCTTTGGTATTGTACTGCATTAAGGGAATCGAGAATAACCACAAGGTAGATATCAAAAATTGGCTATTTTTTGTTCCCGGTTGCATTGAGCCTGTGGGTTGCTATAACTGTTATTTATCATAATCTGAGCTGCATTAGTGGGAATATGATCACCTGGAACTTCTCGGTGGATAGCCGGAGCAGTTGGAGAGGCAGGGATCTTCCCACAGAGACCTGAACAGCCACAGGATAGCAAAGGGTCTCCCCTAGCTGAAAGTTAGGGGAGCAACGGTAGCCAATTCGGGTTGATGGCTGACCTAGAAGTTATAATCGTCGTCTTCTAATTCTTCATAGAGTAAATCTAATCCAATCAACACTTTTTCGCGATCGGAGAGGTCGCCAATAATTTTCCTCACTGGTGGTGGCAGAATTTTCGATAAAGTCGGTGTTGCCAAAATCTTATCCTCTTCGGCTAGTTGAGGATTTTTTAGAACATCGATAACTTTGAGAGCATAAACCCCTTGAAACTCTTGTTCCAAGATATCTTTAAGGGTTTTGAGGGCTCTAACTGAGTTAGGGGTATTCCCAGCGACGTAGAGTTTAAGAACATAAGTTTTCTTCAGAGGAGTCATAGATATATCTACCGATATCAGATGAAAATTTGGGGGAGTAACAGAAATTTTTTTGACATTAGACCGATGATGAAATTGACAGGGATTTTATCTGGTCATTCTCCCCATGACTCACGGGGTATGGAACGACGATACATTTCGCATAAATGAGCTAAAGTGTCAATCAGGGTAAGTCTGTAGTCCAGTAAAACATCTTCACTACGTCCCTCAAGTTTGAGTTGTTTAGAAAAATTATCCATCAAATCCATGTGAATCTCAACGATGCGAGTCACTGGAATATCCCCGAAAAACGCTGTGTTAACGTATTCGTCAATTTTATTATTCAAATTTTTATCGTTGGCAAAATAGCTTAAAACAATTTGGCGATACTGAGATTTAAGCTGTTCCAACAGCTTCTGACGATCTGCTTTGGACAGGTTTCTCAGAAAATTTTTAGGATTTCTCTTATAATACACACCTAGATATCCTAGTCGCTCATGTAATTTGTCCATGAGTCTTCGCTGCTGGCGAACAATGAAATTAGTTAACTCTGTGGGGGTATCTACAGAGGATGATTCATCGGTCAGACGAGTGGTGACAGCATGGGTAATAAATTGGCTAATGGCTTTATCAATATATCCTTGAATTAGATGAATTTGTTGACCTTTTAACTGGACTTCTGTTGAGGAAAGTATGTAATTCTCGGAGGGTTCAGTTAGGCTAGGCTGGACGACAGGGGACTGCTCATCAGATATAATGATTAAGGTGGGGATGGAAACTAAGTTTTGCTGGAGTTTATTAACTAAACCCTGCCACTGAGGCGACCACTCCAGAATGAGACAGTCAAGTTGGTGTTTATGTTCTGTTACATATTCTATAAATTCCTCTGGGGAGTCGGGTTGAATAATTATGTAGTGTTCTTTTGGCAAATAGGAGGACACCGACTGAGATAACTCAATCGATGGGATAAACATACATATTGACAGTTGCAGACTCCAAAGGTGGCTCGGTACTGCGGCTGGCTTTTCTGGTTCCTGTTCAATCAGAAGCTCTTACTCCTTTGATTATTGATTCTGGTTGGTGTAGGCCGATCGCTTACACTAGGGTTTACTGGTGTTTTGAGGTTGATGATACTTGATTAATAGGCTAAGGTTTCTAGAGTTTCCCGTAAATAGATGCGTACCTGTTGGTCAAGATTGAGATTCTGGAGATTCTCCCGAGAATTGCGATCGAGCTGCCAACGCTTGAACCCTGAACTGGTGGCGATCGCCTGTTTGAGATCGGACCAGATCTGAGAGTCCCGGCGGTTCATTGCAGCATCAGGGTTCCAGAAAATTGAGGTTGAGTGAGCCATGACGGTACATTAACTAAACAGTGGTGGTGGCTCTACCTGATTGGCCTGGATCAGACATAATATCAGGCTGAACCTATCTCTTATCATAATGACAATTTTACAAAAGTTTAAGCTAATCTCTGCATAATTGGTGAATTGATCTGGGTTATGGTCCATCTGAGTGATGAGGCTATGACGTTTTTTCGGGGTTGGGGGTGATGGGTAAAATGCGCTCGACTTTCCAGCCAACTATGGTAAATCCTTGGCTAATCTGATCGGGTGATAGGGGATTACGCTGATTTAGCTGTGATTTGGAGGTCAAAAATACTAATAGTACACTGATCGGCACTTGGGTAAATAGGTTACATCCGCAGAAGGCTATGGCTGCGATCGCTAAACCCAAAATCCTCCAATTCGGAAGTATGGCAGCGACATCGGTGGCTAGGGGTGCGATGCGGTACAATTGCCACAAAATTGGCAGCAGCAAAACTGGGGTAATTATGGCAAAACCCTGATGGCGTTGGGTTTTAAAACCTGTGAGAATGTGCTGTTGTTCTGTGGTGAGTTGTTCTGGCTTAATGGCGATCGCCAAAATGCTATATATATAGAAGGGGCGAAACCACTGCATCCATAGCACTGGAACTATACCCAGGACTGCCACCAGTAAAAACTCTATGGTGACAGGAAAAACAGGATAACCCACGGCAAATCCCAATAGGCACAATCCTAGCCATATGGGAAGGGTTGCCAATCCGGCCAAATGAATCCAGAGAAAGGGATCGAGTCTAAACCGTTGCATGGTGGGTTATTCTGTACTCCTGAAGGTTGATGGTGGCAGATTTGGTTATGATTTAGTTTGTTTGCCAAATAGTCGGCAAAACCTGCATCTACTTAGGATCATCATACAACGAATAGGGGAAAACTCATATCATCTCCAGTGGGATGGGATTTGGGGCGGTAACAGTGTCACTGTAGGATGGTAGTTTGGGATATAATGGAGAAGAGGCAAAATAATGTGGATCAAAATCAATGTAATTCTGATCGGGGTTTCCCTGATTTATATGATTGCTCCTTTGGCGATCGCTATTCTGGCGATCGCGTTGGCTAATATTTTCGAGTGTTCGGCCACTGGTATGGATTTTCAATGTCCAGGGAGCCCCTGGTTAGGACAGTTACTAACCACTATGGGAATGCTAGATTGGTTCGGTGTATTTACTATCCAGAGTGGAGCTATTATCGCTATCATCTTGACTGTGGCTTTGAGTGTACAAATGTTTTTACCCAGGTTTATCCGTTAGATTAAATGGATTAGGTCGCGAATCATCGTTAACCTTTATAATTTGTGATGATGGACCACCTTCATATAGAATCTACTCTCCAAGATTTAAGGCTGTATGATATCCGAACTGATATCAATCAACCGGGAAATGTGCTGGCTAAAATTTTTGAAAATGATGGCAGTCTTCCCGGCGTTATACTGTATAATTTTGATGATTTCGTGGGGATAATTTCTCAGCGACAATTCTGGCGTACCCTCAGCCGTCCCTATGGTAGAGAACTATTTTTGACTCGTCCTCTGCGGTCTATGTACCGCTTTTTAAGGATTCAACCTTTAATATTACCTGCTAATGTTTTAATTGCTGAAGCCGCAGGTGCAGCCTTAAAGCGTTCGACCGAAGAACTGTATGAGCCTTTAGTGGTACAGATTAATCAGGGCTATTTTAGATTATTAGATACTCAACAATTACTAATGGCTCAATTATATGTTCACCAATTTTCAATTGAACTGTTAAAAAAGACAGAAGCACAGCTACAAGAAACCAACCTGGAACTGGAAATGTTGGTGAATCTTGATCAGCTTACCCAAATCTCTAACCGTCGGAGATTTGATGATTTTCTACAGGTAGAATGGGAGAGACATTATCGAGTCAGACTTCCCATATCTTTAATTATGTTGGATATCGATTACTTTAAATACTATAATGATTATTATGGACATCAAGCCGGGGATGATTGCTTAAAAAATGTCGCCCAAATTATTAATCAAAATGTTGATCAGTCTAATGCTTTAGTGGCTCGTTATGGGGGGGAAGAGTTCGCGGTGGTGTTACCTGAAACTGATCTAGAAACGGCGGAGGCGATCGCCGAAAAAATCCGTCTAGCAATCCAGGATAAACAACTCCCTCATATTCAATCAAAAGTCTCTCCCTATGTATCCCTCAGTTTAGGTGTCAGTAGTCAAATACCCACTTATTTAACCTCAATTAAAACTTTAATTGCGGCGGCTGATGCTGCTCTTTATGAAGCCAAACAACTAGGGAGAAATCGGGTTTTTAGCTTCTATAGCGAATTAGTTTAATCAGAAAGCAACGGTTAGGGAGCCAGATGGGGGATATATAGGTGATAGACAATGAGAAATTTTACCCATTATTTATGGGGGGATAATCAGGGTATTTTGTCAAGGGAATAGCTCAAATTTTTACAAATCTCAACAATAAATATAAGAATCATTGCATCCCATGATCAAATGGTTATTTAAGTGGCAGACTGAATCACTAGAGTCCATAAGTATTGTCTAGGAAAATAGGTGTTTTTACTCGGTACTGTCGAGCAAGTTGGCAGATTGAGACTCTCACCATAACCCGTGAACAGTAATTATAAATTAAGGGAGAAAATTGTATGAAATTAGCCTACTGGATGTATGCAGGACCTGCTCATATTGGGACACTCCGCATTGCTAGTTCTTTTAAGAATGTACACGCAATTATGCACGCTCCTTTGGGGGATGATTACTTTAATGTAATGCGATCGATGTTAGAACGGGAAAGGGACTACACCCCAGTAACAGCTAGTATCGTAGATCGCCACGTCTTAGCGCGCGGCTCCCAGGAAAAAGTGGTTGATAATATTGTTCGTAAAGATCGGGAAGAAACCCCAGATCTAATTGTTTTGACCCCTACCTGTACCTCTAGTATTCTGCAAGAAGACTTGGCGAATTTTGTAGAACGCGCTCAGTTAGACGCGAAAGGGGATGTGATGTTAGCAGATGTTAATCACTATCGGGTTAATGAATTGCAGGCGGCCGATCGCACTTTACAACAAATTGTGCAATTCTATACTGAAAAAGCTCGAAAAAAAGGGGATTTACCAGAAGAAAAAACGCCGCAACCTTCTGTTAATATTCTGGGAATGTCTACCCTAGGTTTCCATAATCAACATGATTGTACTGAATTAAAACGGTTAATGGCAGATTTGGGAATTGAGGTAAATGAGGTCATCCCGGAAGGTGCATCAGTTCATAACCTCAAAAATCTATCTCGCGCTTGGTTTAACTTAGTTCCCTATCGGGAATTGGGAATGATGACGGCTGAATATTTACAGGCTGAATTTGGCACGCCTTATGTTGATATAACTCCTATGGGGGTGGTAGAAACTGCGCGGTGTATCCGCAAAATTCAAGAGTTAATTAATGCTCAGGGTGCTAGTGTTGATTATGAAGAATATATCAATAATCAAACTCTGTATGTTTCCCAGGCGGCTTGGTTCTCTCGTTCGATTGATTGTCAGAATTTAACTGGTAAAAAAGCGGTGGTGTTTGGGGACAATACCCATGCGGCGGCTATGACTAAAATTCTGGCGCGGGAAATGGGGATTCATGTAGTTTTGGCTGGAACTTATTGTAAGTATGATGCGGAGTGGTTTAAACAGGAAGTTAGCGAATACTGTGATCAGGTTTTAGTTAGTGATGATCATGGTGCGATCGCCGATGCGATCGCTAGTATTGAACCGGCTGCTATTTTTGGCACTCAAATGGAACGCCACGTTGGTAAGCGTTTAAATATCCCTTGTGGTGTCATTGCTGCGCCTATTCATATCCAAAATTTCCCCATTGGATATAAGCCATTTTTAGGCTATGAGGGAACTAATCAGATGGCTGATTTAGTGTATAATTCTTTTACCTTGGGTATGGAAGATCACCTATTGGAAATCTTCGGAGGTCATGATACCAAGGAAGTGATTACTAAGGGAATTTCGGCTGATTCTGATTTGAGTTGGTCTAAAGATGCTCAGGCTGAGTTAAATAAAGTTCCTGGTTTTGTGCGGGGTAAGGTCAAGCGGAATACGGAGAAATTCGCCCGCGATCGTGGTTTTCAAGAAATTACCCTAGAAGTGATGTATGCGGCTAAAGAGTCCGTAGGTGCTTAGTAATATATAAGCCAATTCCCCTAGGTTAAACTCCTCACCAGAAACCCATCTATTTAGTCTATGATTTTAGTCTATAATGGAGGTTGATATACTGGTGGGGAATTTTTATGAGTTTATGTGAGGGGTTGACGGGACGGAAAGCAACTCCCACTAACTCACCAGGGTGGAGGACTGTTTCCCATTGGTATGAGGAAAATGCTAAACTAGCATTAACACAAATTAACCAAGGTCATGGAGAGTTATGAAAATTATAACACCATTGGTAGGATTGGCGCTAGTGTTATTGGGGATTTATTTTCTTGGTCAAAATATCATAGTGGCTACCAGGCTTTCACTCAATTTGTTCGGAAGTATGTCAACGGCTGGGAGTGTTTTATTGATGGTTTCTGGTTTGGTGGCTTTGATCTCTTTTCCTAGGGAAACTGGAAATTTGGGTTGGATACTGCTATCGCTGGGAATTATCTTGGTATTTTTACACGCCAGAATTATACTGCGTCCTAGCAGTTTATTGACATTTTTGTTGTCTATAAGTTCAATTTTGGTGGGTTGTAATTTATTGAAAACCCGAACTACTAGATTTTGATAGGGAGACTTGATGACTTTTACAAGGGGTATCAAATACTCTGCTAGGGGGGGATTATTTATCTGATTTGGCGGTTGATTTCATCAATTTTGGCGAGAAAATAATCCTCTTTATGTTGGAGTTGTTGGGCGAGTTGTAAGGCTCTCTGAAAGGCTTGTAATGCTTGGGAATATGCTTGCTTTTGCCGATGAATTTCTCCTATATTATCATAGGTGTTCATCATAGCAAAAAAATTGAATGACCGCTGATTAACCAGTAGTTGAGCTTGATATAATTCTAAGGCGGTTTGAGTTTGATTTTGGTCAACATAAAGTTTTGCTAATCGCGCAAGGGCGATACTAGCATTCTCAAATTGTTGGATATTTATGGCAAATTGATAGGCTTGTTGATAGGCTTCACCGGCTTGTTGGAATTGACCGAGTTGTTCGTGGTTAGTGGCGATCGCTATTTTTTGGTCAGCAATTGGGACTAAGTTAGACTGTCTAAGATGATATTCAACCAATTGTTCACGAGTGGCGATCGCTTCTAAAAGTTCCCCCATTTGCTCATAAATAAATGATAAATTTCGGAGAGATTGTAATAGGGAAGGTGGGGGGTTTCCGTTTTCTATTGGTGGTGGCGGCGGGGGTAGTTCTCCCCGTTGGCGCAGGTTTTCAATCTGTTGTTGAGTTATGAGTAATTCTCGGTAAGCCGCCGCCGCTTGGGGATAGTCTAACCAGTTAAGATAAATCAAAGCGATCGCATTTAACCATCCTTCTTTTTGCCAGATATTATCTTCTGCATAAATTTCTAAAAGCCTCTGATAGGCTTGGATTCCATAATCTTTGGCGCGGACTGTTTCAAAGGCATTTCCTAGGGCTTCTAAGATAGTCTGATCGGGGCTATTTAGGAGAATTTGATGGAGACGATCCGTAATAAATTCTAAGTAGAGACGCTGACCATTTTCCCAGGAAATTAACCCGACTCTTTCCAGGGCGGCGATTTCTTCTAAGGGTCCGAAATAGCGACGTAAACGCAGTTCCCTAGTCCATAATTCAAAAGCAGCGATCGCATTTCCCGCCGCGAGAAGGGTGGTGGCTTCGGCGTTCAGGCGATCGAGTTCAGGGGCGAGGGTTTCTTGCTGACTTTCACTGAGGATGTTTCCGTCTGTGGGGGGGTTCGGTAATAAGGGGTCAGCTTCTTGACTCAGCAGGGGGTTAGGCGCAAAGGGATCGAGAACTCCTAGATCTACTTCTTCCGACTGATTTTGGGCGGCGGAAAGGGTGGGAAAATGGAATCCTACGGCTACTAACATTAAGGCGATCGCACTAATTTTAATACTCTTAAAAATCGGTCTTACCATAGAATATTTGTGAATGGTCGAGTTGATGGGTTTAATCTGATCGGCAATTATAGCAATTTTTGGATAATCGTGGGGGTCAACCAGAATACTCTAACTATTGGTAATCCGATTTACATAGAATTATGGGGATTGATTTGGGCTGGCATTTCGGGAATAAATATGCTACAATATACTTCATCAAAAATTTACAAAGTCACAGAAAATATCACACCAGTTATAGATTAATTTAGTTAGAATGGATGAATAGCTATTTGGCGGAGTGATCACCATGCAGACTATCTCCAATCACCATCAAAAGTGCTTAACCCCTGGGATGCTACGTCGCGTCCATCATATCGCCTTAAATGTTGCCGATATCAAGGCTTCTCGTCAATTTTATGGCAAAGTTCTCGGACTCCATGAATTGACCGGAGATGAGGTTCCTAGTACCCTCAAATCATTAGTTGAAGCCGGAAAAGTAGCCAACTTTGTCACCGGGGATGGCACAGTAATTGATTTATTTGCTGAACCCAACCTACAACCTCCCCACCCTGACCCAACCCATGAGTTTACTGGGCCGAATCATTTGGCTTTTGATATTGATCCGATTCTATTTGATACCGCTGTTGAGGCTTTACAGAATCATCATGTGGCGATCGCCAGAGGACCTATCAGCCGCCCCACAGGTCGCGGTATCTACTTGTATGACCCCGATGGATTTATGATAGAGATCCGTTGTGATCAACTTCCCGGTCAGGCTCCCGGTCAGGCTTAATGAAAATGACCAGACTCCTGACGGGGACTGGTCAAACTAAATAAGGATACCGTTGTTGTTGCGATTTGAGGATACCCGAGTTGGGCGTTCCGCCTTCAGTAGCGGGTATAAATTCTCAAACCTCTCGATTACATTGTAACAAAAAGCACAACATTTTTTAAAAAAAATTAACTTGTTAGCCATCTCGTCCCAAAAGGGCGATCGCCTGTTGAGGTACACCCCACAAAACCTGTTCATGTTTATAGATAACCATTCCCGGTTTCGCCCCCTTCGGTTTATAAACATATTTCGGCTGGGTGTAAATGACGGGGACCTGTTCGCTTTGGCGCGCGCGACTATAATAAGCCGTGATATTAGCCGTAAACTGCAAATCATGATCATCAGCAACCTGTCCCGGTGGAAGCCTTAATAAAGCATGGCTTCCAGGAATTTCCTGGGTATGAAACCATAAATCATAGTCGGTGGCTACCCGAAATGTTAGGCGATCGTTTTGTTGATTATTCCGACCTACTAATAACTCAAAACCACCAGGGGTTACATAACGATAAAATTCCGTTTCTGTCCCTAAGTTTTGGGGGCGATAGTCGGGAATAGTTAGATATCCTTCCTCGATTAATTCCCCTCGAATTTCTTTCAGGTTTTGTAAATCTGCCGGTTTTCTATAATTAGCAACTTGAGATAGAGCCGCTTCTACTTGTTCCAGATAATTGATTTCTTCCCTTACTGCTTTAATTAATGGAGCGATCGCCATGCGGGCGCGTTTCAGTTTCTGATGGCGTTTATAGAGACTTTGGGCATTTTGCACCGCATTTTTTTCCGGTTCTAGGGGAATTTTTACTGGTGCAGATGTTTCAAAATCAGCGAGGGTGATTAATTTCATTCCCGGCTGCCACTCATGTAAACTAGCCATTAATAAGTCCGCTTGACTACGATATAAATCCGCTTTTTCTGACTGTTGTAGGCGCTGGTTAAATTCCGCTAACTTTACCCCCAATTTCTTTAAGAGTGTCTGCAACTTTTGGCTGATTTGATGCTGTAATTGTCGGAACTCTTGACCGTTTAATTCCTCGGTGTAATACTCATTGAGAAGTTCCTGCACATTTCCCGGACTTTCCCCTATCTTTCCGCAACCCAGAACACTGTAACCTGTGGCTGTCCAAACCGGTTCAAATTTACCCGTTTCTAACGCTGTTAACCACTGTCGCCACTGCTGGAATAGTTTTTCCCATTCTCCATGGCTTAAACTGTCCGTAGTGCGATCGCTTTCCAAATTCGCCGCCGCCATTAAACCCAACGCTAAAGTCGAACTTAAACCTCGATAGCTTTTCATTAACTGTCGTTTCAGTAAATCGGGAATTAAACTAACTCTTTCTTGCCACTTTTCTAGGGGTTCTTCTAGCTTAGGAATGGGGTCAGTCAGACCGGGCGGTAATTCATAGCGATCGCCTGTTTGGATCGGACGAACACTAGACTGTTGAGAACTTACTTGGTGCGCCGCCGTCACAATTAAGTTATCTTTTCCTGTTAAAATGACATTGCTATATTTCGTCATTATTTCTACATATAAATGCCAGAGAGCAGGTTCTCCCGGACGCTTCGCAAATTGCAAATCTAAAACCCTTTCCCAGGGCGCAACTTCCGCAATATCTACTAATGCTAAACCACTCAGTTGGTGTCGCAATTGGTCGCTAAATGTGAACGTATCAGCAACCCGTGGCGGCGGCGTAGAAATACAAATTCGTGCCGCTTGGGGATGCCAAGAAATGTCTAACCAGCCCCTACCCTTCAGCGTTCGTAGGGCCAGAGAAATAGTAAAGCGATCGCGCTGATACACCTGTTCAAGTCTTGCTGGTAACCAGTTAGACCGCAATTCACAACAGGACGCTATCAGGGTGGTATAATCTACGGGTTGCATATTAACAGTTATTAGTCTTTAGATATTCTAGCAGTCTCAATACCAGGATGATTAATTTAGGCTTATATATGCCGCCACATTTTCCCATGATTTCATCATAAGTCAAGCTCCAGAATTTGTCAATAGTAAATATCGATAATTTCACCCAAAATCTCCCGATTATAATAGATTTTAAGTCAGTCTATATCCTCCCTAGCCAGCCAGAGAGTTACTACCCCTAGTTTACAACTAACATAATATTGCTATATGATAGGCTGTCCCTAATTATTCAGGATCAAACTATGACGGTTAACACCAATTCCCAAAACTTACTTAGTCCCCTTCAGATCGGGAGTTTATCTCTCGCCAATCGCGTGGTTATGTCTCCCTTAACGCGATCGCGTGCTGGAGAAGAGCGAATTCCTAATCAGTTAATGGCTGAATATTACCAACAACGAGCATCCGCTGGTTTAATTATTACCGAGGCTACAGTTATCTCGAAACAGGGCATTGGTTGGCGTAATTCTCCTGGTATTTATTCAGATCAACAAGCCGAAGCATGGCAAAAAATTGTTGATGCTGTTCATAGTAAAAATGGTAAAATTTTTCTACAACTGTGGCATTGTGGACGGTCTTCTCATTCCGACTTTCATAACGGACAGCTTCCCGTTGCACCCTCCGCAATTAAACTCAATGATGACTATATTCATACTCCCCTTGGTAAGCAAGCCTACGAGACTCCTAGAGCCTTGTCAACCGAGGAAATATCAAATGTGGTCGAAGACTATAGGAAAGCCTCAGAACGGGCGCAATTAGCCGGATTTGATGGGGTAGAAATTCACGCAGCCAATGGTTATTTAATTGACCAATTTCTGCAATCTAAAACTAATCATCGCACTGATAAATATGGTGGAAATATTGAAAAAAGGTTTCAGTTTCTCAAAGAAGTAACCGAGGCTATTCTCACCGTTTGGTCAAGCGATCGTGTAGGGGTTAGACTTTCACCGAATGGCAACTTTAATGATATGGGTTCCCTAGATTATCGGGAAACATTCACTTATGTTGTCAAACAACTAAATCCGTATAACTTAGGTTATCTTGATATCCTAGATGGTTTGGCTTTTGGTTTTCATAAACTAGGAGAACCCATGACATTACCTGAATTTAGACCTCTATTTTCTGGTGTTTTAATCGGTAACTGTGGCTATACCCAGGAAACTGCAGAAGCCACCATTAAAGCCGGTCATGCAGATGCGATCGCCTTTGGTCGTCCCTTTATTAGTAACCCAGATTTAGTAGAACGTTTTACTAATAACTGGCCTTTAAATCCACAGGCTGATATGTCCGTTTGGTACTCTTTTGATAAACAGGGATATACTGATTTTCCTACTTATCAACCCAGCTAGTATTTTGAGCATCAAATACAGAGTATTGATTCATTAACATTTCCCGCCAACTTGGTGTCGTGAAATCAAATTCACATTGCACCCAGCTTGACTATTACAGCCCTTCCAGTAATCATGCAATAAGCCTTCAAAGTCCCTCTCCCCTGGCTCCTTAGTTTGTGGAAGGGGGAGAGAGATTTAGGGTCAGGGTAATGTTTTAAACCACTTACGAACAAGCTGTATTCTTGTATTCTTGATGTATTTATTTAGGGTTGTTATCAGTTATTTACTCCCTCTACAATTATTCATTAACCTAAATCCCCAAATTGCTGGCGATATTGATTTAATAATGCTGCCAATTCATCCGCCCGTTGTTTTTCCGTTTCTACCCGTTGTTCAGCTTCTATCCTCGCCAAAGTAGCCTCTTGCAAAGCCGCGTATAACTCATCAGGAATTAGCAATTTTTGGCCGTTATCTTCTCGGTAAAAATCGATAATTTTACCGGAGACTTGTAAACGTAAACCCAGAGTTTCACTGCGGTTATCCGTAATTAATTGGTAACTATCTCCCACTAAACGATAACCCCGCAATTGTTCAGTTATCCACTGCCCTTTCGGGTCAAATAACCAGTATTCTTTCACCTCCAAACTTTCATAGAGATTCTTCTTAACCGTTTGGTCTTGTTCTTTTGTACTCGGAGAAGTCATCTCAAAAATCACAGCCGGAACTTGTCCCTCTTCCCAAATTTTATAGTTATCCCTTCCCCCTGGTTCCACATCAAAAATCACCATCACATCAGGGGCTACTCGCAACTTAGGGAAACCCGCCGCATAATACATAAATTGGTCAGCCAAAACCGTCGCTTTTCGGTCTTTTAGGTATTCTTTCAGAACTAGCATAGTCGCCATTAGAACGTAAACATGATCATAAGTTTCTGCCAAGGGTTCTCCGTCACTACTGGGATAAAAAACATCAGTTTTATGGGTCAGGCTGTCAACTGCTATCATAATTCCTAACTCCGCACTTTACTAATATATATTATAGCTGATTATCTAAATTTGGGAGTTAAGCAACCCCCAAACACCTAGATAATTTTACTTTGATAAATCTCCAAATTGCTGGCGATATTGATTTAATAATGCTGCTAATTCATCCGCCCGTTGTTTTTCCGTTTCTGCCCGTTGTTTTTCCGTTTCTGCCCGTTGTTTTTCCGTTTCTGCCCGTTGTTCAGCTTCTATCCTCGCCAAAGTAGCCTCTTGCAAAGCCGCGTATAACTCATCAGGAATTAGCAATTTTTGGCCGTTATCTTCTCGGTAAAAATCGATAATTTTACCGGAGACTTGTAAACGTAAACCCAGAGTTTCACTGCGGTTATCCGTAATTAATTGGTAACTATCTCCCACTAAACGATAACCCCGCAATTGTTCAGTTATCCACTGCCCTTTCGGGTCAAATAACCAGTATTCTTTCACCTCCAAACTTTCATAGAGATTCTTCTTAACCGTTTGGTCTTGTTCTTTTGTACTCGGAGAAGTCATCTCAAAAATCACAGCCGGAACTTGTCCCTCTTCCCAAATTTTATAGTTATCCCTTCCCCCCGGTTCTACATCAAAAATCACCATCACATCAGGGGCTACTCGCAACTTAGGGAAACCCGCCGCATAATACATAAATTGGTCAGCCAAAACCGTCGCTTTTCGGTCTTTTAGGTATTCTTTCAGAACTAGCATAGTCGCCATTAGAACGTAAACATGATCATAAGTTTCTGCCAAGGGTTCTCCGTCACTACTGGGATAAAAAACATCAGTTTTATGGGTCAGGCTGTCAACTGCTATCATAATTCCTAACTCCGCACTTTACTAATATATATTATAGCTGATTATCTAAATTTGGGAGTTAAGCAACCCCCAAACACCTAGATAATTTTACTTTGATAAATCTCCAAATTGCTGGCGATATTGATTTAATAATGCTGCTAATTCATCCGCCCGTTGTTTTTCCGTTTCTGCCCGTTGTTTTTCCGTTTCTGCCCGTTGTTTTTCCGTTTCTGCCCGTTGTTTTTCCGTTTCTGCCCGTTGTTTTTCCGTTTCTACCCGTTGTTCAGCTTCTATCCTCGCCAAAGTAGCCTCTTGCAAAGCCGCGTATAACTCATCAGGAATTAGCAATTTTTGGCCGTTATCTTCTCGGTAAAAATCGATAATTTTACCGGAGACTTGTAAACGTAAACCCAGAGTTTCACTGCGGTTATCCGTAATTAATTGGTAACTATCTCCCACTAAACGATAACCCCGCAATTGTTCAGTTATCCACTGCCCTTTCGGGTCAAATAACCAGTATTCTTTCACCTCCAAACTTTCATAGAGATTCTTCTTAACCGTTTGGTCTTGTTCTTTTGTACTCGGAGAAGTCATCTCAAAAATCACAGCCGGAACTTGTCCCTCTTCCCAAATTTTATAGTTATCCCTTCCCCCTGGTTCCACATCAAAAATCACCATCACATCAGGGGCTACCCGCAACTTAGGGAAACCCGCCGCATAATACATAAATTGGTCAGCCAAAACCGTCGCTTTTCGGTCTTTTAGGTATTCTTTCAGAACTAGCATAGTCGCCATTAGAACGTAAACATGATCATAAGTTTCTGCCAAGGGTTCTCCGTCCCTACTGGGATAAAAAACATCAGTTTTATGGGTCAGGCTGTCAACTGCTATCATAATTCCTAACTCCGCATTAGCACTGATATATATTATACACCCCACCCTAGACTAAGTGGGCTGATATAAGATTGACCGAAATAACTAGATCTTATTAAAACCAGATTCTGTGGTGAATTAACAACAGTAACCCACCCCAGAACCTCAATCAGGTTAGTTATCCTGTAACAATGTTTTAATCAACTTTTCCACCCTTTCTCTAACCTCCTCCCTAACCCTGGGGAAAATCTCCGGCTTTTCCGCTGGGTCGTCTAATTGCCAATCCTCAAATATCTCCCGTGTTAGCCATTCCTCTGGTAAATTAACACCGCAACCACAGAGGGAAATTACTGCGTCATAATCTTCGGGTTTAAATTCACTTAAAGCATTAGAAGTTTGGTTGCTAATATCAATGTCAACATCTGCCATAGCTTTGATAGCATAAGGGTTGACTTCGCTGCTTTCCAGTCCTGAACTGGTCACTGCTATTTTATCTTTTCCCATTACCTTAGCAAACCCCTCAGCCATTTGGGAACGAGAGGAATTTTTTTTGCAAACAAACATGACTTTTTTCATGGTTTCTCCAGAATTGTAATTGACAATTAAAGTGCTTTTTGTGCCGTTTCAATAACTGCTTTTTTGGCGAGTTCTTGGCGTTCACTGTGGCGGTCAGTTAAGTAATCCACCTTGTCCCGCAATAATAGGGTGAATTTATAGAGTTCTTCCATGACATCAATCACCCGATCGCGATAAGGTGAATCTTTCATAGTTCCATCCTCATTAAACTCTTGATAAGCCTTAGCAACTGAGGATTGATTGGGAATGGTAAACATTCGCATCCAACGCCCCAAAATTCGCATGGTATTCACGGCATTAAAAGACTGGGAACCCCCGCTAACTTGCATCACCGCTAGAGTTTTACCCTGAGTAGGTCTAACCGCGCCAATACTCAAAGGTATCCAGTCAATTTGGTTTTTCAGAATACCAGTAATATTACCGTGCATTTCTGGGGATGACCAAACTTGACCTTCTGACCATTGACTAAGTTCGCGCAATTTTTGAACTTCTGGGTGAGACTCATCAAAGCGATCGCGTAACGGTAAATCATGGGGATGGAAAAAACGAACTTCCGCACCCATATCCGTAATAATTTTAGCGGCTTCTTCTGCTAGTAAGCGACTGTAAGATCGCGTTCTTAATGAACCATACAAAAACAGGATTCTGGGAGGATGATCAAAATTAGTCATGATTCAATTAACACTTTAAACAACGGGGGTCTAGCAGTGTAGCTTTTTCCGGTTCTCGCGGAAACCAAAAAGCCGTTTTTTGGCAAAATTTCACCAGCATTAACATCACCGGAACCTCAATTAATACCCCCACCACAGTTGCTAAAGCCGCCCCAGAATTTAAACCAAACAGTGTCACCGCCGTAGCGATCGCTACTTCAAAATGATTACTCGCGCCAATTAAAGAAGCTGGCGCAGCATCCTCATAGGATAGCTTCATTTTCAAAGCCGCCACATAGGTAATCAAAAAGATAAAATTGGTTTGCAGAAATAGTGGCACAGCAATTAACAGAATATGCAGGGGATTTTCCACAATTAAATCACCCTTAAAAGCAAACAGCAAAATCAGGGTAATTAATAAAGCCGCCGTAGCCACAGGACTTAAATATTTGAGGAACTCTCTTTCAAACCAAGCCTTCCCTTTATACTTAAAAATCCAATAGCGAGTATACATCCCCGCCGCCAGTGGCAAACCTACATAAATCAGGACTGATAATAAAATAGTTTGCCAAGGTACAGTTAAGTTATTAGCCGACAGCAACCACCGTCCCAATGGTGCATATAAAAACAGCATCATCAGCGAATTAACCGCCACCATAACCAGGGTAAGTCCTTGGTTGCTGTAGGAGAGATAACCCCACATTAAAACCATGGCTGTACAGGGGGCAATTCCCAATAATATAGTACCGGCGATATAGGAATCAGCGATGGGAATTTCTGCCCCTCTTAATATCTCAGTTCCGGTGATAATTGGTCGAAATAACCACCCCAGAAAAAACAGCGAAAAAGCTACCATGGTAAACGGTTTAATTAGCCAATTCACTACCATTGTTAATAGCACTGGCTTAGGTGCTTTAGCCGCATTAACTGCCTGGGTAAAGTCAATTTTAACCATGATGGGATACATCATGAAAAACAGACAAATTGCGATGGGAATTGACACCTGATAAATGCTCATTGAATCCAGGGTTACGGCGACCCCTGGAAACAATCGACCCAGGACAATACCTGCTATAATACAGAGAATCACCCACAGGGTTAGGTACTTTTCAAAAACGTTTAATTTACCCCCTGCTTGCACCGCTGATTTATTGATTTGTGGTGAATCATTACTCATGTTAAATCCTGACTATTAGGACTTGGTTTAATCCCCATATCTAAATTGAGGGACTAAATACATACCCCACGGGGACCCAGAAACCTAATTAATCAGGCCTCTAGTCCCTGTCAAGTTGGGTATAGTGTCTATTATTTCAAAAAAAATTGATATGTCAAGTAGGCAGAATATCTATAATCTGGCAAAAATGGCGGAGAGCGTATGGGCTATAATCCTGTATGGTAAGTAAATACAGACAATTTTGGCAGAGCAAATTTTATCAATAAGTTGTTTAATTGCGATTATGGTCATATATAGAAATCAAAAAATATTGATATTGTCTCCTTCCCAGAGATGGCTAGTGGAGACTTGGGTTTTACCATTAGCCCCAGAGTCAGATTAGGAATAGAGGCGAAGCGTTTACTTTAGTCTTGGAATTGTAGCAGTTCAGATTGGTATCCAGGGACTTGATGCGATCGCTTTTTTGTCCTAGGTGGGAATTTGTACTTATTTTGTCCATTTTCCCAGTAGGCTGTCATCCATTGGGCCAGTATGATAACTTACTCATTGCTTTCTGCTCTGGGACGGTTAATTCGGCTAGTGCGATCGCTTAATCGTGTTGGGTACTGCCTATATTGATTTAGGATTGTGTAAATCAGCTTCATTAGTTCGTTGTCTCTGGAGTTAACCTCTGATATCAGTTTCTGGTTTTGCTTCATTAACTGCCAGACTAAAAAAACTGTAATGCCATCAGTTCCTAGTTTGACTATATCTGGTAATACGTTAGAATCCATCGTTGTTGATTTCGTTGTCTTTTAAGTTCAATTCATCAGTGCGAGACGTTGAGGCATCAAATAGGGCTGCAATGCCCGAAATAACTGCCTAGTGGGGACTCCAACCCCTTGGTTGGATATATAGCACAAGACAGGAAAGTTAGGACGTATAATGGAGAGGACGAGATGACTAAGAAGACAAAAAATGCCAGCCCCCTATAGTTATAGCATTAGTCAAGGTGGTTAGGACGCAGCTTGGAGAACGGAATCCATGGCATCATCGAGAGAATCAAACTGCTCACGTGCAATGGCGAATGCGGGCTTTCAACCACGACCAACATTTCTCTATCTTGTTGAGGTCTGGCGAATAAGGTGGTAGATAGAGCAAACGGCATTGAGCCGCCTCCACTAGCTCAGGAATCCGTCCCCCTTTATGAAACGTTGCATTGTCTAGCACTAGAGTCTGACCTGGCTTCAGTGTTGGAATTAAGATGAACTCCAACCACAACTCAAACACTGTCCGATTACAACAACCCTCAAAGCGATCGGGGGCTAAGAGTTGTTGATGACACCATGCGGCTATATAGCTCACCCTGCCCTGCCTCTTCCCGGATTTGAGGGCATCGAAGCGTTGTCCTTCCTCGCAGTAACCATAAGGGTAATCCGAGTCTTGACTATTCATGCCAGCTTCATCGAGGTAAACCAACCCTTCCGACTCCATATGTTCAATCTGAGCAATAAACTCCTCTCGCTGTTGCTCATCACCTTCTTGGTAGCCGTAAGTTTTTTTCTGGTGAAGCCAATTTTCTTCAAGGCTCTGGATATGGTGCGAGGAGAGATGTCGTCATCCCAAAGTTCAGCCATTGGAGCGGAGGTTTGATCGCCATGCTCTTGGGCAAAAGCCTTGAATTTATGCCAGTCGGTAATTTTGTGGTTATTGCCAGGTCGGTGATTAGGTTTAGGGAGGAAGTCTCCGGTCTGTGCTTTTCTTTGCAGCCAGAGATTAATGGTGTTCCGGCTGACATGGAAAACTTGACTGGCTTCTGTTTTGAGCATACCGTCTAGTTCAATTGCATCAATAACTTTTTGTCTGAGGTCGTAACTATAGGGGGCTGGCATTTTTGGTCTTCTTAGTCATCTCGTCCTCTCCATTATACGTCCTAACTTTCCTGTCTGGTGCTATACCTGTGCCGTGAATGTGGTCGCCAATTTCGAGAAAATCCCTGTCCTGGAGGTTACAGTTCTGATGTCAAAGAGCTTTGTGTGAAAATGTCCCTCAATGGCATGGGATTTCGAGCCATTGAGAGAGTCACTGGTATTTCTCACAACACAATACTTAACTGGGTTAGAGTTGCAGAAACCCAGATGTGATGAGGAAAACTATGAAATTCCTGAAATAGCTCAAATTGATGAGCTTCAGACTTTTGTGGGTTCAAAAAAAACCATCTGGGTCTGGACAGTTGTGAATACCAAACTGCCTGGAATTCTGAAGTTTGTCATAGGCGACCGCTCATTGCTGAATTAGGGGTCGAGATAGACCTCACGGTCTACCCCTCCCATTCAGCAGCAGAACCGTACATGAGAATTTCACCTCATACGGCTCCTAGTTTGACCGTCTCCTTGTTAAGAGTACAGCATCATCTCTTCATCAAGAGCTGTTTTATCATCGTGACAATGGCGATGTAATAGTTGAAGATTCTTGTATTCATCCTTTCCGCCTTGGCTTCTAGGTACAATATGGTCTACTTCAATAAAGTCTGACGGGGTAAAGAATTGCCCACACCAGGTACATCTACCTTTTGGTTTCTTGAGTAGTTTTGCAACTCTATTTGGCGTATCGATTGCTTGTCCTTTCCTGTTTGCCCAGTAAGTCCAATTTCCGTCATAAAGTGTTGCTTCCGGGCGTATTAGGGTGTGTCTGACAATTGGAGTCCACTTATGTTTCCATAATTGGATTCCATCTTTGGTCTGGAATAACCAAGATTCATGCCTTTCTTTCCCATTGCTAAGTTTAACCATTCCATGTCTGAAATAGTTTCCTAGCTTTTCGTAACTTGCCTTTTGGCATCTTGATTTTGTCCATGCCCGTAACATTTGCCAAACTATGTTGTCTAGCTTATTGAAGGTCTCTGTTGAGACTACCGCTGAATAATAATTTGTCCATCACCGAATCATCGGGTTTAGATGTTTAATCAGGGCTGATTGAGGTGCAGTTTTAGATTGTTTAATTACACCTTTTATCGCTTATGTGTGGGCAACTGCTTTTGGGCTGGGTTTTATGTGGGTTTTATGTCCGATTAATCGGCTCTTACGTCCCCCTGTTTTTCCAGTTTTATATTTTCCTACTGGGTATTGCCTGATATTGAATCCGAGGAAATCAAACCCAGGTTCTTCTGTTTTGCCATTAGACTCAATAGGTTTGAGTGTGTGACCAATTCGAGTCTTTTCGGGTTTAATCTCTAATCCTACAGGTTTTAACCATTCGGTGATAGCAGTTTTGCACTGTTCAATGATTCCTAGGTCTTTGGAGATTACCACGAAATCATCGGCGTATCTTATAAGGTTTATCTGAGTGGTTGTTCCTTTGTTAGGATACATTTCTTTAACTAGCCTTTCCATTCCCAACAGTGCGATGTTGGCGAGTATTGGACTTATTACCCCTCCTTGAGGTGTCCCTGTTTCTGTATCCTCTAATACACCGTTATCTAGCACGCCGGCTTTGAGCCATTGTTTCAGGTCTCTTTTTAGGCTACTTGGACAATGAATTTTGGACAGTAGGTAATCATGGTTCACGGTAAGAGCATTTTGCTATATCGGCATCGAGAACATAATATTGTCCTCGATTTATGGCAATATAAATTCTGCCAATTGCGTCATGGGCGGACCGTCCGGGACGGAACCCGTAGCTTGTACCTTCAAATCTCGATTCCCATTCAGGTTCGAGAGCCGACTTGACCAAGGCTTGCCTTGCTCTATCTTGGATTGTGGGTATTCCTATTCCAGCTTTTTTCATCCCTGCCAGGTTTTGGTATCCACACCCGTCGCAGTGGTTTTGCTTTGATATTTCCCTTAATGTTCTCCACAAGCTCAAACCTTTGTCTTGGAGAGATTACTCTTACTCCATCAACTCCGGCTGTCTTCTTGCCTTGACCCGCCTGGGGGGCGGGTTTATTAAGCTGACTGTTGGGAAGCATGGCTGACCGTGGAACCCGCCCCTACAGTCGCACTGCTAGGAGCCGGGCATAATATGACTTCACCAATAGACGTTGCCATCTTCGTCCCTTAGCGTCTTGTCCCGATTTAGCTGCTTGAAATATACTCTTTTGGAGCTTGAATACTTTCCGTTGAACCTTAGTCCATGGGATTGTCTTCCATGCGTTGTTCGTAGTCTTGATTGGTTTTGGTTTTCCCAACCCTTTCTTTAAACTCGCTATCGCCATTTGTACACCTACTAAACTCTATTCCTTACAATCAAACCGTGACCTGTTAGCATATCCCTACTATTACAGCAGGGTGTTGGCTTTTGGTCACATCTCACATCCTCCGAGACTTGCGGTTACACTTATCCCTACTGATATTTCGACCAAATAATCAGAGTCTAGGAGGACTTAAAACGTTCCATTTATATGGGCATTCCATCTTGAGATTTGTCCTTTCCACCGGGGTACTTTTAAAGGTCTGTGTAGGTGATGAAAAGATTACCCTACTTTTCCCCTTACTCTTTTGAGCGCAGCGTATCAACCTGTTTCGCTGCTCAATAATGACGATGGTTCAAGCCGGACATTCGGTTTCCCTAATCATGGATGGTTGGCAGTGGTCGCATCTGGTAGTAGGTTCTACTTCACCCCTTCCGTTCCCCGCTTCAGTCCTGGGGTTATGATTCCCAAAACTGGGGGTGGCTGTCGCCGTTACTCTTTACTCCCTGATTTCTCAGTTGGTTCATGACCTTGAGTTCCCTGCCTTGTTTGGATTTTTCCAAACGTCGGGACATATAAACAGTTATGAGGATGGTCAGGAGAGATCTCCTTATATTCAACCAAGGGGTATAAATCCTCACCAGGCAGTTATTTCGGGCATTGCAGCCCTATTTGATGCCTGAACGTCTCGCACCTTTTACCACATTATGGCAAATGATTCAGGGCTGGGCTTGTTTTCTATATATTACGGACGGATACAAAGTTTATCCTTGCTTAATTGAGGATTGCAATCATCTAGTCAGCAAAACGGCTATGACAAGAGTAGAATGAGAAAACTGCCGTCTGAGGCACTATTTAGCCAGGCTACATCGCAAAACTTTGTGTTATTCCAAGTCCACTGAGATGTTGTACAAATCAATTCGCTTACTTATCTATTATTTGAAGCATGGACAACTTCCTCCGTTCTCTTCATCATTCCTCACTGTGCAATACCGAAATTCGAGCTGGGTAGGTTGGGTGAAACCCAACATCACTGAGAGATGTTGTTGTTGGGTTCCCCTCCTCCACCCAACCTACTAAATAGGCTCGGCGTCGGAAATGCGATCGCCCTACTCACTTTCGAGGAATTCGACCTGGGTAGGTTGGGTGAAACCCAACATAACTGAGAGATGTTGGTGTTGGGTTTCGTTCCTCCACCCAACCTACTATAGCACCAGACAGGAAAGTTAGGACGTATAATGGAGAGGACGAGATGACTAAGAAGACCAAAAATGCCAGCCCCCTATAGTTACGACCTCAGACAAAAAGTTATTGATGCAATTGAACTAGACGGTATGCCCAAAACAGAAGCCAGTCAAGTTTTCCATGTCAGCCGGAACACCATTAATCTCTGGCTGCAAAGAAAAGCACAGACCGGAGACTTCCTCCCTAAACCTAATCACCGACCTGGCAATAACCACAAAATTACCGACTGGCAAAAATTCAAGGCTTTTGCCCAAGAGCATGGCGATCAAACCTCCGCTCAAATGGCTCAACTTTGGGATAACGACATCTCTCCTCGCACCATATCCAGAGCCTTGAAGAAAATTGGCTTCACCAGAAAAAAAAACTTACGGCTACCAAGAACGTGATCAGCAACAGCGAGAGGAGTTTATTGCTCAGATTGAACATATGGAGCCACAAGAAGTGGTTTACCTCGATGAAGCCGGCATGAATAGTCAAGACTCGGATTACCCTTATGGTTACTGCGAGGAAGGAAAACGCTTCGATGCCCTCAAATCCGGGAAGAGGCAGGGCAGGGTGAGCTATATGGCCCCATGGTGTCATCAACAACTCTTAGCCCCCGATCGCTTTGAGGGTTGTTGTAATCGGACAGTGTTTGAGTTGTGGTTGGAGTTCATCTTAATTCCAACACTGAAGCCAGGTCAGACTCTAGTGCTAGACAATGCAACGTTTCATAAAGGGGGACGGATTCCTGAGCTAGTGGAGGCGGCTCAATGCCGTTTGCTCTATCTACCACCTTATTCGCCAGACCTCAACAAGATAGAGAAATGTTGGTCGTGGTTGAAAGCCCGCATTCGCCATTGCACGTGAGCAGTTTGATTCTCTCGATGATGCCATGGATTCCGTTCTCAAGGCTGCGTCCTAACCACCTTGACTAATGCTATACCCCTTCTTTTCCCCGTACTCTTTTGATCGCAGCGTATCAACCTATTTCGCTACTAGAGTATTACGATGGTTCAAGCCTGACATTCGGTTTCCCTAATCATGGATGGTTGGCAGTGGTCGCCTCTGGTAGTAGGTTCTACTTCACGCCTTCCGTTCCCCGCTTCAGTCTGACGGGTGTGAACCTTGAAACTGGGGGTGGCTACCGCCGTTACTCTCAACTTCCTGCTGTACATAACACCAGCGTTGGTATTGCACAGTGAGGAATGATTAAGAGAACGGAGGAAGTTGTCCATGCTTCAAATAATAGATAAGTAAGCGAATTGATTTGTACAACATCTCAGTGGACTTGGAATAACACAAAGTTTTGCGATGTAGCCTGGCTAAATAGTGCCTCAGACGGCAGTTTTCTCCTTCTACTCTTGTCATAGCCGTTTTGCTGACTAGATGATTGCAATCCTCAATTAAGCAAGGATAAACTTTGTATCCGTCCGTAATATATAGAAAACAAGCCCAGCCCTGAATCATTTGCCATAATGTGGTAAAAGCCAGCAATGAGCGGTCGCCTATGACAAACTTCAGAATTCCAGGCAGTTTGGTATTCACAACTGTCCAGACCCAGATGGTTTTTTTTGAACTCACAAAAGTCTGAAGCTCATCAATTTGAGCTATTTCAGGAATTTCATAGTTTTCCTCATCACATCTGGGTTTCTGCAACTCTAACCCAGTTAAGTATTGTGTTGTGAGAAATACCAGTGACTCTCTCAATGGCTCGAAATCCCATGCCATTGAGGGACATTTTCACACAAAGCTCTTTGACATCAGAACTGTAACCTCCAGGACAGGGATTTTCTCGAAATTGGCGACCACATTCACGGCACAGGTAACTCTGTTTTCCCTGACGATGACCATTTTTGACTACTTTATGGCTTTGGCAATAAGGACAATCCATCTTGATTTATTTGAGAATATCATTTTCTATTATGCAACAGCGCAAAAACGATATGAGATCCCGTCAAGCCCAGGAAGATGATACCAGGGAACACAACGGGGAATTATCCCCTATGCCCGCCGGGTTTCCAGTCCCGCCCAAAAAGCAAAGGGCGCGAGGCAAATTACAAAGCTATAAGTTGGTTGCGAGTTGTCTAATTGGGTTAATTTTGGGGAGTTTAACCTGGTGGCGTTTAAATTCAAGACCGGGGAATATTAGCCGTTAGTCAGCGGTTTTTGGTGGTGCGATCGCATTCCCGCCGCCGGTTTTGGTGAGGTGGTGCGATCGCATTCCCGCCGCCGGTTTTTTGTAGTGCGATCGCATTTTCACCCAATTTCACCCAATTTCGATCTCGAATAAGACGCCCAATGTAGGGGCGGGTGCAGCAGTCAGCTATCGAACACACCAGCCAGCTATATACACCCGCCCTTTCCTTTCCCCACGGCGGTTTTTTGTAGTGCGATCGCCTTGAGGATAGGTGATTGTTAGAAGATATTTTACCCAAATGTGGCGGGTTCAGTCCGCCGCCAGGTGTTTTGCTGTAGATAGAGTAGAATAGTTAAAGTAAAGTAACTCACCTTAAATTTTCACTCATGTACCAAACATTCATTGATCTTGATGAGCTAATAATTCTATGTATAGATAAGTCAGCCAAAAAGTTTCTTCAGGAAGCTGTAGCTTGTTACCGCGCTGGGGCATATCGTTCTTGTATTGTTTCTACCTGGAATGCTGTTGTATTTGACTTCATCCACAAATTAAGGCAGCTAGACCAGGTAGGGAATGGTGAGGCTTATCAGCTATTGCAGCAGTTTGAAAACATGAGTAAAAACTCTGATGTCAAAGGACTTTGGAAGTTTGAGTCGGATATTCCTAATATAGCAGAAAGCAAATTTGCACTTATTTCACCTATAGAAAAAGCAGATATCACAAGATTGTGTGAAGATAGAAGTCGATGTGCTCATCCATCAATGGCATCTCTGGAAGAACCATTTGAGGCGACAGCAGAATTAGCGCGTTATCATATGCGGAGCGCAGTCACATATCTCTTGCAGCGCCCTCCAGTTCAAGGTCGTTTGGCTCTAAATATAATTTGGGAAGATATCAAGTCTGTTTACTTTCCTACCAATCCAAATCAGGCAGTTCAATATTTCCAAAAAGGACTTTTGGCTCGTCCTCGGGTTTCTCTAATCAAAGACATTGTTATCGGATTAACTAGGAGTCTCTTAACAGAAGATCTCCCAGAAGATGAAAAGGAGAGACAGTTTTCTGCACTGAATGCTGTAGCTAGAATGCACAGAGAGAATGTCGGAAATATTTTAACTGAAAATCTGTCTTCTATTATTCTTGATGAAGTCACTGACGAAAATTGGCCAAAAGTGATTACATATCTTCGTAGAGTGGATAATGCTGTGGAAAACTTGAGCGATCCATGTAGATTGAAGGCAATAAGGTTCATCGAGAAGATGAACGTCGCCAGTGGCATAAACTGTCAGGATAAAGAGATATTAGCGAATGCTGCTTATATTGATTTTCTTATGGATTCTGTACAAGTAAAACTGAAAGAAGCCTCACCAGATGAAGTATTAAATTTGATGGAAAGATTGCCTTATGAATCCAATAAATTCAAAGTCATTTTGAATGATAGCATCGAAGCATTTATTAAGAAATTTGAACGAGTTACTAGTTTCCAGGAATCTCTGAACTGTGTAGACAAGTTTTATCCAATTTACTCATTCTTGTCACCAACACACAAGGAATCTATTCTCAACGCCTTTTGCAACAATCATCAGATTTATGGGTCATATAAAAGTCCATGGGTGATCACAAATATTTTTCATGAGGATACAAAAAATGGTTCTCTTCTTGAGTCTTACTGGTTATCGTTTCGGAAAAAACTTGATGAGAAATTCCCCGACAGATTCGAGGATTTGAAAAAACTTATCGACTCTTACAAGGACAAGTTTTAGAGGTGGCGAGTATTGTTGAATAGAATACAAGCTAACAACCGTGTTGCAGCGGACGGTTTAGATATATAGTTGTTGAATCAAAGGAGATCTGCCACCGCTGAAAATGTGGTTTCTGTTGGGAAGGCTCCGCTCACCCGTTGGTTTTTCTCAGAGATGAGGCGATCGCCTTTTCACCCAATTTCGACCTCGAATAACGCGCCCAATGTAGGGGCGTTAAAGAAGAAGGGCAGGTGCAGGTAGTTGGCTGGTTTTCCCCGTGGTGTTAAAGAAGAAGAAGGGCGGGTGCAGGTAGTTGGCTGGTTTTCCCGATGGCGGATCTAGCACCCGCCCCTACTAGCCCTTTCCCCACGGTGGTTTTTTGTGGTGCGATCGCATTTTCACCGAATTTCACCCAATTTCGACATTGAATAACACGCCCAATGTAGGGGCGGGTGCAGCAGTCAGCCATCGAACACACCAGCCAGTTATATACACCCGCCCTTTCCCCACGGTGGTTTTTTGTGGTGCGATCGCATTTTCACCGAATTTCACCCAATTTCGACATTGAATAACACGCCCAATGTAGGGGCGGGTGCAGCAGTCAGCCATCGAACACACCAGCCAGTTATATACACCCGCCCTTTCCCCACGGTGGTTTTTTGTGGTGCGATCGCATTTTCACCGAATTTCACCCAATTTCGACATTGAATAACACGCCCAATGTAATGTAGGGGCGGGTGCAGCAGTCAGCCATCGAACACACCAGCCAGTTATATACACCCGCCCTTTCCCCACGGTGGTTTTTTGTGGTGCGATCGCATTTTCACCCAATTTTGACATTGAATAACACGCCCAATGTAATGTAGGGGCGGGTGCAGCAGTCAGCCATCGAACACACCAGCCAGTTATATACACCCGCCCTTTCCCCGGCGCCGTTTTTTGTGGTGCGATCGCATTTTCACCCAATTTTGACATTGAATAACACGCCCAATGTAATGTAGGGGCGGGTGCAGCAGTCAGCCATCGAACACACCAGCCAGTTATATACACCCGCCCTTTCCCCGGCGCCGTTTTTTGTGGTGCGATCGCGTTTTCACCCAATTTCGACCTCGAATAACGCGCCCAATGTAGGGGCGGGTGCAGCAGTCAGCTATCGAACACACCAGCCAGTTATATACACCCGCCCTTTCCCGGCGCCGTTTTGGTGGTGCGATCGACTAATGGCTGAGGGAAGCGAGCGAAAAAAAGGCTATCTACCGAGTTTCGATAGTGATGATTATAGCACAGAATTAAGCAATCTGGCGGAGCAAATTTGTCATTCTCCCGACCCAGTAAAAGCCTCAAAAGATGCGCTAAATCCTTCGGGATGTG
Organism: Limnospira platensis NIES-39; assembly: GCF_026000695.1. GTDB lineage: Bacteria > Cyanobacteriota > Cyanobacteriia > Cyanobacteriales > Microcoleaceae > Limnospira > Limnospira platensis. The sequence continues at coordinate 4,596,633 of NZ_AP026945.1, forward strand.
GCAAACTCAAAGAGTTTTTTAGGCAACTATTTCAGTCATCTCCATCTATCTAAGTTAACTGAATGTACCCCCTGAAAGAAATCACGCTGCAACTGTTTCTGTATGACTTACGGGAAGGGTTAGGACAAACCTCAGAAAGCATAGATTTTAATCGCTATTATTTTTGGCGGCGGTTTCATCATGACCTGCAAAAACCATATAGTAACTTAACGCCAGAAAATAAGCAAAAACTGGAAAAATATGCTAACCGCGAAAACCCCGAAAGCGATATTGTGTCGTTAGACTATCGAACAACCTCTAATGTGGATAGAATATGTGTTAGTGGCATCGCAATTGGGGGATAGCTATAGTTTAATCGTTGATGCCTATGATAGCGAATATCATAAAACCAGTTTAAGTCAACTGAAAAAATACATTCAGGAAAGGATTAATAACACTCCCTCAAGCCTAGGTAAAACTTGGTTATTGTGGGGTCAACTTGACGGGAAATATTCCCCAGATAAAGTTAATGAAATTGCCGACAAGAGTTATACAGAAATCGCCAATAAACCCCTACCCTGGAAAAAAGATAATCAATTGAGTTTCCCAGGGAATAAACTGTTAGGGGACGATTTATTTGAAATAACCCAGTGAGTTTCGGTGACAGATTGGGAAAATTTACTGATACTGATTGATAATGAAAAACCGGAAGACCTGCGAAATTATCCCTGGTTAAATGATGAACATAAATCACTGCTGACAAAGGACATTCAAAACAGTTTAGGAGAATGCCATTATTTAATTTGGCTATTACCAGCAGAGTGCGACTTAAAGGCAGTGCAAGATAAAATTAGGGAAATACAGACCCATTTTCATCGCCTGTTATCCTATCGCCATAAGATTATTTGGGCTTATAGCCAAAGTCGGATTTTGAAACGCCGATTAAAAGACAATTATCAAACGATTCAAAAATCGGTCTTAACAATTCGCCAACAGCGGAAAGACCCGGAAGATTTACAAAAGGCTTTAGAAGATACGCTAGAAATATTAGGGAATTATGCGATCAATTTAAGTAAACTGCATTCCCAGTTAAGGACAATTACGATTAATTTAACCAACTATCGACAAAGGTTAAAATAATTTGCGAAGCTAGACCCAAATTGTCAGTTAACTACGTTTGCTGAGTTTAGTAAATTGGCAGAACAAAAGTATGAAAGACAGGTAAAAACGGACTATGAGAGTTTAAGTCCGGGGATGATTTTATTAGAAAATCTGATTAAGACGATTGAGGGAATTGTGGAAATTAATCAAGCGAAAAGAGAAGATCGGCTGGAAAGGGCGATCGCTGCTGCTAGTATAGGAGTGGGTACAGCGTCGGCGGCGGCTTCATCAATCGCGAATTATTCGGAGGGTATATTAACGGAAATTGCCTCGTTTGTCCCGTTACGGAATAAGACGGAAGCGCCAACGATTCATCCGGTATCAACGGCGAGTTTTGCTTTTATTGCTAGTTGTCTAATTGGGGCATTTTGGGGAGTTTTAACTTGGTGGATTTTAAATCGAAGACCTGGGAAGATTAGCCGTTAGGAGAATCGTCAATCAGAGTATCTGACCAAAGCTATGAGGACAAAAATATCTCTTGATGTGACTGATAGTCCGTAGACTTATCGTCCACAATGGGTAATTATGACTCTATGGAAAAATCAAAAGCAAAAACCTTAAAAGCCTTGGGATTTCTGATTAGACAGCATAGAAGGGCTGTGGGTATTTCTCAAGAAGAACTAGGGCTACGTTGTGACCTAGACCGCACGTATATATCTGGTCTAGAGCGTGGTGTCAGAAATCCTTCTCTTACGGCTATTGTGGCTCTTGCTGAGGGCTTAGGAATAACCGTATCTCAACTTCTGGATAACTTAGAAATAGAAATAACTAGGACTGAATGAATCGCAATTTAGTGGCTAATTTTAAATCCCAATTAAAACCAGGTTCTTCTCAGTTAAAGGTGTTCAGTTTGCTGTCAGATCAGAAGTGGCACTGTCGCACTTATGAAGGTAAGCAAGTAGCATCGGAGCAATACGCTGGAGGTGGTGGAATTCAAGGACTAGAGCGCGGAACTAAAAGTCGTCCGGGGCTACATCTTGAGACCAAACGGGATTTCTGTAACATCTGTAATAAAAAAACCAGATGGGATAGATGGACTGGGCAAATAAAACCGTCAAATGCTCCGGCTATTATTCCCCCAAAATTAGCCGACAGAATTTTGAAACTTTATGATTATAAAGACGTTATTGCAAATCGAAAAAGACCAACCCATGAGTTAGTGATTGATCACCGTTTTCCTATGCAGCGTTGGGGTAAAGCCGAACCTAGTCATGACATAAACATGAACGAAAACGAAATCAAAAGCAAATTTCAACTTCTCAAAAAAGATAGTGCTGGCAACCACAATTTACTGAAATCCAGAAGTTGTGAAAGATGTATGAAAACTGGTAAAAGAGGGCAGCCCATGGGTATCCACTTCTAGTATTCTGGGGGTGATAACTGGCCTGATAATATTCCTCCATTGGGAGCGGAAGCAGAAGGTGGTTGTATAGGTTGCGGTTGGTATGATTTTGAGTCATGGCGTAATGCTCTTAATGCAACATTAGCTGAACATAAGTAAGCTGTTTTTCGGAGACAACTATATTTTCAGCCTCATTTTCAGCCTCTGTGACAATCCTATTTAAGTAAGGAATGAGTCCATAGCCAATACACTCTGCTAGACGTGGAGGAACAGCATTTCCAATTTGCCACATGGCTTTTTTCATGGTTCCTTCAAAGATAAAAGAATCAGGAAAGGTCTGTAATCTAGCCATTTCTCGCGCTGAAATCACCCGATTTAGATGGGGATGAATATGAGTCCCCCCGTGATTCTCTTTGATGGTCATACTAGATTTTCCGGGATACTGTCGCTTAAAAGCATCAACATAGGTTTGATACAAAGAACCTCCTGGAGGTACTTTTGATATCCGCTCCATATATTCGGGAGAATGACGAGTCCATTCATGATTAATACTGGGAATGGGTTGGTAAGCTGGTAGATCGGAAATTGCTGATTCAATTGTCTGATACTCCTCTGGAACTAATTGAGGATATGGATAAGGATTTTTCATTCCGAAACGATTAGCTATAAAAATAGCTCTAGGCCTGATTTGGGGAACACCATAGGCAGCAGATTCAAGAATTGCTACGGAAATATTGGTGTAACCAATGGCTTCAAAAGCAGCAAAAATAGCTTGTTTAATTGTGCCTTTTTTGAGGGTTAAAATGCCGGGTACATTTTCCATAACGACATACCAAGGACGCACTTCAGCAACAATGCGAATAAATTCTTGAAATAAATGGTTGCGAGGATCATTGGGATCGCGCTTCCCAGCGACAGAAAAACCTTGACACGGTGGCCCGCCTACGACGAGATGAACTGAAGGAGAACCAATTTTAGATAGCCACTGGTGAGGATTAAAATCATTAACATCCCCACAAAAATGATGACAATTGGGAAAGTTTCTCTGATGAGTGGCGGAGGCAATTGGGTTAATTTCTACACTAGCTACTGGATTAAAACCAGCTTGCCAAAAACCCTGCGTGATTCCCCCTACACCAGAAAATAGATCGATAAAGTTATAGGTTTGCAGTGGTTGGGATACGGGATTAATATCAACTTGAACTTGATAAGGATCGCGTTTGGTTGTGGCTAATTCACGCTGAATTCTTTGATAACGCCCTAATTTAGCTTTTTTCTGCTTCCTGGTGCTGTTATCTTTTGGATCATCTGGAAACAAGGATAATTGTAGGTCCATGACTTGAAAAATAAAGGCTCTATAACCATTATAGTGACAGATAGTATACATAATGTCAAGACTGAGATCAAGTCGAACCTTTTGTTAACAAGAATAACGCGCCCAATGTTGGGGCGTTACAGAAGAAGGGCGGGTGCAGGTAGTGGGCTGGTTTTCCCGATGGCGGATCTAGCACCCGCCCCTACTAGCCTTTTCCCCGCCCCCGTTTTGGTGGGAAGAGCGATCGCCTTTTCACCCAATTTCGACCTCGAATAACGCGCCCAATGTTGGGGCGTTACAGAAGAAGGGCGGGTGCAGGTAGTTGGCTGGTTTTCCCCGTGGTGTTACAGAAGAAGGGCGGGTGCAGGTAGTGGGCTGGTTTTCCCCGTGGTGTTACAGAAGAAGGGCGGGTGCAGGTAGTGGGCTGGTTTTCCCGATGGCGGATCTAGCACCCGCCCCTACTAGCCTTTTCCCCGCCCCCGTTTTGGTGGGAAGAGCGATCGCTCTTTCACCCAATTTCGACCTCGAATAACGCGCCCAATGTAATGTAGGGGCGGGTGCAGCAGTCAGCCATCGAACACACCAGCGAGCTATATACACCCGCCCTTTCCCCGCCGCTGTTTTGGTGGGAAGAGCGATCGCATTTTCACCGAATTTCACCCAATTTCGACCTCAAATAACGCGCCCAATGTAATGTAGGGGCGGGTGCAGCAGTCAGCCATGGAACACACCAGCCAATTATATACACCCGCCCTTTCCCCACGACGGTTTTGGTGGGAAGAGCGATCGCATTTTCACCGAATTTCACCCAATTTCGACCTCAAATAACGCGCCCAATGTAGGGGCGGGTGCAGCAGTCAGCCATCGAACACACCAGCCAGTTATATACACCCGCCCTTTCCCCGCCGCCGTTTTGAACAGGTGGTGCGATCGCCATTTCACCCAATTTCGACCTCAAATAACGCGCCCAATGTAGGGGCGGGTGCAGCAGTCAGCCATCGAACACACCAGCCAATTATATACACCCGCCCTTTCCCCACGACGGTTTTGGGTGGTGCGATCGCATTTTCAGCCAATTTCACCCAATTTCGACCTCGAATAACGCGCCCAATGTAATGTAGGGGCGGGTGCAGCAGTCAGCCATGGAACACACCAGCCAATTATATACACCCGCCCTTTCCCCACGGCGGTTTTGGTGGTGCGTCGCCATCCCTAGTTGGTCGGTTTCCCCGGTAACTGGTCGGATGCGACACACCCGACGGTTTTGGGGAACAATCCGCCAACCGTCTAAACCCGCCCATTAGCCCTAGAGCGAGACTATTTTAAATGTAATAGTCTTGAAGGGCTTTAACATCTAGGGGGTGTTTCTGGAGCGATCGCAAAGCGGATATAGTGGCTTTAGCGCCAGCGATAGTGGTAATAATGGGGACTTTGTAAGCCAAAGCCGATCGCCGGATAGTAATACCATCAGCCCGCGCTTCCGACCCCGAAGGGGTGATAATCGCCAACTGTACCGCATGGTTTTTAATAGCATCCAACACATTAGGGCGACCCTCATGGAGTTTCAACTCCAGGTCAACCTTAACCCCATGTTCCCATAAAACCTTGCGAGTGTTGATGGTAGCGGTCACCTTAAAGCCCAGATCCAGGAAATCTTGAACCACAGGAACGATCGCCTCTTTATCGCGGTCATTGACAGAGACAAACACCGTCCCAGACATAGGTATCACCTGACCCGCCGCCAATTCCGCCTTAGCAAAGGCGCGTCCGAATTCCGTATCAATTCCCATAACTTCTCCAGTCGATCGCATTTCTGGACCGAGGAGGACATCCGTACCTGGGAACTTAGCAAAAGGCAAAACCGCCTCTTTCACCGACACATAATCAGGAATTTTCTCCTGAGTATATCCCAACTCTGCCAAAGTCTTGCCAGACATCACTCGCGAAGCCATTTTAGCCAAAGGAATACCGATCGCCTTAGACACAAAAGGAACCGTCCGGGAAGCGCGGGGGTTAGCCTCCAGAATATAAACCTGTTCACCTTGTACAGCAAACTGAATATTCATCAGACCCACCACATTCAAAGCCTTAGCCAATTGAATAGTCTGGCGGCGAATAGTAGCGAGGACAGTTTCTGATAGAGTTTGGGTAGGAATGGAACAAGCCGAGTCCCCGGAGTGAATCCCCGCCTGTTCAATATGTTCCATAATCCCACCAATGACGACATTTCCGGTATGGTCAGCGATCGCATCAACATCGACCTCAACGGCATTTTCCAGGAACTTATCAACCAAAATCGGGTGATCCGGTTCCACCAGCACCGCAAAAGTCATATATCGTTCCAATTCCTCATCAGAATAGACGATTTCCATGGCGCGACCCCCCAACACATAGGAAGGACGCACGACCACCGGATAACCGATACGACCCGCCACCGCGAGAGCCTCCTCATAGCTGCGAGCCATTCCATTCGCCGCCTGTTGAATATTCAACTCCCGGAGAATTTTCTCGAAGCGTTCCCGGTCCTCAGCGGTATCAATAGAGTCCGGGCTAGTCCCCCAAATTTTAGTTTTGAGGGTCGATTCTGACAAGGCTTTTTCGAGGGGAACCGCTAGTTTTAAGGGAGTCTGACCGCCAAACTGAATGACAATACCTAGTGGTTCTTCCGCCTCAATGATATTAAAAACATCCTCCTTGGTCAAGGGTTCAAAATAAAGGCGATCGCTGGTGTCGTAGTCCGTGGAAACCGTCTCCGGGTTGGAGTTAACCATAATGGTGATATAGCCATCATCGCGCAACGAATAGGAAGCGTGACAGCAACAATAGTCAAACTCAATCCCCTGACCAATGCGGTTTGGTCCGCCGCCGAGAATCATGACTTTGGGGCGGTCGGAGGAGATCATTTCGTCCTCTTCCCAATAGGTAGAATAATAGTAAGGGGTGGTAGACTCAAATTCCGCCGCGCAGGTATCCACCATTTTATAGGCAGGTTTTACCCCTAAACCCTTACGATATTTGCGGACTTCATCTTCGGTGGTTTGACTCGCAAAAGCAATTTGGCGATCGCTAAAACCTTGGCGCTTAATCGCCAGCATATCGTCATGATTAATTTCTGTCACAGGAGTGCGTTTTAAGAATTTCTCCGTCTCCAGCAATTGCTGCAACTTATCCAAAAACCAAGGGTCAATCCCGGTTAACTCATAAATCTCCTCTACCGACATTCCCAATAACATCCCATAGCGGAGTGTTATCATTCGGTCAGGGTTAGGAGTTCTCAAACCCGAACGGATCGTATCTAAACTGGGGACTTTTTCGTTGGTATTAAGTCCCCAACCCGCTAAACCCGTTTCTAGCGATCGCATAGCTTTTTGGAAGGACTCGCAGAAAGTGCCACCAATAGCCATCGCCTCACCCACCGATTTCATTTGGGTAGTCAATACTGGTTCAGCACCTGGGAACTTCTCAAAAGTAAACCGGGGAATCTTTGTTACCACATAATCAATAGTTGGTTCAAAAGAAGCCGGAGTTTTTTTGGTGATATCATTGCTAATTTCATCGAGGGTATAACCCACAGACAATTTTGCCGCAAACTTAGCAATAGGGAACCCAGTCGCCTTAGAAGCCAAAGCCGAAGACCGACTCACACGGGGGTTCATTTCAATGACAATCACATCCCCATTAACCGGGTTCACGGAAAACTGAATGTTAGAACCCCCTGTTTCTACCCCAATTTCGCGGATAATTTTAATCGCCGCATCCCGCAATCGTTGATATTCCTTATCCGTGAGGGTTTGCGCCGGAGCGACCGTAATAGAATCCCCAGTATGAACCCCCATAGGGTCGAGGTTTTCAATGGAACAGATAATCACCACATTATCCGCCAAATCCCGCATTACCTCTAACTCGTATTCTTTCCAGCCAATTAAAGACTGTTCGACTAAAATCTGGGACATGGGGGAAGCGTCCAACCCACCCATCGCCAATTCCTCGTATTCTTCCTGATTATAAGCAATACCGCCCCCTGTACCCCCCATAGTGAAGGCGGGACGAATAATCAGCGGATAAGTCCCAATTTGCTCTGCGATCGCCCTGGCTTCATTGAGGTTATTCGCAATACCTGACGGACAGCAGGCTACCCCAATTTTCTCCATCGCCTGTTTGAACAGGAGACGATCTTCGGCTTTTTCAATCGCATCTAATTTAGCGCCAATCAGTTCAACTCCGTATTTGTCTAAGACCCCATTTTTCGACAAAGCTACGGCAATATTTAACGCTGTCTGACCCCCCATGGTTGGTAATAAAGCGTCGGGACGTTCCGCCTCGATTACTTTTTCGACAATTTCTGGGGTTAATGGTTCAATGTATGTCCGCCGGGCCGTCTCTGGGTCGGTCATGATTGTGGCTGGGTTAGAGTTGACCAGAACTACATCATATCCTTCTTCTCGTAGGGCTTTACAGGCTTGAGTCCCTGAATAGTCGAACTCGCAGGCTTGTCCGATTACAATGGGACCCGAACCCAGCAGCAGAATTTTTTTTAGGTCGTTGCGTCGCGGCATATCTCTTAACTATCCGTTATTCGGTTATCTGTGAAGTACCCTACCACCACCTGGGTCAGAACAGGCTGACGCATTGGCTGTAGGCTTCCTGCTTCTCCGACAATTCCCCCGGCTATTAGTTTATAGCTGGGGTCTCCCATCGTCTCCACAGGCCTAAACGCCACTTCCTGGCGCTTAAAAATCATAACTTAGACTTAAATTTAACTGAACATCATCAGCCTAATTTTAGATCCGATGCCCAATTATGGGCGATCGCTCACTGTAATCAATGCCAGGGTACAATCTCAACTCCCGCCTAAATGTTCAGACTGAACTTGACAAGTGCGATCGTACTACTACCCTAGAACCGGAAAATCAACTAACAACCAGTAATAATGATTGTAGACATGACGAGAAAACTCCCATGATTATCAGTGTATACATATCTAAATTAATCCTCTTTTTAACAATCCAATAACAGTATATGAAAAAATGTGTCTAATTCCACCACCTAGCCATTAACAATAGCCTAAATTACCCAATTTCGAGGTTCTACCAATCAGCCATGAGTTGTGATCACAATTTCCTGAATCATCTATAATCAGTAAAGACAAGGCTGATGTCAGGGAACTGATTAAATACTGATGGTGGTGAACTTATTTCATCTTCTGGCTGATATTGGTGTATCGTTACTGATGGATTGACCGATCGCCCTCATTAATGAGAAAATAGTCTAACAATCCCTTATTATCCCAAACATCCTTATGCCTAAACCTAGTTCATACGCGGTTCATCTTTTGATTCAGGGGGGACACCGGGAAGAGGTCCGGTTCAGGACGATCCAGGATTTTCAGACCTGGTACACTAAAGTTCTGATTCCTAAGCACACTGATACCGATTTTCTCAATGTCCCGATTAAAACCATTGAAGGTGAGTATCTGGTAGTTCGTCCCTCTAGTATTATGGGGATTCGCGTCGAACCCATTTATACTAGCAGCATAGAACGCGACGAAGTAGAATGAAACCAAAATCCGCTCAGGTCATTGGTATTGATTTAGGGGGGACGGCGATTAAACTGGGACTGTTTGAGGCGGACGGTTCCTGTAACCAATCCCTGACGGTGGCAACTCCACAACCCGCTACCCCGGAAGCTTTGTTGGCAGCAATACTAAACGCTATATCACAAATAACAGCCCCTGTCGAGTCTTGGGCGGCGATCGGGGTGGGTTTACCGGGACCAGTAGATGGGACGGGGCGGATCTCCCAGGTAGCCATTAACCTAGAGAATTGGCGGGATGTTCCCTTAGCAGACTGGCTGGAAGAAAAAACCCAAAAGCCAGTAATCATGGCTAATGATGCTAATTGTGCGGGGTTGGGGGAAGCCTGGTTAGGGGCGGGACGAAATTTTGATAATCTGATTATGTTAACTCTGGGGACAGGAGTTGGCGGGGCGATTATCCTCAATCGTCAGTTATTTGTGGGTCATCGCGGCGCGGCGGGGGAGTTGGGATTAATTACTTTGAACCCCGATGGACCCCCTTGTAATAGCGGAAATCAGGGTTCTCTGGAACAATATGTCTCTGTACAAGCTATCCGCCGAGAAACGGGTGATCACCCTTCTGACCTAGCTGAAAAGGCGATCGCAGGTGATTCCCAAGCCTTAGCCTATTGGGAAGAATATGGGCGACGGTTAGGGGCGGGTTTAGCTAGTTTAATTTATGTTTTGACTCCAGAAGCGGTCATTTTAGGCGGTGGTATTAGTGCGGCGGCGAATCTATTTTTACCAACCCTCTGGGAGGAAATTCAACGCCGAGTTTTACCCACTTCTCGGGAAGGGCTACAAATTTTGACCGCCGAATTAGGAAATCAGGCGGGTACTATAGGGGCGGCGCGACTTGCTTTTCAGATAATTAATAATTAATAATTAATAATTAATAATTAACATGATTTCCTGAAGTCAATGCTAACTCAATGTATATATGCTATTATCAATCAATCCGAGAATTACCTGTAGATAAATCCTAAACTATGATCCGCCTTTCTCGACAACAAGCCAAGACGGCACTTGTTCAACTCAGCGATCGCTTTCAAGCTACCGACTACCATAGTGATCATCTGGCTATTCGCACTAAAGCCGCCTATGCAATGGGAGATTTTGGCGGTGCTATTCCCGGCTGTATGCAAGTCTTCTTTTTGCTGTTTTTCTTGACTAATATTGCGGGACTTGATGCAGGTTTAGCAGGTAGTGTATTATTACTTGGTAAAGGATGGGATGCTATCAGTGATCCGATGATTGGTTGGTTAAGCGATCGCACCCAGTCTCGTTGGGGAAGGCGTTACCCTTGGATGATAGTAGCTTCTATTCCTTTGGGTATCTGCTTTTTCCTGCATTGGGTTGTACCTCCTGTTAGTGGCTGGCTACTATTCGGCTATTATGGCTTGATTACCATCCTATTTTATACCGCATTTACCGCCGTATTTCTTCCCCTCGGTGCTTTGGCGGCTGAACTTACCCAAGACTATGACGAACGTACCAGTTTAATCAGCTTTCAATCAGCTTTTAAAATTGGCGGAAGTCTATTTACTTTAGTGTTAGCCCAGGTTTTATTTGGATTATTTGAATCTCCCCAATTGCGATATCCTTTATTGGGTAGTTTGGGGGGATTAATGGCGATGATATCTGTCTATATATGTGTTTTCGGAACCAGTAAACGCTACTTTAAACAAGAAGCTAAACGATTGGCAATCACCCGACCTCCATCATTACCATTTTTACAACAAATTCGCATTGCCTTTAGTAACAAACCCTTTCTTTATGCCATTGGGATTTATTTATGTTCCTGGTTGGGAGTACAGGTAACCGTTGCTATTCTACCCTATTTTATAGTAGATTATATGCAACTAGCCGATCGCCACTTAACCCAAATGGCATTATTAGTGCAAGGGGTATCCTTACTGGGTATGGCTTTCTGGAATGCGATCGCCCAAAAAGTAGACAAAAAAACCGTCTATTGTTTAGGCATTCCCTTCACCATGTTAGCCGGAGTCGGACTATTTATGCTGCAACCCGGACAAATGCTGACCATGTATGGTTTAGGTGCGATCGCTGGATTTGGAATAGCTACCGCCCACCTAGTCCCCTGGTCAATTTTACCCGATGTTGTCGATCTCGATGAACTCAACACCGGACAGCGACGGGAAGGCATTTTTTACAGTTTTATGGTAATGTTACAAAAACTAGGAATTGCCCTATCCCTATTTATTGTCGGACAAATTCTCAGCCATGCTGGACTGTTAGCCACAGCCGGTTCCAAAGAAGCAATCAGCCAACCCGAATCCGTATTATGGGCAATTCGCCTGATGGTAGGTCCCATTCCCATTGCCTTTTTATCAATGGGGTTAGTATTAGCCTATTTTTACCCAATTACTCGCACCGTCCACGCCGCCATTCGTCTACAATTGCAACAACGCCACGACTAAATAACTACCAATGATAGGGGCGGCTGGTAGGGGCGGGTGCTAGATCCGCCCCGGTAAAAACCCGCCAACTTACGGAACCCGCCCTTCTTATGTAACACCCCGGTAAAAACCCGCCAACTTACGGAACCCGCCCTTCTTATATAACGCCCCGGTAAAAACCCGGCAACTTACGGAACCCGCCCTCACCTACGGTAAAAACCCGGCAACTTACGGAACCCGCCCTCACCTACGGTAAAAACCCGGCAACTTAAGGAACCCGCCCTTCTTCTTATGTAACGCCCCGGTAAAAACCCGGCAACTTACGGAACCCGCCCTTCTTATGTAACGCCCCGGTAAAAACCCGCCAACTCACGGAACCCGCCCTTATTCTGTTCGGAACCCAGATATAGCACAAGACAGAAAAGTTAGGACGTATAGCACATGACCCGATATCGGGAATGGCAATCGGGAACTCGTCAACGTCGGGATGCCAAACCTCCCGTCCTCAATCCCAACAGTGGCTGTTATCCGACCCTGTATCGAGGTAATTGCTATAAACGACCTGGCTATGACCGCATCGAAATCAAGGTCTTTAACGGAACCGATGGGGTCTGGACAAACGTTGGCATAACCAGCCTACGAGAACGGCATACCGTGGACAGCAACGTGCGAGATGTTCAGGCATGAAATAGGGTTGCAATACCTGAAATAACTGCCTGCTGGGACTTGCACCCCTTGGTGGAATATAAAGGACTTGATGTGAAAGTTAAGAAACCTTGACAATCCCATAACTATATATGTGTTCCAACATCTGGGTGCGAGACCAGATAAAGGCAGAGAGACTCAAGGTCAAGACTGAGCGGAAGAAAGAGGGAAGTTGTGACCCCCTTGAGTATAAAGCAAGGTTGAGAGTAACGGCGGTAGCCACCCCCAATCTTAGGAATCACAATCCTAGGATTGACGCGGGGAACGGAAGGCGTAACAGAGGAACCTACCTCTAACTCGACCACTGCCAACCATCCAAGATTAGGGAAACCGAATGTCCGGCTTGAACCATCGTAACTACGGAGTAGCGAAACAGGTTGATACGCTGCGCTCAAAGAGTAAGGGGAAAAGTGGGAGTTTGTTGCAGCTACCCAGAAGCAACGTTTCGTTGTGCACAGACCTTTAAAGTACCCCGGTGGATAGGACGAATCTAAAGATGGAATGCCCGCATATATGGAACGTTTAAACCCCTCATTGGCTCTCAAGTGGCAGGATGTACCTGCACAGTAGTGAAAAGTGTAAGCGTAAGCCTTTAAGGGGAAGGGATGTGACTGAAAGCTAAGGCCTAATTGTAATGGTTAGGATATGCCCACTAGTCACGGTGTGGATATAGATACTGCAATCAACAAGAGTTTAATGGCGAAAGCGAGTTTAAAGACTATCGTGTGCATATAGCTCTATAAGTTGAAGTACGAAAGCAGGGGGTGGTAACCCTGTTCCCGATGTCAAAAGGGGTATCTACATCAGGAGCCGTGTGATGTGAAAGTATCAAGCACGGTTTTGTATGGGAGTTTGGGAAGGTGACTTCCCTCTCGACCCCTACCAAGCTGCTGTCACCGTCCCTTATCTTCAATGAGCAAAAGAGGACTTGTCATCTCTCAGTTCCATTTGAGTGTCATCCACCTCAACGGGAGGGAGAGGGTCGAGTTGTAAGTGTTGACCTGGGTATCAACACCACCGCTACTGTGGCAGTCGTGAATTTTGACGGCACTGTAACCTATCGGGAGTTTATTCACCCAGCCAGAGACATAGACGAAGTCGCCGCAGCCGCTCGAACCTGCGTCCAGCGGAACGGCGACCGTCGAGATAAGCGGCTGAAATCGGTATCTAAACGAGCTAGTAAGACGATGGGGCTAGGTGGAAGTCTCCAGAAAGGCTTCTGCTCTCATACCTACCGCAAATGCCGTAATATCAACCGTCAAATTGGGCAAATTGTCTCGAAGCGTATCGTGCAGATTGCCCAACAGTTCAATGCCGATGCTATTGTCTTTGAGAACCTGAAAGGATGGAAAGCTAAGGGGGGGCGCAAGCGCTCTAACCTTCGCCAACGCTTTCATGGATGGCTTAAAGGTATGATTCGAGATTTGACTGAGATGAAGTGGCAAGAGATAGGCGGTAAGGTCATTGATGTCGTAGCTCCACCTAAAAGTTGGCTTATGACGGTAGTGGAGTCGAAAGGGCGAGACTCCAACAACTATGCTCTGGCTAAATTTTCCTCGGGCAAGCGATACAATGCAGACCTCAATGGGGCGCTCAATATTGCTGCACGAGGCATTCTTCAGCTCACTCGCCGAAAGGACAGTGAGGAGCCCTCGATCCAACGTTCGAGGGCGATCGCCTAGAAGCTGGGCTTGTTTGTGTGACCTGTGGACTAGCACAGTTCGAGGTTAGCACCGACACCCCCACCTGCCTTGGGCGGGTGGGGTGAGCTTCATTGTCAAAGGGCTGGTAAGAAATCGAAAACTAGCTAAATCTATTTATGATGCGGGTTGGTCTACTTTTCGCGGTTGGCTAGAGTATTTTGGCGTTAAATATGGCAAGGTCACGGTAGCTGTGCCAGCTCACTATACCAGCCAAGAATGCTCAAACTGCGGTCAAGTGGTGAAGAAAACCCTATCAGAAAGAACACATATTTGTTCGCACTGTGGATATCTAGCCGCGCGCGATGTTGTTATGGTCGAAAGGGAAGTCACCTTCCCCAACTCCAATTCCAAACCGTACTTGAGACTTTCACCTCATACGGCTCCTGATGTGGATACCCCTTTTGTCATTGGGAACAAGGTTACTACCCCTTGCTTTTGTACTTCAACTTTCAAAGCTATTTGCATGCGTAGTCTTTAAACTCGCTTTCGCTATTAAGCCCCTACTTTATCGCAGTATCTATATCCACACCGTGACTAGTGGGCATATCCTAACCATTACAATTAGGCATTAGCTTTCAGTCACATCCTTTCCCCTTAAAGGCATACGCTTACACTTTTCACTACTACTTGTGAGTAATATTGCTCACTTGTTTATTAGCAGAGCCAATGAGGGGTTTAAACGTTCCATCTATGCGGGCATTCCATCTTTAGATTTGTCCTGTCCACCGGGGTACTTTAAAGGTCTGTGCATAACTTTCGTTACTTCTGGGTAATATCATTACTTTCCACTTTTCCCCTTACTCTTTGATCGCAGCGTATCAACCTGTTTTCGCTACTCACACTTTACGATGGTTCAAGCCGGACATTCGGTTTCCCTAATCATCGATGGTTGGCAGTGGTCTCGATTCTGGTGTTAGGTTACACCTCGGAGCCTTCCGTTCCCCGCTTCAATCCCAGAATTGTGAATCCTGAAACTGGGGGTGGCTATCGCCGTTACTCTCAACTTTCTGCTATACTAGGTGGGTCACAACTCCATCGTTCTAGCTTTCTGTCTTGACCTTGAGTCTCTCTGCCTTATCTGGGGGTCTCCAGATGTTGAGACACATAGATAGTTATCGGATGGTCAGGGCGCACTCCTTATATTCAACCAAGGAGTAGAAGTCCCACTAGGAGGCTATTTCAGGCATTGCAGCCCTATTTAACTCCTAAACGTCTCGCACAATGCGGCAGTGAATATCCTAAAACGCGGACTAGCTACGGCGGGGCACGCCGGAAATTACGCTTGGGGAGATTGGCCCTCTTGGGCTGTTGGTGCGAACCTGCGGTCTAATGGCGAGTCGCGCGAACCAAGAATCCCCGTCTCTTTAGAGCGGGGAGTGTCAAAACAGCCCGTTAAAAAATGTAATAATGCCTTAATAATGCTTTAATGAATGGATGTCAGTCCTGTAGGGGTAGATGAAATGGCTTTCCTGCGGTGCAGGCTCCAAGGGTCTGTAAGGACTGGGAAACAACCATAGTCCCTACAGATTAAATTTGACCCCGCCTAGTAGGGGTCGAGAGAGATGTCGCCATCTCCCCCTCCCATACAAAACCGTGCGTGAGACTTTCGCCTCACACGGCTCCTAGTCTGATTGCTCCATTGTGAGGGATACAGCTTTAGCGTTATCAAGCGCCGTTTTATCATCGCGGGTGTGGCGATGTAGTAGCTGAAGATTTTTGTATTCATCCTTTCCGCCTTGGCTTCGAGGTACAATGTGGTCTACTTCTACTAATTCCGATGGTGCGAAATACTGTCCACACCAGGTACATCTACCTTTTTGTTTTTTGAGTAGTTTTGCTACCCTGTTGGGCGTGTCGATTGCTTGTCCTTTTCTGGTTGCCCAGTAAGTCCAGTTTCCGTCGTATGGTGTTGCATCGGGGCGTATAATGGTGTGTCTGACAGTCGGCGTGTAACTATGTTTCCATAGTGTTAATCCATCCTTAGTCTGGAACAACCAAGATTCATGTCTTTCTTTCCCATTACTAAGTCTAACCGTTCCATGACTGAAATAGTTTCTTCGCTTCTTGTAACTTGCCTTTCCGCATCTTGATACTGTCCATGCCCTTAACATTAACCAGACTATATGGTCTAGTTTATTGAAGGTCTCTGATGAGACTACCGCTGAATAGTAGTTTGACCATCCTCGAATAATCGGGTTTAGCTTGCTAATCAGGGCTGATTGAGGTGCTGTTTTAATTTGTTTTATTACACCTTTAATCGCTTCTGTATGGACTTTAACTGCTTTTTTGCTGGGTTTTATGTTAGTTTTTAATCCTAACATTTTGTGGGGGGTTTTATTAAATAAGAAGCCTCATTTTCTTCTTCCCCCATGTTTCCCAGATTTATATTTTCCTACCGGGTATTGCCTGATATTAAATCCTAGAAAGTCGAACCCTGGTTCCTCTGTTTTTCCATCATACTCAATACGTTTGAGCGTGTGACAGATTCGAGTCTTTTCAGGTTTTATTTCTAGTCCAACAGGTTTTAACCATTTGGAAATAGCAGTTTTGCACTGTTCAATGATTTCAAGTGATGGGGATATTACTACAAAATCATCGGCGTATCTGATTGTTGTGGCTTGAACCACGTTTCTCTTTTTAGGATACATTGTTTCTATGAACCTAACCATTCCCAACAGTGCGATGTTGGCGAGTATTGGACTTATTACCCCTCCCTGGGGTGTCCCTGTTTCTGTATCATCGAAAACGCCGTTATCTAGCACGCCTGCTTTGAGCCATTGTTTCAGGTCTCTCTTTAGACTGCTTGGACAATGAATTTTGGAAAGTAGGTATTCATGGTTCACGGTAAGAGCATTTCGCTATATGTTAGGGGTCGAGAATGGAGTCACCACCATCCCCTCCCATTCAGAACCATACGTGAAAGTTTCCCTTCATACGGCTCCTGGTGTGGATACCCTGTTTTGTCAAAGGAGCAGAATCAACAGACCTGCTTTTTACTTCGATGTTCAGAGCTATATGCAGCACGTAGTCTTTCAACTCGTCCTCGCCATTATACTCTTACTGACCGCAGTATCTATATCCACACCGTGACAATTGGGCATATCCCAACCATGACAATTGGGCTTTAGCTTCTGGTCACATCCTTAGCCCTCTAAGCATGCGCTTACATTTTTCACTAGTGCCTTGTGAATTGCATTACTCACTTGTTTATGGGCAGAGCATTAGAGGGGTTACAACGTTCCGATTATATGGGCATTCCATCGTTAGATTTGTCCTATCGACCGGGGTACTTCTAAAGGTCTGTGTGGGTAGAATGCAGAATCCCCCACTTTTCCCCTTGCCCTTTTGGGCGCAGCGTGTCAACCTATTTCGCTGCTCGTGCTTTACGATGGTTCAAGTCGGACATTCGGTCTTCCTAATCATAGATGGTTGGCAGTGGTCGCGTCTTGGTAGTAGGTTCTACCTCACGCCTTCCGTTCCCCGCTTCTATCCTGGAGTTATGATTTCCAAAACTGGGGTGGCTATCGCCGTTACTCTCTACTCCCTGATTTCTCAGTTCGTTTATGACCTTGAGTTCCCTGCCTTGCTTAGTTACCTAAGCGTCGGGACATATAATCAGTTATGAGGATGCTCAGGAGAGGTCTCCTTATATCCAGATTCGGAGCTGGAATCCTCACCGGATAGTTATTTCGGGCATTTCAGCCCTATTTCATACCCGAACGTCTCGCACCTGCATCCAGTATGTAATAACCTCCTTTGTTTATACTTTGAAAGATTCTGGATATTGCATCATGGGCTGACCGTCCGGGTCGGAACCCATAGCTGTTGCTTTCAAATCTCGATTCCCATTCAGGTTCGAGTGCCGATTTAACCAAGGCTTGCCTAGCTCTATCCTGGATTGTGGGTATTCCTATTCCAGCTTTTTTCATCCATTCCGGGTTTTGGAATCCACACCCGTCGCAGTGGTTTTGCTTTGAGGTTTCCCTTAATGTTCTTAACAAGCTCAAACCTTTGTCTTGGAGAGATTACTCTTACTCCATCGACTCCAGCCGTTTTCTTGCCTTGACCCGCTTGGGGGGCGGGTTTATTAAGCTGACTGTTGGGAAGCATGGCTGACCGTGGAACCCGCCCCTACAGCCGCACTGCTAAGAGTCGGGCATAATATGACTTCACCAATAGACGTTGCCACCTTCTTGCCTTTGCGTCCTGTCCCGATTTAGCTGCTTGAAATATCCTCTTTTGGAGCTTAAAGACGTATCGCTGAACCTTAGCCCAGTTGATACTTCTCCATCCATTCGTAGTCTTAGTAGGTCTCCGTTTATCGAAGCCTTTACCTTCTCTCGATTTCGTCATTTTGACTCCTACTCGACTCTATCCTTGCAATCAAACCGTGACCCGTTAGCATATCCCGTCCATTACAGCCGGGCGTTGGCTTCTGGTCACATCTCACCCCCTAATAGGCATACGCTTACACTTTTTCACTACTGACTCTCTCGACCAGATTATCAGAGCCTAAAAGGGTTTATAACGTTCCGTTTATATGGGCATTCCATCTTTAGACTTGTCCTTTCCACCGAGGTACTTTTAAAGGTCTGTGTAGGTAGCTTACAAATACTCCTACTTTTCCCTTTGCTCTTTTGAGCGCAGCGTATCAACCTATTTCGCTGCTTATTATTTACGATGGTTCAAGTCGGAACATTCAGATTTCCTTAGTCATGGATGGTTGGCAGTGGTCGGATTATTGGGAATAGGTTTCCCTCACGCCTTCCGTTCCCCGCTTCAATCTGACGGGTTGTGTATCCTGAAACTGGGGGTGGCTATCGCCGTTACTCTTTCCCACAATCGCCCAAGTGGTTTTAATCCTCCATGTTGTATAATTGAGTATTGCGATTTTCTTTGTGGGATTGACCTTGAGTTCCCTGCCTTGCTTTCGCTTTGGGACATATAAACAGTTATGAGGATGGTCAGGAGTGCGCTCCTTATATTCAACCAAGGGGTTGAAATCCTCACCAAGCGGTTATTTCGGGTATTGCAACCCTATTTCATGCCTGAACGTCTCGCACTTGTAAAGATCAAGTAACATAACACAGACAAACTGCATCGATCATGACTCAAATTTCTGCTAACTCTGATGTTCCGAGTATGGGACGTCGCCAATTTATGAATCTGCTGACCTTTGGTTCAGCAACCGGGGTGGCCCTAGGTGCGCTGTATCCCTTCGTCAAATATTTTATTCCTCCTTCAACTGGGGGAGCAGGTGGCGGTGTGATCGCCAAAGATGCTTTGGGTAATGATGTGGTAGCCAGCCAATTTGTGGCTACTCATAATGTAGGCGATCGCGTCTTGGCTCAAGGTCTCAAAGGTGATCCTACCTACCTAGTGATTGAAAATGATGGCAACCTGGCTGAATATGGCTTGAATGCGGTCTGTACTCACCTAGGTTGTGTGGTTCCCTGGAACAGCAGCGAGAATAAATTTATCTGTCCCTGTCACGGTTCCCAGTATGATGCTACTGGTAAGGTAGTGCGTGGTCCGGCTCCCCTGTCCTTGGCGCTGGTTCACACCGAAGTTGTGGACGACAAAGTAAGTTTCATTCCCTGGACTGAAACTGATTTCCGCACCAATGAAGCTCCCTGGTGGGCTTAATTGAGACTCAGGGGGGGATGGATAATATCTATCCCCAATCTGTGATCTAATGATAATTTACATTTTGAGAGAGATAGAACATTCCGATGTCAAACACTGACCGATTCGCAATTCTGCGTCGTGGCATTGGGGCAACTTTGCGGGTGTTATTAGTTGCAGTGGCAACCGCAGGGCTGTTCCTAGCCGGGGATTTGGTATTACCCCAAAGTGCTGCGGCTTATCCTTTCTGGGCTCAGGAAACTGCCCCAGAAACTCCTAGAGAAGCTACAGGCCGTATTGTTTGTGCTAACTGCCACTTGGCTGCTAAACCTACAGAAGTAGAGGTTCCCCAGTCTGTCTTACCTGATACTGTGTTTAAGGCTGTGGTGAAAATCCCCTATGATACTAATTTACAGCAGGTGTTGGGTGATGGTAGCAAAGGCGCTCTGAATGTGGGAGCGGTGTTGATGCTTCCAGAAGGCTTTAAAATTGCTCCTGCCGATCGCATTCCTGAAGAGATGGCCGAAGAAGTCGGTGGTCTTTACTTCCAACCCTACAGTGCTGATCAAGAAAATGTGGTGATTGTTGGTCCAATTCCTGGCGATCAATACCAAGAAATTGTCTTCCCGGTTCTGTCTCCAGACCCAGCTACTGATAAGTCTATCCACTTTGGTAAATATGCCATCTACGCTGGCGGAAACCGGGGTCGCGGTCAACTGTACCCGGCCGGTAATGCCAGCAATAACACGGTTTATAAAGCCTCTGTGGGTGGAACTATCACCGAAATTACTCAGGAAGAGTATGTTGGCTACCAGGTCACTATCACTACTGCTGAGGGCGATTCTGTGGTGGAAACTGTGCCTCCTGGTCCTGAGTTGATTGTTTCTGAGGGTCAACCTGTGGCGGCTGGTGATTCATTAACCAATAATCCTAATGTGGGTGGCTTTGGTCAAGATGATACTGAAATCGTACTCCAAAGTTCGACTCGGATTCAAGGTCTACTGGCATTTTTTGCCCTGGTGATGCTAACTCAGATTCTGTTAGTTCTCAAGAAAAAACAAGTGGAAAAAGTCCAAGCGGCTGAGATGAATTTCTAATTCTGGCTGTCCATTGGCTTCAACGTTGAAAGTCAGGGGGTAGGGTCTGATAATTAATAGTTGTTAATTGTGGATTCTGCCTCCGGCTTTCTCACTGGAAATTAAGCAAATTTATCAAGTTTTTACAAGTGGCGATCGCAACGGATACAATTAAAGCGGGAAAATTCGACTGGTTTTATCGGGAAATTAATCGGGAAGTTATCGATAAACCGCCTATATTATTTTTACATGGGTTAATTTCTCACGCGTTACAGTTGGACTGTAATTATGGAGGAAGTAGGCGAGAAAGGATACAAGTGCGATCGCACCCGACTGGCTGGGTTCTGGATATTCTGAGAAACCAGACAACAAGACAACCACGAGATTTTCCCTATACTCCAGATGCGTATATTCAATCCCCGCCAGAGTTTTTAAATGCTCTCCAATTAACTAAGTTTTATTTGGTGGTTCAAGGTTTCTTGGGTTCGGTGGGTTTACAATATGCCCTGCGACACCCAGAAAAAATTGAACGGCTGTTAATATTAAATACCCCCGTCTCAGGTGAGGGCAAAATTACCCTGGAAAATCAAACAGATGGCATTGCCTTTTATGGGTATATTAGGATGACTCAAGACCCGTTATTAGTCGATCGCACTCTGGAGGGGGGAAGCGGTTATGTGATTGAAGATAAGGAGCGAGATGTCTATCGCCGTCCGTTTCTCAAGTCCTCCTCTACGGGGCGGGCGCTCATGGCAACCATTAAGAACCTACAATTGAATTGGTCTATGGAAGAAATTGTCTCAGGCTTCCCCAAATGGTTGCATACCATAGAGATGATCTGGGGGACTGCTGACCCTTGGCTAGATCTGTCTATGGCGGAAAGTTTTGCCCTTGAAGAGGGGAGGGGCAATATTGGTTAAACTAGATAAGGCTGGACATTATCCCCAAGACCATTGGCCCCAAGAAATCACCGAATCCCTACTGCTATTCCTGCGAAAAAAAGCACTCTGAACTCCTATGGTGACGCTTCGACCCCATGGCGGATCTAGTTTTGGGGTTGGGGAATACAGCTAATCGTCACCTCGTCCGTAGATTTTCTATATACTACTGTCCAATATGACTGAAACATCCCCGAATCCGAAATTTACACCCCCAGTGGTCGAAAGTAATGTAGACCAACAAGCCTTGACGGGGCAACTTAGACGCAAAGAAGGCAGTTGGGTCGAGTGGGGTCAGGCTTGTGCTACTCTGCAAAAGTGCGGTAAAAATTCTGGCGAGATTTTTGAGGATACTGGTTTTGAACCTGTGCAACAAAATCAGGTAATTGTGGCTTCCCAGGTTTACCAGTCCATGGTTAAGGGGGAAACCTCCGAGAAGGTGCGATCGCATTTTTGGCAAAAAGGCAGCGATATCCTTTATGAACTTCGCATCCTCACCCAACCCCTGCGGGTGGCGGCGGCGGCGTTGATTCTGGAGTACAATTTAGATGCTGATGAGGCTAGAAATATCGCTAGAGCGCTGAAAGATTTTTCCCTGCTGCGGGGTATCGAGTCAGGATTTTCTACTGATGCGGGGGATATGGTGGCCTATTATTTCGCGAAATTGGCTCGCCAACAAAAGGATATTCAGGAGCGATCGCGCCTGATTGCTAAGGGTCTAAAATTTGTTAAATCTGCAGCGGCTAGAAGCGAGCTAGAACAGCTTTTAACTGATTTTACGGTTTCCTCTCTCAAAACTGCCCCTCGCCTGCCAGTTTATCGTTTAGAGGAATCTGAGGAACTTCCTTGTATTATGCCTGTGGTGGGGAGGTTACCCCTGAACAGGGAGGATTTGCAAGCTGTTCCTCTGTGTGAAGCGATCGAACCTTTTGGAATGATCAAATTTACGGGCTCAGGTGCGAGTCTGGCTTTACCAGGTTGGCAGGTAGTCCGAAATTCTGAGGACCCGGTGGTGATTTTATGCCCAAGCGATCAGCTTCCTACTCCTCTTCCTGGTTGTCAGGTTGAGGAAGTAGTTGCAGTCATTGATCGCGCCGCCAGGACATGGCAAGCAGACAGTTATTTTCTAGTGGAGGTTGAGGGTCAACTAGAATTGCAGTGGTTTGAGGAAAAACCAGAAGCGCCTCTGCTAGGCCGGGTAGTTCTGATTTTGCGTCCGAAACGGATTGTCGATGAAAATCAGATGACGGATATTTGGCAAGTTGAGGAGTAGGGCCCGTCAAACTCTTGCACCCAGAAATAGAGGCGATCGCGATCTAGCTATAGGATGTTAACGAGAACGACGCGATCGCATATTAGGGGGCAAAAAGTCAGCAGGTTCTTCCTCAATCCGATAAGGCCAGATATCAATAGGTTGAATTGAATAACGTTTCAACTCAGACCGACGATTAGATTGAGTCACCATCACCACTAAAGCGATCGCAAAAATACTACCACCCAAGACCACAGCCAGAATCACCCCCACCAGAAACCATAGCATAGCAGTTGGCAATCCATTGGAGCCAGAATTGCCTTGAGACAAGCGGTTTTGATCCAGAGTCAAATTACTAACCCGACGCTCCTGTTCTTGCAGTTGCATAGTCAGGCGTTCATTTTGCATTCGCTGCTGTTCAAGCTGAGTTGTAAGAGTTTCAATTTGAACCCGATGTCGCTCCAGTTGACTCGTTAGTTGGTCAATCTGAACCCGATGTCGTTCCAGTTGAGTAGTGATTTGTTGATTAGTCGTTTGTTGTCTTTCCCATTCTCGAAGTACATGAGACCCAGAACTTGAGGAATCAGAGGAACTAGGTGGGGGAGGTAAAGGAAAGGTGGGGATCGGAATCTGCCCATTGGGAAACGTCCCTAATGTTGACTCCGACACATTAGGCGGTGGCGGGAGAATTCCAGATGGGAAACTTGGGGGTGATGGTTCATCCTTTCCTAAAGACGATTGGTTACTCAAAAATAACCATGCGAATAGGAGTAGCATGGCTACCATTAAGGTAAACACACATCCCCATAAAAACCCCGTAGTCGGACTCATGCGTTTGGATTTCACACTTAGGCAGCTATAAGAGAATTCCAGGTTAAATCCTTTTCAACAGCCTAATGGCCTATCTAGGGTGATCAGTAGAAGAGAGACTTGCCATTGGACATCATGTACATCTCTGAATCTAACTGCTTACGAATCTAACCGAGTTGCATATTAACACGAAGCGTTTACCGTTGTCTTGGAATTGTATAGCACAAGACAGAAAAGTTAGGACGTATAATGGCAAGGATATCTACAGAAGACCCAAAAGGCCAGCCCCCTACAGTTACGACCTTAGACAAAAAGTTATTAATGCAATTGAACTAGACGGTATACCCAAAACCGAAGCCAGTCAAGTTTTCCATGTCAGCAGGAACACCATCAATCTCTGGCTGCAAAGAAAAGAACACACCGGCGACTTCCTCCCTAAACTTAATCGCCCACCTGGTCATAGCCACTAAATTACCGACTGGCACAAATTCAAGGCTTTTGCCTAAGAGCATGGCGACAAAACCTCCGCTCAGATGGCTCAACTTTGGGATGACGACATCTCTCCTCGCACCATATCCAGAGCCTTGAAGAAAATTGGCTTCACCAGAAAAAAAACTTACGGCTACCAAGAACGTGATGAGCAACAGCGAGAGGAGTTTATTGCTCATATTGAAAAGATGGAGCCGGAAGAGTTGGTTTACCTCGATGAAGCTGGCATGAATAGTCAAGACTCGGATTATCCTTATGGTTACTGCGAGGAAGGACAACGCTTCGATGCCCTCAAATCCGGGAAGAGGCAGGGCAGGATGAGCATGATTGCGGCATGGTGTTATAGCACTAGTCAATACGGTTAGGACGCAGCCTTGAGAACATAATCCATGGCATCATGGAGAGAATCAAACTGCTCACGTGCAATGGCGAATGCGGGCTTTCAACCACGACCAACATTTCTCTATCTTGTTGAGGTCTGGCGAATAAGGCGGAAGATAGAGTAAACGGCATGGTGCGAGACGTTTAGGAGTCAAATAAGGCTGCAATGCCTGAAATAACCTCCGAGTGGGACTTTCACCCCTTGGTGAAATATAAGGGACTCGTACCCTGACCATCCCATAACTGTTTATATGTCCCAACGTTTGGTATAGAAATATACAAAACAAGGCAGGGAACTCAAGGTCAAAACGCCAAACTGGAAATATTAATGATTCCTTAACAATTGCGTTGAGAGTAACGGCGATAGCCACCCCCAGTTTTGGGAATCATAACCCCAGGATTGAAGCGGGGAACGGAAGGCGTGAAGTAGAACCTACTACCAAATGCGACCACTGCCAACCATCCATGATTAGGGAAACCGAATGTCCGGCTTGAACCATCGTAATTATTCAGCAGCGAAACAGGTTGATACGCTGCGTTCAAAAGAGCAAGGGGAAAAGTAGGGTAATCATGACATCACCTACACAGACTTTTAAAAGTACCCCGGTGGATAGGACAAATCTAAAGATGGAATGCCCGTATAAACGGAACGTTTAAACCCCCTTTTAGGCTCTCAAGTGGCAGGATGTACCTGCACAGTAGTGAAAGTGTAAGCGTATACCTTTAAGGGGAAAGGATGTGACTGAAAGCCGATGCCTAACTGTAATGGTTAGGATATGCCCACTAGTCACGGTGTGGATATAGAGACTGCGACAATTAGGAGTGTTTACGACGAAAGCGAGTTTAAAGACTACGATGTTGTATTTAGCTCTAAAAGTTGAAGTCACAAAGCAGGAAGTTGTTACCCTGTTCCCGATGTCAAAAGGGGTATCCACATCAGGAGCCGTGTGATGTGAAAGTATCAAGCACGGTTTTGAATTGGAGTTGGGGAAGGCGACTTCCCTTTCGACCATAACGAGCTGCCTCCACCAGTTCAGCAATCCGCCCCCCTTTATGAAACGTTGCATTGTCCAATACTAGAGTCTGACCTGGCTTCAATGTTGGAATTAAGATAAACTCCAACCACAACTCAAACACTGTCCGATTACAACAACCCTCAAAGGTAAAGGGAGATTAGGGGTCGAGATAGACCTCACGGTCTACCCCTCCCATTCAAAACCGTACTTGATACTTTCACCTCATACGGCTCCTAGTCTGATTGTTCCATTTGCTAAGGATACGGCGTTGGCTCTATTTTGTCAAGTGCCGTTTTATCATCGCGGGTGTGGCGGTGTAATAGCTGAAGGTTTTTGTATTCATCCTTTCCGCCTTGGCTTCGAGGTACAATGTGGTCTACTTCAACTAGGTCTGTTGATGCGAAATACTGTCCACACCAGGTACACCTACCTTTTTGTTTCTTGAGTAGTTTAGCTACCCTTATTGGCGTATCGATTGCTTGTCCTCTCCTGGTTGCCCAGTAAGTCCAATTTCCGTCGTATGGTGTTGCGTCGGGGCGTATTAAGGTGTGTCTGACAATTGGGGTCCAGTTATGTTTCCATAATTGGAGTCCTTCTTTGGTCTGGAATAACCAAGATTCCTGTCTTTCATTCCCATTGCTAAGTTTAACCGTTCCATGTCTGAAATAGTTCCTCAGCTTTTCGTAGTTCACCCCTTTGCATCTTGATGCTGTCCATGCCCGTAACATTAACCAGATTATGTTATCCAGTTTCTTGAATGTTCCAGATGAAACTGCTCCTGAGTAGTAGTTTGACCATCCCCGTATTATCGGGTTTAGTTTGTTTATCAGGGCTGACTGAGGTGCTGTTCTATGTTGTTTGATTACACCTTTAATCACTTCTGTATGGGCTTTAACTGCTTTATGGCTGGGTTTTATGTGGGTTTTATGTCCGATTAATCTGCTTGCTGCCCCGCCTGTTTTCCCAGATTTATATTTTCCTACTGGATGTTGCCTGATATTGACTCCTAGAAAGTCGAACCCTGGTTTTTCTGTTTTACCATCATACTCAATAGATTTGAGCGTGTGGCAGATTCGAGTCTTTTCAGGTTTTATTTCTAAGCCTACAGGTTTTAACCATTCGGTGATTGCAGTTTGGCACTGTTCAATAATTCCTAGGTCTTTTGAGATGACCACAAAATCATCAGCGTATCTTATCAGATTGACCTGTGGGGCCGTTCCTTTGTTAGGATACATTTCTTTAACTAGCCTTTCCATTCCCAACAGTGCGATGTTGGCGAGTATTGGACTTATTACCCCTCCTTGAGGTGTCCCTGCTTCTGTATCCTCGAATACACCGTTGTCTAGCACACCTGCTTTGAGCCATTGTTTCAGGTCTCTTTTTAGGCGGCTTGGACAATGAATTTTGGACAGTAGGTAATCATGGTTTATTCGGTCGAAACATTTCGCTATATCCGCATCAAGAACATAGTATTGTCCTTTATTAATGGCAGCGTAAATCCTGCCTATTGCATCTTGGGCTGACCTGCCTGGTCTGAACCCATAGCTTGTGCCTTCAAATCTCGATTCCCATTCGGGTTCGAGTGCCGACTTCACCAAGGCTTGCCTTGCTCTATCTTGGATTGTAGGAATGCCTAGTGGGCGTTTTTCATCCCTTCCAGGTTTTGGTATCCATACTTTCCTGAGTGTTTTTGCTTTGAGGTTTCCTTTGATTCTCTCGGCTAGTCCAAACCTTTGTTTGGGGGATATTGCTATCATTCCGTCCACTCCGGCTGTTTTCTTTCCTTGACCCGCTTGGGGGGCGGGTTTATTAAGCTGACTGTTGGGAAGCATGGCTGACCGTGGAACCCGCCCCTACAGTCGCACCGCTAAGAGTCGGGCATAGTATGATTTCACCAATAGACGTTGTAACCTTCTTACCTTGGCATCCTGTCCCGATTTAGCCGCTTGAAATATACTCTTTTGGAGCTTGAAAACTTTCCGTTGAACCTTGGTCCATGGGATGGCCTTCCATGCGTTGTTCGTAGTCTTGATTAGTTTTGGTTTCCCAAACCCTTTCTTTAAACTCGCTATCGCCATTTGTACACCTACTAGACTCTATTTCTTACAATCAAACCGTGACCTGTTAGCATATCCCTACTATTAATGTCGGGCATTGGCTTCTGGTCACATCTCCCTCCCTAATGGGCTTGCGCTTACACTTTTTACTACTGACTTTCTCGACCAGATTGTCAGAGCCCAAGAGGGGTTAAAACGTTCCGTTTATATGGGCATTCCATCTTTAGATTTGTCCTCTCCACCGGGGTACTTTAAAAGGTCTGTGTAGGTAGTACTTAGAAACCCCTACTTTTCCCCTTACTCTTTTGAGTGCAGCGTATCAACCTATTTCGCTACTTCTTAATGACGATGGTTCAAGCCGGACATTCGGTTTCCCTAATCATGGATGGTTGGCAGTGGTCGCATCTTGGTAGTGGGTTCTACCTCACGCCTTCCGTTCCCCGCTTCAATCTGACGGGTTGTGATTCCTGAAATTGGGGGTGGCTATCGCCGTTACTCTCAACGCCCTAATTTCTCAGTTGGTTTATGACCTTGAGTTCCCTGCCTTGCTTAGGTTTCTCCAAGCGTTGGGACATATAAACAGTTATGGGATGGTCAGGGGTGCGAATCCCTTATATTCCACCAAGGGGTGTAAGTCCCACTAGGAGGTCATTTCAGGCATTGCAGCCTTATTTGACTCCTAAACGTCTCGCACCTAAGAGTTGTTGATAACACCATGCGGCCATATAGCTCACCCTGCCCTGCCTCTTCCCTGATTTGAGGGCATCGAAGCGTTTTCCTTCCTCGCAGTAACCATAAGGGTAATCCGAGTCCTGACTATTCATGCCGGCTTCATCGAGGTAGACCACTTCTTGTGGCTCCATATGTTCAATCTGAGCAATAAACTCCTCTCGCTGTTGCTGATCACGTTCTTGGTAGCCGTAAGTTTTTTTTCTGGTGAAGCCAATTTTCTTCAAGGCTCTGGATATGGTGCGAGGAGAGATGTCGTCATCCCAAAGTTCAGCCATTTGAGCGGAGGTTTTGTGGTCATGCTCTTGGGCAAAAGCCTTGAATTTGTGCCAGTCGGTAATTTGGTGGCTATGACCAGGTGGGCGATTAGGTTTAGGGAGGAAGTCGCCGGTGTGTTCTTTTCTTTGCAGCCAGAGATTGATGGTGTTCCGGCTGACATGGAAAACTTAACTGGCTTTGGTTTTGGACATACCGTCTAGTTCAATTGCATTGATAACTTTTTGTCTAAGGTCGTAACTGTAGGGGGCTGGCATTTTGGGTCTTCTTAGTCATCTCGTCCTCTCCATTATACGTCCTAACTTTGCTGTCTGGTGCTATACATTGATTACTTAGCGGGTTCCCCCCTACGGCTACCTACGGCTATCGTGTTGGCTTTGAAACATACCCTCCCCCCATAACCGGAATAAGCACTATTGGGGAAGTGACCGATGTGATAGCGGTCAAGGGTGAGGTACGAACCGATAGGCTTGCCATTGACGGGTATCACAAGGGAACTACCCTATCACTTGTCGGGTTTAGGGGGTGATATGGGTATTTGACAGATTGATTAAGTGGTGCTTGTTGACTGAGTAATCATCCTATTGACAGAATTATTTTCCTGTGCTAGGACTAGATTGTGAGTAATATCTGAGTAATTAGGTAGGACTATCGAGTTAATTGAATCACGGTTATTGCAGTTATGATAACGGTCAGTTAATAGTGGACACAACTGGACTCGAACCAGCGACCCCCACGATGTCAACGTGGTACTCTAACCAACTGAGCTATGCGTCCGAACAGTTTATTACATTAACATAACTCACCCGAAAATTGCAACCCCCCAAACGGATCTATTTTTCCCCTCGCGATCGCTGTATGCTTAATGAAGTTGTATCAGCCGCCCATCAGGCGACGGGACACACAGTTCCAAGGGAGGAGATGATGGTTAAGAAAAGTCTAGCCGATATGGTCAAACAGGAAGCAGAAAAGGCGGGTAGTCCCCCCCCAGAATCTGCTGATACTGATCATCAAATTAATACAAGCACATCCCCAAGGGACAATACCTCCTCTAGCCGTCCAACCCCCACCCACGCCGAATTAGAGGCGCAGATGGAGTTAGAAGCTCAAGTAGCCTGGCTTGAATCCCACTTACAGCAGTCCCAGGAAACTGAGCAGACTTTAAAAAAAGAGATTTCTGCCCTTCAATTAACTGTTAAAAACGCTCAAGCCAGCCATAGGCAATTAGCCACTACAATAAATAAACTACAACAAGAATTAGAGGAAAAAAATAAATTAATAGCCCAACTTAAACAGGAGACTGAAGCGGCGGCGGCCTTAAAGGAAAAGCTAGAACAGGCAGAATTAACAGCACTACATCTGTCGGAAACGAATACTAAACTTTTACAACATATCGAACAGTTAAAACTAGAATCATCTACGTCTAAACTAGCACAGAAACCCACGAAGCGATCGCCACCTCATTTAGTGCCTCGTCCCGAACATTCCCTCAGTCAACCGATGAACAATGAAGATTTTTCTCAAAGTACCTGGCTGTTATAATTTATCCATTAGTGCGAGACGTTCAGGTAGGAAATAAGGCTGAGATGCCTGAAATAACTACCTGGTGAAAACTTCAGCCCCCTGACTGAATACAAGAAGCTCGCTTCTGACCATCCCTATAACTTTTTATATGTCCCGACGTTTGGTATAGAAATATATATAACGTGCGAAACGTTTAGGATTCAAATAGGGCTGCAATGGCTGAAATAACCTCCTAGTGGGACTTCCACCCCTTGGTGGAATATAAGGGATTCGCACCCCAGACCATCCCATAACTATCTATGTGTCTCAACATCTGGCTTCGAGAACCAGATAAGGCAGAGAGACTCAAGGTCAAGACTGAGCGAAAAAAAAGAGGGGAGTTGTGTTATGGTCGAAAGAGAAGTCACCTTGCCCAACTCCAATTCCAAACCGTGCTTGCGAGTTTCCCTGCACACGGCTCCTGATGTAGATACCCTATTGTCAGTAGGAACAGGGCTACAACCCCCCGCTTTGTAACCTCAACTTTGGGAGCTAAATACAACACGTAGTCTTTAAACTCGCTTTCGTCATCAAACTCTTACTTGTCGCGGTCTCTATATCCACACCGTGACTAGTGGGCATATCCTAACCATTACAGTTAGGCATTGGCTTTCAGTCACATCCTTTCCCCTTGAAGGTATACGCTTACACTTTTCACTACTCCGCAGATACCTCCTGCTGAGAGCCTAAAAGGGGTTTAAACGTTCCGTTTATACGGGCATTCCATCTTTAGACTTGTCCTTTCCACCGGGGTACCCTTTAAAGGTCTGTGTAGGTAGTATAGAGAGCCTCCTACTTTTCCCCTTACTCTTTTGAGCGCAGCGTTTCAACCTATTTCGCTACTCACAGATTACGATGGTTCAAGCCAGACATTCGGTTTCCCTAGTCATGGATGGTTGGCAGTGGTCGGATTTTTGGGAATAGGTTTTCCCTCACGCCTTCCGTTCCCCGCTTCAATCTGACGGGTTATGAATCCTGAAACTGGGGGTGGCTATCGCCGTTACTCTCTACTCCCTGATTCCTCAGTTTGTTTATGACCTTGAGTTCCCTGCCTTGCTTAGATTTCTCCAAGCGTCGGGACATATAAACAGTTATGAGGATGGTCAGGAGTGCGCTCCTTATATTCAATCAAGGGGTTGAAGTCCTCACCAAGCAGTTATTTCGGGCATTGCATCCCTATTTGATGCCTGAACGTCTCGCACCTTTAAAGGTCTGTGTAGGTAGTGAGTTGAGACTCCTACTTTTCCCCTTACTCTTTTGAGCGCAGCGTGTCAACCTATTTCGCTACTTACTCATTACGGTGGTTCAAGTCGGAACATTCAGATTTCCTTAGTCATGGATGGTTGGCAGTGGTCGCATATGGTAGTAGGTTCTACTTCACGCCTTCCGTTCCCCGCTTCAATCTGACGGGTTATGATTCCTCAAACTGGTGGTGGCTACCGCCGTTACTCTCAACTTCGCGCTATAATAGGAGGCTCACAACTTCCTCTGTTCTAACGTTCTGTCTTGACCCTGAGTTCCCTGCCTTGCTTAGATTTCTCCAAGCGTCGGGACATATAAACAGTTATGGGATGGTCTAGGGATAAGAATGAGAGTGCGTCTCCCTATATTTCACCAAGGGGTGAAAGTCCCACTAAGAGGTTATTTCGGGCATTGCAGCCCTATTTCACTCCTAAACGTTTCGCACGAACCCCTTGAGTATAACGTAAGGTTGAGAGTAACGGCGGTAGCCACCCCCAATTTGAGGATTCACACTCAACGGGTTGAAGCGGGGAACGGAAGGCATAATAGAGGAACCTACCTCTCACTCGACCACTGCCAACCATCCATGATTAGGGAAACCGAATGTCCGGCTTGAACCATTGTAATGCGTCAGTAGCGAAATAGGTTGATACGCTGCGATCAAAAGGGCAAGGGGAAAAGTAGGAGGCTGTTATAACTACCTACACAGACCTTTAAAAGTACCCCGGTGGATAGGACAAATCTAAAGATGGAATGCCCGCATAGATGGAACGTTTAAACCCCTCATTGGCTCTGCTAATAAATAAGTGAGTGTGCGAGATGTTTAGGAATGAAATAGGGCTGAAATGCTCGAAATAACCTCCTAGTGGGGGCTTAAACCCCTTGGTTGAATACAAGAAACTCGTATCTCGTTTCTGAGCATCCCCATAACTGTTTATATGTCCTGACGTTGGGAGGAATCCAAACAAGGCAGGGAACTCAAGGTCAAGACTGAACGCTGGTGTTATGTACAGCAGGAAGTTGAGAGTAAAGGCGATAGCCACCCCCAGTTTCAGGACTCACAACCCGTCAGATTGAAGCGGGGAACGGAAGGCGTGAGGGAAACCTGTTCCTAATAACCCGACCACTGCCAATCATCTATGATTAGGGAAACCGAATGTCCGGCTTGAACCATCGTCAATTTATAGTAGCGAAACAGGTTGAAACGCTGCGCTCAAAAGAGCAAGGGGAAAAGTAGGAGTTTACTTACACTACCTACACAGACCTTGAAAAGTACCCCGGTTCTGAGGACAAATCTAACGATGGAATGCCCATATAATCGGAACGTTGTAATCCCTCTAATGCTCTGCCTATAAACAAGTGAGTAATGCTATTCACAAGGCAGTAGTGAAAAATGTAAGCGCATACTTAGAGGGTGAAGGATGTGACCAGAAGCTAAAGCCCAATTGTAATGGTTGGGATATGCCCAATTGTCACGGTGGGGATATAGATACTGCGGTCAGTAAGAGTATAATGGCGAGGACGAGTTTAAAGACTACGTGGTGCATATAGCTCTGAACATCGAAGTAGAAAGCAGGTCTGTTGATTCTGCTCCTTTGACAAATAGGGTATCCACACCAGGAGCCGTGTGATGGGAAACTATCAAGCACGGTTCTGAATAGGAGTTCGGGAAGGTGACTTCACTCTCGACCCCTAACCCTCCTAGGGGAAAGGATGTGACTGAAAGCCAATACCTAACTGTAATGGTTAGGATATGCCCACTAGTCACGGTGTGGATATAGAGACTGCGACAACTAAGAGTGTTTATGACGAGAGCGAGTTAATGACTACGTGGTTGTATATATAGCACTAGTCAATACGGTTAGGACGCAGCCTTGAGAACAGAATCCATGGCATCATGGAGAGAATCAAACTGCTCACGTGCAATGGCGAATGCGGGCTTTCAACCACGACCAACATTTCTCTATCTTGTTGAGGTCTGGCGAATAAGGCGGAAGATAGAGTAAATGGCATTGAGCTGCCTCCACCAGTTCAGCCTGCCGCCCCCCTTTATGAAACGTTGCATTGTCCAGTACTAGAGTTTGACCTGGCTTCAATGTTGGAATTAAGATGAACTCCAACCACAACTCAAACACTGTCCGATTACAACAACCCTCAAAGGTAAAGGGAGCTAAGAGTTGTTGATAACACCATGCGGCCATATAGCTCACCCTGCCCTGCCTCTTCCCGGATTTGAGGGTATCGAAGCGTTGTCCTTCCTGGCAGTAACCATAAGGATAATCCGAGTCTTGACTATTCATGCCAGCTTCATCGAGGTAAACCAACCCTTCCGGCTCCATATGTTGAATCTGAGCAATAAACGCCTCTCGCTGTTGCTGATCACCTTCTTGGTAGCCGTAAGTTTTTTTTCTGGTGAAGCCAATTTTCTTCAAGGTTCTGGATATGGTGCGAGGAGAGATGTCGTCATCCCAAAGTTGAGCCATTTGAGCGGAGGTTTTGTCGCCATGCTCTTGGGCAAAAGCCTTGAATTTTTGCCAGTCGGTAATTTGGTGGTTATGACCAGGTGGGCGATTAGGTTTAGGGAGGAAGTCTCCGGTGTGTTCTTTTCTTTGCAGCCAGAGATTGATAGTGTTCCTGCAGAGATGGAAAAATTGACTGGCTTTGGTTTTGGACATACCGTATAGTTCAATTGCATTGATAACTTTTTGTCTAAGGTCGTAACTGTAGGGGGCTGGCATTTTGGGTCTTCTGTAGATATCCTTGCCATTATACGTCCTAACTTTTCTGTCTTATGCTATATCAGATAGATTAATCTACCCGTTACAACCCTATAAGCCAATACCCCTAGATTAAACCCCTAGGGGTTATTTTATGGCTACAGATTGATCGATCCTACTACGGTTTTGAGTAACACCTAAGTAACGGTAGAATAGGGGTTATAGGCTATGTATCAGGTTCGAGCCCGCTTAGCTCCATTTCAGTTGTTAGATCTCTTGTTCCTGAACTATCATGGGAGCTACTATTTGCTTTTGTTTCTAACTCCATTAAATAAGACCACGCGAGCTTGTGTCATCTCCCAAACCTGAGAAAATCGACTTACATAGTGATTATCCCTGTCCCTGTCGTCGAAAGGGTAATCTGGTTCCGATTACCTTGACCGAGGCTTTCGGTTGCGGTCGCTGTCAGCAGATTTTTGTAGTTGATGAGAGCGGTTATTCCCTAGAACAACTAGCCACCCACTACCCCTACAAACAGGCTTGGTGGTGGACTGGACAACAATGGTATCGCGCCACCCCAGGAATGCGATCGCACTATCTACCCTTAGCTTTGGGGATGCTTCTAGTCCCCCTGGTGATTTGGCTACCCCTAGCCATGTACTCTCCCGGGGGCAACATCTTGCTTTGGGCAATAGTTGCTGTTATGCTGGCGATGTTGCCAGCAATCATGGTTTGGCTTGCTTACAGGCGTTAGCTCGATGATCATTG
The DNA here is from genome assembly GCF_026000695.1 of Limnospira platensis NIES-39. Classification (GTDB taxonomy): domain Bacteria; phylum Cyanobacteriota; class Cyanobacteriia; order Cyanobacteriales; family Microcoleaceae; genus Limnospira; species Limnospira platensis. The sequence goes on from NZ_AP026945.1 coordinate 4,631,771, forward strand.
ATGATTTTTCTTCTACCCCAGATCCATTAAACCCTTCTCGTCGGGCCTATTTTGCCAGTCTTGAATTGACACAGATATCAGGAGAAGATCGGGGTCAAGCAATAAACAGAATGGCTGATGGTCTCAAACAACGAAAAAATGACATTCTGGAAGCGAACACCCTTGACTTGGAAGCCAGCAGAGAAATGGGGGTTTCCGAAGTGATTGGAGATTGGTTAAAACTGACTCCAGTTCGCCTAGAAAAAGCGATTAAGGTATTGGAAAGGTTAAGCACCATCTCCGATCCTATCGGTCGGGTGGTTAGCGCTCCTTACCAAATCAAACAGTATAAGGGCTATTATCAGTATATACCCCTGGGAGTCATTGCCCTCATTTACGAGGCTTTTCCTGAATTAGGGGCGATCGCCGCCGGTTTTGCTCTCAAAACTGCTAATAGTTTAATTCTCCAGGGAAGTAGTGAGGCTAACTCTTCCAATCAAATTATCGCCGAAACCCTACAATCAGCCCTAGAAGATGCGCGAATGCCGCCGGGATGTTTAGAATTTGTTCCCGCTGACCCTGATCATCCTATCCCCGATTTAGTCACCGAAGACAGATATATCAACCTGATTATACCATACGGGCGACCCCAATTAATCCAAGAAGTGATTAATAAAGCCACAGTTCCCATTCTGAAAACAGCCATGGGGAATTGTTATCTTTACTGGTCTGCTACCGCTAGTATGGATTTAGTCCGGTGGATGATTACGGATAGCCATAAAAGTGAACCCGACCCAGTAAATGCGATCGAAAAGGTCTTAATTGACCCTCATCAAAAAAACTCTTCCCTAGTGCGACTCTTAAATAGTTTGCAGGAAGAAGGTTTCCAATTACGAGGCGATCGCGATTTCATCCAAAACTTTCCCGAATTAACGGAAGCCGAACCCTCAGAATGGTATCATCCCTATTTGTCAAAAACCATAGCCTTCCGATTTGTGGAAAACCTCGAAAATGCGATCGGCATGATGAATCAGTGTAGCAGCAACCACGCCAATTGTATAGCGACCGAATCCTATAGCGAAAGTCGTATATTTGCCCAAAATTCCAATAGTGCGCTCACCTTCATGAACACATCCCCCCAATTTTCACGTCATCAAAACCGAGGGGATGCGTTGTTTTTAGGAGTGTCGAATCAGAAAGGATATCGACGGGGTTTAATTAGCCTAGAAAGCCTAATGACCCTGAAACATATTGTACAGGGTAATGGCAGAGTGTGAACTTAACCCGGCTGTCAGAGTCTAAGTTAGCTTCTGACCTACTCAGGAACAACTTTTGTCGCCGGGGCTAGTTTTCCACCAATTTAACTTTTTTAGCCAAACCCAAAAATTGTAGAAGTTGAATAGTCATCCAGGTTAAATCAATTTCCCACCATTTCAGACCATGACGGGCGGAATATTGGAAAGCATGGTGATTATTGTGCCAGCCTTCCCCATAGGTGACAAGAGCAACCCACCAACAATTTTTCGAGTTATCATTAGATTGATATGTTTGATAGCCAAACTTGTGAGTAGCGCTATTGACAAACCAGGTACAATGAAAAACCACAACGATGCGGAAAAAGATGCCCCAGACGACCAACGGCCATCCTCCGAGAAGATATAAAACCACACCCAAGGCGACTTGGATGGGAATGAAATAATTTTGCAGGAACAGATAAACTGGGTCTTCGTTGATATCTTTGGTAAAGCGGGGAACATCAGCATCAGCAGGAATTTCCCGCAACATCCAACCCATGTGACTCCACCAAAAACCCTTGTTAGAGTCGTGGGGGTCAAGGGTTTGATCAGAGTACAGATGGTGCATACGGTGTAAACCGACCCACTGGATAGGTCCTCCTTGACAGGCTAAAGCGCCGCAAAAAGCCAAGAAATATTCTAGCCATTTGGGAGTTTCAAAACTGCGGTGGGTGATTAAGCGGTGAAACCCTAGGGTAATTCCTAAGCCACCAGTTACCCAGTGCAAAAATACGGCCACACCAATTGCAGCCCAGCTAAAATTACTCGGGACTAGGACAAAAAGTGCGCCAATGTGGAGGAATGCCATAAATATTATGGTCATCCAGTCGAGTTTGAGTTTGGTTTCAGTTGCAATCGTCATGAATATCAAATTTTTGAACAGACCAGACCTGTTGGCGGCATAATATGCAGCACCCCTAATTCAGCTTTAGTCAGGTAATGAGACACAGCATAGAGTCACTACATGAAGCGCCACAGGCATTATCCCCAATTTTTTCGGGAATTGACACTAAGGTCAAGCACCACCTCCGACGAGTGTTAGATGCTTTCCGTACTCACCGGGTAGGAACCCATCATTTTGCCGGAGTTTCCGGCTACGGACACGATGATCTCGGTCGTCAAACTTTTGATCGCGTGTTTGCGGATGTTATGGGCGCAGAAGCGGCGGCGGTAAGAGTCCAGTTTGTTTCTGGAACTCATGCGATCGCCTGTGCCCTTTTTGGGTGTCTGCGTCCAGGGGATGAGATGCTGGCCGTAGTTGGTTCTCCCTACGATACCCTCGAAGAGGTTATCGGTTTACGCGGAAAAGGTCAAGGTTCCTTAATAGAGTTTGGCATACTTTACCGACAATTAGATCTTTGTGCTGATGGAAGTTTGGATTGGTCGGCTTTATCAACAGCGATCGCACCCCATACTCGTTTGGTTTTGATTCAGCGCTCTTGTGGCTATTCCTGGCGCAATTCCCTTTCCATTGCTGATATTGAGAGGGTTGTCCAGATGGTGAAGGCACAAAATCCCGATACTATCTGTTTTGTGGACAACTGCTATGGCGAGTTTGTGGAAGACCGGGAACCGACGGCGGTGGGGGCTGATTTGATAGCTGGTTCCCTGATTAAAAATCCGGGGGGGACTATTGCGGCGGCGGGGGGTTATGTGGCGGGGCGTTCAGATTTGGTAGAAGCGGCCGCCTGTCGCCTCACCGCGCCCGGTATTGGTAGCAGTGGGGGGGCAACCTTTGAACAATACCGATTGCTGTTTCAGGGGCTATTCCTTGCGCCTCAGATGGTGGGGGAAGCGGTTAAGGGGGGACATTTGATTGCTTATGTGTTTGACCAGTTGGGTTATCGGGTTAATCCTGCGCCTCTGATACCTCGGCGCGATATTATTCAGGCGATCGAGTTGGGTTCACCCGATAAGTTGGTGGCTTTTTGTCGCATTTTGCAGAAGTTTTCGCCTATTGGGTCCTATCTTGATCCGGTTCCGGGGGAAATGCCAGGATATGAGAGTGAGTTGGTGATGGCGGGGGGGACTTTTATTGATGGTAGTACCTCTGAGTTTTCGGCTGATGGTCCTTTGCGAGAACCCTATATTGTTTTCTGTCAGGGGGGGACTCACTGGACTCATGTGGCGATCGCTTTGGAAGCTGCTATAGAAGCGATCGCTTCCCTAAATGATGCTTAATCCGTCAATTTAGCTACTGACTTGGCCGGCGGCCAAGACAATCGCTGCCCTCCGGTAATAGCTGGGGAACTTGTAAAAGGTCTGGTCAAATTGCCGGTATTTGGGGTTGGGGTTCTTGGCGGTTGGGTGAATCAGTTTCTCAACGGCTAGAACCCGTTTTTGACTCGATAACCCTCCGAGAGACGGCCAATGAGTTAAGAGAATTCCTATCAAATGCCGACAGACACCTAGGGAGACCTCAACCGTTTGGCTCAACAGCACTCGCGCTGCTGCTGTCGGGTTAAGATTCCATCGGTCTGTACGGACGATTGATGTGGATTTGTTGGTTGCCATAACGCGCTTGTTACCCCAAGGCTTGTCAGATCGGCAGCTCCTTGACCCCCACCTGCCGTTCGGCGAGGTGGGGGAATGCGTCGCTATTTTTGTTCAAATCTTCATAGGCGACCAAATCGTTAGATTGGATAACGGAATACGCCAATCTCTTGCAATATTCTTTTCGCTGCCTACTTACTCTTAAATGCTTACGAGCATATCTATTTCTAGCTTTGTGATAGTTGTTCGATTGCTTTTTTTGGGCTGTTTTTTTAGCTGGACTGTACTTTTTAGACTTCTTTCGATTGGCTCTCTTTAACTGCTTTTCAGCTTGGCGGTAGAACTTGGGAGATGGTTCAACATTGCCTTTATTGTCAGCAATAAATTATCTAATTCCTAAGTCTAAACTTACGATTTTATGAGTGGGTTCAGTCTCTATCCTGACATTGACAGCGATCGCAAATTGAGCATAGTATCCGTCAGCCCGGCGGACTAATCGGACTCGTTTAATTTGCTTGATATCGTAGTAGTTGAGGTCCCAGGTTCCCTTTAATTTCAGAGTTCCGATACCTTTTTTGTCAGAAAAGGTAATAGCTTTTCTGGTTTCCGAAAGTTTCCATCCGCTAGTTTTATATTCAACTGAGCGAGCATTTTTCTTGAACTTAGGAAATCCCTTTTTCCCCTTAACTTTTTTCTGACAGTTATCGTAGAAGCGAGAAATAGCCAACCAAGCGCGTTCAGGCGCTGATTGTCTAGCCATCGAGTTCAATTCATTAGCCCAAGGAAACTCAGCCGCTAAGACAGCACAATATTTATTAAGGTCATATTTTCCCACCCTCTTATTGTCCATCCAATAGCGCAAACATTTGTTTTGGATGAACTGAGATGTGCGAATAGCCTCGTCTATAGCTTGGTACTGAGATGGTTTGGCTTTTATTTTGAACTTGTATACAATCATTGCCCAACTTAACAAGGTTATGCTATTATGGCATATAAATGAAAAGATAGCAATAGTAGGTAAGCGAATTTATTCGCCTTTGCCGCTACATCCGCCCTTTAAATAGAGTCGGCCAAAGCGGCTATCGAGTATTTCCAGATCATGCAACTTTTCACATTCCCACGACAAACGGCGCGAGGATTCTCAGTTCTTTCTCAGTCCATGCAAGAGGTGCTTATGACGGGCCAGGACTTACGACAACTTCTGTTAAACAAGTGGGGAGTCTCCTATGATATCCAACTGCGGCGGACGCGGGGCAAAATTTTTGTCCAAGTTATGTGGAAGTACCTAGAACAGGCTTCTTTTCATTTGGGTGAGGCTGAGTATCTCGATCACCTCAATGCGATCGCTGATTATCTCACCAGTTTGGGAGGATCACAACAGGTTACCAATTATATCCTGAACACTCGCGATCGCCCCCGGCTAGGAAAAGCCGTCAGTATTCCCATTGACTTGGGGGGTAGGGCTTCCGAATGGATGGTCTAATCAGAGTCCTCCGTTACCAGGGGAATAGTAATCGTGAACCTAGCCCCTGAGTCGATTTGGGAGGTACAGGTTAACTTACCTCGGTGTTTTTCTTCGATAATATGGCGAGAGATAGCTAACCCAATACCTGTACCCTTACCAATAGATTTAGTCGTAAATAGATAATCAAAAATTTTCTCTTGCACTTGTGCAGTCATACCAATTCCATTATCTTCAATCCTAATCACTGCTGATGTGCCATCTTCTCCCAGTTCAGTGGTAATTTTGATCGAGTGGGGGTCTTTCTCTAAGTCCTCATAGCTGGAACCCTCACTAGCATACTCGATCGCATCAATACCATTAGTGATCAAATTCATGAATACCTGATTCATCTGGCTGGGGTAGCATCTAATCGGCGGAAGGTACCCATATTCTTTAATCACCATGATCGCAGGTCGATCGCGATTCGCTTTTAATCGATGCTGTAAAATCAGCAAAGTGCTTTCAATACCTTGATGCAGGTCGAACAATACCGCATTATTATCATCGGAGCGTGAGAAAGTCCTCAGACTTTGGCTGATATTGCGGATGCGTTCTGTCCCCACTCGCATAGAAGCAATCAGTTGCGGTAGATCCTCCATCAGATATTCAAGATCAATGTCCTCGGCGTGATGATCAAGATCCGGCGGTGCTTCCGGGAACATCTGTTGGTACATTTGCAAGTGTTTCAGCAAGTCGAACACATAAATACTCGCATGGCTCAAATTCGCTTCAATAAAACCAATCGGATTATTGATTTCATGGGCCACCCCAGCCACCAGTTGACCCAAGGTAGACATTTTTTCACTCTGAACCAGTTGTAGTTGAAATTTTCGCAGGTTATCTAGGGCCTGGGTTAGTTCGTGGGTGCGTTCCGCTACTCTCTGTTCTAGTTGGAAGTTGCGATCGGCTAGTTGTTGGGTTAGGTAACGGATCTTTAAATGTACATTAACACGGGCCAGCACTTCTTCTGGCTGAAACGGTTTCGTAATATAGTCTACTGCTCCTAGGGATAAGCCTTTCACCTTATCGGCCGTATCGTCTAGGGCTGTCATCAGAATTACTGGGATATTACAGGTTGAAGGGTTCTGTTTCAGACGGCGACAGGTTTCAAAGCCGTCCATCTTAGGCATGACGATATCCAGCAGAATTAGATCCGGTTGGATCGCTTCCGCTTGGGCGATCGCTTCAATGCCATTGGTGGCGATCGCTATTTGACAACCCACATTGGCGATCGTATCGGCAATCAAACTCAGATTTGATCGGTTATCCTCGACAATTAAAATTGTGTCATCGGTCGAATCAGTCATGGGATCGGGGGGTGTGAAGGTAGTTGGCCAGATTGCTTAATTACCTGATGGCGATAAATAATGAATTGCATCTACTTACTCAATTGTAGCTCAAAGCTGGGGTTTCCTTTCGGGTTCCTTGAGGCGATCGCTACTCTACCCATCATAAATCAGCCTCAAATAAATGAGACAACAACCTCTACTGTGTGGTAATATAGTAAGCACACCTTTCCTATAACTTATTCAACTCACCTACTTAAATCATGACAACATCTTCCGTCAAAGCATCACAATTCCAGCTTGAATCCAATTCTGGGGAGTGCGGAGTCTCCAAACTTCCACCCGAGGCATTGACTCTTATGGCTGACTTTTTTAAAGTTCTTTCCGAAGTCAGTCGCCTCCAGATTGTTTGCTGCTTAAAAACTGGTGCCAAAAATGTTACTCAAATTATTGAAGCCACTGGTTTAGGACAAGCTAACGTTTCCAAACACTTAAAAATGCTTGCTCAAGCTGGGATTGTCACTCGCCGGCAACAGGGGGTTAATGTTTATTATGAAATTGCTAATCCTTTCCTATTTGAGTTGTGTGAGTTAGTCTGTGATTCCCTATCGGTTCAGATAAATCAGCAAAACAAACAGTTTGAAAAGCTCCGAGTTCTTCAAGAAGCATTCTAGCTTCCTAATTAATCACCCGACACAGCCCCTAATTCCCTAGGTCAGTGTCGGGATTTACTAATATTGACAAGTTAGCCTAAGATTTTTGTCCCGCTAACATATCCGCCTCAAAAGGTTTCCCTTTTAACATCCGATTCCAATACAGCCAAGGCAAAACATAGCGCTTCACTAACCACATACTATAACGTTCTTCCGTCGGGTCGAATGGAAAACTAGATTTCGGAACACCATCATAATCAAACTCTGCCATAATTGTCCGCCCATAACCTGTTACCAACGGACAGCAAGCATACCCGCCATATTTTCCCCCTAGTTGTTTAGCAGCCATCACCGCTAACAAATTCTCCACTAATGCGGGTGCTTGTCGCCGAATAGCAGCCGCTGTTTTAGAATTGGGAAGAGACGAAGCATCCCCTAAGCTAAAAACATTCGGATAAACATTATGTTGCAGCGTGTATTTGTCTACATCTACCCAACCTTTCGTGGGTCCCTCTTTCACCGCTAAAGGACTGTTTTTAATAAAATCAGGGGCACTCATTGGCGGCGTGACATGAATCATATCATATTTAATCCTGATTTCCTCTACTCCCGCCTCCGTGGTTTTTTCAAAAACTGCTTCCTGGCTTGAGGGAATAATCGCTTTCAGATTATGCTTATATTTGACATCAATATTTCGGCGCGCGGCAATCTTTTCTAAAGATTCACAGTAGCCTGTTATCCCAAAAATTTTGGCTCCCGGAGTTCCATAAATCACATTCGACCGATTCCTAACTCCATTTTTGATGAAAGTATCATCCGCCAAATACATGATTTTTTGAGGCGCTCCCGCACACTTAATAGGAGTCGCAGGAAAAGTGAAAATCGCGTTCCCTCCTTGAAAATTCTTGATCACTTCCCAGGTGTACTCGGCATAATCTTTAGAATAGTTGCTAGTTACCCCATTTTTGCCGATCGCATCTGTTAGTCCTTCTACTTTATCCCAGTCAATTTGAATCCCTGGACAAACTATCAGATAATCATATTTGATGGCTCGTCCATCTTGCAGAATCACTAGATTTTGCTCTGGTTCAAAGGTTTTTGCTGCTGCTTTCAACCAGGTAGCACCCGTAGGAATACAGTCTTTTTCCTCCCGGATAGTATCTTCAAGACGATAAGCACCACCACCCACTAAAGTCCAAGCTGGTTGATAGTAATGTTTATCTGAGGGTTCAATAATAGCGATATCTAGGCTACTATCCTGTTGTAAAATTTGGGCAGCCACAGTTATGCCAGCCGCTCCCCCACCCACAACCACAATGGTATGATGGAGAGAATCTGTGATGGTTTTGGATGTGGGACTTTCCGAATTTGTCATAAGGTATTTTTACTCCCGTGACTTTAACTTTAATAATTTTAGGCTTTATTGTCAACCAGATCACACCAATCATCAAAATTGTTAACAATTGATCAACACCAATTATTAACCTGAATTTTGATGATAGTATGCTAGTCCCATAACAACAACGATTGCATCATTATTGAACTAGCTATAACCAAAATGGTAGCTGCTAGAGTATTTATACATATCATTCAACCCAGTTGCGCCACCATTCTAATCATTCGTTCAACTGAAAACTGATCTATACATAGCCATTGACATATTCTACCATAAATGCTATAATCGCGTCAACCTTGAGCCATATATTTACCTCCATATTGATGGATTTTTAATATTTTTATTAATCAGATAAATCTCGGCTAAAGTCCCATAAACTAAATCATCAAATCAATCCTATGGTTGCCCACGATCTCATCGAAACCATCAAACAAGATTATCAAAACTTTCCCGATAATCAAACCTATAGTATTTATGCAGAAAACGTTTATTTTAAAGACCCTGTTAATGAATTTTCGGGATGCGATCGCTATCAAAAAATGATCAACTTCATGGCCACCTGGTTTCAGGATATCCAATTAGACTTACATGATATTTCGGAATCTGGGGACACCATCGAGACCCAATGGACTCTCAGTTGGACCGTATCTGTACTGCCCTGGGCTCCGCGACTATCCATCCCCGGTTACAGCCACCTACACATCAACCCAGAAGGCTTAATTGACCGCCACATAGACTACTGGAACTGTTCCCGCCTCGCCGTAGTCAAACAGCTTTTTCAACAAAACAGCCCTAAACGTTAGAATAATGTAAACATATTTTAAGCGGGACTCAAAACTATATGCGCGTGATTTTAATGACCGGAAAAGGAGGCGTTGGTAAAACCTCCGTGGCGGCGGCCACAGGCTTACGGTGCGCCGAACTAGGCTATAAAACCCTGGTATTAAGTACAGACCCAGCCCACTCCCTAGCAGATAGTTTTGATGAACCCCTCGGCCATGAACCCCGCCAGGTGAAACCCAACCTATGGGGCGCAGAACTAGACGCACTGATGGAATTAGAGGGAAACTGGGGGGCTGTCAAACGCTATATCACTCAAGTTCTGCAAGCGCGGGGACTTGATGGCGTTCAAGCCGAGGAATTGGCTATCCTTCCCGGAATGGACGAAATTTTCGGCTTGGTGCGAATGAAGCGGCACTATGACGAGGGGGAATTTGAGGTTCTCATCATTGACTCAGCGCCCACAGGGACTGCTCTGCGCCTATTAAGTTTGCCGGAGGTAGGTGGGTGGTATATGAGAAAATTTTATAAACCGTTACAAGGGATGTCGGCCGCTCTGCGTCCTTTAGTGGAACCCATCTTTAAACCTATTGCTGGTTTTTCCCTCCCGGACAAAGAAGTAATGGATGCACCCTATGAATTTTACGAGCAAATCGAAGCCTTAGAAAAGGTATTAACTGATAATCAGAAAACCTCAGTGCGTCTGGTAACTAACCCAGAAAAAATGGTAATTAAAGAATCCTTGCGCGCCCATGCTTATCTGAGTTTGTACAATGTAGCCACGGATTTAGTGATTGCGAATCGGATTATCCCCGACTCAGTAACCGATCCATTTTTCCAACGCTGGAAGGAGAACCAACAGCAATATCGCCAGGAAATACATGATAATTTCCGCCCTCTTCCTGTCAAAGAAGTAGAACTATTTACTAAGGAAATGTGCGGTTTTGAAGCCTTAGAGCAACTCAAGGATATTTTGTATAAAGATGAAGACCCGACTCTGGTTTATTATCAGGAAAATACTATGCGGGTTATCCAAGATAAAGAATACTATAGTTTGGAGTTATATTTACCGGGAATTCCCAAGGAACAGATACAGTTAAACAAGACGGGTGATGAGTTAAATATCCGTATTGGGAACCACCGCCGCAATTTAGTTTTACCCCAAGCGTTAGCGGCTTTGCAGCCTTCCGGGGCGAAAATGGAGGAAGATTATTTGAAAATTCGATTTGCTGACGTGGCGAAGATTTCCTAAAACTTCTCAATTCCGGGTTCAGTGATTAAGGTAGCTGAATCCGGTTTGTGAGTGTAGTTGAGTATTGGACTTTATTTCGTCCGGCAGCTTTAGCACGATATAGGGCTTGGTCAGCATTTTTAATCAAATATAGCAATACGCAAATACATTAGTACAGCTTTTGAACGCTGCATCTACACATTCTCTCACCGCTTCAAAGTCTTTAAGTTTTGGTCTCATCCATGTCTTTAAGGGAGACCACCAATTTTCAATTTTATTCAAATCTGGTGAATAAGCTGGCAAGTACCAGATTTCGCATCCCACTTCTTCTACCATTTCTTTTATGCTTTCACCGTGATGAAAACTCCCATTGTCAAGAATAATAATATCTCCCTCTTCTAGCTGAGGGAGCAAACATCGGTCCTCTAGCCCTGGGTTTGTCGTCTGCTTCTAATCTTTTGACCTCTCTTTCTATTACATCTACAGCTTGCCTGTAGTTGCGATTTCTAACAATGTCTTTCACCCTCCTGCTTCGCTTTTTTACCTCTCTCATGACAAAAATTCCTCATCCCAATTAATAAATAATTGCCTCCATCCCTCCTCAGACAACACCCGATTATCAGTCAGCCATTCTGGTTCCATCGCCTCGATCGCTTCCAAAGAAACCGAATTAATCGTTTCCCGTTTTTTTAGCATAAAATAAGCATTAGGCAGATACGGGCTTCTCCAAGACATTAACATGGCAGTGACTGGCAACACTTCTAAAAAGTCAAAAGTTTGGCATAGATACTCAATTCTCTCTAACCATTGCTCAACAAGAAAACGATAGTTATCTTTGCGTCTTAAATCCGTTTTATCCGTTTGTCGATCCGTTTTCGGAAATTCATTAATTGTCCTGTATTGTATGGGAACATTAGCCAAGGCTTTTAACTCTCGAATGAAAGGAAAAGCATCAGATGGAGAACCGGGAAGCAAAAAGTGGCGTTTGAATATCACCTTTTTAGCATAAAGCATTGATGATAAATCACTATTCCACAAATTAACTGCATCTACTTCATATTGTCCCTCTGGTAGATAACTTAAATCCTCGGTATTTTCACTGCTATATAAAGCTGTGGTCATTGATAATAACTCTCCATAATCAGAACAGTTGTCGTTCCCTCTTTTACTTTTGCCCATATCGCGTCAGTTGGTATAAATCCGGCTACATTACCTGGATAATAAATCTGGCCGGGTGGCATTTTGAATGGATGGCTTGTCGCGTCACTTCCCAATGTGCCAAAACCCCAAAGGAGCTCAATTTCTCCCTGATTTTGAATTTCAAAATAAGCACGGCTTAGATTAGCGGGGGCTATTAACATGGGATTAGGGCTTACAGTGACTGTGTTCATCACTGTATTAGCCGGACGTTTAGCCATCAATATTAAATCTAATTCTACTCTATGTTCTCCCTCGATGTAAAGAGTGTCATAGATGCGATTACTGGCTATTGAACCGCCCCCTAATATGCCGTTGCCATAATCCTTAAAACTTACACCCAATTGGTCAGCACTGCCAAGTATTTTGACCTCGTTTGCTGTTAAGTAAGGATTAATTAGAGGAACATAAAACCGCCTCCCTCGGTTTTGAATAACAGGACAAGCTGCCTCGACCCATGAACCGGTAGCGCTTTTTCTTCTAAGCAATTGCCACCCAAATTTAGGATGATTGCTCTCTAATTTCATTAATTTGGCTGCTCTTTCTGCCGCCGAATCCTCTGGGTAAAATTCAGGATAAGGAGACCGGGGAAAACTTGGACACCAAACTGAGGCGGTGAGACTTTATAGGAAGGCATTAGCCCGCCATAGCCATCTAGGGTCAATATTGGCAGATATTGAATTAACGGCACTAGAAACAGCCCCAAGTGTTAATGGGTCATTAACATAATTACTGGCATTACTTTGATTAATTTCAAATGAAAATGTGTCGGTTTATGATCAGCGATTTTCTGCCATAGTTTAAGGTGTCAATAAGTATGGTTGTGCGGTTGAAGTCATACCATTAGTGTAGTCAATGATTACGGGATAGTCTGTTAAAGTGATGGTGCATATTAATGGATAAGTTCCATTTCCCCTAACGTTAGGTCGGATAGAAAAATCACAATGTTGTTTGGCGGGTTCGGGGTTTAGCTCGAAACTAAATTCTGCTATGTGTTGATGTACAACTAAATGCAGTAAAGCACTAGCTAAATTGGTTTGGTTAAAGGGGTAACTGCCTATACCGGGTTCAAAGGCATCAACAACGGATCTTGGACTTTAATCGCACCGTCATCAATAAAACCTTCTAACTCGTCAATATCCAGATTAACAACAGAAGCCTCCTCATCCAGAGACAGATCCATAATATCTTTCCCGGTGATATTAACGACTAAGTTTTTCTGCCTTTGCAACAATTGCCGCCCCATTGCTAAAACTAAGGCTTCTAAGGTAGTTTCAGAAAAATCGGGATAAAGTCCCGGCGTGATGTTCATATGCGACAATAGAGACAACTCATTCCATTTTACTATAAATGCCTATTCGGTTTGAAATGCGTCCTACCGGTGGCGGGGGCGGCGGCGCTTATTATCGCCATATTAAGTCAGGTTATTTTCAACTCACCGCAGGGGAAGAGATTGAAATAGTCCCCGCCACGCCATTATTAGTCCGTCGGGAAATCACCATCCAAGCCGACAATCCTTTTTCTATTCGGTGGGTAGGGTCTGATTTATCCTTACCTGTTTTTGAAAATGGCTTCTATTCCGATGGGAGTGATGGGGGGATTGGTGTTTTAGCAAGCAGCCCCACAACTCAGATTCTCTCTATCTGGGTGCGCCAAGATACGGAAATTGACTACAACATAGGAAGCGAAATCGAGGACGATATGCCTATCCCAGATTTATCAATTAGACCGTTTATTTCCTTAGATTCCAATATAAACAAACTTCCATCGTTTATAAGTTCTGATTCTCAAGTTAATTATGATGACGTAGATACTTATAATAGGTTCTGGGGAACGTGGACTACAACAGAGGGAGCAGTTAGAGCCTGGCAATTTGATGCTTTTTTGCCCGGTAAACAATATGTTTTTAATATTACCCATAATCTTTATGCCTACATTGGGAATGACGGAATTTCTACGTCTGTTATCAAGGAAGGAACTAATATCGAGATTTTACTATGTCCTCGTGAAACCATGTGGATGGCAATATCTCAAGTTGCATTGTTTTCTAATGTTTTGAGTTCACATATTGACATAGATAATCTTGAAAAATGGATAACAAATCGATGCTCTGTTATTACAGTTCCTGACACAGGGGGAGCTTTTAATCTGACTCCTACTCTGTCTCGCTATATTTTGCTGTTTAAAGCTGAAGGTTCTTTTTTAGCTCCCGGATTAGGACTTTGCCGTTGCATTTACACGCCCAACAGCACAGACCCAAAACAAGGGGGAGAATTTGAGATAACGCAGTTTTTACCATGGGAGGATTGGTAAATTCACAAAAATAGGGGAGAGTATTACCGGTTAGTAAACAAATATAGAGAAGGCTGATCCGATCGCTCGCCGCCAAACTTTCCCCCAAGTCGGCGCGAAAACTAATATTCTCCCCGCCCGAACCCTACAATAGTCATATAGGTAAGCCGATCGCTTTACCTCGTCGGCTAGGCAACTGGGGGAAATTCCCCACAGAAATGAACTCATGAAAAAAAACCGCATTGGTAAAGCCTCCGTCATTCCCGACGCGATCGCCGACAAGATAATCAAACGCTGTAAATATCCCTGGCAGCAAACTTTACTTGCCATCTTGATGTACACCGGTGAACGAGTAGGAGCGGTGAGGTTACTACGAGTCCCTGATGTTTATGTTTCCCCAGCTTCCCACATTGTCCTGCCAGAAATAACTTTTCGGTCTGAAACTAGAAAGCGATCGGGCGGGAAAGATGGGGGAGTCCGCCAAGTTCCCATCTCCCAAAAACTTAGAGAGATTCTTGGAACCTACCGCATCGGTGGCGGCGATTTTCTATTTCCCAGCCCATCTGATATATCCAAGCCCGTTACTGTTCAAGCGTTCGACTCTTTTCACCGGAAGGCGATCGCTCAACTGGGTTTACAGAATGAAGGCTATTCGCTTCACAGTTACCGCCGCACTTTTATAACTAAACTTTACAACAAGGGAATTAGTACCCGGACAATAATGGAGATTACCGGTCATAAATCAATGTCGTCATTGCAGCGTTACATTGATGCTGACCCCGACAAGGTAAGAGACGCAATTAATTAAATCTAGGGCAGTCGATAACTTGAGGTTGCCTGACATCAGAGGAAAGTGGGTGCTACTAGCCAAACACAGATCGAGAAGTAACTGCCCTAGATTCCGCCAATTTTAGCACTAAACCGGGCTGCTTGGTATTTTGTCTAAAACATCAAAGACTCTTACACACAGCCAACGGCGCTAACCAGTGTACAGTAGCAAATAGCGCTGTTTAGGGTTGGAAAATGCTCATTGATTTTTCTGTGAAATCATAAAATTTTTCGGGGGAGTAAAGTCTCCCCCTGTGGAAAATTTAGGAGTTGCTATCTGGGGATTTCCAACCACCCGATTTAAGTGCGGGAAGTTTTTCTAGGATAGTTTCGAGAGATAAGCCGGACTCGATCCACTGTTCTATTTGGTCGGCGATCGCTTTAGCTTTTTCCGATAGATGGGGGCCGGCAAGGTAACAAACCTGCTTTTTTCCCCTATATAGGTAAGCATATTTATTCCCGTTGGTGTCTTGGGCGGTTGACTTAGCTTTCCAGCGAACAGTTAGGCGATCGCTCTGAGAAGTGTTCACCGGGGATAAATTTTCGTCACCCAGGGTGACGGCTATCCATCCCAAATACTTAACCTTACCTTTCTCGCGTAACCTTTCCAGAGACTTGACTACACGAGATATCGGGATATCAGTGGATTGGGCGAGTTGTTTGTGGTCTTGATTCGGACATTTGTCCAGCGCCATAAAGACATCCATATCATCCCAAGCCGGATCGAATGGTTCTACACTTTCAGAATCCGTCACCCAGGGTGACGATATTATGACGGAAAGCTGCCTCGGTGACTTAGATTTTTCCCTCATCGGCCTGACCCCCTGTTATCATCTTCCCCAGATCTCACTCGACTATTTATAGCCAAAATGTTGCCGTAGGATTGCTTGGCTATATCACGAGCCAACCGGAGCTTATGGGCACAAGGAAGGTCGCTAAAATTTAGGGCGATCGCCACATCAAGATAACGGGCGACTTGGCGGAAAGCTGCATAATTCCTCCCGATAAGTTCTCGTAGTTCCAGCACTTCGGACTGAAGTTCCAGCACTTTGGACTCAAGTTCCAGCACTTCTGAAGGAACGCTTGGGATTGTGTCGGTCGGGTTATGAGCGATCGCGCGTAACGGCGCGTTTAAATTTTTAACTTTTGCGTCACCCAGGGTGACGGAATCGGTGACTTTATTAGCGATCGCCTTTTCACCGGTGACAGTTTGAAGGTTAGAAAAGTGTTGTGCCATAGTCCATTTGTTTCTTGAGGGTTTAGCAGCGTGCCAAAATAGAAAGCACCCTTCGTGGACACGAAGGGCGCTTAATTTATTTAGAAACCTGTTGGAGAATCTCCTGTCGGATGTTCTCCATTTGTTTTTTCATTTGAGATTGATAGTCTCGGTTGGCTTGCAGTCTTTGCTCTAATCGAGCCTCATGGCTTTTGACATACTCATGGAAACCAGCAAACAACTCCTCCAACAGGTCTAGAATTTTCCCGCCTGTTCCGGGGACACTTTCCCCGCTTGACTGGAAATTATCCCCCTGGCAATCTGTTCCACCAATTCGGACCGATTCAGATTTAGCTCCAGAGCCATCTGATCCAGTAGCCCGACGGCTGTTTCCGTTAACGTCATCGAGACTGACTTCTTGTTTTCCCCGTACAGCGTGCTGCGGGTCTTCCATTATTCGAGCGCGATAGGTAAAAAGCCGGATGTTGAGAGCGGGGAAGCTGGTAGATTGATGCGATCGCCTTGGGGTTGGTCAGGCGATCGCAAAAGCACACCCTATATATAGGTAAAAAGCCTATGGTCAAACCAAAAGCCGAGGCCGCCAATTCGCCTAGCGGGTTTCACCGCCTGGACAAAAAACATCAGCGGATTTTCCTGGTCACTTGTTTGGCGAGGATGAAAATTCTCTTTGCGCGTGGGTCGATTTGACACGAGAGGCAGTCTCTTTCTTGAACTGTTTAATTAAAGCCAAAATGGAAATTGATAACACCATTACTCACCTAAGAGTTATCGATTTTATCTCTAATGATGAACGATTCCAAAATGTGCATAATTATGCAATGCAGCTTGAAATGTATCACAATCAAATTTATGCAGACTTGGAATATACACTATCAGCTTTAGAAGATCTAGATTTCACCGCCTGATGAGTCCTAGCCGGTAAAGGACGAAACTTTCCCCTTACACCTGGGGGGAAGTCGCGGATAACCGGGTGATTCCCACCGCATTGATAACTAGCCCCCCCGAATTGAAATGGGAGGTTTCCCTCCCCAACCTGTTACTGGGGGCAGAAGTCAATAATTGCTTCTAGCCGGGTTCCAACCCCGGTTAGATTCTAGGGAGATTTGTTCCCCCAGATAGAATGGGCGAGAGCCGTAACAGCTTCGTGGGAACGATTAACCACAACACTAGAGGTTAAAAATGAATAGTTTAATTGTAGGCCTTGATGTTAGCTCATCGTGGTGCGATGCCGTGTGGCTAGAATTTATGCCAGCGGGTGCGTTGCGGGATTTTTACGAGTCTCCCGCATTTGCTGAGTGCCACCGAAAGCTAGAAGCAAATGCAAAGTCTATCCAGTTTCTTGTGTCTTTGGAGCCGTCTGTGGTGATATTAGAGCCGACCCGAACTTATAGCAGATTCTGGATTGACTGCTTACATCGGGAGGGAATCCCTGTGCTGAAAGTAGATCAGACGATGATTAAGGACACTCGGAAAAGCTATGGGGGAACGTCTAACAAGTCTGACCCCTACGATGCTTTGCTCATGGTTGCCACATACTTCCAGCATTACCAAATTGCCTACGATCGCAGGTATTGGGTAAGGGAGCGGCCGCCAGAAGTAGCGAAAATTGAACAATGCCTAAGAGATATTGGGTCATTCAACAAGCCCCGCACCCAAACGATAAACCAAGCCAAGTCTCGACTGGTCTATGAGTTTCCAGCCAAAGCAAAAGTTAGAGTTAAAAAAGAATCTGGGAAATTAGACCCGGACAAACTGCCTGCGTGGTGGGGTTGGGCTTGTGGCTGGACTTCCCAAGGTAGTTGGGAAATTCCCAAAGGGATTAAAACCAAGTTTGACAATGAATACGCGAAGGCGATCGCGGCGGGGGAAGGCACGGGGATTAGTGAAGTAACAGCGCGACTAGCCCAACAGATTTGTATGTGGCATCAGTCAGAGGCGATGGTAGAGCAGGAGCTACTAAGCTATCTGAACCTACCAGAGTTTGATTGCTACCATCGGGTGTTTGACAAGTTTGGTTTTGGCTGCCGGGAACGAGGCTGGCTACTTACTCGGTGCGTTCCGTTTGATGAGATGTTTAAATGCCTTCCCAAGTCTAAGGCTATGAGACGATTTCGACAGCTTTGTGGTTTGGGGGCTACTCAAGTGCAATCTGGAAAGGCTGATACTCGTAGTAGTTTTACGGGAAGTAAAGAGACGCGATCGACCTTGCATCAGTTTGTTGTCCGGGCAATCGAGAGGGGGACTCATCGCGAACAGAAACCGGGTGGGGGTGCGATCGCGACAACCCCCTACGATTGCCTACCAAAATCCCCAGAGGCTCAAGCCATCAGAGTTTATTGGGTGACTAGAGCATACCACAAAGGAAACAAAGTATCTGGGGCGGCGTTGAAAGCAGCAAGGAACGCGACATCAAGGAAACTAGCTGAGATGCTATTTAAGGCTCTGTGGGATATGCGGTAATAATCCCCATATAATGCTCATATCAAACTTGTACCCCGATCCAATTCCCTAGGTCGGGGTTTTTATTGGTGAAAGTTTGGGAATAAGATAGAAATATGGAAGCCGGGGGAAGGGCTAAATTGGCTCACTATGGTCTGGATTCATACTTTCCCCTGGGGGCGTTTTCGGGGCGATCGCGCGATCGCGTGGAAATTGCACAACGGGCTGTGGTTTTAGCCCAGCAACAGTTAGGGAAAGTCTCCCCGGAGCGATTATATGTTATTGGTGATACGCCCCACGATGTGCGCTGCGGGCGGGCGATTGGGGCGAGGGCGATCGCGATCGCTTCAGGACACCATGGCGCTGAAGAGTTGAGAGATTGCGGTTCTTGGTGGGTTTGGGATGCACTTCCCCACCCCCAGCAGTTTTTGGAGACGGTGGGACTTAGGGAAACTGTTTATTGAGTTGGGCTACTTTGCACTCAAATTAGGGCTGGGAGTATCGCGTCGCTGACTGATTTGGGTTCAACTGTCTGAGTTGGTGCTTCTGGCTGTTGATTTTTTAGTCATGAGTATAGCCATGGGAGACGAATACATTGAATCTAGGCGATCGCTCCTCCCCTTGTCAACCCCTTTATTCTTTTATGGCGACGATTTGAGCCAGGGATTATGATGGATAATCATAAAAAAGGAGATGTTTCGGAAGGAGAATTTAGAGGTGATGGAGTGGCAAAGTGTGGTTAACTCGATTGATGAGTTTGTGTTTGAACAAACTGGGGAACACTTGGATAGTCTGCAATTAGCGATTTTAAAGGGAGTGCTGAATGGGGAAAAGTATAGTGCGATCGCCAAGCATTACGGATGTAGCACAGGTCATGCCAAGGATAAAGGCTACGAACTGTGGCAGTTATTATCAAAAGTCTTTGATCAAGATGTTAATAAATCAAATTTAGTCGCTACAGTTGAGCGTTTAGGGTTTGTAAATTATCAGCATCATATTGTCAATAATTCTGTTAAAATTAGTAATATTAATTTTTGCAATAATTCTGAAACAGCTAATTTAGAACATCAGGATAAAGTCCATCCTGAATCTCCAGTCAAAAATACCATATATGAAGACCAAATAGTTGAACATATCTTGCAAGAGACTAAATTTAAGGCGGTGGAGAAACTAAGTCAACTCGGTTTAACACCGGAACAAATTGCCGAATCCTTAGATTTACCCTTACCAGAAGTTCAGAATTGGATAGAGTAAATTTATGTGAATTTTGAGAATTATGGATTAGATTATCTGGCATCACAGTATGGATTTTGGATGACACTATTCGGTTCTACACTATCGATAAGCCAGGTACTTTTCTTTTGGTCAAAAATTAAATTAAATATCAAGCTTTCACAGGGAGTCTGGCCATTTTTCATGTGGTATTTCAACCACACTTTAATTTTGGCTTTGCTATTATTTTTAGCAAAAGTCTGGAAGGCATAAACATCAACTCTTCTGATAGAATCCCACCAATTATCATTAACCCTTTGAGCGGCTCTTCGTCGCCAAGAGTCGCTGAGTAACTTGATAGCTTCTTGTCTATTGCTGGGGGCTAACTGATAATACCTAACAATTGTGTCTTCAGGAGCAGAAGTATTCCCTGTTCTATTTAAAGCTGACGAGCTAGTAGTATTGTTGTGAGACCTGGGAATATAAGATTGAGGCTTAATTAATATTGCTGCAATAATAAAAGCACCAGCAATCACACTACCGATAATTACCTGATCTTGCCAATCTATTTTTTGTTGATTTTCTTTCATATCTAATAGCTTCCTATTGAATTGGGTTTGACAGCATATCTTAAATAATTTATTTAGGTTGACTATGGGAATTTTGGGGATTATGATTTTTTTCTAATTCTTCTTGTCTCCTTTTTCTTTCGTTTTCTTGAGAAGTTTTAAAAGATTCTGCTAATTGATCTTCAATATTGGGTACACGATCAATTCTGGCAAAATCATAGTCGGTTTTATCCTCCTCTTGTTGTTCTATGGAAGAAATAGGTTTTGCTGATGACATGGCAATTTCTGAGGGAGGAGAAGCATACCCCAAACCAACAATTGCTTGTGCAATTTCAACTCCGGTATACAACTTATTAACCACATCACCTAGCTTCACCTTTCTTTGTTCGGCAGTCTTAATTTGTTGCACTAAAAACCCCATATATTTTTCACAGCCATCAATTTCACCTTGATAAGTAGATGACAGTTTTTCAAACAAAGGTGCAAATTTATCAAATTGTTGATCGTGCCAAGTCAATTTAATATTTTCCCATTGAGTAGCTACCTTTCCCCACTCTTGCTGTAACGTTCCTCGAAATTGATCTAACTGCCTGAGCAAGCACTCAGCATCTTCTAAGTTAAAAGAAGTTGGTTTAACCATATCTATCTTTTCCTGATTTATAAGTCGGCTAAACGTCCAGACAATTTTTGTTTTTTAGTCTCATTTATTTCAATTTGTTCTCGAACAAATCTGATGTATTGATCGCTTTCTTTTTCCGCATCATTATAAGTAGAGATAAATTTCTCAAATATCGGTTCAAATTTATCAAATTGTTGATCGCGCCAAACCGATTTAAGATTGCTCCACTGGTTCAAAACCCTTGACCATTCATCCCGGATAGCCTCGTGAAACTGTTCCAGTTCTTTGAGTAGATCTTCTGCATCTTGAGCATCAAATGAAGTTTGAGCCATAACCCTTTCTCCTTTTATTAATAATTTTGTTCAAACTCTTTCAAGATATCATCAAACTTTCTGAGCCATTCCAAGGCATCGTCACCCGCTTCTAAGGCTCTTTGTACCATGTCTTTGGTTTGGTCGAAATCTTTAGTAAATTTGTCTTTACTTTCTCCTTTCCAAGAATCATCACATTTTCTCCAAGCTCCTTCAACTGCCTTAAATTTATCAGTTGTTAAATCTTGGAAATCAGACAAAGCCGCAATAAATTTGGCTAACTCTTGTTCGTCAATATCCAAATCTCTTGACATCCTACAATCTCCTAATCACGTCAACCGTTGTTCAAAATTATGGCAGTATTCGCCAATTTCTTCTTTTGTGGGGACAGCATAAGGCTTAAATTTCTCTAAACCTGCGGTCGCCGAATCATCCCGAAAATAAGCTCTGAGTCGTGGTAACTTTTCAGCATGGACTTCTCCTAATAGCAATCGAGAATCATCTCCCGGCATATTCAAGGCAACCCGCAGGTCAAAATGGGTTAGCCAAGAACGATTATCCCCGGTCAGTTTGAGAAATGTTTTCATATCTTCTAACCAGAAAATAGTATGGATACCCAATTCAGACCCTTGAGAAATTAGCTTGAGTAGTCTTTCGGCATCTTCGGAAGGTTCTTCACTACGATGACCCATAACAGGACGTAAATTTTGCGATCTGTTTAACCCTCCCACTGCATAGACAAAAAATAGGGAATCTCCTAAATCATCGGGATTTTGGTCTGGGTTTTCTTCTCGTTGTTTTAAACGTCTTTCAAATTCTTCATAGGTCTCGTTTAATAAAGTTTCAGCTTTAATAACTTGACAATCTGGATCGGCAAAACGTTTAGCGATTTGGGTGGGGAAGTAAGAGTTAAAGGCATTCCTGAAATTGATGGTCATTTCTGTCCAGTCATTATCTTCATCAGGAATGGATAAATCAGCAATCATAAACCGTGCTTTTTGGGGTTGATAGCAATGAATTAAACTCATTAATATTCCCCCAATAATTCCCAAGACAATTTCTTCAGAAGAGCCAACTATCATCATGTTATTGCGGGGACGACGACGGAAAATCGCTTTAGTATGATCGCCAATTCTCATCGGTTCTCCCAGCCAAGCAATCCCCGGAGTTTCTTGAACTACCCAATCTGGTTCTTTAATAACTTGTTTATTTAATTCTTTCAGGGAGAGCCATTCAGTCATATCCGATAATTTAACTAATTGTCGATTATGACTTAATTTAGTCGGTCGAGATCCATTAAAGAGAATTAAAGGTTCTGAGCGCTGATAATGATTTTGATTGACAATTTCCTGAATATTGACTAAGGCATTGGATCTTTCTTGAGCAGAAATATCAGCGACTTGACCGATCTCATTTTGATTTTTCTTACCATAATCTTTGTTATAAATCACCTTACCTGGTTTGTCCAGCAAATCTACAGCATCGGTATTTCCTTCCGCTAATACTGAAGATGCTGTACTTTTATCCATTTGCTGTGCCATTCTCAGGTCAATTTGTGAGTAAATACCTCGACTCATATTGGGTACATTGGGAGACTGAGATGCAATTAATAAATGAATCCCAAATGCACGTCCTTGTCGGGTTATATTATCCATCACTTGGTTGAGACTGCGGGTAATATTATCATTTTCCTGGAACATATACTGAAACTCATCAATGACCACTAAAATTCGTGGCATTGTTTCTCCAGTTTTATCCCGGTAATCTTGCAATTTGTTTAAGTTTCCTGCTGATTTAAACTTGATGCTGCGTTCTTCGATTTGTTTATTGACATACTCTAAAACACTTAATCCAAATTCGCGATCGCTTTCAATCGAGACAACTTTGGCATGGGGTAAGGCTTTTTCTTCGTTCAACTCTTCGGCATTTTGAGAAGTTTCTCCCTTTTCTGGATCGACATACATTTGAAACTCGACTCCCTCTTTAAAATCAAGTAAATATAACTCCAATTCATCGGGAGAATATCTCAGCGCCAAACTGACAATAATTGCATGAAGCGTATAACTTTTACCTGAACCTGTTTTACCTGCTAACAAACCATGACTGACCAGTTGTTTGTCTTCATTTTCACCTAACCAAAATTCCAACTTATCCATTGCACCCATTAAACCGATAGGCGCTCTGATTTCTTTCCTGCTATCCTCAGACCATGCTTGTTGGGGATAAAGTTTGGAAAAGGGTAGAGTTTCAACACTAATTTTTTTCGCTTCTTCTGTAATGAGTTGTAGGATTTGATTAAATTGTTCGTTAGGTGGGGGTTCATCTAGTGCGACTTTGAAAACCAAATCATTAGGTAACTTCAACTCAAATAAGGACTGATTGGTATTTTGAGATGAACGAAAATTCTTTTGTCGAGCCGCAGTTTCTTCAGTCGGATTGATATCTAAACAGGTCAGTTCAATTTCGTCTCGACTATTGATTGAGTGAACTTTAACTACAACTTTTTGGCCGACAGAAACCGCTTCTTCGGGTCTGTATATTCTTCGATCTACTAATTTTGGGGTTGGTACAAATCCTTGAGTATTGGGCAGAAATTCAACATAAGCACCCCCAGAGGTCAAGCTCGTAACATATCCCGAATAAACATTGCCCTGCTTGGGTTTTGCTCCCACACTCAAGCCATGTGTGGGGCTAATAACGGTACAAAAATCCTCAAATGTTCTGTAATCAAAGTTTTTCGGTTTCTCCAAAGTTTCGTCAATATGCAAAATCACATAAACACCCGCCCTAGAACCATTTAACCGGATGCTTTTCAGATCTTCCCACGAGTTGTTGTCAAAGCCAGTGGGAAAATCAGCAATAAATAAATAACGATAGGGTTCCGCTACAGACTGAGCCGCAATATTATAATCTTCTATGCTTTGGTAATTTTTACCTAAATAGTTTTGTAGAACTTGCTCAATATGTTCGGTTAACCCTCGCAGTTGTTCTCGAATATCATCACTGCGAGTATAGGTTTTCTGACCTGAAATAAATTGATGTAAATTCTTGAAGGGAAAAGTATTTCCCATGCTTACCGGGTCAATAAATATTCCTTTTAATTTTCTGACGGGGAAGGTACTGACCACTCGCAAAGCGATAGACTCTAAACCCGCAAGTGCGGCTTGACGAGATTCCGCATCACTGCTAAAAATTGCAATGTGTCCGGGCTTAAAGTTGGGCAAATGATTAGAAAAATCTCGGATTGGTATCAATGCCGGAACTCTAGCGGGTGGCTGTACTTGATCCAGTAAAAATTCACCAATTCGTAAAACACCAGGAGCCAGACCACCATTTTGAGGTTTATAACTATCGCTATTCTCTGAAGGTGTCCAACGGGGATCATTCCAAGAAGCTGATAATAAGCGGGGGTTATCAATTTGATTTACTAATTGACTAATTTCTTTTTGTTTTTGTTGCAATTTTTGAGAAAAAATATTGCCCTCAAAAATCGCTCTTTCTTGAGCAAGCTTAGTATCTTCATTGACTATATATAAATTTGATAATACTTTCTTTTTTAAACTTTCTGTTTGTTGTTTTAATTCACTTTCATTCGCCTCTATTTTCTGAGAAAATTGTTTTTCTTCTTGAATAATTTGATTTTGCAAATCAGCTTTTTTTAGATTTTTTTCTTGTTTTTCTTGGATTAGCTTATTTAAATTTTCTAAAAAACTTGCCATATTTCCTCCCTATTTGACTAGAAAATTAAAATCTTAAAAACATAATCAAGTGGAATTTACTCATTCAACAGACAAAATTATAAGAAAATATATTAGTGTTACCCAGAAAGTCGTTGCCAAATCTTGCCAGACGATTGTGACAACAACTGCAACAATAACAGTTGAAACAAGGCGCAACATTTTTTGATTTTTCAGGTTTTCTATTTTCTTTTCAATTTCATCTAATTTCTCGCCAACCTGAATATTTTGATTTTTTAAAGATTCTAATTGATATTTTTTTTGATTTTTTATGTTTTCTATTTCACCCTTTTTCATGTTATTGATATTTTTGATTTTTTCTAAAGTGATATTGATATCATTTAAGGCTTTATTGATGCGATCGCGATCTGTCTTTTCTCCAGAAACGTAGTTACAGTCAGTTGTGGGCAATGATGAAATGTCGTTGATGCCCAATTGTTGAGCCAATTTATAAGCTTCTTTTTTGCGAGAATTATGCCAACTCAATTCTCGTTTAGCATCTAGCAGCTTTAAATGTTGAGTATTGATGGCATGAAGAGCTTGGTAATAGTCTTGAAGCAGATTTAGGTCTAAATTTTCTGGGTAGTTTTGCTCCATTGTTTTGCCTGAACAGAGTAATTTGGTCAATCAAGCATTAAATGTATCTTCGTATACCATAAATTTTCCGGGTGTAGATCCTTTTCCGATTGATGTGGTTGACTGTTTCCTCGGAACAGCTTTGGCAATTTACTTAAAATAGTGGATGATCAACTCTGGTTTTAATTTTGCTCAAAATCAGAGCTATTGGCAAGTCGGAAAAGGACGGAAAAGGACGGAAAAAGACGGGAGTTTGATTAAGAAATGTAAAAATTTAGGATGGTTGCTTCTAATGGTAGATGACAAGATGTTTCCCAAGCGGAATTGAGGGGCAATGGGGTAATGGGGTGTCAGCAGTGGAGCGATTCAACTAGGTAAGGCTTGGATAGTCTACCGTTGGTGGTTTAAAAGGAAGTGCGGAAGGGTCAAAAATAGAGGGAGATCGCTCTCTAACGTCCTATCAAAATGCTATACTGTTTTTCACACTCTGCGATGAGAAACGATTAACTATGACCATCGCCCAATCCTCAGAACTGGGAATTACCTCACTTCCCGATCATACCCAACTCCCCGACTCCGACGGTACTTTTGTGAAAAACTTTCAGGAGCATCCCCAAAGTATCTTATTGACTGATTCCATTCAATCAACACTAGATAGTATACACCCAGACCAGCAATATGCTATAGGTCAAGATTGTGGTATCTATTGGCGGCTGACAGAACCCCCAGAACGCGGGGCGGAATGTCCAGACTGGTTTTATGTTCCCAACGTTCCCCCCAGCCTCGACGGAAAATTCAGACGTTCCTATGTATTATGGCAGGAATATATCCCCCCTTTAATTGCCATAGAATTTGTGTCCGGTGATGGTTCCGAAGAACGCGATCGCACTCCTTTATCTCAAATTTCTGGAGAACGTCAAAAACCCGGTAAATTTTGGGTATATGAACAAGTTATCCGTCCGGCTTTCTCTGCTATCTATGAAGTCCAAAAAGCCAGTGTAGAAGTCTATCGCCTAGTGGAAAATCACTATGAGTTAGTGGCGGCGAATGAACGAGGTCACTATCCCATTCACTCCATGGGTGTAGAATTAGGGATTTGGCGGGGACAGTATAGCAACGTAGAATTGCCTTGGCTGCGTTGGTGGGATAATCAGGGTAATTTGCTATTAACGGGGGATGAACGGGCTAGAATTGAACGTCAGCGGGCGGAAAATCAACGTCAGCGGGCTGAACAAGCCGAACTAGAGTTACAGCAGGAACGCCAACGAGTCGAAGCTGAACGCCAACGGGCGGAAAGACTAGCGGAGTTATTACGCGCCCAAGGAATTAACCCGGAGGAACTTTAAATAACTGTAAATAGAGGCGATCGCTCTCCCAAATCCTCCCTATTGGAACTCTCAGGAGTTGATCATTTCATCCAAACGGGCTAGGACTTCCTGACTGTGAATGGCCGGAATCACACCCACAAAGGTTTCTCGGAGAATACCATCAGGATCAATAATAAATGAATGTCGCATCGAAAAGAAATTTAACCATGAACCATAAGCCTTGCTGACACTTCCATCAACATCAGCTAACAGCGGAAATTTTAACCCCTCAGAGTCGCAAAACTCGGCGTGGGAGTCCACATCATCAGCACTAATCCCTAAAATTTGGGTATTTCTAGCCATATATTTCGGCAAGTCTTCCTGAAAGCGACGGGCTTCTAAGGTACATCCTGGCGTAAAATCTTTGGGATAAAAATAGACTACTACCCACTGACCTCGGTAGTCTGATAGAGACACCTCCCCGTCTCCGGTATTTGTGGGAAGCGTAAATTCTGGCGCGGGTTCATTTAGCGGCGGCAGTTGACCACCCAAGGCTAAGACCGGACTCGCTAGGTTTAGGTTAAATAGGGCGATCGCTATTCCTACAATTAGACTGATCAAGGTTCGGCGCAACATAATACACAGATCGAAATTTCTTTACATATCTTTACATATCTCCGCCACCGGACTGGCGGAACCCTAAATCTATATTTGGAGTCAAGGAAATGCGATCGCCCCATATACTCCCCTAAATTACCCAAAAACTCTCAAATTGGTCTCCATCTGATCCCAAACAAGCTAACATCATTAACGGAAAAATAGCATTTCAAACATGACAAACATTCAACCTTTAAGTGGTCAAGCATTAGTAGCTATGGTGGTTAATGGATCACCAATTGTTATCCAAGTTGATGGCGATAATGCACCCATCACCGCCGGAAACTTCGTAGAATTAGTTGAACTTGGCGTTTATGATGGTGTATCCTTCCATCGCGTAGTCCGTGAACCTAACCCCTTTGTCGTACAGGGAGGCGACCCTAACAGCGTTATTCCAGGTTTTCCCCCTAACTTATTAGGAACTGGTGGATTTATCGACCCAGCGACAGGACAAGTCCGTAATGTGCCCCTGGAAATTATACCAGAAGGTGCCACCGAACCTATCTACAGCCAAACTTTTCAACAAGCCGGAATTACAGTTCCTCCCTTATTAAGAAATGTCCAGGGGTCGATCGCTATGGCGCGGTCAGGTAATGACCCTGACTCAGCCTCTTCTCAATTTTACTTTAACTTAGTTGACTCTCCCGGCTTGGATGGCGATTATGCCGTTTTTGGTATGGTGATGCAAGGGTTTGATGTGATTGACCAAATTCAACAAGGCGATCGCATTCAAGACGCGGAAGTATTTGCTGGTATTTTACCAACTCGCACCTCTAATCTAATCACTGATGTACCACTTTTAAATGGTTTCATTAACACTCTTAACCGCGCCAGCTTACCCTTATCTTATGCCTTTCCTAGGGATTTGGATGCTGATAATGTGATCGAAATTACCCCCGAAATTAGCCAACAAAACCCTAAAGGAGTTTTCGCCGGGGGTGGTAATGATTTAGTGATCGGGTCAGAAATTGCTGATGTAATTAATGGTAATCAGGGTAATGATACCATCTATGGCGGCGCTGGTGATGACTTGATTTGGGGTGGTCAAGGTGATGACCTGCTCTTTGGTAATGATGGTAATGATATCATCAACGGAAATCGCGGTAATGACACTATCTATGGCGGCGCTGGTGATGACTTTATTCGCGGTGGACAGGGTGATGATTACTTGTCTGGAGATGCGGGAAATGATATTCTCATTGGTGATCTGGGTGCTGATACCCTCGTTGGTGGTCAGGGTGCAGATACTTTTGTTTTAACCCATGCTGATGCTACTATTGATCAGGCTGATCTGATTCTCGATTTTAACCTCGCTGAAGGCGATCGCATTGCGGTAGTCGGCGATATTGACCCATCAATATTAATCCTTAATTCAGTGGGTAATGATACTCATATTCTGCTCCCAGAAGGAGGTATTTTCGGAGTCGTTCAAAATGCACAACCTGATCTAGTTAGACAGGGACTGTTTACCCTCTCACCCCAAGATTTGGCCCTGACTATCGGCTAATTTCTTCCCCTAGGGAACTGTATTTTTATCCTGCAAGTCTAGTTCCCTAGACTACCAAATACTATTAACTTCCCTTCCTGACCGGTTAAAACTATGTCAACACTATCTTTAATTCCTCTGGCGATCGCCTGTATTTCTGTTTGGGTCAGCCTCAGTCATCATGGACACTGGTTTGATGAACTTCCCCGTCTTCTCGCCGCCGTCATCGCCACCATATCATCAATGTGGTTTTTTGTGATGATTCCCTGGCCTGTTAAACTTAGTCTAATTCTGTTAACCTTAATTATTGGTAACTTTTTGGTGAAAAAACAATTAGGTCTTAGATAGCAATAAATACTCAGTGAAGCACTACACCCACAAGGGGCTGGGTATTAAACCCAATTTTTCATTCTTTCGGACTCAAAAAAAAATGCGACAACAGCAATAGCGCCCTAACCTACTCCCCAGGGACATCCTCTCGTTGATTTAGACTATCTGGAGGTGAACTGAAACCTGAGCCAGTTGCATTGCTCCCATCGTCGCTATCTGAGGAAATATAAGGAAATTCTGTGGGCGCTACTACCGCGTTTTGACGAAACAGAGTTTAGAGTGAACAGCTTAGAATACCTCCTGGTCTACCGAGTGATTTCCTCGAATAAATATGGTTTGGCTGGAGTTACATCGAAAACTACAAAAGTTAAGTGCATAGCTCCCATCGAAACAGTAGAGGAAATATCAGAACCCTAAAGAGGGGCTGCTCTCAAACATGACAGACTCGAAATGAAACAGTGTTTTACCTCCTGATTCTCACTACATTGGCGATGAACAAGTTTTTATTCGTTCTAGTCCTCCCTCGAGATATAAAACCGACAGATTGAACATCGCTTTTGGTATCTGTCAAAGAAGCCTGTTTGACTTCAATTACTACTTTAGCACTATTAAATATAAGTGCAAGCATATTAAACTAAACTTAACAATTTCATGAGTAACCAAATCAAATTATATTAAATTTAGTAAAAATTATCCTCTCTTTTCCTCACCCTATTGTCCTGTATCCTCTATGGTGTAAGGGTTTGAAAAGATTTTACTTAATACAGTTGAGCCTTTTACAGAAACCATAGTATTTATAGATAATCTGGTATAATGAGTTGTTTGTCTATAAGTTACGGGCTAAATTTAGCCGGAAAATGTAAAGATAATGTTACAATAGCACCATTAATCCTAAGCCGAATCAATCATGCACCCGCTGGACCAGGAAATCGAAGCAATTAGGAAGCAGATTTTAGCCCTACAACGGGAAAAAACCCAGATCCAGATTCAAAATCCGCAAATCACCCCAGAAAATAACTCTCCAGAAGCGATCGCCACAGCCTACCGTAACCATGCGCGAGAAACCGCCCACCAGTCAGCGGAGAGCAAAGGTATAGAAGATGCGATCGCCGCCCTCAAAATCCACCTTCGCCATAAACAACAGGAATTAGAACAATTCAGGCGCAGCAGACCCACAGAAGAACAACTAGAAGAAAGCCGACAGCAAGCCAAACTACACGCCGATCGCATAAACCAACTATCCAGGGAACTCCAAACCGAAGCCAAAGCCCTCAAAGCGATCGCCGATGAAATTACCCCCCTATACTGGCAGGTGTACTATAAGCCATTTATCACCGGATTTAGTAATATTTCCGTCCCCTACGTCCGCTCTGATGGGGATGTTTGGACAATTCTCAATAAACTTGTCTGAAGTCCCAAATCCATGGTAATTTTACACAAAGCACATTACCCTTTTTCTTAACGGTTAAGCGATCGCAGCCACTATGGAATCTGTAGACTTCCTAACTTCCCTAAACCCATCCCAACGTCAAGCCGTTGAACACTTCTGCGGTCCAATGTTAGTAGTCGCTGGCGCAGGTTCCGGTAAAACTCGCGCCCTCACCTATCGCGTAGCCAACCTGATCGACAATCATAAAGTCAACCCCGAAAACATCCTAGCCGTCACCTTCACCAACAAAGCCGCTAGAGAAATCAAAGACCGGATCGAGTCAATTTTTGCCCAACAGCAAGCCCAAAAAAAATACCAGAAACCCCTATCAGCCTTAGAACCCGCCATCCAAACCCAACTGCGATCGCAAATTTACCGGAAACTAACCAAACACCTATGGATGGGAACCTTTCATAGCCTCTG
This sequence comes from Limnospira platensis NIES-39, assembly GCF_026000695.1. Classification (GTDB taxonomy): domain Bacteria; phylum Cyanobacteriota; class Cyanobacteriia; order Cyanobacteriales; family Microcoleaceae; genus Limnospira; species Limnospira platensis. The sequence continues at coordinate 4,663,037 of NZ_AP026945.1, forward strand.
TGCCCGCATTCTCCGGTATGATATCAACAAATACCAAGACGAAAAAGGCCGTCAGTGGAAACCTAACTTCTCAATTTTTGACGAGTCAGACGTACTAGCCCTAGTTAAGCAAATCGTCACCAAAACCCTCAACCTAGACGACAAAAAATTTGACCCCCGCAAAACTCGCTATAAAATCAGTAACGCCAAAAACCTGGGATTGTCTCCCCAACAATACCTACAGGAGAACCCCGACTATCAGGGGCGAGTCATTGCAGAAGTCTATAGTCTATATCAAGATGCCCTCGCCGCCAATAACGCCCTAGACTTTGACGACCTCATTCTCGTCCCCGTAGCTTTATTTAGCCAAAACGAACAAGTTTTAGCCTACTGGCATCAAAAATTTTGCCATATTCTCGTGGACGAATACCAAGACACTAACCGCACCCAGTATGACCTGATTAGGCTGTTAACAACTAATGGAGAACCGCCGCCATCTTTTCACAATTGGCAGAATCGGTCTATTTTTGTGGTCGGGGATGTAGATCAGTCTATTTATTCCTTCCGTATGGCAGACTATCGGATTATGCTGGAATTTCAACAAGATTTTGGCGATGGTTTAGCCGACGATGACAGCCGCACCTTAATTAAACTAGAAGAAAACTACCGATCGCGAGAAAACATCCTAGAAGTAGCCAACCATCTCATTCAAAATAACACCACCCGCATTGACAAAATTCTGCGCCCTACGCGATCGCCTGGTGTTCCCGTCTGCTGTCATAAAGCCGATGACGAAATGGCAGAAGCTCATTTTGTAGTCGATCAGATCAGAACCATTATCAACCAAAACCCCGAAATCGGCTTCGGTAGTTTTGCCATTCTCTATCGCACCAACGCCCAATCTCGACCCTTTGAGGATGTATTACGGCGTGAAGATGTACATTATAACATTGTCGGCGGGCTAAAGTTCTACGATCGCCGAGAAATTAAAGATGCCATATCTTATCTTCGCGTCATTGCGAACCCCGCTGATACCGTCAGTTTGCAAAGGGTCATTAATGTACCTCGGCGCGGTATTGGTCGCACTACCATAGACGGCTTAAATAATGCCGCCCAACAGTTAGGGGTTCCCCTCTGGGAAATTATTAGTGATCAAGACTCCGTTAATACCATTACCGGACGCGCGGCTAAATCCGTTAATCGCTTCGCCCAAATGATTCAATCTTGGCGCGATCGCTTAGAAACTACCACAGCCCTAGACATTTTAGATGGCATTCTCGAAGACTCTGGCTACTTCCAAGACCTCAAACAACAAGGCACTGATGAAGCAGATAACCGCCTAGATAACCTGCGGGAACTCTGTAACGCCGTTTCCCAATTTCAGGAAGAAGAGGAAGACACCAGTTTACAGGCTTTTTTAGCTCGTGCGTCCCTATCCTCAGATTTAGATAATCTTCAGGAAGGACAGGAAGCCGTTTCTCTGATGACCCTACACTCAGCTAAGGGCTTAGAATTTCCCATTGTCTTCTTAGTCGGTTTAGAACAGGGACTCTTTCCCAACTTCCGCAGCATTAACGACCCTCTCAGTTTAGAAGAAGAACGGCGACTTTGCTATGTAGGCATCACCCGCGCCCAGGAACAGTTATTTATTACCCACACCAGCGAAAGGCGTTTGTGGGGGTATCGCGAACCTTGTGTTCCTTCGATGTTTCTAGCCGAATTACCACCAGACCTAGTGCGGGGATATAAACCTTTGATCCGCCACCAAGCCGCCAAAAACACCACCAAGAATAAAGCCACCAAGGGGACTATCAAAAAAAGTCCCCAACAGTGGAATGTGGGCGATCGCGTTTTACACCGCAGTTTTGGTGTTGGTAAAATCACCCACATTTTCGGAGATCACAAAGGTAAGCTATCTATAGCCGTTAAATTTCAGGGTTCGAGCCCCAAAATTATCAATCCTAGTGTAGTCCCTTTAGAGTCCCTAGATTAAGCCTAGAATATGCCCAGAATATTCCATATACTGCGGGTATACACATAACCCACCCCTAGCATCACCCCTACTTCCGTAGTCTCTCTGATGTAGCCTACATTAAAGCGACCCGTCAAGATGAAACTGTAGGAAATCGGTACGTCAACACCCGTCATAAACAGGGGACCGAAGCTAAAATCGCTATTGAATAGGTCCGCATAAATGATGCCAGCACCTATAAACGGAGAGGCAACTATACCCCCTGTATCTACCCGCATAGGGAAGCTATAGGTCAAAGCCGTGACACTAGCACCCTCACCAATAAGCACGCCACCAGTATGCAACGATAGATTCTCAGAATATCCCGTTTTACCTAAAGTGCCGCCCCCTCCCTTTCCTAAACCAGAAGCATTCCCCGTAATGCCAATATTACCCCCAACCGCAAAATAGTTGAAGTGGTTACTCAAGCGGCGGTTATTCCGGTCCGCCGCGCGACGGGGATTATCCTGCCACGATTGAGCTATGATATCATCCCCCAAGGTATCATCCCCCAAGGCTATCTCTTCAGCAATGCGCCATTGTGGTTGTATGGATACCACATTTAAATCAATTGCATCGGTAGAAGGGCTATTTTCGTTTATTTCTGATAGATACTGAGGAGTTTCTTGGCTATTAGTATTAACTACTTCCGCAATAGTTTCAACTTCTGGGTTAGTATTAACTACTTCCGCAATAGTTTCAACTTCTGGGTTAGTATTAAATACTTCCGCAATAGTTTCAACTTCTGGGTTAGTATTAACTACTTCCGCAATAGTTTCAGGAACTTCTAGTTGAGATTCCAAGTCTTGGGCTAAACTCAAGAAATTCTTGTGAAGCGGTGTTTCCTCCGATTCCTGAAAGTCTTTAAGAGTCCCCGCTGCCACAACTTGACTACCGCTAAAAGCTACGATCGCAAAACAAGCAAGAGCAACCGACTGTTTAAAAATGGTCATACTGGCTCCTCACAACATTGAGCTAGGAATAACGGAATCATACACCATATTGCCAGGAAGAGAGAACCAAAATATATTTTTCTTATTAATTCTGGACTCTCCCCTCTCGCCGATTAACAGTCAGCTAACCATAACTTTAGTCAAATCTGTCATTAAAGGTGCGGATATGTTCAGCCAACTTTTGAGAAATTTCTGGGTTATAAATCCTCAGATAATTCCAGTAATTTCCAAACACAGATTTCACATAACCATAGGTTTCAGGATAGGGAATTTTATCAATAAACTCATCAGGATCATTAAAACCAAACCGCCTTACCCAATTAGCTACAGCCCCCGGACCGGCATTATAACTCGCCACAGCTAACAGTGAATTATTGTTATATTCTCGGTGGGTAAAATCAAAGTAATAAGTCCCCAAATTAACATTATCTTCAACATCTTCTAAAGAATAGTTAGTCAGTTGAATTTTCTGGGCTACTTCCGCCCCGGTTTCGGGCATGACCTGCATTAATCCAGTCGCCCCTACCACTGACTTAATTGAAGGCATAAACCGCGACTCCTGGCGAATTAGGGCGGTAACCAAGACTGGATTTAGTTGGCGTTTATTTGACCAACTCACAATAGTTTCTAGGAAAGGAAAAGGATATAAAGACTCCCAATAACCAGGTTTTTGCTTCAAAGCCAGATATTCCTGATGTTCTTCGGGGTCATTCCGACGGCTAAGGCTGGAAATCATCCACAGTCCATCTAAGTTGTCACCTACGGCAATTCGCATTAAACCATCAGTATATTGTTGGGCGACAGAAGGCTGCTGACGATAATTACTAAATTCTACCTGCCACAAACTCCAGGCATCCTGACCGCGCCCTAAGCGATATAATTCTCTTACGGCCTCGGAACCGGCTAAGGGAATAGGTAACTGTTCCAAGTGTTCTACATGGGGAGACAGGGGGCGCACAGTGGTAAAATCTCCCACTGGCCAACCCAAAAACACGGCGGCGCGCCAAGCATAATAAGATTCGGGATATCTGGCTAACAGATATTCAAAGGCTTTGGTAGCATCTTTGGAATTCCCCTGCTGTCTCGCCCACCTTCCCAACATAAAGGTAGCTTGTGGCGCTAACTCACTATCGGGGTTTTTGTTAACTAACTGTCGCGCCCATTCTGAAGCAATATCAAGTCTTCCCGCCGTTGCACCCTGTTGGGCGAGAGTCCAACGCAATTGCGCGGCTGCTTCGGAATCACTATATTGACTCAGCAATAACTGACGACTCTGAGAGGCTGTTTCAGTAGATCCGAGTTTATCGAGGACATTGGCGCGGTCTAATACGGCTTCGGCGGCGTGATTAGGGAAATTCTCTACTACTTGATTAAGCAGGGGTAGGGCTTCTCTGGGCTCGACTAACCGCGCTAGTCTAATTCTTCCTAAGCCAGCGTCTTCGCCCCCAGGATCTGTTTGGGTGGGGAATGCGGCAATTAACTCTTGATAAGCCCGACGAGATTCGGGAATTTTGCCACCTAACCATAACCCCCTGGCGTGTCGATACATATTTCTGGGGGTTTTGGGGGCTTTGGAATAGGCGATCGCCCCTCGAGCATAATCCATCTTCTCCCAATAGCCAAAGCCAATATTTTCCCAATCCTCTGGGGTAAGTTGTTGTTGATAATTCTGGGTTAACTTGGCTAAATAAGTGCCATATTCGGGTAAATGAATACCATGTTGGGCAATTAATAGCAATAATGGGAATTGATCGGGATTCTCTCTCAGTAGGGTTCTGGCAATTTCTACGGTCTGTGGGTGGGCGGGAAATTCGGCGATCGCCCTATCCCAATATTCCCGATTAGTTTCCCCTAAAGCATATAAACCCATTACCACTACCGGATCTTCTGGGTGGCCATCTACCAAAGCCTTCCATGATAGTGAGGCTTTAGCCGTATCCCCAAGCTGTTGATAAGCCAAAGCCCGCATTTTCAGGATATGACCCGCTAAGACACGATAACTCCTCTCTAATCTATCTAATTGTTCTAAGGCTTCTTCTGGCTGTCCGGCTTCTAATAAATCCGCCGCCAGTAAGAATCTAGCGCGATCGCGATTTTCTGAGGTAGTTCTACTGGTGGCAATTTCTGTTAATTCCAGGCGGCGCGACTCTGGAGACAACACCGCTAAACTCATCACAGTTTCTGAAGGCTGGGAAACTTCCGGCATTTCCCCTGTCCGAGAAGACCACATTCTTTGTAATTGCATCATCGGGAAAAATATTCCCACGAACAATGCTGCCACAGCAGCCACAACATACAGCGAAACTTGGGTAACTTTTCCCTTTAACATAATTCCTGAATCGGTAAGTTGTTTTACTTAAAACTTAATTCACCCGACAGAGTATCCATCGCAATGATATGGGAGGGTTATTTATCGGAAAGACATCTCTACCCTGACTCCAATTTTCAAACCAACCCGTTGGGGGCCAGGATTCGGAGGGGAGGTGCGATCGCTCATACTCATACACCGACTCATCGGATAATATCTCTAATGGTAAACCGGCCATGATCGAATTGAACTCCGATCGCGTGATTAAATAAGACCATTGCACCTGGGAAAGTTCCCGCGCCCGGTTATCAGGTTCATAACCTGGATCTGTTAAAAATGTATTAAACAACAACAGCCCCCCCGGTTTAATAGCATTACACATTCTCCCTAACAGGATTCGCACGTCCTGGTTATTCCGAAAATGGGAAATCACCTCCGACACCAACACCAATTGATAGCTTTTCTGCGGTAATTGTAGAGATGGATTCAAAATATTACTTTGGATAACCCGCACCCGCAATTGGTTTTCCTGGGCTTCCTTAGCGATAATTTGGGCAAATTCTGGAGTTAATTCTACCGCATCTACAGGATGTCCCCGCCTCGCTAAAGCTAAAGTATTGCGACCTACCCCAGCCCCTACGTCAAGAATGGGGGCGCTAGAGGGCGGGTTAAACTCTTTTACCACATCCATCAGTTTAGCGTCAGCATGAGAGCCAAATAACGGTCCCTGGCGACTGGTTAGCCACCGTTGATACTTCTGTTCCACTGATAGAATTTCTGTCAATACGCTTAATTTTAAGCCGCTGGTCAGCCCTTGGGTGGGGTCTGGCGGTTCGTATTTAAAAATTATCCGAGAATGGGGTGATTGATTGTAGCCTTCTGCTAGTTTCCGCGCTACCAATTCCCGCAGGGCTGTCATTTCTTCCTGGGTGAATTGCTGTCCTAGGGATTTTAAAATTCGATCAAACTGGTCCATGTATTCGTCTATCATGGACGGGATACAGGGTAAACTCATTTGACCGCTGGCCGCTGTGAGTCGCTTTACCTTTAATAAAATGGCGTTTGATAAAATGTCGTTGTCCATATTTTGGCGATCGCTGAAGGATATCGGCTTGTTTGCTACCACCAGTAAAGTATCCTCAATATACAGAGTAAGTGCATTTCTGCTAATTTAACAAAAATCTGCCCATAATTTGGCTAGTTCCGGCTATCACATTCAAAATTCTCTGGTTTGTGCCTCCTGTTGATGTATACCCAGAGTACCTACTCACCTCTATATCAAAAATATGCGAAAATTAGCCCTATCTCTGGCGATCGCCTGCTTATTCTTCCACTATGGCAGCATTCTCTCCGCCCGCGCCAGAACTGATCTATTATCTCAGACTCCCTCCCCTCAACCTGATCAAGTTACTCCCCAACCCAGTGACGAAGAACTTGATCAAGGTGATCCTTTTTTTAGGGTTCCTGAGCCCATCATGCAGTATTTTTACAGCAATTCTCAGCAATTAAATATTTGTCCCGGTGGTAGTTCTTTCCCCTTTCAAGTCGGTTCCTTTGCTTATCCTTTGGGAACTCAGGGCTATTTGGTACAATTACTCTGCTTTCAGGCAGCTTATCAAAATAATTATAATTTCTTTGTTGATCGAGAAACTAATCAGGGCGTTAATGTTGGGCGCGTTAAATTACCTAAGTTTGAAATTAACTCTAGTGGTCAAAGGGTAGAAACTCAGATGGATGAGGTCGTCGGTTTAGTTGATTATGAGCCTGTTCAGGGTGTTTTAACTGTCTTTACCAAATATCGCGGTATAGGAGATTGTGGATCTTTTGCTAAATATCAATGGGATCAAGTCGATTTTAAGGCGATCGAATATCGAGAAAAGTCTGATTGTGATGGTAATTTTGTAGACCCAGAAAATTATCCACAAATTTACCCTTAAAAAATAAAACCCGGCGTAAAACCGGGTTCAATTAATTAGTTAAAAACCAACCTCTGAGTCAACAGAAACTTTTAACTACACAGCTACAGCTTTTTTAGAAGTTGCACTCAAAGCACCACTAGCATATTTAGCAGCGAACTCGTCGAGAGTTTGAACTTTAATCTTGTCAGCATTACCAGCAGTTCCGAACTGTTGATAGCGATCGGCGCAAACCTTCTGCATATACTTGATAGAAGGCTTCATGAAGTGGCGGGGGTCAAAGTTAGAAGGATCTTTAGCCGCAGCTTCACGAATAGCAGCAGTAATCGCCAAACGGTTGTCAGTATCAATGTTCACTTTCCGAACACCACTCTTGATACCTTTCTGGATTTCTTCAACCGGAACGCCGTAAGTTTCAGGAATTTGACCACCATACTGGTTGATCAAAGCAATCAGATCTTCGGGAACAGAAGAAGAACCGTGCATCACCAAGTGGGTATTTGGTAAACGGCTGTGGATTTCTTCAATGCGGCTGATCGCCAAAATTTCCCCAGTCGGTTTACGGGAGAACTTATAAGCACCGTGGCTAGTTCCAATGGCCACAGCCAAAGCATCAACCTGAGTACGTTCTACAAATTCAACCGCTTGATCTGGGTCGGTCAGCAACTGGTCGCGAGTCAGGACACCTTCCGCGCCGTGACCATCTTCCTTATCACCCATACCAGTTTCCAGAGAACCCAAGCAACCCAGTTCCCCTTCTACACTCACACCAATCGAGTGAGCTACATTAACCACCTCAGCAGTTACCCGCACATTGTACTCGAAATCAGAGGGGGTCTTGGCATCGGCTTCCAGAGACCCATCCATCATTACACTGGTAAAGCCATGACGCATTGCAGAGTAGCAAGTGGCGGGGGAATTTCCATGATCCTGGTGCATAGCCACAGGGATATGAGGATAGGTTTCCACCGCCGCCAGGATCAGGTGGCGCAGGAAGTTTTCACCAGCATAAGAGCGAGCACCACGAGATGCTTGCAGGATCACAGGGCTGTTGGTTTCATGGGCAGCTTGCATGATCGATTGGATCTGCTCCATGTTGTTAACGTTGTAGGCTGGGATGCCATAATCATTCTCAGCAGCATGATCCAGCAGCAACCGCATCGGTACTATCGCCATAAAGTCTCCTCCTAAGTCTTCTTAATCTCTAAGATGGTTTTGATTAAAACAATCTTAAAACAATTTTACGATTTATGGCTAATTGTATCAAGTTATGTTCACTAATTGCACATTTATCACTAAAAACAAAGTGAAAATGGGTCGCCCGGGACTCGAACCCGGAACTAATCGGTTAAAAGCCGAGTACTCTACCATTGAGTTAGCGACCCTAGTGAGTTATTTCTCTAATCTCACACAGTTTTCTATAGTAGCATAGCTAATTTTGGTTGTCAAACATTTTTTATAAAAAAGTTGCCATAAGGTAAACTACCATCTCAAAACTGGTTCCAGGCTTTAGGTGAGTTAGCAGTTGTCCGGTATTCATAGCGTTTCTGGGCGCACTCCAAGGTTCCAGACAAACATAATCCTTGCCCCTCACTGTCCAAAAGACTACACGGGAATAAGCTGCACTGTAGTTCAGACATAATCTTAAATTGCGACTTAAATCAGTCATGGTCGCTCCTAACCCGGTCAAAGGCCCAAAAATGCCATCGATTTCCTCGACATTAGGATCAAAGTAACCTCGAAAATCCTGGAGACTCTCAGTCGGTTGGTCCCAATACTGCATGGCTGGAATGTGAAAACGCAGTTGACTTTTATCTGGGACCCATAAATAAGGATGTAAACCGGTTGAAAAAGGCATGGACTCAGGGGGCATACTGTTCACTAACCCGGATAGATTAGTGTAACGCTGAAAAATCTCTAGCCCGTTTCCCTTGAGGGTATAGGTAAACTCTAATTCAAAGTCAAAGGGATATAGCGATCGCGTTTCATCATTGCTAGTCAACCCTACCGTAATTGAGGCGGCGTTAGTTTGGTCCTGTTTTCGCACCGTCCAGGGTAAATCACGAGCAAAGCCATGTTGTTTGAGCCCATATTCCCGGTTTTGGTAGGTATAACTATTATCGGGTAAATTCCCACAGATGGGGAACAGAATCGGAATACCACCCCGGACTGTCAAACTGGGGTCAGCAAACCTTTCCTCATCCATATATAGCAGTTCTTCACCTTTAACTGACCAGCGAGTAATTAACCCACCCCTTTCCGGTACTACCTCCAGAATAGACTCAGCCTTGTGGTCACATAGGGTATAGGTCTTATATTGTTTTTGGTTAAGTGCGATCGCAAACACAGTAATTTATTCTTCCTTAGGAATTTAGTGGAGTTTGTAGGGTGCCGTCACGCGGTGATAATTTGCATGAAACAGAACAAATGATAATTGGTGACGCACGCTTACATTGTTGAAAGTTTGACATCCTGACCAATACACCTCTGACACCCTATTTCAGGAAGACGAATAGCCTCACCACCATGAGCGTTCACAGAACCTTCAGCAGAAACCCTATTGTTGTTAGTCATAGACTGATCATCTTTAGGTTTGTGGTGAGACCCTGTTGATACATCAAAGGAAATTTCCGACTTAGAATTATTGTAACTGCCTTCTGAAGTTCTAGCTTCAGGTTGAGGGGGAGAAATAAAAGGTTCCGTAATAAAAGGAGTTTTGATAAAAGGCCGCAACTGCTCAGACGGACCAGAAGTTTCCTCCCATGTAGTTGTCGGCTCATCAGCAGTAACTGAGGATTCACTAGGAGCATCATCTAACATAGTAGTTGACCCTTCATTCTCCGACAACCCAGGCGACAAACTTTCCTGATGTACTTCAGGAGTAGTTATAGCATCACTCAAGGCTGGCTCAGTAGAACGAGCCTTCAGGATCACCTGGTAGGGCATCGGCTGCTCAAAAATCCGGGAAATCCGCTCAATATGGCGCAAAGTCGCCTTAGCGCTTTCCCCTTGCATTACACGAGCCTGATATCCTCGCACCTCAACCGGCAAAAACTCCACTTTCATTTTCCGATTTTGCTTTAGTGAAACCCTTAAAATAGCTGTATCGTAATCACTGCGACTGTTACCACCAAAAATGAAATTTCCCAGGGAATAAACAATTGGTCTACCCTTATATATCTCTGCACCCTGAAGAACCTGGGGATGATGTCCAATCACCACATCTGCTCCCTGGTCAATGGTATAGCGACCCAAATCAATTTGCCAATCTCCCGGATAATCAGAAAGTTCAACTCCCCAGTGATAATTAACAATCACCCAGTCTACCTGATCACGCACAGCCTGAATATCTGCCGCGATCCGTTCATGATCACGAGAGTTAGTTCCCGCCCGATTTTCCCCGGCTGCATTAAAATCAGCATCATAATAGCCGAAATAAGCGATCCGCTGTCCTCTTACCTCGATAATTTTCGGTCGTCGCGCTTCCATGATATCTCGTCCCGCTCCGATCGCATGAATACCGGCTTGCTGCAAGGTTTCCAGAGTTTCCACCAGTCCCGCTTCTTCGTAATCCATGATATGGTTATTGGCTAAATTGACCAGATCGATGCCACCTTCTGTTAATACCTTAACCGCTTCTGGATCAGCTTTAAAATTAAATTGTCGATTAGGTCGAGCCAGGGTCGCTCTAGTCAAAGGATTTTCTAAATTCACCATTGCTAGATCCGCATCCCGATATTCCTGTAGTTCTGAAAAAGCCCAGCTATAATTGTCACCAACTTTCTGAGCAAAGGAACCTGCCAGGTTAACATCTCCCCCAAACATTAATGTTACGGTTGGGTCCTCTGGATTTAACACAGCCTCATGTTGAATCACCGGGACAGTTTCCAAAGCCGCCCGCACCTGATTAGGTCTAGTCACCGGGGGAGATGTCATAACCACCTGATTCGACTGTCGCCACCCGCCTCCACGGGAAGAAGTCATGGCTCGAGCATCCCGACCAATTACCTCATAGTAACTAACCCAACATCCCAGAACTAAAGTAGCCGTTACTGAGGTCATGAGCAGCAAAGTCCGCAGGGTTTTAAAGTCCAGGCTGCTCCTGCTCCCCTTTCGTCTCTGGGAACGTTGACGGGCGGCGGGTGTGACAATGCGAACCGACTGGTTCCACAGGATATCTGGTTGACCCATGAAGCGACCGGCAATTCTCACCCCCAGCACCTGGGGAGAGTTCAGCTTCCAAAGGACATGACAAATATATTTAACAATTCTCTCGGCGATCGGTTCTTGTTGAAACTCTACCAGCACCTGTAAACACCCTTTGCGATCGGGGATAACTCGCGCCTGTATCCCCTGGGGTGCTAGGTAGCTATTAATCAGATAGCCGATCGCCCTGAAATCACCCGATCGCGCGAGGTCAAATACTGTGGGTTGGGATAGACTTTGTGCGTAAACCATAGTTGAGATATCTTTCCGGCTATATTAATAACTTCCTGCCTCCGCCTGGATCGGAGTGATACCGAAATTTGTGATCACACTGTATAATAATAAGCAATGACGCGCTATTAATAAAATTAACAGATGCGATTCAGTCAGATATCAGCTACAATAAGCCCCCATGGGTGACTTACAATCATCCAAATCAGACCAACGCCTTCATAGGGCGACTTGACCTAGCCAGCGAACTTCTCAGGATTAAGTTAAAAATGCTACATCGCAAGATCTATCAACTTTGTTGTGATGGCCGCGAAGTCTGCATCTTTTTGCGGGACCAACAAAGGTGGATCGAAAGAGCCCATATTCTTGATATCGAGGGAGATTTGGTCACGCTGCGCTACGAAACAGAAGAAGATGACGAAGTGTCTTCTTGGGAAGAAATCGTGCGCCTCGAGAGTATCGGATCTATTAGTCAAAAGTTGGCATCAGTTCCCCGTGGCTATTTCGAGCTACAGGTATCTGATGAATGTCCAGAAGCCGAGCAACTGCGTAACCCTTCCACCGACTCCGATCGCGAATAATCCCTGATGTTACTCGTCTCGGTGAGCTAAAGGCTCAAACACGGGACAGTAACCCTCTGGGGTGACTTTAAAGCCATATAAAGCCGAAACTGGGTTCCAACAACGCCCGCTTCGGTAATATTGGCAATTCCCACAACAGTCTAAGTCTGATGGCATAGTGCGATCGCTCTGACTGCTGAGAAATTCTCGCTGGGAAATTCCCCGCAAAACTAACTCTTCCCCCTGCCATCTAGCCTCCACAATTCCCGTATCTGCAAAGGTAGACCACCGTGGATCAACAGACAAAGTATTGGGTAGGGTAATATTTAACTCCGTAGCCGACTCCGTTAACTCCCCCTGATAATGGGTTTCTGGGAGGGTCGGTTGTATAAAAGTCTCCCCAATCGGTAATTGAACCTGTGCGCCTGCTGCTGGGTAATGCAATTGGTAGCGGTTCCGCAGTTCGTCTAAATTGGTTAAATCCGCTAGATAAATGGGGGAACCATGCACAAAAATCACGTGCTGGGGTCGCAGGTTATGAATCAGTTGGGTAGTTCCTGGGCCGTCGCAATGTTCCGCCAGAAAATAGCTTTCTAACAAAATTTCCCCAGAATTTACCAAGGCCGATATTTCTCTGGTGTGTCCGGGAGTTTCTGATAAAAATAACGTCCACAACCGAGGACGATAGCGCAAATACTGTTCAATATCCGTCCCGTCATCTACAATCACAATAGAGGGGCATTGCTCCAGTTCTGGCAACAATTCTGGGGAGAGGCGACGCACACGAGGCTTAATTCGCTCATCCCAAAATAGTGGCTGATGCTGGGCAAAGTTCTGTATATTAGCTGGGAAGTGCGGTAGCAGCTCTAAATATATATCGCACCCAGTTTGTACTTGACCATCAACCCAAATGTCAATATCCCTACCTGTGAAGTAGTGGTGGGAACGCAGTAGCATTAATAATTCCTGGCCTAACCCTAATGCTGGGGTGGGAATTATTACAGAATAACCAGAGGCGATCGCTCGATAAATCCTTTCCGCTAGTTGGTTTTCTAGTTGACGGCGGTGGGGATAGCGTGCAGTTCCATAGCTCCCTTCTAAAATTAGCACATCCGGCCTGAGTCCCCGCAGTTCCCCTAGGGGTAGACCCTCCACTAATCGAGAATTTGATAGGAAAAAATCCCCCGTATAAAATAGCTTATAGGTGCGATGGGGTGCATTATATTTCAGCAGCATACAAGTCGCACCCGGCAGGTGGCCGGCCGGAAATAGGGTGATGCTTAGTCCTTCCTTCAGTCGGACTTCTGTTCGCAGCGGTAGGGGTTGGCAAAATTGCGGAATTTGCCCTGATGACAATTGCTCTGGCCAGTTGAGGGGTAACAATTGGCTAGTAACATCACTGGCATAAATTGGTAAGTCTGGACAGCTTTCATGTAGTGCCAACAAACCCCTAACATGATCGGCATGAGCATGGGAGCAAATCACCAAGTCAGCTACACATCCTTCGGAAGATTTTAGCAGCGGCGAAATATCGCGCAAACCACAATCAAGCAAAACGTGATGGGGTCCCATGCGTAACAACAAACACACCCCATCATCTTCGTGTCCAACACTATAGGGAAAACACTCGAGATCAATCACGGTGATTTGAGATAATTGTCGGATGGGTGCTAAGACAATGTTAAGAAGTATCTCACATTTTAATCTTAAATTGTGACAACCTGCTATGTCGATTTTTGATTGTGGCCTGGGAAGGCGATCGCATTATCGGGCGCATTATCGGGCGCATTATCGGGCGGGTTGTCGGGTGGGTTGTCGGGTGGGTTCTGGGGCGGGTTTACTAAGCTAACCTCTGTGAACCGAACAGGCTACGGCGGAACCCGCCCCTACCATGGCGTGGTGCTGGTTGTCGGGTGGGTTCTGGGGCGGGTTTACTAAGCTAACCTCTGTGAACCGAACAGGCTACGGCGGAACCCGCCCCTACCATGGCGTGGTGCTGGTTATCGGGTGGGTTCTGGGGCGGGTTTACTAGGCTAACCTCTGTGAACCGAACAGGCTACGGCGGAACCCGCCCCTACCATGGCGTGGTGCTGGTTATCGGGTGGGTTCTGGGGCGGGTTTACTAGGCTAACCCCTGTGAACCGAACAGGCTACGGCGGAACCCGCCCCTACCATGGCTGCTGGTTATCGGGTGGGTTCTGGGGCGGGTTTACTAGGCTAACCTCTGTGAACCGAACAGGCTACGGCGGAACCCGCCCCTACCATGGCTGCTGGTTATCGGGTGGGTTCTGGGGCGGGTTTACTAGGCTAACCCCTGTGAACCGAACAGGCTACGGCGGAACCCGCCCCTACCATGGCTGCTGGTTATCGGGTGGGTTCTGGGGCGGGTTTACTAGGCTAACCTCTGTGAACCGAACAGGCTACGGCGGAACCCGCCCCTACCATGGCTGCTGGTTATCGGGTGGGTTCTGGGGCGGGTTTACTAGGCTAACCTCTGTGAACCGAACAGGCTACGGCGGAACCCGCCCCTACCATGGCGTGGTGTGGGTTATCGGGTGGGTTCTGGGGCGGGTTTACTAGGCTAACCTCTGTGAACCGAACAGGCTACGGCGGAACCCGCCCCTACCATGGCTGCTGGTTATCGGGTGGGTTCTGGGGCGGGTTTACTAGGCTAACCTCTGTGAACCGAACAGGCTACGGCGGAACCCGCCCCTACCATGGCTGCTGGTTATCGGGTGGGTTCTGGGGCGGGTTTACTAGGCTAACCTCTGTGAACCGAACAGGCTACGGCGGAACCCGCCCCTACCATGGCTGCTGGTTATCGGGTGGGTTCTGGGGCGGGTTTACTAGGCTAACCTCTGTGAACCGAACAGGCTACGGCGGAACCCGCCCCTACCATGGCGTGGTGTGGGTTATCGGGTGGGTTCTGGGGCGGGTTTACTAGGCTAACCTCTGTGAACCGAACAGGCTACGGCGGAACCCGCCCCTACCATGGCTGCTGGTTATCGGGTGGGTTCTGGGGCGGGTTTACTAAGCTAACCTCTGTGAACCGAACAGGCTACGGCGGAACCCGCCCCTACCATAACTTTCTCTCAGGCGATCGCATCGTGAATTTTGCTTTTGTAACGAAATGTTAAGAAATGTTGCAAAAAATTTTTTTTGGGGTGGGTGGGTTGCTTTTGGCTTTGACTTCTGGTATTATTTTAGATAATGGGAATCTTGACAATTTTATTTTTTTAACAAATTTCTTATTATGAAAAAGTATGTCAATATTTTACATTAGTTTCCGTGGCTTGTCAACCCCCCTATAGGGTTATTTTAACGGTGAATCCAGCCATTAATAGTAAATCGGCTATCCTCGAACCTCCCAGAAGGACAGAAAACCGGGAGAACTTCGTGTTTCATGCGACTATCAAAAAAGATGATGCTGTTATGGCGAGGTTCCACCGTAACAAACTGTTCACCAATGGTATAACTATCACCGTTGATGTAGGTAGGATAAATCCTTAAATCCCCCCCATAGAAGGGTTTTGGCTGTTCATAGAAATAGTAGACGTATGTTAAAACTCGATTGGCAATTTTTTCGCCATCCATGTCTTGATGGATATAATAATAATCTCCATGGTTATGGGCTGTCATTTGCATTTCCACCCAGGAAACCAAAAAAGTCGGTAAGTTGAGTTGAGCTAAGATTTTGGGTCTAATTTGCAGAATTTTATGTCTGATTTGGTTGTAGTATTCATCAAAGTTTTGCACCAGTAAAACTGAAGATTTGCGGGTGTTTTCTTCCTTGTTGGCGACTCCAGACGGGAAAAACTTATCATGATTTTGGAAGGCTATCTTAAAGGTTTCTGCTTGTTCTTCGGGTGATAAAAAGTTGTCAATCTGGATAAAGTTAGCTTCTAATAGCTTGGGGGTGTCTGTGGCGGGACTCTCAGCAACTGCGGGATAATCATTAGGATTTGCGGGGCGGTTTAATTGATGATAGACACCGGAGAGATCCAAAACTTTTAAAGCTATTTCGACTCTTGCGGATAGAGATAGTTCGGAATTATTTAGGGCATTTTGGACTAAATCCAGGGAATCAGACAATAAATTTTCTAGGGCTGTTTCCGAGGCGATCGCCTTATTTTTGATAGGGAAAATATCGTGATTCACAACTTATTTAATCCTCCGACTTACTGGGAATTAATGAACTGCTAATTAATCTGGAATTACTCAACTATTTTATACACAAACTTAACCAGGTTTTTGATGTGTTAGTCTTCCGCCCGTCGCAGCCAGCCATTTAGGGTAAAACGACCATCTTTAAAGTTCGGGGAATCGCAACTAACTGGCATTACCTCGTGTTTGCAACGGCTATCAAAAAACACGATACTATTATTAATGGGTTCAATAGTCTTAAAGGTCTCTTTGTTGTAGGCGACACCATTCCGTAACTCGGTTTCATAAAGTCGCAGTTGTCCGCCGGTAAAGGCTTTGGGTTGGTCATAAAAATAATAGACATAAGTGATGGTGCGAGTTTTCGTTTTGGCACTACTAGAGTCATTATGAATCTTATAATATCCACCATTATGGTGGGCGGTTAGCTGCATTTCCACTTCTGTGACGGTAAAAGGGGGATGTTTCAACTGAGATAATACCTGCGGTAAAGTTTCTAAAATGCGATGTTTCATAAATTGATAGTATTCGGGGAACTTGGTAGCATATAAAATCGATGATTCTCGATAGTTAACCGCCCCGGTTGTAGTTGTGGATGCCACAAATTGGTCAGCGGAAGCGATCGCTATTTCTAAAGCCTGTTTATTTTCCGAGGGAGACAAGAAATTTTCCATCTGAACATAACCACCCAAAACTAGGGGAGAGTTGGGGAGATTCACATTAACAGATGGTAAAGTTTGACGGACATTAACCCCCGTCGCTTCCAGAATTTTTAAAGCGATCGCCGCCCGGTCTAAAGGGGAAACTTCCCGGTCTTGTAACAGAGACTCTAACACATCAATAGACCGATCCACTAATCCTTGTAGTCGTAAAGGTGTAACATTTAAAGATTTCCGATTTAAGCGATCGCCATTCATAATCCTACCATAGTCCTACCATAGCGCGAATATTAGCAGCCCTAGACTTACCGAAAAAAGTATCCTACCATGCACAAAACATTTTACAATCAGTATAATCCATAAGTTAACAGTCCCAATTATCCAGATTATCACCACTCTATGCTACCACTAGCGATCGCCCCCCTAATCCTCTCAGTCACCCCCCCGCCGCCAGTAGTCATCACCCGACCCCAAGAAGTGCGTCCCCTTCCCGGTCAACTAGATAATATTCCAGTTTTCAATAGCAATAGCCCGGAAGTTGTACCAGTCGAAGGTATCTTACTATCAACCTTTCCCCCCCAAGGTAAAACCCAAACCAATGCCCATCTTAACTTTCCCTTTGACGGTAGGTTCGACATTTTTGCCCATCATATCGCCAGACCCACCAACCCCGAAGACTTACGCACCCTATATCTAGGCTTATTAGCTTACAACCCCACCAGCGAACCGGTCACCCTAGAGATATTACAAGCCGCCAGCTATCTCAGCCAACCAGACGCACCCTTTATCCCCTTACCTCCCGTATTAGACAACAATGATGGGACAGTATTTGCAGGTCCAGGAAGTCGAGTTATGGGAGAGATTTTGCGAGGAAGGCAACAGTCATCACCACCCGACCAAGTAATCATTCCACCACAGCAGTTTCAGATGGTCTTTAAAGCCCCTATTCCGGTAAAAACATTAGAACCGCCTCTCAATGGGCGATCGCTTCTTATGCGCCTCCAGAGTAGCGGTACAGTGCATATAGCTAGTCTAGCTCAATTTGCCATTCAAAACCCCGACGGTAGCGAATCTAGCCCCGCCCTAGAATCATGGGTAGAATTATTACACAATGGTTCTCTAGTCACCCCCCGCGACCTAGCGCCCACACCCCCGAATAGTCCAGAGAGAATCATTTATGGTCGAGTTGCTGGAGTCGCCCTAGGTTCAGTCTGGAAAGCCGAGATAACCAACCTGACCATTCCCGAACCCGGTCAAGCCATTTCCTATATTTTCAGTTCCCTACCTGGGGGTAAATTAGGAACCAACCAAAACCAAAGCGCCCCCATGGTAGTTCGTTATGAGGATACCGCCTATCAAGCCCATGGCAACTATGGCATTCAATATAGCCTAACCCTAGACTTATCTAATCCCACCAATACCCCTAAAACTGTAGTCCTCACCATGGAAACCCCCCTAAAAAGTAATGAACTAACAGACGGGGGAGTGCAATTTTTCGAGGAACCTCCCAGCCGGGTATTTTTCCGAGGAACGGTGCGTTTCCGCTATACTGATGATTCGGGAACTACAGTTAGCCGATACTTTCACCTAGTCCAAAACCGAGGACAACAGGGGGAACCTTTGATTGAATTAGACATTCAACCCCGAACACGGCGACAGGTGGAATTTGACTTTCTGTATCCCCCAGACGCGAGTCCGCCCCAAGTGTTAACTATTAAGACATTAGATTAATCACGATTATGCCTTGGTTTGCCAAAATTGAAACCGGAATTGTGGAAAAAGCCGTTTTTGATCAATATGTCCCCGCCCATATCGAGTATGTCAAGGAGTTGGCTGCTAAAGGACATCAAGCGCGCAGTGGCTATTGGGGAAGGAAAGGCGGCGGAATGTTGCTTTTTGAGGCTGAGTCTATGGCCGCCGCCCAAGCTATTGTCGCGGATGACCCTCTGGTGGTTAATAATTGCGTGACTTACGAAATTTTTGAGTGGTGTGTGGTTGCACCGTGAATTTCTGTGTTATAATGAATTTTGTGGCCTGGACCTATGCGGTCAGAACGCCTAAACCTTGTCAGGACCGGAAGGTAGCAGCAACACGGGATGCTTCTGATAGGCGTGGAATCCGGGTCACTCCCATTTTTAACTTCCCCTAAATTATTGCCTGGAGAGTTTTTCCCTATGCCCGGTTTTGGAGATTTAGTCCAAAAAGCAGTTTACCTTGGGGTTGGTTTGGCTTCCTACGCCGGGGAAAAGGCGGGGAGTAAACTGGCTGAGTTACAGGTAGAAGCCCAAAAATTAGCAGATGAACTGGTTAAACGTGGCGAAATGACGACGGAAGAAGCCCGCCGTTTTGTTGACGATGCTATCCGACAAGCACAAGAACCAGGCGCTGATTATAATCCTACACCACCTCAGTCGGCGCAACCTCGCCGCATCGAAATTATTGATGATGAGGAAGAAGCCCCAGAGAGTAGTAGTGATGATAGCATTGAAGACTTACGCGATCAGGTTGATAAACTAAAGGATGAGTTGCGTAATTTGGAAAATGATTGATTTAATTGATCAATGAGTGCGATCGCTCTGCGTAAGATAAGATTGGTTTATCCTTTGCACATAATCCTGTAAGACCTGAGTATGGGAAACCAAAAAGGGCTATAATTACCTCAAGAGTCCCTTGCTTTCAGCAAAGGGAGTGTCAAATATTAAAGCAGTTAGCCCCTAAAGCCTAATGGAAGATTGGTCTAATGAGTTTGTTAAGAGTATAGAAGCCACAGTTATTGAGGTGGAAAAGTTTTTTATAGATGCGACTGAAGAGTTTAATCATATCATGGATGACCTGACTCAATTTTCCGAAGAAATTGCTGAGGAAGTCCAAAATAAGTTGATTCCCGACTTAGACCAGTTTTTAAATGATATCTTTGAGCCGATTCTGGATATATACTTAGATTTGGAACTAGATGGTATTGAGGAAGAGGAAACTTTTGATCCCTTTGTCACCTATGTTCACCCCAGCGCCACCCAAAACCCAGCCTGTCGTGGATGTAATCACTATCATGGTAAAATCTACGGTGGGAATTTGTTAGTTTGTGGAATGCACCCATTAGGTGTGGAGGGTGACTCCTGTCCCGACTGGGAATCAGATCATGATTGATTTTTGATGGGTGATTTTTGATTTTTATATAGGGCTTGTGTTTCAGCGGTGAGTCTACCTGGTATCCCTGTCATTCCCCCACAAATACACCTGAGACACTACCAACGTCAGGCGGTATCCCAATGGTTTGGGAACCGGGGACGGGGAACGCTGAAAATGGCAACGGGTACGGGTAAGACTATCACAGCCTTAGCGATCGCCTCTGAATTATATCATAAAATTGGCTTACAAGTTGTTTTAGTTATCTGTCCCTATCGCCACCTAGTTACTCAGTGGGGACGGGAAGCTCAGAAATTTGGGATGACTCCGCTACTGGCTTTTGAAAGCGTCCACAATTGGCAAAAACACCTATCTACGTCCCTTTATAACATAGGTTCGGGTCATCTACCGTTTCTCGCAGTCATCACGACTAACGCCACGCTAATTTCCGATAGCTTTCAGTCTCAACTGCGGTATTTCCCCGCCAAAACTTTGATTATCGGCGACGAAGCCCACAACTTAGGAGCCCCTCGCCTAGAAGCTAGTTTACCACGACATATAGGTTTACGTCTAGCACTTTCTGCTACCCCAGAACGTCATTTTGATGACCAGGGGACAAATGCTTTAATGGAGTATTTTGGTCCGGTTTTACAACCGGAACTTACGCTGGCTGAAGCTATCCGCCAAGGGGCGTTAGTTCATTATTTATACTATCCGATTTTGGTAGAATTAACGCCGGCTGAAACTCTGATTTATTCCCGCCTAACTACTCGCATTGGTTGGGCTTTAATGGACAATGAGAAGGAGTGGGAAACTAACGAAAATATCACGGCGCTATTGATGCAAAGGGCAAGAATAATTGGGGCTGCTAATAATAAGGTTAACGCCCTCAGACAGTTAATGAGTAATCGTTTACAGACCAGCCACACGCTATTCTATTGTGGGGATGGTATCACGGAAAAAGGCACTCGCTTTGACCGACAACTAGAAGCGATCGTCTTTTTATTGGGGTCAGAATTGGGCTATCGTGTTAATACCTATACCGCCGCTACTCCTATGGCAAAAAGGGAAGAATTGCGGCAACAATTTGAAGCGGGACAACTACAGGGTTTGGTAGCTATTCGCTGTCTTGATGAAGGGGTAGATATTCCAGCTATTCGTCATGCGGTAATTCTGGCAAGTAGCAGCAACCCCCGCCAATTTATTCAACGTCGAGGACGGGTTCTTAGACCTCATCCCGGAAAGGAAAGGGCGACGGTTTTTGATATGATTGTTTTACCGCCAGACTTGGGCAGAAATACGTTAGATGTTGAACGCAATTTGTTAAAAAAAGAGTTGATACGGTTTATGGAGTTTGCTGATATTGCAGACAATGCAGGAGAGGCTAGGGTGAAGTTATTACAACTACAAAAACGCTATGGTTTATTGGATTTATAAATCATCCATCATTATCTCTCCCTCACCCACGGCGGTTTTCGGGGCTGGTTTCGGGGGCGGGTTTAACGGGGTGGGTTTCGGGGGGGTTTTCCGGGCGGTTTCGGGGCGGTTTTCCGGGCGGGTTTAACGGGGTGGGTTTCGGGGGGGTTTTCCGGGCGGTTTTCCGGGGGGGGTTTCGGGGCGGGTTTCCGGGGGGGTCCGGGGCGGGTCCGGGGGGGTCCGGGGCGGGTTTATAAGTTGACTGGTGCTAAGTCGAATTGACTGAGGAACCCGCCCCTACATTATCCCTCCTTGTCGTCTCAGAGTTGACGTGATTATAGGGGTTGTGGTAGGATAAAATTTATTTTTGTTAGATAGTCGATTTTTCGCCCTATTAAAAAACCATCGATAACTCACGTTTGGAATAGTCTATGTCTTACCAATATTCAGAGGGTTTAATTCACGCGATTTCTAATGTGTTTTCTGAGGCAAAATCTACCTATGGAGAAAACGCTAATCAGACATTATTTCATGACCCGATTACAGATGCACCCCCGGAAGTTAGGGAAATTATCGAAAGGGTTTTGCAGGCGGAAAGAGATAAACTATATATGAAAAGTCCCTTGAACATTAATGATGATGTTCTCAAGATTATTAAAGAGGTCATACAATGAATTTACTCTCGATTCAGTTGTGTAACTTTCGGCAATTTTACGGAAAAAGCCCGATTATATATTTAGCAAAAGGGGAACGAAATACTACGGTAATTTATGGGAATAATGGTGCGGGTAAGACGACGATACTTAATGCCTTTAGCTGGGTTTTATATAATAAATTTAGTGCGGCATTTGCGGTGTCGGAACAATTGGTTAATAAGCGATCGCTGACGGAAGCTGAACCGGGGAAAGCTGTAGGTTGCTGGGTGGAAATTGTCTTTGAACATGACCATAAACGCTATCAGGTTAAACGGGTTTGTCGCGCCTATAAGCAACATGGAGAAATCGAACATTCCGACAGCGAATTATATATGCAGGTGGCGGGAGATGATGGGCGCTGGACTTTGCCGCCGCAGCCACCAGAAGAGATTATTAATCGCATTTTACCGATGAGTTTACATCAGTATTTCTTTTTTGATGGAGAACGCATAGAACAAATTGTTAGGGATGATAGAAAAGCGGAAATTGCGGAAGCTACTAAAGAGTTATTGGGGGTGGAGGTATTAAATAGGGGTATTAAACATTTAAAGGAAGCGAGAAAGTCTTTGGAAAAGGATTTATTGATTATTGGTAATCCTGAGACAAAAAAGTTTTTAAACGACAAAAAAAAGCGGGAAGATGAAATCAATACTTTGTCGAACAGACAGAAGGAAATCGAAACGGAATTAGCACATCATGAACAGTTAAAACGCACGCTAAATTCCCATTTATTGGATTTAAGCGGGGCGGCGGAGTTGCAACAATTGCGAAGTGAGTTAGAAAGCCAAATTATTTCAATCAGAGATAATTTAAAAAAGTCTAAAAAAACGATTAATAAACTGTTGTCAACTAGGGCTTATCCGGTTTTATTGTCAGATACGATCGCCGATTTTCGTCACCTGTTTTCAGGAATGCGAGAAAGGGGGGAGTTAATGACAGGAATTACTAAGCAGTTTGTGAATGAGTTGATTAACCGCCAGCAGTGCATTTGTGGAACTCCTATAACAGAAGGAAGTTCGGAATGCGATCGCCTAAAAAGTTGGTTAAATAAAGCCGGAATGGCAGATATTGAAGAAACCGCTATCCGTATGTCTACCCAAGTCGATGATGTAGATCGCCAACTAGGAGAATTTTGGCAAGAAATTGACCAGCATCAAATATCTATCAGCACAAATAGGGCGGAATTATCCAAAATAGAAACCCGGCTAGATGATATTAAGCAAAAGCTACGCCATTTCCCAGATGAGGATATTCAACAACTGCAAAAACGCCTAGATGAAATCGAAAGCCGCATTGGTGAACTTAACCGAGAAATGGGTTCTAATTATCAACAAATTGAGACTCTAACTCAAGAATGCGAGAAACTCTCGAAACAAATAGATCGCCAACAAATGAATGAGATCAAGCAGCTAACAGCCCAGCGACGCATTGCGGCGACGGAAGATGCGATCGCCAGATTATCCCAAGTCCTCGAACGTTTAGACCAGCAATTCCGCCAACAGTTAGAAAAGCGAGTCCAAAATATTTTTTCCCAAATTTCTTTTACCCCCTATCAACCGCAACTCAGCCCCAAATACGAACTTAAATTAGTGGAAAGAACCTCTGGAGAAGATGCACCAGTAGCCTCCTCCACCGGAGAAAATCAAATCCTCAGTTTATCCTTTATTGGTGGAATTATCGAAGGTG
This sequence comes from Limnospira platensis NIES-39, assembly GCF_026000695.1. GTDB lineage: Bacteria > Cyanobacteriota > Cyanobacteriia > Cyanobacteriales > Microcoleaceae > Limnospira > Limnospira platensis. The sequence goes on from NZ_AP026945.1 coordinate 4,686,944, forward strand.
TTAGAGAATGGAGCCAAAAGAATACCCTCATGGGACCAGATAGCAGTACATTTCCTATTGTGATGGATTCCCCTTTTGGTAGTTTAGATGAAATTTACCGCCGCCAAATAGCCCGCATTATTCCAGAGTTAGCTAACCAGCTAGTTGTATTAGTCACCAAAACCCAATGGCGGGGGGAAGTCGCAACAGAAATTAAGCCCAGAATTGGGCGAGAATATATCCTAGTTTACAATTCATCAAAACCAGATTGTGAGGAAGATATAATTAATTTACAAGGGGTTAATTATCCCCTAGTTAAACTCAGTCCCAATCAGTTTGAGTACACCGAAATCATCGAAGTAGAAGCAGAATTTTAGACATCCCAAGTATTATAATTATATAATAATCCTACCATAAATTATAACATATCCTGAGTAAATGTGATAGTATGATGTGGTTGTCGCTACTATCTTAAACTATGACTCCAGAAGTTGCGATCGCTGAGATCAGTATCAAAGATAATCTTGAACAATTTCTGCTGGTCTTGCTGATTTCCCTAAGTGTGGCCACCATGTCTCGTTTATTCCCTTGGCTGCGGAAAATTCCCTTTACCCTATTATTGGTAATTGTCGGATTATTTTTAGCCTTTGAAGACATCCATCTAATCCAATTATCACCAGAACTAATCCTAGAAATTTTCCTACCTCCGTTACTCTTTGAAGCCGCCTGGAATCTGAATTGGCGAGACCTAAAACGAGATTTATTCCCAGTATTTTTATATGCAACTATTGGGGTAGTTATTTGTGTAGTAGGGATAGCTATTGGCTTACATTTAGCCGTAGGAATGCCGATAGCGATCGCCCTGTTAGTAGGTGCAAGTTTATCAGCAACCGATCCCATCTCAGTAGTCGCCCTAATGAAAGAATTAGGAGCGCCTAAACGTCTGCGAGTCTTAATGGAAGGGGAAAGCCTCTTTAATGATGGCATAGCTGTTGTAGCCTTCATCATCTTAGTCGGTTTTCCTATGGGAAACATCGAAATATCCCCGGCTGCGATCGTTTTAAAACTCTTATCATTCACAGGAATTGCCGTAGTTATTGCTGGGATAATTGGGTTTGGAATATCCTATCTAACTCAGCGTTTTGACTCTCCCCTAGTAGAACAATCCCTCACCCTCCTAGCCGCCTATGGAACCTATGTAGTCACCGAAGACTTAGGCGGATCTGGAGTTATTGGCGTAGTAGTAGTAGGGTTAATTTTAGGAAATTTTGGTTCCCGAATTGGTATGAATCCCCGCAGCCGATTAATCGTCAGCGAGTTTTGGGAATTTATAGCATTTTTGGTAAACTCAATCGTCTTCTTATTAATTGGCGCTCAAATTGAATTTGGGAGTTTAGCAACCAACATCAAACCCATTGCGGTTTCCGTCCTAGCGATGGTGCTAACCAGAGCAATATCCACATTTACTTTAACGGCGATCAGTAACAGATTAGCCAAATCAGAAATAGACCTACAAAATCAAACTATGTTGTGGTGGGGAGGCTTACGAGGTTCTGTTTCCATCGCCCTAGTCTTGAGTGTCCCAGTAGCTATACCTGAACGGGAAAATCTGATCGCGACAGTCTTCGGGGTGGTTTTATTTAGTTTATTATTTCAGGGTTTAACGACCCAGCCTCTGTTGCAATGGTTAGGACTGCTTGATGAGCAACCTTTGCGGGAAGAATATCTGGAATTAGTAGCCCGTCGTGTAGCCCTCAATCGAGTACAAAACCACCTCTCCCAATCAATTGTTAAGCAGGAATTAGACCCTGATGCTTATCAACATCAAGCCGAATTAGTCAAATCTCAGTTAGAAGCTATCACCACCAAAACTCAGCAGCTACTCTCACAAGACCCCAAACTGCAAGGGTTGACCATAGAATTACTTCGGGAAGAATTAGTTGATATTGAGGCTGAAACCTATGCGGAATTTGTCAGATCCGGCCGTCTGAATACTCAACTCTCAACTCTTTTGTCAGAAGTTATGGAAGAAAAAGACCCAGAAACCGCATAAACAGACAGGAGTCTGGCGCAGTTATTCCCATAACAACAAAAGACTCCTTCCCCCCCTGCTAACAGTGCTGGCGGTTGCTATACCATGACAATTGGGTTGGGAAGCTAAACTCAGATACTATAGCTAGTGACTATGTTCCAATTTATCAATCACCAATGAATGTAATACCCGCCATAGACCTATTAGAAGGGCGCTGCGTCCGCTTGTATCAGGGAGACTACACCCAAGCTGAGACTTTTAATGAAGATCCTGTGGCTGTCGCTGAGGAATGGGTGTCCCAGGGCGCTACTCGTCTGCATTTAGTTGATCTTGATGGGGCGAAAACTGGACAACCTACTAACCACGCGGCTATTGGGGCGATCGCCAAAGCTGTCAATGTCCCGATTCAAGTCGGCGGCGGGTTGCGTAGTCGTGATACTGTCGCCGCCCTATTTGATTTGGGGGTAGAAAGGGCAATTTTGGGGACGGTAGCGGTGGAAAATCCCCAATTGGTAGCTGAGTTATGCGGTGAGTTTCCCGGACGAATTGCTGTGGGAATTGATGCCCGTGATGGTAAAGTGGCGACTAGGGGTTGGCTGGAAACTTCCGAGGTCAAAGCTACAGACCTGGCGCACCAAATGGCGCAGTTGGGGGTGGCTACGATTATTTACACTGATATTCACCGGGACGGGACTTTACAGGGTCCTAATAAAGCGGCATTGCGGGAAGTTGCGGAAATTGTCTCGATTCCTATTATTGCCTCTGGGGGTGTCAGTAGCATTACTGATTTATTAGGGTTATTGGGATTAGAACCTTTGGGGGTAACTGATGTCATTGTTGGCCGTGCTTTATATACTGGAGATGTGGTTTTAAAAGAGGCTATACAGGCGATCGGTCCTGGACGTATTCAGGATATACCCCCTGATTTTGGGAATTCAACTTTTGCCTAATTAACAGCAGAAACCGATAGATAGGGCGGGTTTATTCATCTTCTCGCTACCAAATCTAATTAACTGTGGAAACCGATAGATAGGGCGGGTTTATTCATCTTCTCGCTACCAAATCTAATTAACTGTGGAAACCGATAGATAGGGCGGGTTTATTCATCTTCTCGCTACCAAATCTAATTAACAGTAGAACCCGCCCCTACGCGATCGCACTGTCTCAGAGGGCGGGTTTATTCATCTTCTCGCTACCAAATCTAATTAACAGTAGAACCCGCCCCTACGCGATCGCACTGTCTCGGAGGGCGGGTTTATTCATCTTCTCGCTACCAAATCTAATTAACAGTAGAACCCGCCCCTACGCGATCGCACTGTCTCAGAGGGCGGGTTTATTCATCTTCTCGCTACCAAATCTAATTAACAGCAGAAACCGATAGATAGGGCGGGTTTATTCATCTTCTCGCTACCAAATCTAATTAACTGTGGAACCCGCCCCTACATTATTTCTGGGCTATTAATTATTCATTGTGAATAACACGATATAATAAAATTTGCTTGGAAATGCGAACCAATTGATAATTTCCCTGTTTTGTTAAAATGGGATAATCTCCCGGTTGTAGTCCAATTCTGGCTAAATCCTTAGCGCGACTAACTACCAGGGCTGTGGGTGATTCTGAGGTGTTTTGCAGAACATTAAGGATATGCAAGAGGGGTTCACCTTCCGCCCTAAAAAAGTCGTTGATTCTAAAAAAATGGACGGGCTGCTGAGAATAGAATACTACGGTAGGTTTAGCAAATCCAATCATCCATAACTCTTCTTGGGGTTGTTGAAAAGTTGCCAAGTTTTGGGCGATATTTTTTAGAGGGATTTGTCGGTATTCATCGACCAAGAATAAGCCGGGTATAAACACCATATTAAAGAATAAAATAAAGCCGATGAGGTTGGCTGTAATAATTAGTCGCCACTGATGACGATCGCCTATTAACCAAGCTATTAAAACAGCGGTAGCTGTCCAGATTATACCACCTTTTATGGGTAAGCCAGAGTTATTAACTACTGATGCTAAATCTTCAACGGCTGGGTCGGGTCCGATAAATTGGGGGCTGTAAATAATGGCGATCGCTAAAACGACTAAAAACAGGATATTAACTAATACTGTATTGAAAAACCAGCGATTTTTACGATTAATATAACTGCTATTTTTGCCGAATTCTTCTCCCCAAAAAATGCCGATTAAAATTGCAGCCGCAGGCATTAAAGGCAGCACATAACTAGGAAGTTTAGTAACGGCGATAGTAAAGAATACAAAAATACAGGCAAACCACACCCAAGCAAATAAACCCAATTGCTGATTTCTGGGTTGATTAATCCATTGATTACGTCGCCAAAATTCCAGCCTATATATGGCTATGGGCAAATAAATAGACCATGGTAAAAACCCGATTAAAACCACGACAAAATAGAAATACCACGGCGCACTATGACCATTTACAACACTGGTAAATCTTTGGACATTATGATACCCAAAAAACGAATCTATATAGTCTTGACCATTTTCAATAATTACCAAAATATACCAAGGGACGGTAATTAATCCGAAAATAATCCCACCCCAAATCACTCCCATTTCTGGCAAAACTGACCACAGGCGATTTAAATAAGCCAGAAAAACCACCACAATTAATCCGGGGATAACAATACCGACAGGACCTTTAGCTAATACGGCTAATCCTGTGAAAATATAGAATCCTAAATACCATCTATTCGGAAATTGCCAGTGACAACAATTTTTGAGTTTATCTACGAAGTTAATAGCCGGATTATTATCCGATTCTTTGGTAGTGGCATATCCCCAAAAAAAGCTAAATAGACTCAAGCCCATACAGCCACTTAATAACATATCAGAAACCCCCTGCCGCGCCCAGATGAGAGTTTGTAAATTCAAAGCCACTAAGGCAGTAGCTATCCAAGCAGAAGGCTGAATCTCAGCAAATTTGAGATATTTATGGGTAGTCGATCCGAATTTTTTTAGAGTCAAAAAACAGCCAACCATTAAAGCGATCGCCGATAGAGCAGAAGGCCATCTTACCGCCCACTCATTCACCCCAAAAATATAATAACCCAGGGCAATTAACCAATAAATTAAAGGAGGTTTATCAAAGCGAGTTTCCTGATTAAAATAGGGAGTAATCCAATTACCGGAGATTTTCATATGACGGGCGGCTTCAGCAAATAAAGGCTCTGTTTCATCTACTAAACCCACACTACCAAGATGCCACAGAAAAGCCATAATGGCGATCGCCACTAACCCAGCCATAGATAAAATCCACGCCGACCCAGGATGACGACCCCACCTCATAAAAGTTTCCCCAATATTTCCAGTTAACTTCAACCCGTCCAACTCCCAGAATCTGATCTACAACCCCTTAATTTAACAGCCTAACTCAGAAATCGGTGTACTCTGTGGAAAATGTACAATTTTGATCAACATTTCACACCGAGGACGAATGAGAAAAGCCCTATTTCCGCCCTATTCTTTACCGGTAATCATTTTCCTAACTAGCTTAGTCCTATTTTTTTGTAGCAGTTGGCGACACGCCATATTTCAATCCAACGCCTTCGATTTAGGAATTTTCGATAATGGCATTTATCTAATTAGCCAAGGCGAGAAACCCTTTGTCACCTTTCGGGGTATCCACATACTCGGCGACCATGCCGCTTGGATTTTATACCCCATAGCGCTCCTTTACAAGCTATATCCCGATGTACACTGGCTGTTTGCAGTCCAAGCCATAGCCCTATCAGTCGGGGCGATACCAACCCAATGGCTGGCTTTACAGGCGGGTTTAAAGCCAACCCAAGCTAACTTAATGGCGATAGTTTATTTGCTATATCCCCTGATTTTCAACGTCAACTTATTCGACTTTCACCCAGAAGTTATCGCGCTTCCTCTGTTATTGGTCGCCGTTTATCAAGCCAGGGCGAAACAAGTCCTGTGGTTTTCCCTAATAGTCCTGGTAATTTTGGGCTGTAAAGCGGTCCTGTCCCTAACGGTGGCGGCTATGGGAGTTTGGTTATTCCTATTTGAAAACCGGCGTAGATGTGGTGCGATCGCCATAATTTTAGGGCTGACATGGTTTATAATCGCCACAGGTATGATTATCCCCCACTTCAGCGGCGGTCAACCCGAAGCCGTCGCGCGATATGGGGAATTGGGTAACTCAGTCACAGAAATCGCCAAAAACCTCTTCTTAAAACCCCGACTGGTGGCGCGACAACTCTTCACATTAGCCAACTTAGAATATCTCCTGCTATTGATACTTCCCCTGCTGTGGGGACTCTCACCCCGCCATTTAACCCCCATCATCGGCGCATTACCAATTTTAGCCCTTAACCTCCTTAGCAGTAGCCTCCAACAAAAAAACCTCACCCAGCATTATTCTCTCCCCATACTGCCATTTTTGCTACTGGCCGTAATTTCTGCCCTACGGGGTAACTCCTATTGGCTACGCCACCCCCGCCATATTATGTTATGGTCTCTAGTGGCTTTCTTGGCTTTAGCTAAATACGGTTATTTTTGGTCGCGATATCTCCAACATTTTGACACCGTTGCAGCCTCCAGAGAAGCTGTCGCCCTCGTTAACAGTCCCGGAAGCGTTTTAACTGCGGACCATATCGCCCCCCACCTTACCCACCGCCAGATTTTGATGTTGGCTACTCAGGGGGCGGAAAGTTTGGACCTCACCCAGTTTGAGTGGGTCCTACTCAATTCTACTTACCCAGGTTGGAATAGTTCACAGGAACTTGTGGAGGGTCTCATCGTCAAGGTTCAAAATATCCCAGAGTTTCAATTGGGATATAGCCGCGACGGGGTATTTTTATTTCACCGGGACACCTCCCCGAAAAATTAAGATTTTCTCAACCGGAATTTGAATTTTCCGGAGTGATGATAAGCAGGTTAGTATCAAATTCATTAATAACCTATGTCTAGCACTGATTTGACCCCACCTGTTCACAATTATGAGGACATTGCTATTTCCCCGACTCTTCTACCCACAGAAGAAACTACAACGGGGGCTCTGGCTTCTCCCTCCCTGAAGAAGCATCCTCAATTGGTCTCAACTCGGATGATAGAGTATCTGGGCCATGCCTTTTTTATTGTGATGGCTTTGATTGTCATAGACTGTCTACAATACAGGCAACCTATATCAACTGAAATAGGAGTAACTCCACATTTACAAGATTTGCAAATTATCAGACGACTGAAAAATAGATTATTGTAATCTCAAATACACCCCAAAGATTAGGGTCATAATACATCATTTGATACAGCCGAGAAATCGCACTAAACATTACCCTCGCCCTAAATCATTCTCCCCCCCCTCTCCCCTGAGGGCGGGTTTTTTCATCTTCTGGTTGGGAGACGAGGAAGCAGCAGAACCTATGAGGGCGGGTTTTTTCATCTTCTGGTTGGGAGACGAGGAAGCAGCAGAACCTATGAGGGCGGGTTTTTTCATCTTCTGGTTGGGAGACGAGGAAGCAGCAGAACCTATGAGGGCGGGTTTTTTCATCTTCTGGTTGGGAGACGAGGAAGCAGCAGAACCTATGAGGGCGGGTTTTTTCATCTTCTGGTTGGGAGACGAGGAAGCAGCAGAACCCTAGAGAGAGGGCGGGTTTTTTCATCTTCTGGTTGGGAGACGAGGAAGCAGCAGAACCCTAGAGAGAGGGCGGGTTTTTTCATCTTCTGGTTGGGAGGCGAGGAAGCAGCAGAACCCGCCCCTACAATTATTAATTATTCATCAACATTAGACTGATATAATTTAAGGAGGATTTCCTGATGATATTCTCGGGTAATTGGATAAAAGTAGGTAAGGATAATTCCCACGATAGATAATATCATAGGCAGAGGTCCGATCGCCAATCTAATTGCCAATAATACTGATTCCGGTTGAGTTGGTGTAGGTTGACCGGCTACGGATTCAATAAAACCTGCCCAATCTAAAGTTTGACCTACCATAAAAATCCCTAAAGCCAAACCAATTTTTTGCAGGAGAACCATAAAAGAATAGAAAATTCCCTCCCGTCGCTGTCCGGTTTTGAGTTCATCATAATCAATAACATCGGTAATCATAGACCAGGGAATCAGATAAGCGGTAGATACTCCTAAACCGGCAATAAAACAGAGAAAATACATCAAAAATAACTGTCCTGGCTGTAGAAAGAATAAAGATAATTGAGCAATTATCCAAAATCCCATGCCGCTGATATATACAATCCTTCTGCCGTATTTTTCGCTGATTTTACTCCACATAAATAAGGTCAATAAAGCTGTGCCCTGGACGACGATCGCTACTTGAGTAAAAGCCACTTCGGGAAGTTCCATACAATACACGACAAAATATTGGAGAATTGCTGCAGTCAGTTGTACCGCCAACCAAGAACATAAATAAATCCCAATTACAAACAAAAAAGGACGGGTACTAAAAGCAATTTTCACCTGTTCGGAGAGGGGTAAAGATGTGGGTGCATCAACTTCTCCGGTGGCGGCTTGTACCTGGGCGACACGATCGCGAGTTCCCCAAACACATAAAAAAATGGGTGGGACTGCCATAATACTACAGACCAAACCCAAAACCATATATCTGGTAGCTAGGTCTTCAATAGCAGCAAAAATAATAAAAGCTAGAACTAGGGACAAGATGCTACCACCAATGGAAAAAGAGAAGCGAAACCCATTGAGGGTAGTACGTTCGTTGTAGTCGCGAGTTAATTCAGGGGTGAGGGTAGCATAGGGAAGATTAACGGCTGTGTAAGCGGTATGAAAGGCGATCGCAATAATTACATAATACCAAAATAGAGTCTGGGTATTGGTACTAGGTACGATCCACATTAAAAAGAAAAATATGCCAAAGGGAACTGCGGCAAAAATCATCCAGGGATAGCGCCGCCCCCAGGGATGCTTAGTGCGATCGCTTAAAACCCCGATAATTGGGTCATTAACGGCATCCCAAATTTTACCGACCATGGGTACACTCGCCGCCAGTCCGGCTGGTAGTCCGGCGACAGTGGTTAGAAAAAACAACAGGAAAAAAGCGAAAATATTAGCAGTCATGGCTGTTCCCAGGTCTCCCACCCCAAAAGCTAATTTGGTGGAAAAGTTCATTTTGGGAATAGTAGGACTAGCAGAAGATGACTCAAAGGGGGAAGAATGACTCATAAATTTTAGTCCCAAGAGGTTCCAGGATAGACAAAGGATCGCGATATCCTAAAAACATAACTGATCTGTTTGCAGTAATCCAATGAGGAGTCAATTATGGCCAGCTTAGGCGATCGCTTTAACAAAATGATGGGTAAGACCCGCTTTGTAGTCTGTCGGCTATTCCTACACCTAGGCGGCGCTGAGGTTGCGCCATTACTAGGTGTTCTTAACCAAGTCACCCGCGAAGCGATAGACCATGATGGAGATCTGGAAATCATGGGGTCGGGACTTGTCGAAGTCTGTCAAAGCCTTCTCCAGTACAATAGTTATTGGCAGTCCGCTGGTAATGAAGGAGATGTGATCTGGGATGAAGAAGAAGCCGGGGACTATGTGAATGAGTTATTCACGGACTCTGCTCAAAGGTATCTCAGTCAACCGGACTTGAACCAAGAAGAAATCGCTCCAGATGAACCGCTGTCCCTACCTATCACCTATAACTTGGTTGTAATAGTTACAATAGGTTGTGAGGGGGAAGTTCCTGACCTCGAAACTGACCTAGCCAATTTTGAAGCCATGGAAGCTGGACTAAAAAGCATCATCAACCTCCACTACCAAGGGAGTTTACGCGCGATCCAAATTCATTTTTCCCCGGCGCGGTTGGGTGATGTACTCACGGAAGACCAGCTTTTACAAAACTTTCCCGAACTCGTACCCCTATAAAGGGTGCAGAGAAATTTCCTAAGTTAACTTTAGCTAAAATTATGTTACCCAAAAAAGTAATCACGGTTTTAATGGTATTTGCACTCTGTTGGACAACCGTGGCTTGTGGGTCTTCCTCGCAGACGACCACTCAACAAACGGTCCGCAGTTCAGCATCAGCGGCTAACCGACTGGCTGATGGCAAATATCCCGTTCAACAAGCGCAATATGATGATGGTACTGGAGAGTATCGCTTAATGCTGCTCAACGCCAGACCGCCAGTATTTCAGACCTCTGAGTTGCAAATGGCGCGTTTGACGGATGAACAAATTAAGGCTGGTGAAAAAAGTCATCTGTTGATCGAAAATAATCAGCCAGTTTTTTACCTGACGGAAGATTTCCAGATTGAATATGTCCACAATGTGACTGAAACGCGCACTGATCCTCAAACTGGTCAGACTCAAACTGTGGTGGTGCGCCGAGAGTCTAATTTCTGGACTCCTTTTGCGGCTTCGTTTGTGGGTAGTGCGATCGCCACTAGCCTATTTTCCCCCCGCTACTATGTTCCTCCCGCCTATCAATCGGGTAGTTCATTAGTTGGCTATGGCGGTTCTGGTAACAGCTATAACCAGGCGGTGAGTCAATATCGCACGAGGTACAATGAACCTCCCGCCGCTGTTAGAAATCGGCAAACTTTCCGCACCACTGGAACGGCTCGCAGTTCTTCCCCTGGTTCTACTACTGGCCAAACTAACCCCAATGTTAATCGCTCAACGGGTTCTGGCGCGGGAACTAGCAATCTGCGTCAGTCTCAGCAGGCTCGTCCTCAAAGACAACGTACACCTAGTTTTGGTAGTGGTAGTAGAAGCCCCAGCCGTTCCGGTTCCTCTGGAAGACGGCGACGTTAATTGACATGATCTGAGCTAGGGGGTGGGTTCGACAGCTCCTCTCCCTGTTCAAGTATTTTGCCCAGGGGACACCCCTGGCGGCTTACTGTTTAAAAACTTATTATTGTTTGATAAGAATATGGCTTATGATCTGAGATAGCAAAGTGCGCGGAAAAGCGGAAAATAGGTGAGAGGGTTACAACTGATGATTGTTACCTCTTACCTATTCAAGGGTTGCATCAGATGTTAAACGCGCCCTTAAAGCCTTAGTCTGATTGAGTAGAGAGGTGCAGTGAAAATGACCCCAGAACCATCTGTACAATCTGAGTTGACAGGTAAACATCTAAACACCATTAATGAATGCCAACAACTTCAAGAATTAATGGCCGGGATGTCTGGGGTTTTTTATCAATATATATTGGCGGCTGATGGCAGCGAAAAATATACTTATATTATTGGCAATTTCCTAGATGTTTATGGGGTAGAATTAGATGATTTTACCATCGATTCTGACCATATTTTTGGCTTAAAAAAAAAGGGCGATCGCCAAAATTTTTATAAATCTATTTATGATTGTGCAGCCCATTTAAAATCTTGGTCTAGGCAGTGGCAATATACTACACCAAATGGTGAAGTTAAATGGCTATATTCCAGTGCTAAACCGGAGAGACAACCTAATCACGATCTGGTCTTGAATGGCTTTATTTTTGATACGGAAATGCCTGGGGACTATCACGGTTTAAATAAACCTACCAAATTACCAGCTATTATTACCTCGAAATTTACTCATCTTTGGAATTTTAGACAGTACAGGTTACTGGCTTCTCTGCAAAAACGTTTAGCTGAATGGTGGCATCATAGAAATCAAATCGATCGCCTATTTAACCATACTGTTGATCTGGTAGTAATTCTGAATCTGGACGGTAACTTTAAATTTCTCAATTCCGCCTGGACAATTAGCTTGGGTTATGATTTTAATGAACTGATAAATAGTTCTTTTATGAGTTTGGTATATCAGTCAGACCAAACCATAACTTTTTATGAATTTAATGCTATCCATTATGGCAAAAATCGTCAGTTTGAAAATAGACTTTTATCTAAAGATGGGTCCTATAAATGGTGGTCTTGGACTTTTGTGCCGGTGTTTGAGTCGGGAGCTATTTATGGAGTGGGTCGAGATATTACAGAACCAAAGGCGATCGCTGATAATTTCAAGGCTGTTGAAGATAAGTTACGAAGGATTATCGATTTTACCTATGATTGGGAATATTGGATTAATCCTCAACAGGAAATTGTATATATTTCTCCCTCCTGTGAACGCATAACTGGCTACTCGGTCAAGGAGTTTATGCAAGACCCTAGCCTATTGGCAAAAATTATTCATCCTGAAGATCGCGATCGCATAGTTCCCCATTTATATCAAAATCTCTGTGAGAGTAACAACCAGGAAATAGATTTTCGTATTATCACCCGTGATCAACAAGTGCGTTGGATTGGTCATAACTATCAGCCTATCTATGACGCAGCCGGACAGTATCAGGGAAAACGGGTTAGTAACCGAGATATTACTCAACGTAAACAGAAAGAAACTGAAGCCTTGCGAGTAGCTGAAAACCTGGAAATGGCCCAGCGGATTGCTCATGTAGGTAATTGGGAATATGATGTTGTTACTCAAAAAATTACTTGTTCTGATGAACTTTTGCAGATTTTAGGTTGGGTCAAGGAGCAAGATTTTTTAACCTTTGAGGAATTACGAAAACTCATTCATCCTGACGATCGCGATAATTGGTTAAACCAAGTTGAGAGAGCTTTAGCTACTGGGAAATCTTACGAAATTGACCACCGCATTGTTAGACCTAATGGCGAAATTCGTTATATTCAAGGTCGCGGGGAGGTAGTTCGTAACCAAGTCGGACAGGTACTCCGCTTATTTGAAATTACTATGGATATTACCGATCGCAAACAGTCTGAGCAAATTTTGCGCGATCGTGAGCAGTTCCTCTCTAGTATTTATGATGGAATTGAACAAGCAATTTTTGTCGTTGATGTTACCCAAGATGGAGACTTTCAGTTGGTGGGATGGAACCCCGCCTCCGAAAAAATTACTGGCATCAAATCTAGGGATATTATCGGTAAAAAACCCGAAGATATGTTTTTAGATGAATATGCTAAAGCTATCCGCTGTCACTATGAAACTTGTTGGCTGAAAAAGTCATCATTACAGTATGAGGAATATTTTAATTTTGGTCAAAATAAATTTTTTTTTCTCACTACTCTTAATCCTATTATAGACTATTCGGGAAGAGTTACCCGAATTATTGGCACAGCTTTTGATATTAGCAACCTGAAAGAAACCGAGGAAAATTTAAGGCTTTCGGAAGCACAACTGCGAGAACTAGCTGAAAGAGAAGCACTAGAAAATTGTCTGTCGAGTTTGATTCGCAACTCCCTAGATACAGATACTATTTTGGCAACAGCAGTGGCGGAAATTCGCCGTGTATTGGATATAGACCGCACCTATTTTGTCTGGTATAGAAGCGACTTAGATACCCCAGAATGGGAAGTTAAAAAAGAAGCTAAAATCGACTCTCTGAGCAGCATTTCTGAAATTTACCCCGGCGATGCTTTGCGTCCAGTTAGTAAATATATCTTGGCGGGAGAAATGATGCGAATTGATGATATTGCTACCTGTCCGACTCCCACTATTCGCAATTTCTTTTTGGTGTTAGAATGCCGTTCTGTGTTGATTTTACCAATTCAGACACAACAAGATACTAAAGGAGCTTTGGTTCTAGCCCATTGTCAGGATATCCATTATTGGACTCATTCAGAAGTGGCGCTATTAGAGGCGATCGCTAATCAATTAGTCATTGCTCTGAACCAAGCAGAACTCTACGCCGCCACCCAGGAAGCCGCCAGAGTAGCACAAGCGCAAACTGAAACCCTAGAAGCTACATTAAACCAACTTCAACAAGCACAAGTTCAATTAGTGCAATCCGAAAAAATGTCTAGCCTAGGGCAAATGGTAGCAGGTTTGGCTCATGAAATCAACAACCCAGTCAGCTTTATTTACGGCAATATTACCCATGCTAAAGAATATACCAGAGATTTATTAGGACTAATTGAACTATATCAAAAGCATTGCCCCCAAGCACACCCGGAAATCACCGAAGAAATAGAAACTATTGATTTTCAATTTTTAATAGAAGATTGGCCGCGTCTATTTAAATCAATGACTTTGGGAGCAGATCGGATTCGAGATATTATTAAATCCCTGCGAACTTTTGCGAGGCTGGATGAATCGTAAGTTAAATATATTAACCTACATGAAAACCTCGACAGTACCTTGATGATTCTTGATAATCGTCTGAAAGAAAAACCATTACATCCCGCGATTCAAGTCCATAAACAATATGGAGATATTCCCCAGATTGAATGTTGTGCTGGACAGCTTAATCAGGTGTTTCTCAACCTAATCAATAATGCTATTGATGCTATTTGCGATCGCTACAAAAAACAGACCCTGGAACAAATTATCAACGAGCCAGGTATGATTTGGATCAGCATCATGCTAACCGAGCAAAAAACCGTCCAAATTCGCATTGCTGATAACGGTATTGGTATCAGTCCGGAAATCATCTCCAAAGTCTTTGACCCTTTCTACACCACCAAACCCGTGGGTTCAGGAACAGGTTTAGGACTATCCACCAGCTATCAAATTATCGTCGAAAAACACGGAGGAACCCTGCGTTGTGTTTCCCAAGAGTCTGTGGGAAGCGAGTTTGTTATTGAAATACCCCTAAAACTTCCCCAAAACTCTTCCTCAACTTCATGATCACTCCGACTTTGTAGGTTGGGTGAAACCAAGTGTAACCCAACTAAAGACTTGGTAGAGACTTGGTAGGTTGGGTGAAACCAAGTGTAACCCAACCAGAGACTTTGTAGGTTGGGTGAAACCAAGTGTAACCCAACCAGAGACTTTGTAGGTTGGGTGAAACCAAGTGTAACCCAACCAGAGACTTTGTAGGTTGGGTGAAACCAAGTGTAACCCAACTAAAGACTTGGTAGAGACTTGGTAGGTTGGGTGAAACCAAGTGTAACCCAACCAGAGACTTTGTAGGTTGGGTGAAACCAAGTGTAACCCAACCAGAGTCAGCAAAGCGATCGGCTAAATTCCCCAAAAAATAGCAGCAGATTATCTATCACCATCGATCAACTCTGCTGCTACCCCCCAAATTAATTAATCAGTGGTGACAATTGCAACCCTTATGACCGCAACCATCCCCATTAGGATGGCCATTAGCACAGGCTTCGCTACAGTAATATTGGCCATTTTTGGCGATCGCTTTTGTCGTATCCACAATACACAGACAGGACTCGCAGGCGCATTTCATTTGAGTTACCGTGGTCATCAGAACTTCTCCTCAAGATATAATAGACTTATGCTTGAACAAGCTTTCATAGTAACTACTATAACATTTGAACATACTTTCAGATATATGTATCTGGAAGTTTAATAATTTCTTTAGAATTGAGATTAATCCCCCACAGTCAAACCCCCACATCACAATATGTCTGACACCCTTGATAGCAATCCCCATCACCACGACCACCAGCCCCTCGCCCCAGAGCAAATTTTGAGCAGGGAAAAGGCCCAACGGATGGCAGAATTTTTTAGTACCCTAGGAGACCCCAACCGCTGGCGTATCTTGTCAGCACTAGCCCTGAAAGAAATGCGTGTGCGAGACCTAGCCGCCGCCGTTGACATGACCGAATCCGCCGTATCCCACCAACTGAGAATTCTGAGGACCATGCGCTTTGTCAGTTATCAGAAAAGGGGACGCAATGTAGTCTATGGTCTCAAAGACCATCATATTTTCAACCTTTATCGGGATGTATCCGAACATCTCGATGAACCCGAAGATCACCCGTGAAAATCAACCGCCAATTCTGTTTCCGGAGGACCACAAATTTATAAAACCGCAACTCTACCATACAAGCGAAAAATATGCAATAACTTTCACAAAAAGCCAGCAATTCTCATTATGGAAATTTTGCCCCAGCTTATTGAGAATCATCTCAAGAGCGATTCTTGAAAGCCCCATTCTTTCGTTCAAGATTGGGCATCATCGGGCATCTTGGACAGGATGCGGGTCAAAATGAGAATTGCTGACAAAAAGCCATCCTCGGCTACCTTAAAGAATGGGGCTTTGTACCCCATTTTTTGATAAAATGGCTAGGAGTGTGACAGGTTCGGGAATATAAACTCCACCTCTGGCTAGGAGTGTGGGAGTAATTGGTCTGAACAATTTAGCAATTTTGCTTTAAAAATCGCCGAAACTGATCAATCTGTCACAGTTTTTGGGTGAACAGCTCAGTATTGTTAAGGGAGAAATAACGAATGTACAGTCCAACTGGAACTGGTGTTGCTATGAGGACAGGAGCGGCGGGCCGTATCTTTGTCTTTGAAGTCGAAGGGATGCGTCAGGGACAGAACACTGACAACTTTAACTATCCCATTCGTCGCAGTGGCACAGTCTACCTCACCGTTCCCTACGAACGCATGAACCAGGAGATGCGTCGCCTATCTAAAATGGGGGCCAAGATTGTCAATATCTACCCTGCTGGCGAAACCCCTCCGGTTCGGACTCAAGCGGCACCAGAAAATGGACAACAGAGCCAATCATCTGGAACCCAAACCCCTACTATGACTCAAGCGAAAGCCAAAACAGATATTCCTGTTAACATTTACAAGCCCAAAAATCCATATATCGGCAAATGCCTGTCTAACGAAGAGTTAGTTAGGGAAGGTGGAACCGGGACTGTTCGCCATTTGATTTTTGATATCAGTGGCGGCGACTTGCGCTATCTCGAAGGTCAGAGTATTGGTATTATTCCGCCAGGAACTGACAACAATGGCAAACCCCATAAACTCAGGCTGTATTCGATCGCCTCTACCCGTCATGGCGACCATGTAGATGATAAAACAGTTTCCCTATGTGTTCGTCAGTTGGAATATAAACACCCAGAAACCGGGGAAACCGTCTATGGAGTTTGCTCAACTTATCTGTGCAACCTGGAAGCTGGGGCTGATGTGGCTATTACTGGCCCGGTCGGTAAAGAAATGCTGCTCCCAGAGGATGAGGATGCCACTATCATTATGATGGCAACGGGTACGGGAATTGCGCCTTTCCGGGCATTCCTGTGGCGGATATTTAAGGAACAGCACGAAGATTACAAGTTCAAAGGCTTGGCTTGGCTGTTCTTTGGCATTCCTTACAGCCCCAACATCCTCTATCAACAGGAACTTGAAGAATTACAGCAACAGTTCCCTGAAAACTTCCGCCTGACATTAGCCATTAGTCGGGAACAACAAAACCCAGAAGGTGGCAAAATGTATATCCAGGATCGGATTAAGGAAAATGCTGATCAGTTATGGGAATTGATCCAAAAACCCAACACCCATACTTATATTTGCGGTCTCAAAGGTATGGAAGGCGGCATTGATGAGGGAATGTCGGCCGCAGCAGGTAAGTTTGATGTTGACTGGTCTGATTATCAGAAGCAACTCAAGAAAAAGCACCGTTGGCACGTTGAAACCTACTAGGACATCAACTTAACCATTTGACTGGCGGGCGTGGCTCTTGAGTCGCGCCCTTTTTGTGGCTGGATTGGACTGATTGGACTCTCGGCAATTATCATCAAAAAATCGCGATCGCTCCTCGAAACCTCAGAGACAAGGCAGCCCAGAGACAAGGCCTGCCTTGTGGGAATCTTAGTCAATCAGTTGATTTCCGCGTTTGTACTGCTGATAGGCTGCAAAGAATAGTCCCGCTAATGTCACCAGGATTAAGCCTAAGACGATCCCCGAAAGTAATGGTTCAATCACGTTGAAACTCCTTGATGTTAAGTTTTGATCTCCTTGGATTAATATCGCATATTCTGATACATTTACCCGACATTTATCTGGCTATAGCCATTAGGGGTCGAAAATAAAGTCGCCTTGATCTCCTCCCATTCAGCAGCAGAACCGTACATGAGACTTTCACCTCATACGGCTCCTAGTTTGACCGTGTTATGGTCGAAAGAGAAGTCACCTTCCCCAACTCCAATTGAAAACCGTGCTTGCAAGTTTCCCAGCACACGGCTCCTGATGTAGATACCCTATTTGTCAGTAGGAACAGGGCTACGACCCCCCGCTTTGTAACCTCAACTTTAGGAGCTATATACAACCTCGTAGTCTTTAAACTCGCACTCGTCATAAAACTCTTAATTGTCGCGGTCTCTATATCCACACCGTGGCTAGTGGGCATATCCTAACCATTACAGTTAGGCATTAGCTTTCAGCCACATCCTTTCCCCTTAAAGGTATACGCTTACACTTTTCACTACTGTGCAGGTACATCCTGCCGAGAGCCTAAAAGGGGTTTAAACGTTCCGTTTATACGGGCATTCCATCTTTAGACTTGTCCTGTCCACCGGGGTAATTTTAAAGGTCTGTGTAGGTAGTAAAGAGAAACCCCTACTTTTCCCCTTGCTCTTTTGAGCGCAGCGTGTCAACCTGTTTCGCTACCTTCTTATGACGGTGGTTCAAGTCGGAACATTCAGATTTCCTTAGTCATGGATGGTTGGCAGTGGTCGCATATGGTAGTAGGTTCTACTTCAGGCCTTCCGTTCCCCGCTTCAATCCTGGGGTTATGATTCCCAAAATTGGGGGTGGCTATTGCCGTTACTCTCAACTTCATGCTATACTAGGTGGGTCACAACTCCCACCGTTCAAGCGTTCTGTCTTGACCTTGAGTCCCCTGCCTTGCTTAGATTTCTCTAAGCGTCGGGAGATATAAACAGTTATGGGATGGTCAGGGAAGCGACTCCCTATATTCCACCAAGGGGTGGAAGTCCCACCGGGCAGTTATTTCGGGTATTGCAACCCTATGCGCGTGCCTGAACGTTTCGCACCTCTGTGTTAAGAGTACAGCAACCTCTCTTCATCAAGAGCTGTTTGATCATCGTGACAATGGCGGTGTAGTAACTGAAGATTCTTGTATTCATCCTTTCCACCGTGGCTTCGAGGTACAATGTGGTCTACCTCAGTTAAATCTGATGGGGTAAAGTATTGCCCACACCAGGTACACCTGCCTTTTTGCTTTTTAAGTAGTTTGGCTACCTTTACTGGCGTGTCGATTGCTTGTCCTTTTCTGGTTGCCCAGTAAGTCCAATTCCCGTCATAAAGTGTTGCGTCAGGGCGTATTAGGGTATGTCTGACAATCGGAGTCCAATTATGTTTCCATAGTGTAAGTCCATCTTTGGTTTTGAATAACCAAGTTTCATGTCTTTCTTTCCCGTTACTGAGTGTGACCGTTCCCGGTCTATAGTAATTTCTCAGTTTTTCGATGTTTGCCTTTCCGCATTTTGAAGCTGTCCATGCCCGCAACATTTGCCAGATTGTGTGGTCTAGCTTATTGAAGGTCTCAGATGAGATGACTGATACATTTACGCGACATTTATCCGGCTATTGCCTGACAATGCGACGATAGCACTATTACCCGTTAAGGTAACAGAGGCGGTATCCCGCAAAGCTTTTAGAAAGATTCCAAAAGCACCGTTCCAGTCCGTGGGTAGAGTGAACCCACACTCAGGACATCGGAACACTTTTGAGCCACCTAGCTGGGAATGCATATTACCACAGTGAGTACAGGTTTTGCTGGTGTATTCTTCGGTCACATCTACAACTGTGGTTCGAGTTATCTCGGCTTGATGTCTCAGGGTTAGTTTGAATCGATAATGCGCCCATGTCAGCATGGCTCGGGCAGTCTTAGACCTGATTAGACGCTTCACCTGACTGGCCATATCGGAAGTCTCGAAGGTGGGCAAAAAAATTAGGCTGTAGTTGTGAGTCAAGTAGTGAGCAATTTGTTTGTGGGCTTCATCAACTAGATTGCGGATTTTAGTTCTCATTCGTTGAGCCGCTTGCCTCATCCGTCGCCTCCTTGAACGACAGGGTTCCTTGGCGATTCGGCTCATCAAATCATCCAAATGTTGACATAACCGAGTAATGCGTCCTATATCTCCGGAGCCCAATTCCAGAAATCGTGAACCATCAAACCCGGTCATAAAAGTCGGACGCCCGGAGCTAATGCAATCACTCCAGTAGCGTCAGTCGGAGTGATGGCCACAGGTTCAGGAAACACCGCAAACCACCGCCCCTTGGCCAAGACTAATTGAGTCCCTTGAACACAAGTTTTAGGGATAGCTTAGGAAACCATGAAAGTTAATCCTTTCGTTAGTCTTGGATACCAACTCCCTGAAGAGAAATTAGCATTGTTAAACTTGATGGCTTGAGAACTATCCCGACAACTTCTAAACCTTGCATCAGGACTGGCGGTCAAAGCCTGATAGGCATCAAAGATGGCATTTTGCCGAATGTGGCCGGGTGTTTCTTTGACCCATGCAGGTAAGTCACTCTGCATCACTTCCGCAGCGTAACTTTAACTTGCTTAGTGGTTTAGCACTCCGGGATAATGCAATTGCTTGGTTGTAGCAATACCGACAAGCAGCCAGCCATTTACGCCAGACTTTATTTAGCTCTGGGCTGGGGTAAATCCGGATCTTCTTTGACCTGAGTTTTATATTTACGCAGTCCGTATAATCGGGAACTGAAGCAGTGGAGGATGGCGAGAATGTCCTCAACCATTTCTCGTTCTGGACTGAGACTTGTCTCGTTGAGAACCATGAGTGAGCACCTGTTTTGCTCACAGAGCCATCGAAACAAGTCCCATCCAAATCTGGCCAATCGGTCTTGGTGGGCAACGACAACCATGCGGACATCTCCTGACAAGACTTGTCCCAGTAAGGCCAGCATTTTCTTTCGCTTGAAGTTGAGCCCGCCTCCGATTTCGGAGACGACTTCTGCTTCGGGGTAGAGGTTGGACAGTGCGGCCACCTGTCGGTTGAGGTCGGACTGCTGGGCGCGGCTACTAACTCTGGCATAGATAACGACTTTGCGTTTGTCACTGCCTGATTTGGCAGCAGTATATGACTCAACGTTGTATCGTCGTTGCCCAGCGGGGGTTCTAATGGTCTCGATTGAGCCATTTTCGTCCCATCTGCGGAGTGTTCTTTCATGGACTCCAAGGATTTGGGCCGCTTCCTTGGGTTTGACGTATCTGGCAATAGGTTTATCCTCAACTCTTCTCGCTTATTATACCGTATTGCCGTAAAATGTTAACCTAATTTGAGATGAAATCATGCTCCTGAATAGTAATTAGACCATCCCCAAATAATCGGGTTTAGTTTGTTTATCAGGGTGCATCTCAGTTAGGAAATGAGTGATTGTACTTAGTGCAACCTTCACCCACAGCCCTACATAATGAGCGAAGCACCACTCACCCTCCCTCTACTCATGGATTCTCAGAAACCAGCTCAACTCCAGCAACACCTTGACGCGATTGCGGCCATTCTCTACAGCGAAGCTAACCCTGCTATCACCAGACTAGGATTATAGACTACCAGGCTGGGCAGGAAGCGGGGCAATCGATTGGTACTGTGGGTTAAACCCCAACGGATGCTTCAGTTAAGTGTTCCCTGGTGGCTTAACTGAAAAAGACTTTACTAGGGAATCCTACCGTCAGGGATAAGTGACGGTTCCCACCCCGAGGATTAGAGGGGCTATGTCTGTGAACGAGCAAGGCGTAAATAGTCGTTTTGGACATGGGTTCGATTCCCATACGCTCCATTTTTGGCAATATTTCAGAAGCCCGGTTTCTCAAAGAAGCCGGGCATTATGTATGTTGTATGTATGTAGTATGTAGGTTGGGTGAAGCGCAGCGTAACCCAACTTCCCAGTGTAGGTTGGTGTGAAGCGCAGCGAAACCCAACTTCCCAGTGTAGGTTGGTGTGAAGCGCAGCGAAACCCAACTTCCCCAGCCGTGAGTGAAGCGCAGCGAAACCCAACTTCCCAGTGTAGGTTGGTGTGAAGCGCAGCGTAACCCAACTTCCCAGTGTAGGTTGGGTGAAGCGCAGCGTAACCCAACTTCCCAGTATGTATGTAGTATGTAGGTTGTGTGAAGCGCAGCGTAACCCAACTTCCCAGTATGTATGTAGTATGTAGGTTGTGTGAAGCGCAGCGTAACCCAACTTCCCAGTGTAGGTTGGGTGAAGCGCAGCGTAACCCAACTTCCCAGTATGTATGTAGTATGTAGGTTGTGTGAAGCGCAGCGTAACCCAACTTCCCAGTATGTAGGTTGTGTGAAGCGCAGCGTAACCCAACTTCCCAGTATGTAGGTTGTGTGAAGCGCAGCGTAACCCAACTTCCCCAGCCGTGAGTAAAGCGCAGCGTAACCCAACTTCCCACCCATGAGAAACCCCATTTCCCGGAGAAAGCGGGTTTCTTTTCGGCATTTATGGTAATGTAAAATCAGGTATCAATAACCATCCTGATTATGAGCCAGTGTCTGAACCCAGACTGCCTCCACAGCAACCCCGAAGGTTGTCAGTTCTGCCAAAAATGTGGTAGTAAACTCCGACTGGTTGAACGCTACTATGCTAAAAGCATCCTCGGACAAGGAGGGTTCGGACGCACATTTCTGGCTGTCGATGACTTCAAACCTTCTAAACCTCCCTGTGTGATTAAACAATTCCTTCCCCAGGCGCAAGGAACCGCTACCCTCCAAAAAGCCGCCCAATTATTCGACCAAGAAGCCCAACGTTTAGAACTCCTCGGCAAACATTCCCAAATCCCGGAACTTTTGGCTTATTTTACCGCTGATAACCGTCAATATTTAGTTCAGGAATTTATCGAAGGGGAAACCCTACAACAGGAGCTAGATAATCAAGGCGCTTTTACCGACAATCAAATCATTGCCCTGCTCAAGGATTTATTGAGAGTTTTGCATTTCGTCCACAAAAATAAAGTGATTCACCGGGATATTAAACCGGAAAATATCATTAGACGCGCCAGTGATAAAAAGTTAGTCCTAGTGGATTTTGGGGCGGCTAAACAGGTGCATAGCACATCTCTGAGCGTCACCGGAACGGTTATCGGTTCGGCGGAATATTGCGCCCCGGAACAGGCGATGGGAAAACCTCAATATGGGAGTGATTTATATAGTTTAGGGGTGACTTGTTTATATCTGCTAACCCAAGCGAGTCCGTCGAATTTATATGACCCCTTAGAAGCAGAATGGGTGTGGCGTGAGCATTTAAATGGGAATCAGGTGAGTGATAAATTAGGCAAAATCTTAGACCGTTTGGCTGAGACAGTCTTTAAAAAACGCTATCAATCTGTAGCCGAAGTGTGGGCAGATTTACAGGGATATTCTGGTCGTAAAAATAGTACCAATACAACTCCCCAACCTGTAGTTATCAAAACTCCGCCTAAACCCCCAACCCAGAAGTTTGAATTTGATATCGTTACGGTCAATTCAAAGGGACAACAAATTAACTGCCGTCGCGGTCAGGCTGAATGTATTATCGAAGACCTGGGAAATGGTGTGACTCTGGAGATGGTAATGATTCCGGGGGGAACCTTTATTATGGGTGCGCCGAGTGGTGAAGCAAAAAGTTATAATCATGAAAGACCCCAACACCAAGTCACGATTAAACCCTTCCTGATGGGGAAATATCCGGTTACCCAAGCACAATGGCAACAAGTGGCTAGTTTCCCCAAACTCCAACGGGACCTGAGCCCAGACCCCTCATGTTTTAAAGGATTAAATCTTCCCGTTGAAAGAGTTTCATGGTATGATGTAGTTGAGTGGTGTGCCCGCCTCTCGAAAAGAATCGGCAAACCCTACCGATTACCGAGTGAAGCCGAGTGGGAATATGCAGCCCGCGCCGGAACTACTAGCCCCTTTCACGTCGGTGATACCCTGACCACCTACCTCGCCAACTATAATGGCAGCTACACCTATGGCTCAGGACCCAAGGGAGCCTACCGCCAAAAAACTACCCCCGTCGGTCAGTTTCAACAAGCCAACGCCTTTGGCTTGTTTGATATCCACGGGAATGTTTGGGAGTGGTACGCTGACCCCTGGCACGACAGCTACAAGGGTGCGCCTTCTGATGGTGGTGTGTGGGATGCTGGTAACGATAATCGTTATCAAAACTATATTGAATATTTAGTCAACTTTTTGAGCAACACAAACAAGAGGGTGCTGCGCGGCGGTTCGTGGTTCAACAATCCTGGAAGCTGCCGTTGTGCCTACCGCCTCAGGCTCGACCCGGACTACCTCAGCAGCAACTACGGTTTTCGGGTAGCCTGTGCCCCCCCCGACTCTTAGCCCTTAGCCCTTTTAGTAGGTTGGGTGAAGCGCAGCGTAACCCAACTTCCCAGTATGTATGTAGTATGTAGGTTGTGTGAAGCGCAGCGTAACCCAACTTCCCAGTATGTAGGTTGTGTGAAGCGCAGCGTAACCCAACTTCCCCAGCCGTGAGTAAAGCGCAGCGTAACCCAACTTCCCACCCATGAGAAACCCCATTTCCCGGAGAAAGCGGGTTTCTTTTCGGCATTTATGGTAATGTAAAATCAGGTATCAATAACCATCCTGATTATGAGCCAGTGTCTGAACCCAGACTGCCTCCACAGCAACCCCGAAGGTTGTCAGTTCTGCCAAAAATGTGGTAGTAAACTCCGACTGGTTGAACGCTACTATGCTAAAAGCATCCTCGGACAAGGAGGGTTCGGACGCACATTTCTGGCTGTCGATGACTTCAAACCTTCTAAACCTCCCTGTGTGATTAAACAATTCCTTCCCCAGGCGCAAGGAACCGCTACCCTCCAAAAAGCCGCCCAATTATTCGACCAAGAAGCCCAACGTTTAGAACTCCTCGGCAAACATTCCCAAATCCCCGAACTTTTGGCTTATTTTACCGCTGATAACCGTCAATATTTAGTTCAGGAATTTATCGAAGGGGAAACCCTACAACAGGAGCTAGATAATCAAGGCGCTTTTACCGACAATCAAATCATTGCCCTGCTCAAGGATTTATTGAGAGTTTTGCATTTCGTCCACAAAAATAAAGTAATTCACCGGGATATTAAACCGGAAAATATCATTAGACGCGCCAGTGATAAAAAGTTAGTCCTCGTGGATTTTGGGGCGGCTAAACAGGTGCATAGCACATCTCTGAGCGTCACCGGAACGGTTATCGGTTCGGCGGAATATTGCGCCCCGGAACAGGCGATGGGAAAACCTCAATATGGGAGTGATTTATATAGTTTAGGGGTGACTTGTTTATATCTGCTAACCCAAGCGAGTCCGTCGAATTTATATGACCCCTTAGAATTACAATGGGTGTGGCGTGAGCATTTAAATGGGAATCAGGTGAGTGATAAATTAGGCAAAATCTTAGACCGTTTGGCTGAGACAGTCTTTAAAAAACGCTATCAATCTGTAGCCGAAGTGTGGGCAGATTTACAGGGATATTATGGTCGTAAAAATAGTACCAATACAACTCCCCAACCTGTAGTTATCAAAACTCCGCCTAAACCCCCAAACCAGAAGTTTGAATTTGATATCGTTACGGTCAATTCAAAGGGACAACAAATTAACTGCCGTCGCGGTCAGGCTGAATGTATTATCGAAGACCTGGGAAATGGTGTGACTCTGGAGATGGTAATGATTCCGGGGGGAACCTTTATTATGGGTGCGCCGAGTGGTGAAGTACAAAGTTCTGATGATGAAAGACCCCAACACCGAGTCACCATTAAACCCTTCCTGATGGGGAAATATCCGGTTACCCAAGCACAATGGCAACAAGTGGCTAGTTTCCCCAAACTCCAACGGGACCTGAGCCCAGACCCCTCATGTTTTAAAGGATTAAATCTTCCCGTTGAAAGAGTTTCATGGTATGATGTAGTTGAGTGGTGTGCCCGCCTCTCGAAAAGAATCGGCAAACCCTACCGATTACCGAGTGAAGCCGAGTGGGAATATGCAGCCCGCGCCGGAACTACTAGCCCCTTTCACGTCGGTGATACCCTGACCACCTACCTCGCCAACTATAATGGCAGCTACACCTATGGCTCAGGACCCAAGGGAGCCTACCGCCAAAAAACTACCCCCGTCGGTCAGTTTCAACAAGCCAACGCCTTTGGCTTGTATGATATCCACGGGAATGTTTGGGAGTGGTGCGCTGACCCCTGGCACGACAGCTACAAGGGTGCGCCTTCTGATGGTGGTGTGTGGGATGCTGGTAACGATAATCGTTATCAAAACTATATTGAATATTTAGTCAACTTTTTGAGCAACACAAACAATAGAGTGACAAACAATAGAGTGCTGCGCGGCGGTTCGTGGGGCTACTATCCTGTAGACTGCCGTTGTGCCGGCCGCAGCTGGGTCGTCCCGGGCAACCTCTTCAGCTTCGACGGTTTTCGGGTAGCCTGTGCCCCCCCGACTCTTAGCCCTTAGCCCTTTTAGTAGGTTGGGTGAAGCGCAGCGTAACCCAACTTCCCAGTATGTATGTAGTATGTAGGTTGGGTGAAGCGCAGCGTAACCCAACTTCCCCAGCCGTGAGTAAAGCGCAGCGTAACCCAACTTCCCACCCATGAGAAACCCCATTTCCCGGAGAAAGCGGGTTTCTTTTCGGCATTTATGGTAATGTAAAATCAGGTATCAATAACCATCCTGATTATGAGCCAGTGTCTGAACCCAGACTGCCTCCACAGCAACCCCGAAGGTTGTCAGTTCTGCCAAAAATGTGGTAGTAAACTCCGACTGGTTGAACGCTACTATGCTAAAAGCATCCTCGGACAAGGAGGGTTCGGACGCACATTTCTGGCTGTCGATGACTTCAAACCTTCTAAACCTCCCTGTGTGATTAAGCAATTCCTTCCCCAGGCGCAAGGAACCGCTACCCTCCAAAAAGCCGCCCAATTATTCGACCAAGAAGCCCAACGTTTAGAACTCCTCGGCAAACATTCCCAAATCCCGGAACTTTTGGCTTATTTTACCGCTGATAACCGTCAATATTTAGTTCAGGAATTTATCGAAGGGGAAACCCTACAACAGGAGCTAGATAATCAAGGCGCTTTTACCGAAAATCAAATCATTGCCCTGCTCAAGGATTTATTGCCAGTTTTGGATTTCGTTCACCAAAATAAAGTAATTCACCGGGATATTAAACCGGAAAATATCATTAGACGCGCCAGTGATAAAAAGTTAGTCCTAGTGGATTTTGGGGCGGCTAAACAGGTGCATAGCACATCTCAGAGCGTCACCGGAACGGTTATCGGTTCGGCGGAATATTGCGCCCCGGAACAGGCGATGGGAAAACCTCAATATGGGAGTGATTTATATAGTTTAGGGGTGACTTGTTTATATCTGCTAACCCAAGCGAGTCCGTCTGATTTATATGACCCCTTAGAAGCAGAATGGGTGTGGCGTGAGCATTTAAATGGGAATCAGGTGAGTGATAAATTAGGCAAAATCTTAGACCGTTTGGCTGAGACAGTCTTTAAAAAACGCTATCAATCTGTAGCCGAAGTGTGGGCAGATTTACAGGGATATTCTGGTCGTAAAAATAGTACCAATACAACTCCCCAACCTGTAGTTATCAAAACTCCGCCTAAACCCCCAACCCAGAAGTTTGAATTTGATATCGTTACGGTCAATTCCAATGGACAACAAATTAACCGCCGTCGCGGTCAGGCTGAATGTATTATCGAAGACCTGGGAAATGGTGTGACTCTGGAGATGGTAATGATTCCGGGGGGAACCTTTATTATGGGTGCGCCGAGTGGTGAAGTACAAAGTTCTGATGATGAAAGACCCCAACACCGAGTCACCATTAAACCCTTCCTGATGGGGAAATATCCGGTTACCCAAGCACAATGGCGACAAGTGGCTAGTTTCCCCAAACTCCAACGGGACCTGAGCCCAGACCCCTCAAGATTTAAAGGATTAAATCTTCCCGTTGAAAGAGTTTCATGGTATGATGTAGTTGAGTGGTGCGCCCGCCTCTCGAAAAGAATCGGCAAACCCTACCGATTACCGAGTGAAGCCGAGTGGGAATATGCAGCCCGCGCCGGAACTACTAGCCCCTTTCACGTCGGTGATACCCTGACCACCTACCTCGCCAACTATAATGGCAGCTACACCTATGGCTCAGGACCCAAGGGAGCCTACCGCCAAAAAACTACCCCCGTCGGTCAGTTTCAACAAGCCAACGCCTTTGGCTTGTATGATATCCACGGGAATGTTTGGGAGTGGTGCGCTGACCCCTGGCACGACAGCTACAAGGGTGCGCCTTCGGATGGTGGGGTGTGGGATGCTGGTAACGATAATCGTTATCAAAACTATATTGAATATTTAGTCAACTTTTTGAGCAACACAAACAATAGAGTGACAAACAATAGAGTGCTGCGCGGCGGTTCGTGGAACTACTATCCTGAGGACTGCCGTTGTGCCCTCCGCGTCAGGGGCGTCCCGGGCTACCTCGGCAACCTCAGCGGTTTTCGGGTAGCCTGTGCCCCCCCGACTCTTAGCCCTTAGCCCTCTTGCCCTTTTGCCCTTTACCCTGTTAGCCCTTAGCCCTTTTAGTAGGTTGTGTGAAGCGCAGCGTAACCCAACTTCCCAGTATGTAGGTTGTGTGAAGCGCAGCGTAACCCAACTTCCCCAGCCGTGAGTAAAGCGCAGCGTAACCCAACTTCCCACCCATGAGAAACCCCATTTCCCGGAGAAAGCGGGTTTCTTTTCGGCATTTATGGTAATGTAAAATCAGGTATCAATAACCATCCTGATTATGAGCCAGTGTCTGAACCCAGACTGCCTCCACAGCAACCCCGAAGGTTGTCAGTTCTGCCAAAAATGTGGTAGTAAACTCCGACTGGTTGAACGCTACTATGCTAAAAGCATCCTCGGACAAGGAGGGTTCGGACGCACATTTCTGGCTGTCGATGACTTCAAACCTTCTAAACCTCCCTGTGTGATTAAGCAATTCCTTCCCCAGGCGCAAGGAACCGCTACCCTCCAAAAAGCCGCCCAATTATTCGACCAAGAAGCCCAACGTTTAGAACTCCTCGGCAAACATTCCCAAATCCCGGAACTTTTGGCTTATTTTACCGCTGATAACCGTCAATATTTAGTTCAGGAATTTATCGAAGGGGAAACCCTACAACAGGAGCTAGATAATCAAGGCGCTTTTACCGAAAATCAAATCATTGCCCTGCTCAAGGATTTATTGCCAGTTTTGGATTTCGTTCACCAAAATAAAGTAATTCACCGGGATATTAAACCGGAAAATATCATTAGACGCGCCAGTGATAAAAAGTTAGTCCTAGTGGATTTTGGGGCGGCTAAACAGGTGCATAGCACATCTCTGAGCGTCACCGGAACGGTTATCGGTTCGGCGGAATATTGCGCCCCGGAACAGGCGATGGGAAAACCTCAATATGGGAGTGATTTATATAGTTTAGGGGTGACTTGTTTATATCTGCTAACCCAAGCGAGTCCGTCGAATTTATATGACCCATTAGAAGCACAATGGGTGTGGCGTGAGCATTTAAATGGGAATCAGGTGAGTGATAAATTAGGCAAAATCTTAGACCGTTTGGCTGAGACAGTCTTTAAAAAACGCTATCAATCTGTAGCCGAAGTGTGGGCAGATTTACAGGGATATTCTGGTCGTAAAAATAGTACCAATACAACTCCCCAACCTGTAGTTATCAAAACTCCGCCTAAACCCCCAACCCAGAAGTTTGAATTTGATATCGTTACGGTCAATTCCAATGGACAACAAATTAACCGCCGTCGCGGTCAGGCTGAATGTATTATCGAAGACCTGGGAAATGGTGTGACTCTGGAGATGGTAATGATTCCGGGGGGAACCTTTATTATGGGTGCGCCGAGTGGTGAAGTACAAAGTTCTGATGATGAAAGACCCCAACACCGAGTCACGATTAAACCCTTCCTGATGGGGAAATATCCGGTTACCCAAGCACAATGGCGACAAGTGGCTAGTTTCCCCAAACTCCAACGGGACCTGAGCCCAGACCCCTCAAGATTTAAAGGATTAAATCTTCCCGTTGAAAGAGTTTCATGGTATGATGTAGTTGAGTGGTGTGCCCGCCTCTCGAAAAGAATCGGCAAACCCTACCGATTACCCAGTGAAGCGGAGTGGGAATATGCAGCCCGCGCCGGAACTACTAGCCCCTTTCACGTCGGTGATACCCTGACCACCGACCTCGCCAACTATAATGGCAGCTACACCTATGGCTCAGGACCCAAGGGAGCCTACCGCCAAAAAACTACCCCCGTCGGTCAGTTTCAACAAGCCAACGCCTTTGGCTTGTATGATATCCACGGGAATGTTTGGGAGTGGTGCGCTGACCCCTGGCACGACAGCTACAAGGGTGCGCCTTCTGATGGTGGTGTGTGGGATGCTGGTAACGATAATCGTTATCAAAACTATATTGAATATTTAGTCAACTTTTTGAGCAACACAAACAATAGAGTGCTGCGCGGCGGTGCGTGGAACTACATTCCTGGTTACTGCCGTTGTGCCAACCGCAACAGGCTCGCCCCGGGCTACCTCTTCAACGGCAACGGTTTTCGGGTAGCCTGTGCCCCCCCGACTCTTAGCCCTTAGCCCTCTTGCCCTTTTGCCCTTTACCCTGTTAGCCCTTAGCCCTTTTAGTAGGTTGGGTGAAGCGCAGCGTAACCCAACTTCCCCAGCCCAACCGGGTTTCTCTGCCAATGCGGAACCCGGGACTTGAACCCGGAAGTCCTTGCGAACACTAGAACCTGAATCTAGCGCGTCTACCAATTCCGCCAGTTCCGCATGAGTAGGTTTATTTGTTTTGCACAATTTAACATCCTGCCATAGTTTGGGGAATTTGTCAAGCCTTTAATTGGGAATAAATGGACTTGAACAATTTTTGTTGTCGATTGTGGTCTACAATGGGCTGTGGGTAGCCACAGGCTTGTCGATCGCCTGATGAAATTTTGCCAGTCACCAGGTGGGCGGTGTCCAAATTCCGCAATTCTGGCAACCACTGGCGGATATATTCAGCTTCGGGGTCATATTTTTGGGTTTGGGAAGCGGGGTTAAAAATCCGCAAAGGCTTAGGGTCCATGCCACTGGAGGAACTCCACTGCCAACCACCATTATTTGAGGCTAAATCGCCATCAATAAGGGTTTGCATAAAATACTTTTCTCCCCATTGCCAATTAATGATTAAATCCTTGGTCAAAAAACTGGCAACAATCATGCGACAACGGTTGTGCATCCATCCAGTTTGATTGAGTTGACGCATGGCGGCATCAACAATAGGATAGCCGGTGCGTCCTTGACACCAAGCCTGGAAATGTTCTTGATTATCTGACCAAGGGAAACGGTCAAAGGGCTGACGAAAAGCACCGATGGCTAAGGCGGGGAAGTGATATAAAGCCTGTTGATAAAACTCGCGCCAAGCGAGTTCCTGCTGCCAAGTTTGAATATGGTGGCGGGCTTCGTCACTGCGAGTTAAAGCGATAATTTCTTGGGTTTTTTGCCAAAGGGTACGGATACCGATCGCCCCAAATCTCAAAGCCGGACTTAACACAGAGGTGCCATCAATAGCGGGGAAATTCCGCCCTTCGTCATACTCATAAATGGCTCGATCGCAGAAGATTTCCAAGCGATCGCTCGCCGCCGTTTCTCCGGGTTCTAGGATAAAAGGTTCCGACCAGATAAATCCCAAATCCTTAGCCGTCGGTAAAGCGATCGCTCCCGCCTCCAGAGCCGCCTTTTCCTGAGCCTCTGTCAGACCGGTAGATTTTAGTCGCTGACAGGGTTCTGGTTTGGGTTGCTGAATCCATTTCCGCCAATAGGGAGTATAAACCTTATAGGGTTCCTTAGACCCCGTAAAAATCGCTTCTGGGGAATGCAAAACCTGATCCCAGAAAGTCTCAACTTTAATTCCCACCTCTGTCAGGGACTCTTCTACAGAGCGATCGCGTTGTCTGGGGAGGGGTTCAACGTCTTGATTCCAATAAACAGCGATCGCCCCCAAAGCCACCGCCAATTTTCGCAGACCTTGAGCCGGGTTATCCTGAATAATCAGTAATTGACTCCCCCCCCGTTGGTAGTCTTCTTGTAGACATTGCAGACAGCCCAGCATATAAGCCACACGGACGGGGGCGATATCATCACCGCTCAAAATCTCCGGGTCGAGACAGAAGACCCCCACCACCTGAGAAGTGACCCGACGCGCCGCCGCCAGTCCCCAGTTATCAGAAATCCGCAGATCTCGACGATGCCAAAATAAGATTAAATCCGACATAAACACTACAGAGTTATAGAAACGGTTTAGCTAACATAAAACTAGCCATAGATTTAGCATCGACAGGTTCCCCCTGTAAAATCGCCTCTTCCAACTCTTGGGGAGTCATCAAAACGGTGTCTATATCCTCATCTTCATCTTGTGGGGGGGGAGTTTCCAGTTTTTCGAGATCTTCGGCGAGAAAGGCGTAAATAATTTCATCAGAATAACCCGGCGCGAGGATAAATTGCCCTAGTTTACGCCACTTAGAAGCCCGGTAGCCTGTTTCCTCCTCAATTTCTCGCCTCACGGTTTCGGCGGGGTCTTCGTTAGCTTCTACCGTCCCGGCTGGAAATTCCAAAGTCCGCCCTTCCACCGCAAATCGATATTGTCGGACCAATACCAACTTACCTTCTGGGGTAACGGGAATTACTAAAGCGCCTCCGGGGTGTCTAACACATTCCCACTGACCGATCGCACCATTAGGAAGGCGAAGGCGGTGGACATCAAAGTTAAATTTCCGACCTCGATAAAACAGTTGTTGATCTAGGATTTCTGGGGGTTCTGAACCTGGTTTCATTAGTTAGCCACAGTTAGTTTTTGGACTCCTGAGTGAT
Source organism: Limnospira platensis NIES-39 (assembly GCF_026000695.1). Taxonomy (GTDB): domain Bacteria; phylum Cyanobacteriota; class Cyanobacteriia; order Cyanobacteriales; family Microcoleaceae; genus Limnospira; species Limnospira platensis. The sequence continues at coordinate 4,719,543 of NZ_AP026945.1, forward strand.
CGATAGTTTCCAGCAATTGGGCGATCGTCTTTTTACTGACAGGATCTATCCAATCCGGGGCTATTTCCGCTAGGGGGACTAACACAAAAGCCCGATCACCCATCCTAGGGTGGGGTATTTCTAGGGTAGGTGTCTTCAAGATTAAATCATCGAACAGCAATAAATCAAGATCTAGGGTTCTCGGTCCCCATCTTTCCCCACGCACCCGCCCCAATTTCTTCTCAATTTCTAGCAGAGTCTCCAACAGCAACTGGGGGGAGATACTCACCACGAGGGTAGCACAACCATTGATATAATCCGGCTGAGGGGGTCCCACGGGAGTTGTCCGATACCAATGCGATCGTTCTTTCACCCTAATTCCCCCATAGCCGCCAAGTAATTCTAGGGCTGTTTCTAATGTTTGACAACATAACCCCAGATTACTACCCAAACCTATTGCTACATTCGCATCAACCATAATTAACAATTAACAATTAACAATTAATTAACCGGTGGGGTGGGGCGGGTTTATTAAACGGGTCGCTCATTCCTATAACTCACCTTAGAACCCGCCCCTATAATTGTCAATTAATAATTAATTAACCGGTGGGGTGGGGCGGGTTTATTCAGCCCGTCGGTTATTCCTATAACTCACCTTAGAACCCGCCCCTATAATTGTCAATTAATAATTAATTAACCGGTGGGGTGGGGCGGGTTTATTAAACGGGTCGCTCATTCCTATAACTGACTGTGGAACCCGCCCCTACAATTAACAATTAACAATTAACAATTAATTAACCGGTGGGGTGGGGCGGGTTTATTAAACGGGTCGGTTATTCCTATGACTAACTGCGGAACCCGCCCCTACAATTAACAATTAACAATTAACAATTAATTAACCGGTGGGGTGGGGCGGGTTTATTAAACGGGTCGGTTATTCCTATGACTAACTGCGGAACCCGCCCCTACAATTAACAATTAATAATTAACAATTAATTAACCGGTGGGGTGGGGCGGGTTTATTCAGCCCGTCGCTCATTCCTATAACTGACTGCGGAACCCGCCCCTACAATTAACAATTAACAATTAATTAACCGGTGGGGTGGGGCGGGTTTATTAAACGGGTCGGTTATTCCTATGACTGACTGCGGAACCCGCCCCTACAATTAACAATTAATAATTAATTCACCGGTGGGGTGGGGCGGGTTTATTAAACGGGTCGGTTATTCCTATGACTGACTGCGGAACCCGCCCCTACAATTAATAATTAACAATTAATTAACCGGTGGGGTGGGGCGGGTTTATTCAGCCCGTCCCTCATTCCTATAACTGACTGCGGAACCCGCCCCTACAATTGTCAATTATCCATTTCATTTTCATTTTCCGTTAATTTTTCTTCGAGGGATTGAATTGTGTTGAGAGTCGCCTGTGCAGCTTCTGGATCTCCAGCTTCTTCGATGATAGATAAAGCACTTTTTAGAGTTTCTAGGGCTTGGGAATAGTTGCCCAATTGCTCATGAATTGAGCCTAACTGATTAAGGATTTGACTAATCTCTGGCTGCTGTTCTGATTCTCGATAAACTTCTAGGGCTTGCTGATAAATTTCTAAGGCTTTTTCCCACATTTCCTGACTGTTATAAATGCGACCTATCTGGGTAAGTGCCGTCCCCGCTAGACCAAAATCATTAGCTTCCTTAGCCAAATTAGCAGCCTGCTGATAGGTTTCGATCGCTTGAGGAAACTGGTCTAAATTTTCGTAGATAATCCCCATTAAATTCAAGATACGAGCCGCCCCAGCGTTATCTCTGATGCGTTCTAAGAGTTGAGCCGCTTGCTGAAAGTGTACTAAGGCTTGGAAATCATCTCCATTTTCGCGGTAGATATAACCCATATTACTTAACAACCGTCCCACCCCGGCTTGGTCTCCTATTTGTCGGCGGAAAGCCAGGGCTTGTTGATAAATTTCTAGGGCTCTTTCTACCTCTCCTATGCTAAAATAAAGTGCCCCTAAATTGTTGAGGGTGCGGGAAAGATCCCGTAAATTGCCAACCTCTTGACGAATAGCCCGGGCTTGTTGATAATAGTCGAGGGCTTGGGTGGGTTGAGCTTGACTGGCATAGACGGCCGCGATATTATGTAAGGATTCCCCGACTTCACTACGATCGCCTGCACTTTGAGCTAGTCTCAGTGCTTCTTTGTGGTGTTCTAGGGCTTGGGGAAATTCACCCTGTTGGCGGTGAAGAAAACCCAGAAGGTTGAGACTGCGGGCTTTACCACTTTCGACTAGAGCCGTTTCCGAGGCTCCCTGGGGGTTTTGTTGGCGGTAAATTTCCAGGGCTTCAGAAATAGCTGGTAAAGCGCGATCGCTTTCGTTAAAATTGCTGTAAACTTCACCAATAGCATTCAGTGTTTCCGCCACAGCCAAGCGATCGCCTTGGTTCCGGCGGATTGACAATGCCTGTTCTAGGCTTTCTATGGCTTCGCGATGTTCGCCTTTATGGAATTGCTCAACTCCCTGATTGTGTAATTGATTATGATCAACAGATGGGTTGTCAATTTCCGAAGTTGGGGATGGTTCCGCAGATGGTTCCTCCTGAGCTAGAATAGGTGCGATCGTGAACACCAACACAGTCGCACCCATAAGCATCAAAATCGGTATATTCCGCAGTTTGAGGCTAAACCAGAGCAGTGGTCGTCTGGGAACTCCAATAGATAAAGCAGATTTTAATATCATTGCTGTCATTCAACTAATTAAGGAACTTGAGTAAATATGCTGACCGATTTAACTTGGGAGACTATTGATTAGATTGTATGTTAACTCAAACCGTTGATGCCATTTTGGATTGTGCCTCAGAGGGGGCTGATTTATCCCCAGAGCAAGGATTAATCCTACTAGAAGCCAATCACCCGAAAGTTACCGAACGTCTGCGAGAAGTGGCAGATAAGTGGCGATCGCGTGATTGTGGAGATACTGTAACCTATGTAATTAATCGCAATCTCAATTTTACCAACATTTGCGAACAGCATTGCAATTTTTGCGCTTTTCGGCGTGATGAAGGGGAAGCCGGGGCGTTTTGGTTGGGTTTTGAGCAAATTCTCCAAAAAGCCAAAGATGCTGTCGAAAGGGGAGCCACCGAAATTTGTATGCAGGGGGGATTAAATCCCAAGGCTCAGATTAACGGTCAGTTTTTACCCTATTATCTCCAGTTGGTGAAGACCATCAAAAATGAGTTTCCTAATTTACACCTTCATGCTTTTTCCCCCCAGGAAGTGCAATTTATTGCCCGTGGCGATCGCCTCAGTTATGATGTAGTCATAGGTTCACTGCGGGATGCTGGAGTCGGTTCTATGCCAGGAACAGCCGCCGAAGTGTTAGACGATCGCATTCGCCAGGTCATCTGTCCAGAAAAAATTAATACAGCCACCTGGTTAGAAATTGTAGAAACCGCCCACAGTCTAGGAGTTCCCACCACTAGCACCATCTTATGTGGTCACATTGAAACCCACCAACAGCAGATCGCCCACTTGCAAAAATTGCGATCGCTACAACAAAAAGCCATTGACCGCAATTATCCCGCCCGCATTACCGAATTTATCGCCCTGCCTTTTGTCGGGGAACAAGCACCTCCGTCCTTACGCCGCCGGGTAGGACGAGACCAACCAATTTTAACTGATAGCCTCAGACTCATGGCTGTAGCCCGGATTTTCCTCGGTAACTGGATTATGAACCATCAACCTAGTTGGGTAAAATTGGGTTTATCCGGTGCCACAGAAGCCCTAAAATGGGGCTGTAATGATATCGGCGGCACCTTAATGGAAGAACATATCACCACTATGGCAGGAGCTACTGGGGGAACCTGCCAGACTGTAAAAGACCTTCAACAGGCGATCGCCTCAGTCGGGCGAAAACCTCTCCAGCGTGATACCCTATATAGCATTATCCATTGATTTCCCCCAACCGTAAATCACTACTAACAGTAGGTGTTATAATCTTGCGAGTCAGCTAAGGCCAGTGAGTCTCACATAACGGCTATATGCGAAATGTCGCCAAATATGTCATCTAAAAAGCCGGACCCGAAGTCAAATACAGTTATAAGTGCCATCACCCACGTTGTGCAGACCATTCACGCCAGAGTTAACTTCTCCCGGCTGGTACTAAGGCCTAATAGTAGGGTTCCTGAACTTTGGGTGCAAAATGCTGATGCGGATAAGGCTGATGTTTATCCGCTATTAGGCGATCGCTATGTGATTGGTCGTTCTTCGCGATCTAGTGATATCGTGGTTCGCAATCCTGTAGTTAGTCAGGTGCATCTGTGTTTATTACGTCAGCCACCACATAAAACCATTTTGGGAGAACATCCCTCTCGACAATTTTTGCTCCAAGACGAAAGCTCAACCAATGGAGTCTATAAGGGACGGCGGCGGCTTCAGGTTTTTCCCCTGCGTCATGGGGATGTCATTACTTTGGGCCCCCCGGAACTCGCTAATGGTGTTCGGGTTCAGTATGTAGATCCACCACCCCTATATCTGCGGTTACTGTGCTCTGGTCTTTATACCTTCTGTGGTATTAGTGCTTTGGTCGCCTTAATCGTTTTGTGGCAGTGGCAATATTTTACCGTGCGACCTCTGCCTCGCTCTATCAATGGCCCGGTAGTCGTTTATTCCCGTGATCATCAGCCTCTGCGGGGTACAACCAACAATAATTTACAACTGGAATTAGAGGCTTTATCCGATTTTTCCTCTTACCTACCAAAGGCCGTTATAGCTTCGGAAGATAGCCGCTTTTATTGGCACATGGGTATTGACCCCATCGGAATTTTCAGGGCTTTTATCACGAATTTACAAGGCGGTGAAATTAGAGAAGGTGGCAGCACGATTTCCCAGCAGTTAGCCCGCACTTTATTTAGGGAGTACGTCGGCACAGAAGATTCCGCCTGGCGGAAATCCAGAGAGGCGATCGTCGCCCTTAAATTAGAGACTTTTTATGGTAAAGACACTCTCTTACTTACCTATTTAAACCGAGTATATTTAGGCTTAGACCTCTATGGTTTTGAAAATGCCGCTCAGTTCTATTTTGGCAAATCTGCCGCTAATTTAACCCTGTCCGAAGCTGCAACACTGGCAGGTATTTTGCCCGCCCCCAATAGTTTTAATCCTATTCAAAATTATGAGTTAGCCGTCCAGTATCGCGATCGCGTTTTGGCGAGAATGGAAGCCCTGGGAATGATTAACTCTGAAGAAGCCGATCGGGCGAGGCGATCGCGTATTGAAATTAACCCCAGGGCGCGGGAAATTCTCGAAAGTACCATTGCACCCTACTTTTATGATTATGTATTTACCGAAATAGAGAGACTTCTCGGCAGTCAATTGGCGCGAGAGGGTAACTTTATTGTCGAAACCTCTTTAGATCCTCAAATGCAAGCCGTCGCTGAGAGGTCTTTGCAACAACATCTAGCTACCGTCGGCGCTGGTGCTGGCTTTTCTCAGGGGGGAATAGTCACTCTCGACTCCAGTAATGGCGCAGTTATGGCTATGGTCGGAGGAATCAGTTATGGGGATAGTCAATTTAACCGCGTGACTCAAGCCCTACGACAGCCCGGATCTACCTTTAAGCTCTTTCCCTATGCCGCCGCCTTAGATAAGGGTATCCCCCCCGGTAGAACCTATTCCTGTGAACCTCTCACTTGGCAAGGACAAACTTTTAGAGGATGCGATCGCAGTAGTGGGTCTGTCGATATGTATCGGGGTATGGCTTTATCCGAAAACGTCACCGCCCTAAGAGTCGCCCAGGAGGTCGGCTTAAATTCCGTCGTCGATATGGCACGACGGCTAGGCATTCGCTCCGATTTAAATCCGGTTCCCGGTTTGGTTTTGGGTCAAAGTGAAGTTACCCTGCTAGAGATGACTGGCGCTTTTAATGTCATGGCTAATCGCGGTTTAGCTCACTATCCCCACGGCATTAGACGTATTTTAGATAGTAGTGATTGCACCGATGCGATCGATATTAATAGCTGTCGGGTCATTTATGCCTATGATCGAGAAAATCCCAGAGTCCCCCAGGTCGTTTCTCCCCTCGTCACAGAAACTATGACTTCCATGCTACAGGGAGTAATTCGTTGGGGCACAGGTCAGGATGCTAGTTTGGGTTTAGGGGAAGCTGGAAAAACTGGCACCACCAACTCCAATGTTGACCTCTGGTTTATTGGCTATATACCCAATCAGAGACTCACCACAGGCATTTGGCTCGGTAATGATGACAATTCCCCTACTTTCGGCAGTAGCGCTAATGCAGCTCAATTATGGGGCGATTATATGCGCCAGATCCTCCCTTGAGGTTAGCCAACTATCACCAAAAAGACTAGGGTAGAGACCACATTCCACAATCCCTACCCTAACCTTAAATTTTTAGTACCCCCAAGGGAATTCGAATCCCTGTCGCCTCCGTGAAAGGGAGGTGTCCTAGGCCTCTAGACGATGGGGGCTTGTGTTTGTGTTTCGCCTTTGATTTTCGAGCTTTTTGCGCTCTCACCTTTATTAACTTAGCGAATCTTTCAACTTCTGTCAACCCTTTTGCCGATTTTTTTTTGACTTTTTTCTGGCAGCCGCTTAATCTCCCTCTGGGTAAGCGTTTCGGCTTCTAACTTCCCGTATATTTCCGAGTCCCTAGAACCATAACCGCCACCATCAAGCCTCTGGCTCCATCCTAACATGACCCCTTAAATCTAGCCATCAGTCTCCCCAGAGCCAGACAGACCCCCACCACTCTCACCTCATCACCATCACCTCAGAATTGATACAGCCACATCAGACAGCATCTGAACTGAGTCTCAAACCCCCATATTATTAAAGGTTGGGGCAATGATTATATGCTACAATTACCCAACATCGGCGAGTTAAAAACAGGGTAAATATCATGGTTCAGAAAATCGCACTATTTAATCACAAAGGCGGAGTCAGTAAAACCACCACCACATTTAACTTGGGTTGGATGTTAGCATCAAAAGGCAAAAAAGTGATTATTGTAGATGCTGACCCACAATGTAATTTAACTGGTATGGCTTTAGAACAAGATACCGAAGATGACCAAGCCAGAATCGAAGCTATCTACAATACACATTCAAACATTAAGACCGGACTCGCCCCAGCTTTTGAAGGTCAACCTAAAGCCATTGAAGCCGTCAATTGTGTTCCTTTATTAGGTCAAGAAGGCTTATTTTTACTTCCGGGTCATGTGGGATTTGCTGAGTATGAAGTTACCCTAGGTATTGCTCAAGAGTTAAGTAGTTCCATTCAAACACTCCAAAATTTACCCGGGTCTATTACTGCATTGTTTAACAAAACTGCCGCGCTCTTTAATGCGGATTATATTTTAATTGATATGAGTCCTAGCTTGAATTCAATTAATCAAAATTTGTTGATGACCAGCGACTTTTTTATCATTCCTACTACCGCTGATTTCTTCTCCGTGATGGCGATCGAATCCTTGAGTAAAATTTTGCCTAAATGGTCATTATGGGCTAAAAAAGCCAGTTCGTCACCGATTTTAAAAGAGGCAATCTATCCATTTCCTGATTTTAAACTTCGCTTTCTGGGAACTATTATTCAGAATTATCGAATTATTCACGGTAAGGAAACTGTGGCTTTTCAAAAATGGATTGACAAAATCGAGGCAGATGTTAAAGATAAATTAGTTCCTGTGTTCAGCCAATCTGGTTTAATGTTACCTACTCCCAGTTATTTTGAGCAAGGTATTAGCGAAACTTTTACTTTAACCAAGATTTCTAACTTTAATAGTCTAATTGCCCTTTCTCAAAAGCATCAAACTCCCATTTATGATTTAACTCGTGAGCAATTAAGACAAGCTGGAAAAGTTTTAACAAACAATCGGAAAAAACAGGAAGAATTTCGTGGGGTATTTGCAGACCTAGCAGATAAAGTTATCGGATTAACTTCTCAGAGTTATGCAATTAGCGCTTGACCAATTTCGGGTCAGTATTGCTCGTGTTAGGGATTTAATTGATGTTCATAACTATATTAAATCTCAATCGACCCCGGCTTTAGATTTATCTGATATTTTACGAGCATCCCTGGTTTTAGCCGTGAGTGCGTTAGATTACTATATCCATGAAGTTGTCACCCTGGGAATGTTAGAAATTTATAAAGGTGAACGTCCTCAAACTGCCGCCTTTTCACGTTTTCAAGTGTCATTAGGTAACACTACCAATGATAGATTAATGCTGATGAATATTGAATCTTGGTTAGAAACAGAAATTCAGTTAAGCCAAGCCGGGTCATTGCTGCCACCATCTCCCAGTGTATCAGATTTGCTTCCACTGATATCAAGTGCGATTCAAAATAAACTCAATCAAACTTCATTACTCAATGATGAACTCCGAGAAAACCTGGGATATAAGAGTTTTCAAAAACCAGATAAAATAGCTGATGCTATTCGTCTTATTTATGACCAAAAATTGTGGGATGAGGTAGCGCAGCAAATGGGGAAATCAGCATCCGATATCAAACAACAACTTAGCGCAATAGTCGATCGCAGAAATAAAATTGCTCATCAAGCTGATATAGACCCTTCTTTTGGTATCGGAAACAGATGGCCTATTTATGACTGTCTAGTTAGCGACTGCGTTGATTTTCTTGAACAACTTGTAGAAACTATACACCAAGTCTTAACATAATTGATGGCGATTACTTGCTATTATCCTCCATTTATGGTATAATAGGCGGAGCTTTTCCGAGTCTATCTATCGGATACCACTAACAACCCAGAGGTAGTTCGTCCGAACTCTTCTGGGTTATATTGTAGATAGGCTCTAGCACCCGGCCAGATAAATTCGCCGGGGGTGACAGAACGTACTAGATAATGAACATGATATGCACCAGGTATGAGACGATCGCTATAAGCCATAATGCGATCGCGATAAATAGTTTGATAGGCAATTTCCCAACTATCAGCCTGACTTTGTAAGACTTGATTACTCGTCTCAAAACTCCTATCAATCGCCTCTAAACCAGCCGGGAGAGGGTCAACAATCATCACTTTATCCACTGGATGATCTGCGATAATTTCCAACCCAATATCAAATATCTGTCCCGGTTTCACCGTTAAAGGTTTAGACTCCTCTGTGAGGCTATAGGTTTGCAGACTTTCAGTTTCGTTAGCCGGTCGAATAGTCCGAATCACCCGAAGACCATTAAGTTGACCTGGCTGCTTTCCTTCTAGGCGATAACTGTATTTTATCCAATAATGTAAATTACCCGAATTTTCAGGTTGAATCGATAGTTGATAATTTCCTTGGGGTAATTCTGCCATCGGTAGGTTAAGATTAAAGCTAGAATTACCATCATTTCCTAACTCAATTTGCTCTGATATGTACCCCCCCACTTCCAAATTAACCCGGAAACTTTCCGACGTGGTTTGGGTTTGTTGATAAGCCACTAACGCCGTTAACGCTTCGGCGGTATCATAGTCATTTTGCCAAATTCCCTCACGACGCAGGTTTAACAGACTTTCCACTAATCTACCGATAGTTTCTGGCTGTTGGTTTTGGGTAATATATAAGCGCAATGCTTGAGACTGTAAAACCGTCGGAGAGGCTAACCATTGATATCCGGGGGGTAAATTAACCGTCGCTGTCCGTCCCGTTTGATAAATGTGTTTTTGGATATCTTGGAAAATCGTATTAAATTCCGTTTCCCATTGGGGGAAGTTGGCTAAATAACCAGCCAGTTTAATTTGGGTGGCGGGGTCAAATTCCCGCCAAGTTCCGTAAATTTCTGCCATGAAATCACTGCGCGTTTCTCCTAAGTCTGATAAGGCGATTAACGCTTCAAGACGCAGGCGGTTTTTACAGATATTATTAACACAGAAGCCATTTTCATCAGGATTAGCAACTACTTGATTTAGATAATTTCTGAGGCGATTAATCAGATTATTATTAACCGTAAATCCGGCTTGAGATGCTTTGGCTAAGGATTCTGCGGCGTAACTCGATAGTAGCGGATCGGAGATATTCGCGGCGGGAAAATAGCCAAAACCGCCATCTTCTTTTTGTAAGCCGGCTAATCTGTTAATAGCATCATTAGCTTGCAATTCCAAATCTAAGCCCGATAAATCATTAGGATTTTTCCCAATAATTTGGAGATTACTTGCTATTAATAAACGACTGGCTATGGGTTCTAAGAATGGTAAAGTTGGCTGTTGGAAAATTTGGGTCGCAGGTTGTGTTAATTGGGGGATTAAACTATTAGCCAGGGAAATAGTTAGACCTCCCGCATTGGGGACTACCTTATCATCAATATTAATGGGAATGCTGACGGTTTCGCGGGTAGTCCCGGAAGCGATTACCTGTTCCGTTGTTTCTAGGGGTTTTATCTCCAAAGGAACTTGAAAACTATCAGTTTTATTTTGCAGTCTGCTGGTGAATTTTACCAGGGAATTTCCTACTTGTTCAACTAACACAGGAAAACGATAGGCTTGGGTGGCCGTTTCCGCTTGGGTTTTCAGGTGGTGGCTGGTTTTATTCCCCGCTGAAAATAACAGTCCACCACTCAGGTCTCCGGTGATGTCTAATTGTCCTTTCAGGTTGTCTCGGTTGGTGATGGAAACTCCCGCTAAAAAGCGATCGCCTACCCGTGCGAATTGTGGTAGTATCGGATTAGATAATAGGGATTTACTGGTGATAAATGTCGCTTCCCCCGACCCAAATTCTAAATTTTCGTCAGTAGCGATCGCCAGAACTCGCCAGGTGGTTAAATTATCAGGTAACGTAAAATTAACCGTGGCTTTTCCTTGGGTGTCCGTGATAATTGAACCGTTATAGTAGGCTAACGCTTGGAAGTCTTGACGCAACTTAGATGTATCAATAGTGGCGGCGGAAAATCCTCCCCCATAACCCCAACCTTTAGCCAACGGTGACATCAATGATTGTATTACCACATCAGGACGGTTATCTGTTAATCGGGTCGATATTGATTGTTCAGCATATACAGTATCTACTAAGTTGGGGGGTCGGTAGCCGTTAAGTTGCAATATCGCATCATTGACCACCATTAAAGTGATTTGTCCGCTAATCGGTTGATAATTATCCTTCGTCAACTCTAGGTTAATCGTGGCTTGGGAACCAGGTTGAAATTCCGATTGATTCGGGTTAATTTTGACTTGTAAATACTTCCCATTTTTGCTGACATTTAACGGAGTCATCCCGATAGATACTAGATTATCTACGCTTCCCGGTTCCAGTTGTGATAGAGGTTCTCCCTGACGGACTAAGACCGCTTCTACAGCCACATTAGGTAGCATTTCTGGTGTTACTTGAAAGCGGATTTCTGGTGCGCCGCCTTTCACCGGAATTAGGGTTTTATACAAAATGCGATCGCGAATTACTGCGAAAAATAACTCTCCCTCCCCATAGGGTGATTGAATTAAAGCCGTTGCTATATCTCCCGGTTGGTAATTATCCCGGTCTAGTTTAATTTCGAGGCGGTTATCATAACGATTTCCCCAACTCACCGGACTATCACCTGTTATCCAAATTTGAATATCAGTAGCTTTCGGTGTATTTAAGGGGTCCGAAGCAAATCTCGCCTGAATGCGATAAGACCCTGATTCCCTCGCCGTTAATTCTACAGTTTTCGCAGTATTACCACTCCTGACATCTACAGTATCCACTGTTTCATATTCCAGTTGATTTCGGTTAGTTTGTCCCCCTTCCACCACCCGGGTGATACTGCTGTAATTCATTTTCTGTAATTCCAGCTTCACCGGAACATTATTAATTGATTTACCCTCAACATCAGTAACAATCACTTCCACCGGAAAAGCCTGATTAACATTAGCTACAAATTTGCTTTTCAGTCCAATCAATTGATGGTTAGGTAAGACCGTAAAACTTTGGGAGTCCGCGACCGACAGGTTAGAAACATCTGTCACTTCCACATCAACTTGATATCTGAGGGGATAGGGAACATCACCGCTAACAGTGATCATTTCACTTCCCGAACCCGCCGCGTCTAAATTTTGCGATCGCTGTAAGACATCACTAGAAATCGTCGGTTTTTCTTCCGGCCAAAACCACTGTCTTCCAAAATGATATTTTTCCCAACCTGGGGGAGTGAAATCACTAGCCGTCCGCGTCACATAATATTTAGCCTCACCACCAACTACCGGAGAACCGAATAAATAATCACCCTGAACTGTCGCCATAATTTTATCCTGACTCACAGCTAATTGGCGGTCAAGACTCAAATCAACCTTAAAGTTAGGGGGGTTAAATTCTGCTACTCGAAAATTACCAACAATTTCTACCCCATTGATACCTTTACCCTGAATTACATAATTCCCCAAAGGGTCATCTGGCTTAACCGTAAATTCTACCGAAAACGTAGCAAATTGATTAGTTGAATAATCCCCTAATTCTCGTTTTTCCCCCGTCGGAGTTTCTAGCGTGAGATTATAGACCGTATTCTGATCTGGCTGTAATTCCCCATTTTGTAAATAGTAAGCCACCCCCGTTAAAGCGATAGGTTCACCCGGTTGATAGAGTTGTCGGTCTGAAAAAATAGTTCCGCGAGAAATCGGTTTATTTTCATCCCAACCCGCATAAACTCCATAGCCATAAGCACCACTGTAGGAGTAGCTGCGAGTGAATGCCCAGTCCTCCCCTTCTTTAGCAATTACCAACAGTTCTGGGGGTTCATTAAACCGACTGGCTCCCATACATCCCCCCAGGTTTTCCGCCGTTAATAATAGCAATCCCTCCCTATTAGTAATTCCCCTAGCACAAGCAGTTGGTTGAGGAAATGATCTAGCATTAAGTTGGGATTGGTATATTTCCACCGATGCTGATGCTACTGGTGAACCGTCATCTAAATGATTAACTCTCACCATTCCCGACTCTGGAAACCATTGGGAAAACACACCCAAGTTAGTTAACTGAACCATCCCATAAAAGCTAGGCTCATTCCATTCCGTCACACCATTTTTTTCATAGGAAGTAGTTTTGGCTTTAATTCCATAGGCTAACATTCCCGTTTTCCCTTGTAACTTATCTCGCAGATTAATCGAAGTTTCGATAGTTTGATTAGTCGCACCACCATCAACCCTAAAATTTTGCCATTTATCTGAGGTGGGGAGTAAATTTTTACCCTCCCTGCTCGGATAGGCTTGCTCTGCATAGACTAAATCTTCTGGCTGGATAATTGCATAAGCTGCTTGATAGCGAGATTCGGGTATATTAACAGTAGAAACGTTAATTTGTAAATTGTTACCAGATGGGAAAATATTTAAACCAGAAGGAGTCCACAGGTCAGCCGCAAGATTTCCCGTTTTATAGTTAAGGTTGATGGGTTCCTCTAGCCTTTGATTAAAGGTGTCTTCCAGGTTAGCGCCAATCGTAATTACATAATTAGTTTGAGGTTGAAAAGACCAAGGATTTAAGCTGATTGTATCGTTACCGTCGTATGATTGTATCAGCGGCGGTGCATCTCCTACTGGTGGCGGGTTTATCGTGATATTTTCTCTGGCTGATTGCGCCGTAATTCCGTTATTAAACTTAAGTTGAGGACTCCCATTAGTAAATCTTCCATAGGTTCCACCTTCCCTAGGTTGTCCATAAAATTGGATTCCTTGAAACTGTAGGGGTTCGTAGGTGTAAATTGGGTTGGAAATCAGAAATTGGCTGGCTAGATTTCCCGTTTTTGATTGCAGTCCGGGTGTGATTTCTAGGGTGTAACGGCTGGCTTTTTCTAGCTTTTGCTGAAATTTTATGTTATAATCCCAGCTATGGGAAAATGGGCTTTCTCTGTCTTCTCGCGCCACATCCCCGCTACCAGCTTCCGGTTTATCTAGTGTTACCCGTAGAGGAATGGCTTTTTTGGTCTTGTCGGAAATGACTCTGATATGGTCGTTGACTGAGGCGAGATCTAGTTCTACGTTAGATGTAAATTTGAGGGTGGGGTCTAAACCTATGGGGTGGTCAGGAAAACCAGGGTTATCTTCCGTCCCCGGAAGGTTTGACAGTTGAATGGCTGGAGTGTTGAAAGTCCAGGCTATGTCTGACTCTAGTTGATGGTCGCTGAGGTCGCTGAGTCCTTTTTTCAGCGTTACCTGAAACCGGGTGGCTAGGGGAATTGCCTCTTCCGCTTGAAAACCTACCATCCGGGGTGTCAGAAATCGGAATCTTCCCGGTATTGTGGGGTTGATGTCAAAGTGTTTGAGTTGTTGTCTCTGGTTGGGGGAGTCGAGACGCTCAACCGGAATTAACGGGTTGCTAAAAGTGATTCTAATCTGGCCTAAAGATGTGGCTTCCTCTGTAGGACTAATTTCTTTTATCCACTCTGGAAGCTGGGGAAGGGGTAGCGGGGATATGCTGACCATCGGTTCACCAACGGGTTGACTGCTGAAAATTCGACACCCGGCTATGGTGAGGATAAACAGCGAGACTAGGAAAAACCGCTTCCAGATTCTACGGGAAAAGCCTATTGTTACCATAGGAGATTATGCGATCGCATTTCGTATTCCCTTCATAACACATCCGAGTTGCTCAACCCCGGAAACTTCCACAATTCTTAATTGTTTCTATCTCCTCCGGCTATCGTTTCAAGGGTTGACTGTTTAACTATCGACTGGGTTCACTATCGATTAGTTTAACCATAGATTTTACATTATATATGCCGCCACCTTTTACCATGGTAATAATTATGGCATAAACATCACCGAAAGTCAACCCCTAAACCGAAATAGTTTTTTTGTGTTTAGATTTGTGTGGCACATAATGCGGCACCGATTAAACCGACTTGAGGATTAAGAACAATAGAGACAGGTACTTGTTCTAATAAAGGACTAACGCGACCCTTATCTTTCAAGGCTTTGATAAAGTTTCCTTCCTGTATTAAAGGGATAATTTTAGCAGCAATTCCCCCGGCCACATATAACCCGCCGTATGGTAGTAATTTGAGCGCGAGATTTCCAGCTTCTGCGCCATAGGCTTCCACAAAAATTTTCATAGTCTGAACCGAGAGATAATCACTTTTAGCCAAGGCGGCTTTAGAGACTTCAGCGGCGAGGTCTACGGTTTGGTGTTCTTGTCCGATTTCCTGTTTCCAGGTATGATAAATTTGGGCAATTTCGGGAGATTCTTGAGAGATATCATGGTCACGCAAAAATTGATAAATCGCGGTAATTCCCATCCCCGATACTACTCTTTCTACGGATACTCTGGTGATATTATAGAGTTCTCGTAAATAGCCTAGGAGATGAAATTCCAACTCGGATCTGGGTGCGAAATCAGTATGACCGCCTTCGCTGAAAAAGACTTGATAACCGCCTTGGGGAAGGGGAATCACAAAACCTTCTCCTAAACCTGTTCCCGCACCTATCACAGCCCTAGGCGCAGAAGCATCAGGTTTTCCGGGTTGGAGAATGTGTAAATCTGATGATGATAAACCGACTACACCATAACCAATAGCGGCAAAATCATTAATTAGTTTAATGTGGGAAATATCTAGTTCTCGCTGAAGGCGATCGCTGTCTAACGACCAACTCAAGTTAGTAAGTTCGCAGCTATCATTTACCACAGGACCCGCAATACCAAAACAGGCTTTTTCGGGTTTTTTATATTCGGAAACTTCCTGAGATGCAGCTTCTAAAAAATGTTTAACTATGGGAACCAAATCAATATAATTTTGACTAGAATATGTCTGCTCAAATAATGATTTTATCTGGGGTGTAGGGGCGCTAGTGTCGAGAGAATTTGCGTCAAATAAGGATAAAATTGTTTTGGTTCCTCCTATGTCTCCAGCGAGAATAATTGTCATGTTTTTTGTATCCTGAAATATTGATGATATCAGCAGTCTATGCTGAGGATGAAAAAAGGCGATCGCATCAGTAGATGTTAAACCGATACTTTCAGCGAATCGCCTAATCAAGTTAAGTTATCCTACTAATTGGTCAAAAGTTGACCCCGAGATGGTATCAGCTAAAACGGCCACTTCCAATTACTAATTTCCTCCTGATCCTGACCATGTTCGTAGGCATAAGCGACATTTTCGATGATAGCATTTCTCATGCGTTCGCGAACATAAGCCGCCGCCGATCGCAATTGTGGCACTCTGTCAATGACATCAATCACCAAATTAAAGCGATCGACCTGATTTTCGATCGCCAATTCCAAGGGTGTATTAATATTACCCTTTTCCTTATAGCCACGAACGTGCAAATTGGGGTGATTAGTGCGACGATAAGCCAACTTATGAATCAACCAAGGATAGCCGTGGAAATTAAAGATAATGGGTTTGTCAGTGGTGAACAAACTATCAAAATCCCAATCAGATAAACCGTGGGGATGTTCAGTATTAGGTTGTAACTTAAACAGATCGACCACATTAATAAAGCGGATTTTCAACTCCGGAAATTCCGACCGGAGAATGGCGGTCGCCGCCAAAGACTCCCTAGTAGCGACATCACCACAAGAAGCCATCACCACATCAGGAATATCCGGGTCTTTACCACAATCATCATTACTAGCCCATTCCCAAATTCCAATTCCTTTAGTACAATGCTTAATGGCATCATCCATATTCAGGAATTGTAGATGTTTTTGCTTATCTGCCACAATGACATTAACATAATCTTTGCTTTGGAGACAATGATTAGCACAGGACAGTAAACAATTAGCATCAGGTGGAAAATAAACCCGTACTACATCAGGACTCTTATTAGTAACCAAATCCACATAACCGGGATCTTGGTGACTAAAACCATTGTGGTCTTGTCGCCAAACCGTAGAAGATAGTAGGATATTCAGAGAGGCGATCGGAGAGCGCCAAGGCACCTCTTTTTTACAGACTTCCAACCATTTAGCGTGTTGATTAAACATGGAATCGACCACATGAGCAAAAGCCTCATAGGTGTGAAAGAAACCATGACATCCCGTGAGTAAATAACCTTCTAACCAGCCTTGAAGGGTATGCTCACTTAACATTTCCATAACCCGACCATCAGTGGCTAATTCGCTACCGTCTAGGTCTTCCTCTAAAAACTCACCCATCCAGGTTTTTTTACTGACTTCATAGACAGCATTAAGGCGATTAGAGGCAGTTTCATCAGGCCCAAACATCCGAAAATTAGTCATATTTTTAGCCATGACATCCCGGAGGAAATTGCCAAGAGGTCGAGTGTTTTCTGCCTCACTTTGACCCGGTTTAGGAACCTCGACAGCATAGTGGCGGAAGTCTGGCATATTTAAGTCACGACGCAAAATACCACCGTTAGCAAACGGGTTAGCACTCATGCGGCGGATACCCGTTGGCGCGAGTTCCTGGAGTTCAGGAATCAGGGTTCCGTTTTCGTCAAAAAGTTCTTCTGGCTGGTAACTTCGCATCCAGTCTTCTAGGATTTTCATCTGATGGGGGTTCCCAATGACATTAGACATGGGGACTTGGTGCGCGCGCCAAAAACCTTCAACTTTGCGACCATCTACTTCCTTCGGACCTGTCCAACCTTTAGGCGATCGTAAAATAATCATCGGCCATTGGGGACGGGTAGCGTTTCCACTACTACGAGCCTGTTGTTGAATGTCGCGAATTTCGTTGATACAATGTTCTAGGGTCGTCGCCATTTTCTGATGAGCCGAGGCATAATCCTCTAATTGGCTACATTCCACCAAATAGGGAGTATAACCATAGCCTCGGAATAGGTTTTTGAGTTCCTCGTTAGGAATTCTGGAGAGAATCGTCGGGTTAGCAATTTTATAGCCGTTTAGGTGCAAAATCGGCAGCACCGCACCATCACGGATAGGATTGATAAATTTATTGGAATGCCAAGCCGTTGCTAGGGGTCCCGTTTCCGCTTCTCCATCTCCCACCACGGCGGCCGTAATTAATTCGGGATGGTCAAATACTGTACCGTAAGCATGGGAGAGGCTATAACCTAGTTCCCCCCCTTCGTGGATAGAACCTGGGGTTTCTGGGGTGCAATGGCTACCGATACCGCCAGGGAATGAAAACTGTTTGAAAAATTTTCGCATCCCTTCAGCATCTTGACTTTTATCCGGGTAAACCTCCGAGTAGGTTCCTTCTAAATATACCGGACCGAGAACACCCGGTGCGCCGTGTCCTGGACCCGCAATATAGATCATATTCAGGTCATATTTTTTGATTAACCGATTTAGGTGAATGTAGATGAAACTTAAACCGGGACTAGACCCCCAATGACCCAGAAGGCGATATTTGATATGTTCAGGTTTTAAGGGTTCTTTTAGTAACGGATTATCTCGCAGGTAGATCATCCCTACACAAAGATAATTGCAAGCGCGCCAGTAGGCATGAGTTTTCCGTATCTCATCGTCACTGAGAGGATAGGTTGTCTCCAAGGATTGATCGGCTGCTGCTACCATAAATATTTACCTTGATTGGGCTTATTGACATCCTACTTTAGATAGATATTTCCAGGGAGGTTAGGCTAATCCTAACATTCTGGATGATCCGATAGGACGGAGTTTCTCTATTAATATCCTAAGATTACCGAAATGGCAAGTTTTTATGATTAATTGGGTGATGTTTATGAATATTTAACCTGATTTTAACTTGACTTTAAGTGGTCTTTAGTCTATGTTAAGGTGGATTTTGGTGCTGTCCATCATTGCTTTAACTAAATAGCTCCCACTCCATCCCAGTCCATCAACCTGCCCGCCATCATCAAAAAAACAAAAAATCCATCAATAAACTATTATTAAAAGGCTGTTAATTTTAATCATGAAAATTCTGGTATTGAATGCTGGTTCAAGCTCCCAAAAAAGCTGCTTATATGATATTAACGGAGATAGCCTACCAGCATCTCCCCTAGAACCTATTTGGGAGGCGGTTATTGATTGGGGAATGCCACCTTTTGGGCAAATGACAGTGAAAGCCAATGGGGTGAAACAGGAGAGTAAAATTGATGGCAGTCAGAAGGATAAAGCGATTGGTCAAATGTTGAATAGCCTGATAGAAGGGGAGACTCAAGTTCTCAATAATCTAGGGGAAATTAATGTGGTTGGTCATCGGGTAGTGCATGGAGGAACTGACTATTCTAGGGCGACTATAATTGATGAGCAGGTGAAAGAGACGATCGCCCGATTAATCCCCCTAGCTCCGTCTCATAACCCTTCTCATTTACAGGGAATTGCAGCCATAGAAAGGGTGTTAGGGAATGTGCCACAGGTGGCGGTATTTGATACAGCCTTTCATAGTCAAATGCCCTTGGCGGCGGCGGTATATCCTATTCCTTATGAATGGTTTACTAAAGGAATTAGGCGCTATGGTTTTCATGGTACAAGCCATAAATATTGTGGGGAAAGGGTAGCTCAATTAATGGGTAAACCGTTGGAGTCTTTGCGGTTAATTACTTGCCATTTAGGGAATGGTTGTTCTTTGGCGGCTATTCGGGATGGAATTAGTGTGAATACTACTATGGGATTTACTCCCTTAGAAGGTTTGATGATGGGAACTCGGAGTGGTTCCATTGACCCAGCGATTTTGATTTTTTTGATGAGGGAATATGGGTGGGATAGCGATCGCCTTAATGAAATGCTAAATCAACAATCGGGGTTAAAGGGAATTACGGGAATATCTGGAGATATGCGCTATGTTCAAAAGGAACAGAGTAGCGGCAACGAACGGGCTCAATTAGCCTTTGATATGTTTATTCACCGCCTGCGAACTGGGATAGGTTCAATGTTAGCGAGTTTGGGGGGACTAGATGGTTTAGTGTTTACGGCAGGTATTGGAGAACACGGAGTTTTAGTGCGTCAAGAAACCTGCAAAGATTTTGATTTTATCGGACTCAAATTAGACCCCGAGAAAAACCGCAATATTAAAGGAGATGGTAACATCGCCGCCAGTGATTCCCAGGTGCCTGTATTTGTGATCCACACGGAGGAAGATTGGGCGATCGCCACTGAATGCTGGCATTTACTAAAATCCTAGGTTAGCAACAGACCCGCCTGGTCTGGGCGGGTTCACCAGGGTCTTCTGTAGGGGCGGGTTCACCAGGGTCTTCTGTGGTAACAGACCAGTTACATCAACCCGCCCCCGCACCCTGTAGGGGCGGGTTCACCGGGGTCTTCTGTGGTAACAGACCAGTTACATCAACCCGCCCCCGCACCCTGTAGGGGCGGGTTCACCGGGGTCTTCTGTGGTAACAGACCAGTTACATCAACCCGCCCCAGCACCCGGTAGGGGCGGGTTCACCAGGGTCTTCTGTAGTAACAGACCAGTTACATAAACCCGCCCCCGCACCCTGTAGGGGAGGTTTCACCGGGGTCTTCTGTAGTAACAGACCAGTTACATAAACCCGCCCCCCCACCCGGTAGGGGCGGGTTCACCAGGGTCTTCTGTGGTAACAGACCAGTTACATAAACCCGCCCCCCCACCCTGTAGGGGCGGGTTCACCGGGGTCTTCTGTGGTAACAGACCAGTTACATCAACCCGCCCCCGCACCCTGTAGGGGCGGGTTCACCGGGGTCTTCTGTGGTAACAGACCAGTTACATCAACCCGCCCCCGCCCCCTGTAGGGGAGGTTTCACCGGGGTCTTCTGTAGTAACAGACCAGTTACATAAACCCGCCCCCGCCCCCTGTAGGGGAGGTTTCACCGGGGTCTTCTGTAGTAACAGACCAGTTACATAAACCCGCCCCAGCACCCTGTAGGGGCGGTTTCACCGGGGTCTTCTGTGGTAACAGACCAGTTACATAAACCCGCCCCCGCCCCCGCCCCCGCCCTGGCCCTATTGTTGGCGTATCAACCCGCCTGTTGGCGGCGTATCAACCGACCCCTTAGTCGTCAGCATAAACATAGCGATATAACTCGCTAGGGTCAGGTTCAGGGCTAGTCTGAGCAAACTCAACCGCGTCATTAATGACATCCTGAACCTTTTTGTCGATCGCCTTCAACTCGTCACTATCAGCGAGATTATGTTCAGTCAAATAGGCGAAAAACTTATTAATAGGGTCACGAGCAAACCAAAACTCTTTTTCATCGCGATCGCGCAATTCATCAGGGTCAGCCAAAGAGTGACCCCGGAAACGATAAGTTAAGGCTTCAATGAGGGTTGGACCTTCTCCAGCACGGGCTCTAGCGATCGCCTTTTGAGCCACCTCTCGAACCGCCAAAACATCCATACCATCGACTTCATAACCAGGCATTCCAAAAGCGGGACCTTTCTTATAAATTTCCGGGTCAGAAGTCGCCCGTTCATGAGCCATACCAATAGCCCACTTATTATTTTCCACCACAAACAAAATAGGTAACTTCCAGAGAGTCGCCATATTCAAACACTCATAGAACTGGCCATTGTTGCAGGCTCCATCTCCAAAAAAGCAAGCCGTGACCGTATCAGAACTTTCATCTCCCATTACTTCCCGGCGATACTTACTCTGAAAAGCCGCCCCCGTAGCCACAGGGATGCCTTCCGCCACAAAAGCAAAGCCGCCGAGCAAATTATGTTTAGACGAGAACATATGCATCGAACCGCCACGACCCTTAGAGCAACCTGTAGCTTTACCAAACAATTCAGCCATCACCTCTCGTGCGGTAACTCCAGCACTGAGGGCGTGTACATGGTCGCGATAGGTACTACAGACAAAATCCTCGTCGCGGCGCATAGATCGAATTACCCCGGTAGAGACTGCCTCCTGTCCATTGTAAAGATGAACAAACCCGAACATTTTGCCCCGGTAGTACATTTCGGCGCACTTGTCCTCAAATAAGCGCCCTAGCACCATATCCTCATAAAGCATCAACCCTTCCTCTCGGGTGATGACTACAGAATCGACTTGAAAACTAGGTACTGTGCGTTCCTTAACCATTGCGTTACCTTGTGAAACTGTTTACTGCTGCGTGTTGCCAATTAATTATAAGTAGGTGCGGGTTCACCGGAGTATATGATAATTTGTAGGGGCGGGTTCACTGGGCTATATAGTAGTGACAGATAAATGCACATAGCTCCCGCTGCCTAAGCGCTACATCAACCTGCCCTTGTGGGGGGAGGTTCACTGGGCTATATAGTAGTGACAGATGAATGCACTTGCGCGATCGCCCTCACGAGAGAATATTCTATAGGAATAGGGGCAAAACCCAAGTTTTTTCAGGGTAGGGGCACAAGGACGGGAAAAATTACAGCGACCAACCTATAATTTGGGGTAGAATGCAGCACATTGTGTAGGATATAATTAAAAATCCCCGTTGGTTTATTCGCGGGGAAAGTAGGGGTGGGTTCACGCCCGGTATATGGTAATTGGTAGGGGCAGAAGGAATCGATAAATAGCAATAGTAAACTGATAATTTTTTCCCCTACTCCCTCTTCCGCCGCCCTCCCCTAGCTCCTTCCCTAGCTCCCGGACAGTGGGATGGGATGGTCTGGAGGGATGTCAAACCTGCCCTAAATCAGTCGCTCGCCCTTGGGGATGAACCAGAATGCGTATTCCACTCGATTACTACCGAATTTTAGGCTTACCAATCCAAGCGACTGCCGACCAGTTAAAGCAGGCTAGAGGCGATCGCATTCAGCAACTTCCCAGGCGGGAGTATTCTGATCTGGCGATCGATGCTAGAAAGCAGTTAATTGATGAAGCCTACGCAGTCCTGTCAGACCCAGACCAACGCGGGGCCTATGACATGGGGTTTCTAGCCAAAACCTACGATATCCCCTCAAACCCATCACTGTCGGGGGTAGGAGGGGAAAAGGACACAGATTCTCACCGAGCCAGTATAGAGATAGACGATCGCCAGTTGGTGGGGGCTTTGCTGATCTTGCAAGAGTTAGGGGAATATGAACAAGTTGTAGCCATGACTCGCCCCTGGGTAGGAACCAGCACTATTGGTCTGAAAGATGGTCGGTTTGGAGACCCCGATCTAGTTGTGCCGGATATGGTTCTGACGGTAGCCCTAGCATATTTAGAACTGGGTCGGGAACAGTGGCAGTCTCGGCAATATGAAAACGCTGCTATTTCCCTAGAATCGGGTCAAGATCTGCTGTTACGCGAAAGCCTGTTTGCCAGTCTACGGGGAGAAATGCAGGCAGATCTTTATAAACTGCGCCCCTATCGGATCATCGAACTGCTACAACTGCCAGAGGTGAAAACTGATGAACGTCGCCGGGGATTGCAGTTGTTGCGGGAAATGCTCCATGAAAGAGGCGGTATTGATGGTCATGGTGACGATCGCTCTGGTCTGAATGTGGAGGATTTTCTACGCTTTATCCAGCAATTGCGTAGTTCTTTGACTACCACTGAACAACAGACCCTATTTGAGATGGAGGCTCATCGTCCCTCCGCCGTTAGCACATACCTAGCCGTTTATGCTTTATTGGCTCAGGGATTTGCACGCGCCCAACCGGCTCTGATTCGCAAAGCTAAGTTAATGTTAATGCAGTTGGGTCGCCGTCAGGATGTGCATTTGGAAAAGGCGGTTTGTTGTCTGTTACTAGGACAGACTGAAGAAGCTAGTCGTGCCCTGGATTTGAGCCAAGAACAAGAAGCGATCGCCTTTATTCGCGAAAATTCTGTCGATTCCCCAGACCTGTTACCCGGGTTATGTCTGTATGCAGAACACTGGTTAGCCGAAGAGGTTTTTCCCCATTTCCGAGATTTGCAAAATCAGTCAGTTTCTCTCAAAGAATATTTTGCTAATAAGCAGGTTCAATCTTATTTAGAGGCACTTCCCGCCGAGGCGCGTGCCACATCCAATGAGTGGGTCGTAGTACAACCTCGCCGCAGCAGTAGGTCAGATCATGAATTGACTTACGCACAATCGGGATCGACCCCCGCAGTTTCAACATCTGCAAATCCCGCTCAATCAGCACCTTACTCCTCTAGTCCTGATGGTCTAAGCAATGGGCATTCGCCTACCGGTTCTGTGGGAATGCCTACAGGCTCTCAGTCATCCCATAGTGGTGCTAATTCTCCCTCCGCACAGGTTCCCAAAACCACCCCCCCAGGTAGATTCAATCAATCGACTAATGAATCTACCTACCTCCAAAAACCAGCCAGAGGGAGTTCATCTAAATCTCATCAACCCTCTCCGGTGGCATCTTCTAGCGCTGCCGGATTAAACGGTACTCCTACGGCTAATCTGCCACCACTGGGTCAGGGTAGCCCTCAACCTAACTCTCCCAGACGAACTAGAGGAAAGGGAACCCATGAATCCAACTACAAGGTTAAAAGATTAATCTTGGTAGCCTTAGTGGGATTGTTTGGGATTTGGTTATTATGGATGATTTTGAGTGCCATTTTTGGTTGGATTGGTAATGCCCTAGAGGGAATGGGTGGACCGAGATTGACAGCCGATGGGCCAGAAATCCGCCTTGATAATTCTCCGATCGCTATTCCTGAACCCGAACCAGACAACCCCCTAGCGGCTGACCTGGACCCCACTGTAGCCCAACAGGTAGTTAATCAGTGGTTGACTGCTAAATCTGCCGCTCTAGGTCCTGAACATCAAACTCAAGGATTAAGGGAAATTTTGGTTGAGCCTTCCCTGGCTCGGTGGATGGGGCTTTCCGAGTCATTAAGGCAGGAAAATTCCCACAGGCGTTTTCAGCATGAAGTTAGGGTCCAGAGTGTTGATGTCAATGAGAATAATCCCAATCAAGGTACTGTTGATGCTCAGGTGCGGGAAGTTACCCAATTCTATCAAGGTAATCAAATGGAGAGGTCTGAGGATAGCACCCTACAAGTTCGATATCAACTCGTCCGAGATCAGGGTCCTTGGCGGATACGGGATTGGGATATAATTCGTTAGCTTTGGCCACACCCAGACCCGCACTCCAATTTTGACAATTTTTAACAAAATGTGGCGGAATTCCCCTTCCTCGCTTGCAGGGAGGGGATGAATAGCAACCAATAAACAAACTGAGCGATCGCGAATCCTCGGATGAGCAGCTACAATGTTATCGGCAACAGCAAATAACGATAATGTATAAGGCGTACAAGTATCGCATCTACCCAACCGACGACCAAAAAGCGTCTCTCGCCAAGGCGTTTGGATGCTGTCGTTGGTATTGGAATTTGGCACTCAACCTATGCCAAGAAACATATCTCAAGACAGGCAAAGGATTATCTCGTGGATATATCCAGGGTCTGTTGCCAGGGTTAAAAAAGGAATACCCTTGGCTAACGGATGCCTATTCCCAGTCTTTGCAAGTTGTTGCTCTCAATCTTTCCACTGCCTACAAAAACTTCTTTGAGAAGCGGGCGCAATTGCCCCGTTTCAAGTCAAAGCATGGTCGGCAGTCATTAAGTTATCCCGCCAACGTTAAGTTTGAGGGAGACTATATCAAACTACCTGGGAAGATTGGGCTAGTCTACTGCCATCGTCATCGAGAATTTGAAGGGACAATCAAAACTGTGACGGTCTCCCAAAATTCTGATGGACAATACTATGCTTAGGTATTGGTGGATGATGGGAAAGAAACTCCGAGTCAGTCTACCGAAGGTAAAGCGGTTGGCATTGACGTTGGATTGACTCATTTCGCCATTACCAGTGATGGGTCAAAGTATGATAATCCCCGTCATGGCGACAAACATCACCGTAACCTTAAACGCCAACAACAAAAACTATCCCGGAAGCAAAAGGGTAGTCAGAATAGAACTAAAGCCAAACAAAAAGTAGCTAAGGTTCATGGCAAGATTGCCCGTTGCCGTGAGGACTTTCTACACAAACTATCCCGCCAGATAGTCAACGAAAACCAAGTTATTGCTGTAGAGAATCTGAATGTAAAAGGGATGGTAAGAAACCCCAAACTAGCCAAGGCGATTAGTGATGTAGGCTGGGGAATGTTTACCACAATGCTTAAATATAAAGCGGAGTGGGAAGGAAAAACCTATATTGAGGTTGACCGTTTCTTTGCATCCTCTAAAACCTGTCACGTTTGCCTCAACCGAGTAGATAGTTTGTCGTTAGATATTCGTCAATGGCAATGTCAACATTGTGGGACTTGCCATGATCGAGATGTCAACGCGGCACAAAACATCAGAAATGAAGCCTTGCGGATACTTCGACTATGCTCAGTACAAGTATTGTCGTTGGGAACCAGCGATACTGCCTGGGGAGGGAGTGTAAGACAACCTGGCAAAACATCGGTTTTGTTAGATGCAGTTCCCGTTGAATCAGGAAGCCCCATCCTCTAGGGCGGCAGGGTGGGGTACTTCACGAATCTACCTACAACCCCAGGCCCACGCCGGGGATTTTTTTGGGGATGCAGACGATCCCCAATTCCATGATATATCATGAAACTATGACACAATGATCCCAAAAACCTTATAAAACAGTATATTTACTTATAATTTTTGGGATTACCCCTTGACCCCTCTGGATATTTTCTGCAATATGTTGATTAACGAGAGCGATCCCCACGATCCCAAAGAAAATCTACAGAGCCAACAGCCTGCTGTCTGAACACATGGAGATCACCAACCTATGGCCAAAGAAAGACCCCCCTTGGAAGAAATGACATTGCGACAATTACGCAAAGTCGCCAGCGAGTACAGTATTTCTCGCTATAGCCGAATGCGTAAAGCCCAGCTTTTAGCTGCCATTCAAGATATTGAACGTCAAAGATTTTCATCCCCTAGTCAATCCCGTACTTTGGAGGCAAAAGCAGAAGTGGAAGTAGCAAAGTTTACATTAGGCCAGGAAGAACAAACAGATGATTTCCTGTCCTCAGTTGATGAAAATCTAGTGGAACTTGGCAGCGGATATAGTGAAAGTCGCGTAGTTATGATGGCAAGAGACCCGGAATGGGCTTATGCTTACTGGGATATCTCCAGTCAACAAAAAGAACAATTCCGGCGATTAGGTGGGCAACAACTGGCTTTACGGATTTATGACGTAACAGGTATAAATCTCAGCAATCAGAGTCCCCACAGCGTTCAGGAATACCCTTGCGATGAAATGGCGCGGGAATGGTATTTACCAATTCCTGTAAGCGATCGCGATTATGTGATCGAAATTGGCTACCGTTGCGCTGATGGTCGCTGGTTAGCTATGGCCCGTTCCCAGGCGGTTCGGATTCCCCCCATTTATCCCTCTGAGTGGATTGATGACCAATTCATTACAGTATCTTGGGGTGATGAACTCAAAGGTCAAACTTTTGCCCAACTATCACCCCCTGGCTTATCTTATGGCGATCGCATTTACGACGACCTCTTCAATCTAGCCAAAGAAGCAGAAGCTCAACGCATCGCTGGTTCCCTATTTGGTTCCATGCACCATGTTTCCAGTTTCCAACATGGCATCAGTTCCTATATTTTCCCCTCTGGTGTCGGTAAGTGGGCATCAGGTGTCGGTGAAACTATGTCCGGTGTCGGAATGTCCGGTGTCGGCTTAGGCGTAACTCAATCCGGTTCCGCCCTAGGTTACTCCATGTGTGTCGGAATGTCCGGTGTCGGCTTAGGCGTAACTCAATCCGGTTCCGCCCTAGGTTACTCCATGTCCGGTGTGGGAATGACTGAATCCGGTTCCGCCCTAGGCTATTCTATGTCCGGTGTCGGTATGTCCGGTGTCGGCTTAGGTTACTCCATCTCCGGTGTCGGAATGTCCGGTGTCGGCTTAGGGATAACTGAATCCGGTGTCGGCTTAGGTTACTCCATCTCCGGTGTGGGAATGTCCGGTGTCGGTTTAGGTTACTCCATCTCCGGTGTCGGAATGTCCGGTGTCGGCTTAGGGATAACTGAATCCGGTGTCGGTTTAGGTTACTCCATCTCCGGTGTGGGAATGTCCGGTGTCGGTTTAGGTTACTCCATCTCCGGTGTGGGAATGTCCGGTGTCGGCTTAGGCGTAACAGAATCCGGTGTCGGTTTAGGTTACTCCATCTCCGGTGTGGGAATGTCCGGTGTCGGCTTAGGCGTAACAGAATCCGGTGTCGGTTTAGGTTACTCCATGTCCGGTGTGGGAATGTCCGGTGTCGGCTTAGGCGTAACAGAATCCGGTGTCGGTTTAGGTTACTCCATGTCCGGTGTGGGAATGTCCGGTGTCGGCTTAGGCCTAACAGAATCCGGTGTGGGAATGTCCGGTGTCGGTATGGGTTACTCCATGTCCGGCGTGGGAATGACCGAATCCGGTTCCGCCCTAGGCTATTCTATGTCCGGTGTGGGAATGTCCGGTGTCGGTATGGGTTACTCCATGTCCGGTGCTTCAATCACCGAATCCGGTTCCGCCCTAGGTTACTCCATGTCCGGGGTGGGAATGTCCGGTGTCGGTATGGGTTACTCCATGTCCGGCGTGGGAATGACCGAATCCGGTTCCGCCCTAGGCTATTCTATGTCCGGTGTGGGAATGTCCGGTGTCGGTATGGGTTACTCCATGTCCGGTGCTTCAATCACCGAATCCGGTTCCGCCCTAGGTTACTCCATGTCCGGGGTGGGAATGTCCGGTGTCGGTATGGGTTACTCCATGTCCGGTGCTTCAATCACTGAATCGGGTTCCGCCCTAGGTTACTCCATGTCCGGGGTGGGAATGTCCGGTGTCGGTATGGGTTACTCCATGTCCGGCGTGGGAATGACCGAATCAGGTTCCGCCCTAGGTTACTCTATGTCCGGTGTGGGAATGTCCGGTGTCGGTATGGGTTACTCCATGTCCGGTGCTTCAATCACCGAATCGGGTTCCGCCCTAGGTTACTCCATGTCCGGTGTGGGAATGTCCGGTGTCGGTATGGGTTACTCCATGTCCGGTGCTTCAATCACCGAATCGGGTTCCGCCCTAGGTTACTCCATGTCCGGGGTGGGAATGTCCGGTGTCGGTATGGCGGAACGGATGTCTGGTATTGGTTTTACCATGTCCGGTGCCGCCCTAGGCTACTCGATGTCCGGTATTGGGATGTCTGGTATTGGGATGGCTGCATCAATGCCTCCCATTCGTCCCCGTAAATTCTGGTTGGTGGCTGATGCTGAGTTAATCATTTATGGTGCTACTGAGCCTGATGCTAAGGTTAGTATTGGCGGACGACCGATTAAACTCAATCCTGATGGTACTTTCCGATTCCAAATGTATTTCCCTGATGGTCAATTTGACTATCCGATTATGGCGGTTGCTGCTGATGGTGAGCAAACCCGTTCGATTCACATGAAGTTTAATCGTGAAACTCCTGAACGTCACACTAATACCCGCGAGGAAGCGGTTTTAGAGTGGGTGGGCTAGGATATTCACTGATATAACCGATAATGAGAGTTTGATCTTAGCAATTGCGAATTAAGAATATGAGCCGGCGTTTTCCAGATGCGAAACCTCCCGGCTCAATTTTTGTCTGTGCGATCGCTCTTAGTATGGCAGCTAGCAAAGACCAGGTATGCCTAGACCGTTGAAGATGATAACCTGTAATTAGGGGTAAATAATACAAAAAACTATGGTGAGCGAGAAATTACAACAACTTCAATCCCTATTTACTGGAATGGAGCAGGCTTTAATTGCCTATTCGGGAGGGATAGATAGTACCTTGGTGGCGAAAATTGCCTATGATATTTTGGGCGATCGCGCTTTGGCTGTCACGGCTGTTTCCCCTTCCCTGTTACCAGAAGATTTGGAAGATGCTCGCATTCAGGCGGCGATGATTGGCATATCTCATGAGGAAATCTACACTCAGGAAATGGCTAATCCTAATTACACCGATAACCCGGTTAACCGTTGTTATTTCTGCAAAAGTGAACTGCATGACCAGCTTAAACCCTTGGCTAGACAACGGGGTTATTTATATATCGTTGATGGTGTGAATGCTGATGATTTGCGGGACTATCGTCCGGGGGTGAAAGCAGCTAAGGAAAGGGGGGTGCGATCGCCTTTAGCGGAGGTGGGAGTTACTAAAGCTGAGGTGCGGGAAATCTCTAAATACCTGGGGTTAAGTTGCTGGGATAAGCCTTCTCAACCTTGTTTAAGTTCCCGTTTTCCCTATGGAGAAGAAATCACTATCGCTAAATTGCAGAGGGTCGGACGTGCTGAGGTTTATTTGCGCCGCCTGGGTTGGCAAAATCTGCGGGTGCGCTCTGAGGGAGACACAGCTAGGATTGAACTGCCACCAGCACAAATTAAGGACTTTATCATTAAAAATGATTTGCCAGTTTTGGTGCAAACTTTTCAGGCATTGGGTTTTCTGTATGTTACCTTAGACCTAGAGGGATATCGTAGTGGTAAATTAAACCAAGTATTACAACCGGAACTTCTGGCTAACTACGGCTAAATTATACTGGCTAGGTGATGAAGTTGCCAACCGACTACTAGCCCCAGCATTGACACGAGACACAGGACTAAAAATGCCTGCCAGTTTTTGGTGCTGTGGGTTTGTAGTTCCATACGGGTGAGGATAGTGGCGGATAAAGCCATCAGAATGGTGGTAAAAACTTCCATATGGGTGGCTAGGACTACCAATAAGAAAGCACCAAACACTACAGATAAAAAAGCGCCAAGATTAGACTGAAACCAGCGATTGAGAGGACGGCTTAAATTCTCTAATGGAACTGTGAAAAATAGGGCGATTAAGATGATGATTAATTTAATAATTACCCACAAGTGCCACTCTATTTTTAGGTTAAATAAACCCCACCCAAACACCATATAGGTGAGCATCAACAAGAAAATTGAAACCCAAAGCATAGGGGCTATTTGATGGGATGTCATGGGTAGGATATCTATTATAAATTGGTGGAAATTGCTTGTAGGGGACAGGTGGGAATACACTGTTCACAGACAATACAACGCGATCGCGTAAATGTTAGATAAAAGGTTTCGGGATTGAGAGTGAGTGCTTCTGTGGGACATACACCTGTACATAGTCCACAGTCTACGCAGCTTTGTTCATCAATGATAATTTCTCGACTGGCCAGGGAAACTGTGACGTTTTGAGATTGCATCCAATCGATCGCCGCCTCGAGTTGGTCTATATCTCCGGATAACTCTACTACCAGTTTTCCTACCTGATTAGGGGCCACTTGCGCTCTAATAATATTAGCAGCTACATTAAAATCTTTGGCCAGTCGGTAGGTAATTGGCATCTGCACTGAACGTTTGGGAAAAGTCAAAGTGACTCGTTTTTTCATGCTGCCCGCCAGTATACAGCAGTTCCATCATACCATGCGATCGCCAATGGTGGCTGGTTTGGTGGGGCGATCGCTTTCTATTTTCCCCGCACTCGTCGAATTCGCTACACTGTACCCTAATCGATTATCTCTGTGACTAGCTGCATTAAATGAGTACAAATCCATCTGATTCTAGTTTAACTACTTCTTCATTCACCACTCGTTTGAGAAACTTTCTGATTGCTATAGTGGCAATTGTTCTCAGTGTCTTGGTGTTTTGGGGTTTCCGAACTAATGCTACATCTATATCTTTAACGGAACTGGCGACGGAATCAACCCCTCTTGAGGTGGCTTTGAGTAATGGTAAACCCACTTTGATGGAGTTTTATGCTAATTGGTGTACAACCTGTCAGGCTATGGCTGAAGATATGGCAGATCTGCGCGACAGTTATGGCGATCGCATTAATTTTGTGATGCTTAATGTTGATAATACTAAATGGCTGCCAGAAATTCTCAAGTATCGAGTTGATGGGATTCCCCATTTTGTCTTTCTCAATGATCAAGCTGAGGTTATGGGGGAGGCGATCGGAGAAATTCCCCGACCTAACCTAGGGTCTCGTTTAGATGCTTTGATCGCTGGTAACTTGATGCCAACTGTCGAAACTATGGGTCAGGTTTCCACTTTTAAAGCCCCTGTTACTCCCTCTGGGGATGCTAACACCGATCCTCGCGCACACGGTAGCCAAGTCAAACTCTAAAGCCTTCGGGCGGGCTAAATCGCCCGCCTATTTTTGGCTGGTCTCCCCTTTGATTAACTGTTTTTTACAAAAATTATCAAAACTTAAAAAAACTGTGATTGTTATTCACTCAACTTTGAGGGGATATTGTTTGAGTAATTGTACGGATTTTAGGGAGTTGCTTAGAGAAGGCGATCGCTAGATTTGAGTCAGGTAGATGAAACCCAAAAAAACTGCACAACTTATACATTATAACATGATTTGGGGATTATGGTTAATTATCCGTTGATTGCAAATAAATATTGCAAATAGTGTGCAAATCCTGAAATTCCATGTAATATAGTAAACATATAGGGCAACAAAAAAGTGAGGTTTTATCATGAATATGATGTCTAAACTATCGAATATGATGGCTTACCTGACCGAAGCAGTCATTAGGATTTTTAGCCCCAGTGACGATGCTTATCCAGAAGTAGGTCCTAGCCCCTTTGAAGGAACTCCCTGTAAAAAGCCTTCCCCAGTCCTGAAGTAAACGGTAAGGGGTAGAGTGGGCGTGATACAGAAGGTCTTAGCGGGTTGGTTTAAAGTTCGAGCATGGGATTGTCCTCCAATCAGAACCTATAGCAGTTAGTGCTAGTATTTTCACCTGGGCTAACGGATGCGAGATGCAATGCCATGTCCGGCGGTGTCTATACTAGCTCTGGGGCTGGCTATGGTTTGGTTGGAGGCTTTTGGTGTTGGGTAGGATTAAGAAAGTTGATGGAGAAAGAAGGCGATCGCCGCACTACCGAGGGGAACGGTTAAATTATCAATACCCAATTTAGATACCATTTCTAAGAGGGTGGCAGCTATGGCTACGGCTAGGGAGATACTCCAAATTTGCCAGGTGTTACCATAGACTGGGAGTAAAATTAAGGCAGATACTACAAAACTGGTTAAAGTCATGGTGAGGGAACCTTCCCAACTTTTTTGACTTCCCCAGACCTGATATTTATGGGAACCAAATTTCTGGCCGATGGTGGCGGCGAGACCATCTCCCCAGGTCATGACTAAAATTCCTAGGGCGGCGTAGTGGGGTTCTTGGCGCGGCCAAAAACAGGCGATCAGAATACCAATGCTGATGGCGTAGAAAAATGTCCCTAAACTTTGGCGGCCGACACTATTAACACTGGGGAGAATGGGGACTTTTAGGGAAATTAAGGCGATCGCCGCCGATAATCCCCCGGCTGCTATACCGATGGAGGCGGGGATGTGCAGCCACCAAGCTAATAAAATCACGTTTCCGGTGCCAATATGCACGACCTTTCGGGATATTTCGGGGTCTACGGAAAATAGGCGGTTGAGTCCTTCAGCAATAATCAGGACTAAGGCTAACCATAGACCCACCAGTGAGATATGAAGCCAAATGTTGGGATTTGCAGTTAAATCGGAAAGCATAAATCAACAGTAGTGTATAAAATAGGAAACCATATTCAGAATATATTTGGCTATGTTTCAAGCTCCAAGTCTGTCAATTGTCAAGATAGACTAATGCTGAGATTATTGAACTGTCTGGGATATGTCCATGTCTGAAGCCGATCTCCCCCTGAATCAGTCCCCCGATGAAGCAGCCATCCCAGAGTATGAAGCTGGTGTGGCGCAGCCGCTGACCCACATTTCCCACACAGGGGATGATGATTGGGAAACGGTTAATTTTCCTGATGCGATCGCCATTGATCAAATTCCGCTGGTTAAACAATCTCCAGAAAATGCCTCTGTTAGGACGGAAGGATTACCGCCCCAGGTGGCTACTGGGCCGATGAATGAGGTTGAGGGTAGTCGCGAAACTCCTCTGATTAAAGCACTTCACGCTTGTAACCGGGATTTAATCGATCGCATTGCTGAACTGTCCGAACAACTCGAAGATTGTCATCAACAGTTAAGAGAACAGAAAACTAATTATCATCAACAATTGCAGGAACTCGATTTTACCCGCGCACAGGTGAATCGTCTTTTCCAAAAGCTAGATGTTGCTAACCGGGTGATTCGACAACAGCAGGTTTTGGTCGAAAACCTGACTCAACAGTGGGATACGAGTCAAACTCGCATGGCTAAGATGGAAAGAGAATGTGCCATGACTCGTCAAAGTTACAATGAACAGTCCCATGAGTTAGTCCAGGCTCAAAATACCTGCCGTGAGTTGCGATCGCGTTTACAACGCCAACAACGCTACACTCTTCAGTTTAAGGCGGCTTTGGAGCGTTCCTTAGAAGTCCGCGAATCTGGTATGAGTCCAAATCCTGAATTAATGGTTGACTCCCCCTCCCTAGAGATGGATGGCGCGGATAATGAGTTATTATCGCCATCCTTTGTGATTCATGGCCAGATGAATTTATCTAAGGCTTCACCTGTTCAGCCTTGGTCTGCTCAATTGCAAGATTCATCAGTAGAGCAGTCAGTAGAGCAGTCAGAAGAGGGGTTAGACGAATTAACAGCACCCGCAGAAGGTGATTATAACCCCACCCCAGTTATGCCACCTTTACTATCCACTAAGGAGGGTTTAGGATCTCAGGGAGAATCGCCCAAGTCGGCTGTTTCTGATTCGGAGGCGATCGCACCCCCACCGCCCTTTGAGATATCTATTGATTCCATTGTTCCGGCGGGTGAACCTGTCCTGGATGAGTGGCCGAAACCTCGATTGGTAGAAGAGGAACTACAGCGTATCCGTTTGGAATATGCCGCACCGGAGCCAGTAGAGGAATCAGTGGCTAATCCTAAACTAGCCGGGGTGGGGTCTCGACAAAAAGGGGATAATTGGCCAGCACCTTTAGTCTATCCCCAACATCGCCGGAAGTTGCAGTCTTGGTCTGCTATTCAATTACCGACTTTCCCAAATCAGAAGGTTGAGGAAGCCGTGGAATTTTGAGTTATCGGGTCCGGTGCTGTAGCTGCTTCCAGGGTTGCTATGTGTGATATACTGACTGCCATTTGCTATTGATAAATAGTCAAATTGTCCAACGGTGGTGAGGAGAAATTTCATGCAAAAGTGGCAATTGTTGACCATAACTGGTTTGGCGATGGTCGGGAGTATTATGTGGGTGGGGTCGGCTTCTGCTCATCATCATTATATTGATGAGTGCAATACATTTGCAGACCATAGACCTCATCCACAACCTAGACATCATCAGCCAACTAGACGCCATGACCCCCACCCA
This sequence comes from Limnospira platensis NIES-39, assembly GCF_026000695.1. Classification (GTDB taxonomy): domain Bacteria; phylum Cyanobacteriota; class Cyanobacteriia; order Cyanobacteriales; family Microcoleaceae; genus Limnospira; species Limnospira platensis. Next base: position 4,754,504 of record NZ_AP026945.1, read on the forward strand.
CACCATGATCCTCACCCGGTACAATACCATCAACCTCGCCGCCATCGACCGGCTAATGAGTATCCTTATACTCTGCGACCTGTGATTAACTACCAGGATTTTTATAGAAATCCCGATCTGAATCCACCGATTATAGAACCGCCTCCTATAATGGATATGCAATCAATGATCGATGTTAATTCGGAACGGGCATTTATAGTTTTAATTGTGTTAATTTTGTGGGGAATTTGGGGGCCGGCTTTTAAACCCAAGAAAGACAGTAAATAATCAACAATTAAGATATAGGGGGGATTAATTGGAATTTGACCAACTATTTGCCACTATTGAACAGTTAGTGATGTGTCACTCTCCTAGTGGCGATGAGTCGGAAATAGATAGCTTTCTCCTCGATCGCTTTTCGGATTTGGGGGTGAAGGTGTGGAAAGACCAGGCGGAAAACGTGATCGCTGAAATACCTGGTCAAAATCCTGATGTGGCGATCGCTATTACCGGACATAAAGACGAAATAGGCGCTATTGTTAATAATATTGAGCCTAACGGACGGGTCATGATTCGGAAATTAGGGGGATCTTTTCCTTGGGTTTATGGTGAGGGAGTGGTAGACCTACGAGGAGATCATCAGACAATTTCAGGAATTCTTAGCTTTGGTTCCCGCCATATTTCCCATGAGTCCCCCCAAAAGTCTTGGCAGACTGATAAGGTATTAACTTGGGAGGATGTTTGGGTAGAAACTCTGCGATCGCCAGAGGATTTAGAAGCAGCCGGGGTGCGTCCGGGGACTCGTGTAGTAGTCGGAAAACATCGGAAAAAACCTTTTCGTATGGGGGACTATATCGCTAGTTATACCCTCGATAATAAAGCCTCTGTCGCGATTTTATTGGAGTTGGCTAAACAGATTAAAAATCCTCCGGTAACGGTCTATTTGGTGGCATCGGCTAAGGAAGAAGTAGGGGCGATCGGTGCATTATATTTTACGAATCGCACCCGTCTTGATGCTTTAATTGCTTTAGAAATTTGTCCCCTAGCGCCAGAATATCCTATAGAATCTGGTGAGAAACCAGTGTTATTATCTCAAGATGGTTATGGCATTTATGATGAGGGCTTAAATGCTGAATTAAGGAAAGCATCTCAGCGAGTAAATGTATCGATTCAATCGGCAATTATTCGGGGGTTTGGTAGTGATGCTTCTATTGCTATGAAGTTTGGGCATATTTCTAGGGCGGCTTGTTTAAGTTTTCCTACTCAAAATACCCATGGGTTTGAGATTGCTCATTTGGGGGCAATTTCTCATTGCATTAGCATTTTGTTGAGTTATTGTCAAGGGTTATAATTTCCAGGATTTACAGCGATTTATGGGATTTACAGCGATTTACAGTGATTTATGGGATTAAACTAAAATCAGATTCAGTCATGGAATTAGTGACAGATTGAGTATAATTCACAGTAATATGAAAGCCCAAAGTTATACCCAGAGACAAAACTAGATAACCTATCAAAAATAAAATTGCTACTTGATCAGCCGACTGTGAAGATTTGTTAAGCATAAATTTAAGTTGATCGGAGGGTTTCTATTTACAGGATATCTAGTTACAGTGACAATGAATTCACCTGATGGGGTGATTTTTATGGTCATAGTTGCCATGATGGATTTTTGCTATGATAGGTCTAATGATGTCCGATTCGTTAGGAGGGCTGCATATTTGAAAAATAGGCAGATTTTCAGGATGAAGTTGCTTACTCTCACTTCTGCAATTATCCTGTTGACCCCTGGGTTGTCTAGTAGGGTTGTGGACGCTAGACCGACTCTTCCTGATGCTAATTGTCGGTGTGATGTGAACGATCGCTTTGATCCTCAAGCTAAAATGCCGCAGGGAATTCACCAGGGTAAGTGTATCAACTCCTGTCATCAGCGATCGCTACGACGTTTATCTGCTGCTGAGGCGGCTGAATATGGTATCGAACCCCAGGCGATCGCTGTAGCTAATGTCAGTCACCAAAATCAGTTTTGGGTCGCTCAAATTCTCCCCAACTCCGTAGCAGAAGTTATCTATCAACTGGAAAATTTCCCATCTCCTATTCCCGCCGCCCATACCCAACTAAGATTTCGTTTTTCTCCCGGTTCCGAGGTTCTGTTAATTCCCCAAATTCCCGGTTCTCATCAGTCCCCCGTGAAGCTACAAGACCTGATTTTTTCAGTGGAAGCTGTCGCCGTGGTGGGGGGTAACTTCGATTTGGTGGCGGGTTTCTTTGATAATTTTGCGATCGCCTATCGTTTGGTTTCCTTGGAGTCGAGAGTTCAACGGATGATTATTGAAGATGGTCATCAAGTTCAACAAATTCAATTAAATTTAACCCCAGCCCAAAAAAATCAGTTACTTTTAAACGCTATAACCAAAAGCCAGCAAGCTGGGTTAACTCAAATGTATAATACCCTGAATAGAAATTGTACTACCGAAGTCTTTAGAATCATTGACCAAACCATTGGCTATCATAGCGCTCCTAATTCAGGATCACAGGAAATTTTTATTAATGCACCTACGGGAGAACAGATATCTATGTTATTTGCCAATGGTATATTAAATCAACAGGCGATTAATCAGTTTTTGGCTGATAGTTTAGATGCCACTCAGTTACAATTTTTGCAGGAACATATCCCCACCATTTCCCCCACGGCTTTGCAACGTCGAGGGATTAAAGGAATGGAGCTACCTGATTTGAATTATGAGTTACAAAACACAGGTGGCGGCGGGATGATTTGGTAGTCTTAGCAGTCATTAACTACCCAGTTTTTGTGGGGTAAATTATCATGATCAAAAAACAGCTATTTCTGTATTCAACAATGGTGGCAACTTTAGTTATAGCCCCCGGAATTAATCAACCATCTTCAGCCAATTTACCCCTGATAACTTCTCCAGAGTTTGAATCCCTATGTAGGTCGGGAAATAGAGAATGTGCAATGATTGGGAAAGCCTCTCACCTCACCACCCAGTTAATCTACGAGTTATTTGATGCTGAGAAAAATGGAAATCCCACCGAAATGCAGCAGGCGATCGCCAATATTGCCACACTATATCAAACTGAATCTGATGCTATAAAAGTAGTCAATACCAGATTAAACTTATCGGATTTTTTTATACTCGAAAAAGACCAGGTTCTAGGTGGCTATGCTGTTTTTTTAAGCCGGGGAGAAATTATAGCTGGTGGTATAGAAAAAGTATCATTTGTAATTGGCTTTAAAGGTCTTTATCCTAGCTTAGAAGACCCCAACGATATCGCTGTTGCTCTCTCCGCTTTACCGGAACATCTTTATCATGATGCTGGTGCGTTAATTCATAAAGGGTTCCGTGATTATTCCGGTTCTGTGTTTAATCATCAAATTTCCCAAGATATGATTAACTCGATTCGAGAGCTTCAAAATGACCCGAAAACTCATGTGGAAATTGTCGTCACCGGACACAGTTTAGGTGGGTCGGCTATTCTGTATGCGGGGATGTTAGTTGATGCGGGGATTAATCCTGAAAATTTAAAAGTTATAGTTTTTGGATCCGGACCTGTAGCACAAGCTAGTTTTATTAGTCAATATCCCGATTTGATTCCTAATATTATCCGCATTGAAACTCCGGGGGATATGCTACTTTATGATGATGATTCTCCCATGAAACCTATCTATCAAAGTTTAGGTTATGTTCCCTTTGGAAGATTAATTAAAGCTACAGGAAGCGATCGCCTTAATCAACTTAACCAACAGCTTGCTATTCTCCAACAACAACAGCAGATTTCTCCATCCCCAGATTTTGATACCAAACGGCTTAACTTGCTACAACAAATCCTACAGGAAAGAGTAGCGATTCATGTTTATAGTTATCGGTATTATTATCAGATTTATCGGTCTCATCAAGGCGGTGGTGGTAGCTTGTGGTAAATGCCATTAATCATCACATTTTAGTCAGTAGTAATAGTCTCTAAGTTGGCAAATATTTAAGACAAAAAAGCCAAGGCTTTATTTTTTGTTTTTGCCTTCTTTAAGGCATCTTCCATCCGTTCTAAACAGGCATTCATGTGTTCATTAGGATGCACTTGAGTAAAACCTATTCTAGCAGAACAGGTAATTACTGCATCATCTAAGTGAATGTCGCGGCTTTTAAAGGCTTGCCAAATACGTTTGAGAGCAATTTTTGCACCTTGTGGGTCGGAGAAAATGACCATCACAAACTGATTATTACCCCAGTAGGCTACCCAGTCGCATTCGCGCAGGTGATCCTGAATTTCTTGGATCAATTCCATTAACACCTGATCAGTTTTATGATATCCCTGTTGTTGCAGACACAAATCTAACCCTTCCATCCCCATTAGTGCCAAGGATACGGGTAAGCTGTTACGTTTAGCAATGCCTAAACACTGCTTAATGCGATTTTGGACCGCACGATCGTCACTTACAGAACAAAAACAATCTTTGCTGTTTAGGTGTTCAGATTCCTGTAAATCTGACTGTGTAGGAATTTGAGAGTAAGAGTTCATCTCATCTGGTGGCAAAGTTATCCACTCCTTACTCGATGCTAATATCATTTATATCATGGTTGATTAGGGCTGACTACTGCGATCGCATGACATTTACGCAACTGTCCATAACCTGGGGTCAATTTCCCCCCAGACCTCTAGGTAAAGGGCGGTTATGGATACACAGGGGAACTGGTAGCCATGTGTAAGTCGTGATAGTATCACCTGCTGTCGCCACATTTGAGAGTTTCAATCCTACAGTAAAAACATAGACAAGCGCAGACATTAGTATCTGACTAATCACTTTAGCACCAGGGATTATATCTATGTTAACCAATCATAAACTAAGCGATCGCACCTGTAAAGATAACCCTCAAGTTATACCCCCATCTGAAAAACAATTTTTAGCAGAATTATTAGATCGTCTATCTAAACAGGTCAACCATCTCGAGAGTATCTCCGAATTTAACCAAATTTAATTAGGTGAATTACCATGCAATATCCAATTTTATCTTTACCCGAATCCGGTCAAATTCGCAAAAATATCGGACAACCCACCTTATATATTTTCTCAGCTAACAAAGGAGAAAAAGTCAACTTAATTGTTTGGGCTGGAACTCTGCAAGCTGAACTTTATAGCCCTTCCGGTCGCGAATTAGCCTTTGTGTCTTCCGGTCGTTGGCAGGGAAATATGCCGGAAACTGGAATATATCGGGTTATGATTTATCCACGCATTGACTCTACCAATTGTGCTATTGAGGTTCAAATTGAACGACCATCACCAGAACCCCAAACAGAACCCCAACCAGACCCTATAAACCACAAACTATCTCAGTATCGTTCTTTACCAGATCGCCCTATTGTAATTCGTTCAGGGGAATATAATGGGTCTGTGGGGTTCACATTATCGGCTCACAGCATTCAACCCCTAACTATTCGTTGTCGCCAGGGTCAAATGATGAAAGTGACAGGGTTTGGAGTCGAATTAGCGATCGCCAGTCCTCATGGCAAGATTTTAGAGACAGGAACCCAAAACATTTCTACCCGCCTTCCCGAAAATGGAGTTTATCGGATACTGGCTATTGGTGGGGAATTACCCCTAGATACATTAGTTTCTGTGGATGTTCGCTAATCTCAACGGGAATTGTGTTAATTAAAAAAACCCGGTTTTTGGTGTAATATACCTGATTTTAGGGAAGACTATAAACCGGTAATAACTATTTAATATCAGGTTAATTTTCCGAGTTTCCATAAATAATAAATCAGCGGGCATTATCGCCCGCTTTCACTATTTAAGGAAGGTAATCTTCAATCAGGTTGGAGAGTCGCAAATAACCCCGACTCTGGTTCAGAATGTTGAGGGCGATCGCCATTAGCCAAAGCCTTCACCTCCACAGTCACATTAGTAGCAGATGGTTCATTTAATGCCTTAATACAGAGTTCCGCAATATCCTCTCGACTGACTTTCCCCTTAATAGTATCTCCCTGATCTAACATCAAAGCCTCGCCGCCAGGTTCTTCCGTCATAGCGCAGGGGCGAATAATCGCATAGGGAATATTACTCGATCGCACTACATCTTCCCCCCGCAATTTCCAGGTTAAAATACCTCCCAATTGGTCATTCATCCGCACTGCCGGAGGTTCCTCGTCTAAATTTAATCCAGGTTTTCCCGGACGAGTCACACCGGCAGAACTCACCATCACCAACCGAGGTTTAGCGGCGTTTCCGTAGGCTTTAATCGATTCAATTTCCAGTTTAAAAATACCCGGTTCAAACTTAGGGTTTAACTCCCCATCATATTCAAACTTACTCAGCATCAATTGAAAAGCATAGACCGATTGAGGATTAAAACCAGGATTATCTTTAAGGGTTTTGGCGCGAAACACAGGAATCAATTCTTTAAAAGGAATCCTGATAGTCATGGGAATATTATAAACCGTATCAAAGGAATAGCAATAACCAATACTATCCCACTTTTCATCACTGCGGGCAATAAACTTATAACGCTTGCCATCTCCTTTAACACGCAGTTCAATTCCCGCAAATTCTGATAAATCTAAAGGGGGTTCAAAATTCCGAGTTCTGATAGAGACAAACCCCCCAGAATTAGCCGTCGAAACATTGCCCGTAAATAAAGCAGCATCACCAATTAGTAGCAGGGAACTTTCACTAACTCCCCCCATCACCACATCATCTAAAGCCCCCCAAGTCGCTTTTAGTTCAGCGTCTGGCTTGGTAAAGTCAAACAGAATTTTTTGACCCAAATTCCGCAATGTATTAGGGGTAGCATTAATCAGATTTTGAATGCCTTTATATTCCACCAATTCAGGAATATCAACTACCTCCGGCATATAAAATTTAATCCCTTGATAGTATTTTTCGCGGGTGGGGGTATCCCCTTCTACGGGTTGGACTCGGGTTCCTGAACAACAAATAATTGCCGTCACGTCCTGCATTACTTGGGGTGTCAGGGTTTCGGGGATGGTTAAATCAGCCTCAATGATATCAACCTTATTTCCCAGAATTTCTAGTCCCCGTTTCCGGTCTCGAACCAAGGCCCTTACTTTGATACCCTGTTGCTGGAGGCGTTTAACCACCCGCTTACCTACTCCCCCCGTCGCGCCAACGACTAGGACCACTTCAGAGGGGGGACTGGGTGGCTTGGCTTCCCCCCCAAATAGCTTCTGTAGCCACCGACAACTACCTAGAAACGGAATTACGCCAAAATAGTTGAGGGTTTTCACAAACCGACTGATGTCCCAAGGTGCTTTTTGATTTTCTGTAGCCATGTCTGTCCTTCAGGTGTTGCTGTTTACTATATTAAGATATGTTACAGAATCTATGGGGTCGGTGATTACCCGTTCTCTGGCGGTGGGTATTTGTGCTAAGGTATGGGTGGCACGGATAGCATGATATTCATTCTATGGAAAACATTGATTGGGAAACCGCGATCGCTGCGGGATTAGCTGCCACAATTTTTTTAGGTGCGATGCTGATGATGTTCACTAATTTTTGGACAACAGCCCTGCGGAAAAAAGATGATTAAATTTTGGCAAAGATTCAGGATTGTGGAGTAAAAATCAGCTATATTTTCGGAAGTTCTACCATTATAAATGACCATGATTTTAGATTTCAGTAATATCGCCGAATTTTCCCGGACTAACTGTGGGATGATTTGCGCCTTCTTGGTACCGATGAATTTAATCGCTACTCTGCAAACCATGATCTTTACAGCGGTGGGACGTTCTCAGCAGCAAATATTATTGATGGCGGCATTGGCGAGTTTATATGCTGGTGTTCTGGTGGCTCATGTTTGGACTTGGTTTGCGATCGGTGTGGTGATGGCTCCCACATTTATTCTCTTATTTTTGGCGGCGGTTTGTGTCAGCATTAATATTTGGGCGATCGCTAAACCCACCCATATATCTCGCCTAATTCAATTAGTGATTTCCCTGGGCAAAAATACCCTACAACCGAACACCTAAGCGTCATCAATATGGTAGTAACTTAGGGGTGGCTGCCATCGCCTTTTGGTGTCACCAACAACAGCAATTATAGCCCAGTTTCCCGCAACCGGGTTATAGCAGAGCCATGTCCGATGATCAGGGATTGAATTTACTGCTAATTTCACCGGTTCATCGTGCCAAGTTTTGCAACCACTGGAGGAGATGGGCAATCAAATCGGGGTCGCTTTCTAGGAATTGCGGTAATCGGCACTCCGGGAGGGGTTGGGGGACAACCACCGCCATGGGGGGTGAGTCGGTGGGTTCTTCGTAGAGGATGAGGGCAATTGGATGGTCGCTGAGGTCATCCTCGCAGTAGGCTTGTAATTCGGCAATGGTACCGGGTTTACCGTCGGGACTGGCGGGACAACCGGCTTTTTTCAAGGTGGTGTAGATTGGCAAGGCGGGGTTGCTGGGGTCGCTGAAGCGGCTGCGATCGATGCAAATGGGTTGGCAGTTGAGGGGGTGGGTTTGGATGGCTTGGTTGAGGATTTGGGGGAGAAGGGCGAGGTTACACTGTTGAATAAAGGAGGTGTTGTCTTCCACTTAGGGATGAGGGGTGGTGGGGAGATTGTGCCAGGGTTGATAAAATTCGGGATAGGGGAGGTTTTCGGCACAGTTGCAGATGAGTTTGTAGCATTTAGCGAATCGTTTAAAGTTGTCTCTGTAGGTTTCATCGCTGAGGCAGTCTTTTAAGGCGGAGACGACTCCTGCATATTGTTCAGGTGTGGTGAGGATTTTCCCTAAACTATCTGCCGCCTGAATACGGGTAAATTTATCCTCAGTAGTGCCGATAATTTCAAGCAATCCAGCGATCGCCTTGGAATTTCCTGGGTCGATTTTCCCTAAACTATCTGCCGCCCACCTACGGCTATTTTCATTCTCAGTAGTGCGGATAATTTCAAGCAATACAGCGATCGCCTTGGGATTTCCTGGGTCGATTTTCCCCAAACTATCTGCCGCCCACCTACGGCTATTTTCATTCTCAGTAGTGCGGATAATTTCAAGCAATACAGCGATCGCCAAGGGTCTAATGGTTTGTGGTATCACCTCTCTCGCCGCTTCTTTGATGGGGTCTAAAAAGGTTCGCCATTCCTGTTTTTCAGTATTGAAATAACCAAACCCCCACTTCACCACCTGCCGCACCATCTCGGTAGCCAGAGAACAAGCCTTAAATTGATTAATCCCAGCAGCAGCCAGCAAATAGGCTTGATATCCATAAAAATCTCTGACCCCACCCTTAAATTCAACCAACGCCCGAATAAACTCCTCCTTCTTCTGGGCCTTAATATCCTTACGCCCCAACCAACACAAAATCACCTGCTTCCACTGCTGCTCAAAAATCCGATACCGCATCCCCGCCACCGGAAAATTAACATGATTCCGAGGCATAAAATAATCCCAATCCTCCACCGTCAAGGCTGCAAAATACTCCTGAAACGTCGCATGATAAAAGGCCAAAATACTACTATCGCCGCGTCCATCTCTGCCCACCCGATTTAACCAACCCAACCGCAACACCAAATCAGCCCACGAAGTCTTACAGCTTGTTCGATATTTAATTAGTACAGTAACCGCATTTAGTAAACCAGTTCTTAAACGTATTTCCATCAGCATTAGAGCCAGTTTAATTAACTGTTCTAGTGCTTCCATTGCTCGTGTTGGAAACATTCTGACCACTGACTTAACCGTTGACCACAACATTTCAATAGGATTGAAATCTGGTGAGTAGGGTGGTAAATATTCTACTCTGGCTCCCGTAGCAGTGATCATTTCTTCAATGCCCTCCATTTTATGGATATTAAGGTTATCCATAACTACGACATCCCCTGGATTCAGTCTCGGAACCAAGTCCTGTTCAATAAAATCCTGAAAATCTTTACCTTTCATAGAGCCTTCTATGGCTTTTTTAGCTACCAATTATTCGATACTTATGGCTCCAATTAAGGTAATTTTTTGTCTTAATAAAAACGTATTAAATATCATGCTTTTTTGCCTTTTTTACTCCTCGCTATAGAGGGACTCATCCCTACCCAGAAAGCTGTCTCATCAATGAATATCATTTTTGAGGTATATCTCACCCGCTCTCGGTAATCAAATCGCTGTTGTTGACCTTCTTCCGTTGCTACCTTTTCTGACCGGTAATTTTTTTTTAAGAGTTAGTTCTTCTTTTTTGAGGAATTCACACATTCCTCCGACGCTGACATAAACATCCAGCTCATTTAGGAGATGTTCTCGATACTGTCGAACTGTCCCATCTGGGTAATCTTGTACCATCTGAATAATAAAGTATCGATAAGATTATAGCTGGCTAGGACGATTGAGCCCGGGCTTTTGAGGAGTTAGATCTTGAGTTTCTCGATATTTTTTTGATATAACTATGAACAGTAGCAGGACTCATCATAAATTGCTCTGCAAGTTGCCTAATTGAGCCTTGGCCTAATTGATAGGCGGTGACCACTTTTTTCCTAAAAGCAACAGAATAACGGCTCATGGGTGAATCCAGTTGGAATTGAGTTTAGCCCTAGTTGATCACCAAGTTGTTATAGGTATTCATTGTTACACATATTTAATGAACAAGCTGTCATAGCGCTTTCCAGTCCCTTGGGGAGAAAGTACACCCCACTCATCCAGTTTTCCAAGTCTACGGTAGCGCCAAAATCTGCTAAGATGGCAGGGGATACGGTGGGGGTCAGAATCCACAACCGGGGTGATTCTCCGGGAGCGAGCCGTCTTTTTTCCCGAGTGGCTTGGCGTTCCCATTGCGCCTTCATATCTAGGAACTTCACCAGACAACTGCGAATTTCTCTGGGTTTAACAGGATTGCTAAAAGGCTCAAAAACCTCACTGGTGGTGGCTAATCTTCCCAATAAGCCTAGGTTACTAGCCGAGGCGAGATTTTCCGGGCGGGGTGTGAAAAAGATGTCAATTTCTCGCCTTTCTGAAGCCATGGTTTTGCTGGTTTCAGTTGCACCTAATTGCTTTAAGAGTTCCTGGATATATTGTTTGGTGAATTGGTCGTAGATAAATCTGGTCATTTATAGCTGTTTTCGAGGTCTCTAATTATTAATTAGACTCTAGTCAGGCTCCGACAGCAGTCCTCAATTGCTGCCTTCACCCCCCCCCGACTGAGAAACCGGGTTTCTCAAAGAAACCGGGTTTCTTGACCCCCCCGACTCAGAAACCGGGTGATTTTCATTATGATGTCTTGCCATGGGGGTAGTTTTTTGAAATAATAGCCAGGTATCAGTTAAACTAATCAACAAATCCCATCAATGGGAGGGTACGATCGCAGATGATTTTATCTCGTGGTAAGTGTTTAATACTCAGCTTGCTGTTAACGACTTTCTTGGGCGGCTGTTATACGCGAAAAGCTAGGCAATGCGAAAAACTAATTGATGTGGTACACCGGGGTAATTCCTTAATTACAGCCCAAGGCGATCGCTACGATATAGCGACTACCAAACAGTTAGCCGTAGCACTTGATGGCATCGCTAACCAAGTAGAAAAACTAGATATTCACAACGAGGAATTACAAACTTTTCAAAATGGTTATAGCCAGAGTTTCCGGGAGATAGCCATAGGTCTCACCCAAACGGCTCAGGTGCTGGAAACCGGACAAACTATCCCCGTTAGCTTTCAAGGACGACAACAACTTAAACAAGCCAAACAACAAATGCACCAAGCCACAATCAGGACTCAGCAAGCAGGCGATCGCCATGATAATATAACCCAGGAAATGCTAGTTTATTGTCCTCCGAAATCGACTAATTAATGGTGAATTTTTAGCAGTAAAACATAGTTACCTAGGCGCAATTTTTCCGACCAAAGTTCATACTCCAGTCGCAAAAATTCTGGCAGGGGATAACCAACTAAAGTTAGGTCGCGGGTAAAATTTCGCAGGCGAATTTGATTCGGTAAAGACTCCGACTGACCCTGAAGATAATAACGACTGAGCCCGTACATCCCTTTTTGCCATAGATGACGATAGCTAAATTTACTGTTCCCCTGCATAGTCATGACGGCACGAGCGGGGGACACTTCCAACCACAGGAGTCTGGGTGGGTGACATGGCGGTACAATGGGGACTCGATCGCCATGACTCTCGGATTGATAGTCTAACAGATCTGGTTCCTGTAGGATAAAATGAAACTGCTGTTTGTCTTTTTGGTACAAGGTAGCCGCTGTCTCAATTTGCGATCGCAGTGGTAAATCCGTAGAAATCCAAGATAGACTAACAGGCTTGCGGTGATGAGTGAGCATAAAATATCTTGTTAATTGATAGGATTTTCAGTCCTGATGGGAACTCAGGACCCCTAAAGCGATAGGATTTGAATATCAATCCTTATCTACATCTATCCTAATGCCATCTGTAGTTGTCACCCTAGAAAATACAGAAAACCAACAGAAACTCAAAATTAACCCTCCCTCTTCCGGTTTATCCCTCCAGGGTAGCCTTACCATTCCTGGGGATAAATCTATCTCCCACCGCGCTTTAATGTTAGGAGCCCTAGCAGAAGGAGTTACCACCATTGAGGGTTTACTCTTAGGCGCAGATCCTCGCAGCACGGCTGAGTGTTTCTCTGGGTTGGGGGCAGAAATTTCGGAGTTGAACTCACAACAGATTAAGGTCAAAGGCTGTGGTATCGGTAATTTACAGGAACCCGATCGCGTCCTTGATGCTGGCAATTCTGGCACTACCATGAGGTTAATGTTGGGGATTTTGGCTTCTCACCCCGATCGCCTCTTTACTATCACAGGCGACAGTTCCCTGGTAAAACGACCCATGGATAGGGTTATTAGACCTCTCACCCAAATGGGGGCGACTATTTGGGGGCGGCGATCGGGTTCTTTGGCTCCTCTGGCGGTTCGTGGCCAACAACTCCAACCGATTCATTATCATTCCCCCATCGCTTCGGCTCAGGTCAAGTCCTGCATTTTATTGGCTGGATTGATGGTAGAAGGGGCTACAACCGTGACGGAACCTGCCTTGTCAAGGGATCACACGGAACGAATGCTAAAGGCTTTTGGGGCGCAATTAACAGTGAATCCAGACACTAACAGCGTGACGGTGTTCGGACCGGCTAAATTGCAGGGTCAAACTGTGATTGTCCCTGGTGATATCAGTTCGGCTGCTTTCTGGTTGGTGGCGGCTTCTATTGTTCCGGGTTCGGATATAACCATCGAAAATGTGGGGGTTAATCCCACCCGGACGGGGATTTTGGAGGCTATGGCTATGATGGGGGCTGATATTGAATCCCAAGGAGAAAGGCTTGTGGCGGGGGAACCTGTGGCAGATTTACGAGTCCGTTTCTCGCGATTAAAAGCCTGTGAAATTAAGGGTGATTTGATTCCTCGGTTAATTGATGAAATTCCGATTTTGGCAGTGGCGGCGGCTTTTGCAGAGGGGACTACTACGATCCGAGATGCGGCGGAATTGCGGGTTAAAGAAAGCGATCGCATTACGGTTATGGCTACGGAATTGACGAAAATGGGGGCGAAAATTTCGGAGTTACCTGATGGCTTGGAAATTACTGGCGGTTTCCCTTTACGGGGGGCTGAAGTGGACAGTGACACGGATCATCGTATGGCTATGAGTTTGGCGATCGCTGCTTTAAATGCCAAGGGTTCTACTACTATTCATCGCGCCGAAGCTGCGGCTATTTCCTACCCTGATTTTGTCGAAAGTCTACAGCAATTGATAATTAATAATTGATAATTTCGTAGGGGCGGGTTCTGCTGTCAATTAAATCTGTCACCGAGAAGACTAATAAACCCGCCCTCTATTGATAATTGATAATTGATAATTTCGTAGGGGCGGGTTCTGCTGTCAATTAAATCTGTCACCGAGAAGACTAATAAACCCGCCCTCTGGCGACAGGTGTCAATTAAATCTCTCGGCGAGAAGACTCATAAACCCGCCCTCTGGCGAGAGGGGGAGAAAGTCAATTTTCTACGGTGTGACCATAGAGGTCATAAATATCAGCATCGGTGATTTTCACAGAAACTAAGGACCCTAAACGGGCGTTTCCTTCCACATAAACTAAGCCATCGACTTCCGGCGCAAACCTAGCCGATCGCCCTATGAACTCCCCTGTAGAGGGGTTTTCTTGTTCAACTAAAACATCCACCACCTCACCAATACACTGGCGGTTACCCTTGAGAGAAATTGGCTGTTGTACCTGCATTAGTGCATCCCGTCGCGCGTCCATTACCGCCTGAGATACGGTGTTATCCAGAGTATAAGCGGGGGTTCCTTCTTCGGGGGAGAAGGTGAAAACACCAACATGATCAAATTCGTGGCGTTTCACAAATTTGAGGAGGTGTTCAAAGTGGCTGTTAGTTTCTCCCGGAAAACCGACAATAAAAGTAGTCCTAATTACAGCATTAGGCATAGCTGTTTTAATATTCTCAATAATATGGTCATTAACCTGACCCTGCCATGGACGGTTCATGGCGCGGAGAATTTCCGGGTGGGAATGTTGTAGGGGTAGGTCTAGGTAGGGGAGAAAATTGGGGGTTTCGGTGATCGCATCAATGACTTTAGGAGTTAGTCCGGTGGGGTAAGCGTAGTGCATTCTGATCCAGGGTACATCAACTTTACCCAAGGCGCGGATCAGGTCTGCGAGTTTTGGTTCACCATAAATGTCGGTTCCGTAGTTAGTGGTAATTTGGGAGATTAACACTAATTCCTGGACTCCCTGATCTGCCAATTGTTTGGCTTCGGTAACTATTGATTCAATGGTACGCGATCGCTGATTTCCTCGCAAGTGGGGAATAATGCAAAAGGCGCACCGATAGTTACACCCTTCGGCTATGCGTAGGTAAGCGACCCCTTCCGTGGTTGTCCGATAACGGGGGACGGTATGATCAGCAATATAGGTGGGGTCGGCAGAAATTTCCGAGACGCGATCGCCTTTTTCTACCCGATTAATTACATTAACAATTTTATGATAATCTCCGGTTCCTACTACTGCTACAGCTTCGGGAAGTTCATCAAGTAATTGTTCCTGGAAGTGTTGCACCATACACCCAGTAATCACTACTTTTTTATGGGCTTCGGCTAGTTCAACTATGGTGTTGACGGACTCTTCTCTGGCTGATTCAATAAAACTACAGGTATTCACTACCACATAATCAGCAGCCTCTTCGTTGGAGTCTACTTGATATCCGGCTTCGGCTAATAAACCGATCATGTGTTCGGTGTCGATGCGATTTTTTTCGCAACCTAAATGGGAAAATGCGATCGTTGGCTTGGTTGCCATAGTTGATAAAAGTTTGGATGCACAAACTCGGAACAGTACAAGTATACCATTATAGCTGTTAACATGACAATTGGCAATGGCATCAGTCAACTGATAACTACTTTTCTGTAATTCCGGTTTAAGGAATTTTGGGGAAGTGTGAGGGCGCTTTTTATTCTAAGGGTTCAAAATCTGGCTGAGAGGTTCACGGCTGGGGCTGTTTTTGGGGCTATTCAGACCATCAAAATAGGTAACTTGAGTTGGATAAGCAAACTCAATCCCCCTTTCTTCAAAGGCAGATTTTAGTTGATAATTAATCCGCTGTTGTATATCCATATACATGGCATAATCGCTGCTGAGAACATAGTAAACAATCTCAAAGTCTAGGCTAAAGTCTCCGAAACTTGAGAAGTGCGCCCGGTCAAATAGGGTGTTTTCTATAGGTTCGATAATCTCTCGAATGAGGGCGGGAATTTGTTGTAGTTTCTCCTGGCTGGTTTCATATATGACACCAATTTTAAACAGTATCCGCCGCCTTTCCATGCGTTTATAGTTATGAATACGAGAGGCGGTGAGGTTGGTATTAGGAACTACTACTTGTTCGCCACTTATGCTTTTAATGCGGGTGGTTTTAATCCCTACATAATCAATGCTTCCCGCCATGTCCCCAACTACGATAAAATCGCCGATTTCAAAAGGGCGATCGAACAGGATGGAGAAATAACTAAATAGGTCTTGTAGGACTCCTTGGGAGGCTAAAGCAATGGCTACACCCCCAATTCCTAAACCCGCTACCACGGCGGAAATATTGAAGCCGAGGTTATCTAGCACAAAGATAATTCCTAATACCCAGGCGGCGGTACGAATGGCTGGCAATAGGGCATTTAGGGCGCGGTCTACGGTTTCTATGTCTCGACGATTTAACCAGTATAACCGCATAGCATATTCAGCGAGGGATACCACCAGCCTCACACCTAAAAAGGTGGAGAAAATTAAGGCGATCGCATTAATTAAATTACCGAGAATTGGGTGCAATGATAAGTTAGTGATTGCCACATAAAATATAGCCACATAAGCCAGGGGGATTAGGGCTCTATCCCCAATTTTCACCAAGGCATCATCTAACCGACTATTGGTTTTAACCGCCCAGAGTTTTAACCGCCTCAAAATCATTTGTTCGATGACTCTGATGGCTAAAATACCCAACACAATAATCACAAAAGCGATTAAATAATCAGATAGGGTATTGGTCAATAATTCTTCTTGTAAAATCTCTAAAATATCCATCGTCAATTTTTCAACTGTTAACTGTCAATAGATGCCCAAATACTGGGGACTTGTTCTGGTGTAACGTGATCATACCAGACTTGCTCCGGTAAGACCAAAACCATCGGCCCATTACCACAGGACCCCAGACAGCCGCTAGGAGTAATGACCCCGACGGAAAAATTGGCAGCCTGAAAAGCCTGTAAAACCTTGGCTGCGCCTTGTTTACGACAGGTCCGATTATGACATATTATGATTTGGATAGAGTTAGATACAGACATTAGAGCGAAAAAAAGTCCTGATAGTTTAAAATTGGGTAGCAGAAAGGGTTGAATCTGCACGAGTGTTAAAGTGTTGAGGCAAAAATCACAGCAACCACAGCAAATTTACTATCAACCGGGGTTTCTTGGTTTAATGGCTTGTGCCATGTATTTTAACCTGTGTACGTTATCATCACCCGCACTCGCCCAGATTAGACCAGATGGAACCCTACCTCAAAATAGTATAGTCACTCCCCAAGGTAATGTTATCAACATCGAAGGTGGAACCCAAGCGGGAAATAACCTCTTTCATAGCTTCGGGGAATTTTCCCTTAGCACTGGTAGCATCGCCTTATTTAACAATAGCCTAGATATTCAGAACATTATCAGCCGGGTAACGGGGGGAATGCCATCAAATAATTGATGGTCTGATACAAGCCAACGGAGTCGCCAACCTATTTCTATCTTATTCCCAAACTTTCACCAATAAAAACCCCGACCTAGGGAATTGGATCGGGGTACAGGGCAATTAAGCTAATTCTATGGGGATTATTACCGCATATCCCAGAGAGCCTTAAAAAGCGTCTCAGCTAGTTTCCTGGATGTGGCATTCCTGGCAGCCTTGAGCGCAGCCCCAGACACTTTGTTCCCTTTGTGGTATGCTCTAGTTACCCAATAAACTCTAAGCGAATGAGCCTCTGGAGATTTTGGTAGGCAATCGTAGGGGGTTGTCGCGATCGCACCCCCACCCGGTTTCTGTTCGCGATGAGTCCCCCTCTCGATTGCCCGGACAACAAACTGATGCAAGGTCGATCGCGTCTCTTTACTTCCCGTAAAACTACTACGAGTATCAGCCTTTCCAGATTGCACTTGAGTAGCCCCCAAACCACAAAGCTGTCGAAATCGTCTCATAGCCTTAGACTTGGGAAGGCATTTAAACATCTCATCAAACGGAACGCACCGAGTAAGTAGCCAGCCTCGTTCCCGGCAGCCAAAACCAAACTTGTCAAACACCCGATGGTAGCAATCAAACTCTGGTAGGTTCAGATAGCTTAGTAGCTCTTGCTCTACCATTGCCTCTGACTGATGCCACATACAAATCTGTTGGGCTAGTCGCGCTGTTACTTCACTAATCCCCGTGCCTTCCCCCGCCGCGATCGCCTTCGCGTATTCATTGTCAAACTTGGTTTTAATCCCTTTGGGAATTTCCCAACTACCTTGGGAAGTCCAGCCACAAGCCCAACCCCACCACGCAGGCAGTTTGTCCGGGTCTAATTTCCCAGATTCTTTTTTAACTCTAACTTTTGCTTTGGCTGGAAACTCATAGACCAGTCGAGACTTGGCTTGGTTTATCGTTTGGGTGCGGGGCTTGTTGAATGACCCAATATCTCTTAGGCATTGTTCAATTTTCGCTACTTCTGGCGGCCGCTCCCTTACCCAATACCTGCGATCGTAGGCAATTTGGTAATGCTGGAAGTATGTGGCAACCATGAGCAAAGCATCGTAGGGGTCAGACTTGTTAGACGTTCCCCCATAGCTTTTCCGAGTGTCCTTAATCATCGTCTGATCTACTTTCAGCACAGGGATTCCCTCCCGATGTAAGCAGTCAATCCAGAATCTGCTATAAGTTCGGGTCGGCTCTAATATCACCACAGACGGCTCCAAAGACACAAGAAACTGGATAGACTTTGCATTTGCTTCTAGCTTTCGGTGGCACTCAGCAAATGCGGGAGACTCGTAAAAATCCCGCAACGCACCCGCTGGCATAAATTCTAGCCACACGGCATCGCACCACGATGAGCTAACATCAAGGCCTACAATTAAACTATTCATTTTTAACCTCTAGTGTTGTGGTTAATCGTTCCCACGAAGCTGTTACGGCTCTCGCCCATTCTATCTGGGGGAACAAATCTCCCTAGAATCTAACCGGGGTTGGAACCCGGCTAGAAGCAATTATTGACTTCTGCCCCCAGTAACAGGTTGGGGAGGGAAACCTCCCATTTCAATTCGGGGGGGCTAGTCATCAATGCGGTGGGAATCACCCGGTTATCCGCGACTTCCCCCCAGGTGTAAGGGGAAAGTTTCGTCCTTTACCGGCTAGGACTCATCAGGCGGTGAAATCTAGATCTTCTAAAGCTGATAGTGTATATTCCAAGTCTGCATAAATTTGATTGTGATACATTTCAAGCTGCATTGCATAATTATGCACATTTTGGAATCGTTCATCATTAGAGATAAAATCGATAACTCTTAGGTGAGTAATGGTGTTATCAATTTCCATTTTGGCTTTAATTAAACAGTTCAAGAAAGAGACTGCCTCTCGTGTCAAATCGACCCACGCGCAAAGAGAATTTTCATCCTCGCCAAACAAGTGACCAGGAAAATCCGCTGATGTTTTTTGTCCAGGCGGTGAAACCCGCTAGGCGAATTGGCGGCCTCGGCTTTTGGTTTGACCATAGGCTTTTTACCTATATATAGGGTGTGCTTTTGCGATCGCCTGACCAACCCCAAGGCGATCGCATAAATCTACCAGCTTCCCCGCTCTCAACATCCGGCTTTTTACCTATCGCGCTCGAATAATGGAAAACCCGCAGCACACTGTACGGGGAAAACAAGAAGTCAGTCTCGATGACGTTAACGGAAACAGCTGTCGGGCTACTGGATCAGATGGCTATGGAGCTAAATCTGAATCGGTCCGAATTGGTGGAACAGATTGCCAGGGGGATAATTTCCAGTCAAGCGGGGAAAGTGTCCCCGGAACAGGCGGGAAAATTCTAGACCTGTTGGAGGAGTTGTTTGCTGGTTTCCATGAGTATGTCAAAAGCCATGAGGCTCGATTAGAGCAAAGACTGCAAGCAAACCGAGACTATCAATCTCAAATGAAAAAACAAATGGAGAACATCCGACAGGAGATTCTCCAACAGGTCTCTAAATAAATTGAGCGCCCCTCGTGCCCACGGGGGGTGCTTTCTATTTTGGCACGCAGTTAAACCCTCAACAAATAGACAATCCATGGCACAACATCTTTCTAACCCTCAAACTGTCACCGGTGAAAAGGCGATCGCTCATAAAGTCACCGATTCCGTCACCCTGGGTGACGCAAAAGTTAAAAATTTAAACGCGCCGTTACGCGCGATCGCTCATAACCCGACCGACACAATCCCAAGCGTTCCCCCAGAAGTGCTGGAACTTCAGTCCTAAGTGCTGGAACTTCAGTCCTAAGTGCTGGAACTTCGAGACCTTATCGGGAGGAATTATGCAGCTTTCCGCCAAGTCGCCCGTTATCTTGATGTGGCGATCGCCCTAATTCATGAAAACCGTCCCTTTCTAGCGAGGCTTTTCTTGGTTCGCAGCATAGCCAAAAACTCACAATCGATACTTTTGGCTATAAATAGTCGAACGATACCTGGGGAAGATGATGATAGGGGGTCAGGCCGATGAAGGGAAAATCTAAGTCACCGGGGCAGCTTTCCCTCTCAATTCCGTCACCCTGGGTGACGGATTCTGAAAGTGTAGAACCATTCGATCCTTTTTGGGATGATATGGCTGTCTTGAAACATCTTAGGGACTGTCCCAATCAAGACCACAAACAACTCGCTCAATCCACTGATATCCCGGTGTCTCGTGTAGTCAAGTCTCTGGAAAGGTTACGCGAGAAAGGTAAGGTTAAGTATTTGGGATGGATAGCCGTCACCCTGGGTGACGAAAATTTATCCCCGGTGAACACTTTTCAGAGCGATCGCCTAACTGTTCGCTGGAAAGCTAAGTCAACCGCCCAAGACACCAACGGGAATAAATATGCTTACCTATATAGGGGAAAAAAGCAGGTTTGTTACCTTGCCGGCCCCCATCTATCGGAAAAAGCTAAAGCGATCGCCAACCAAGTAGAACAGTGGATCGAGTCCGGCTTGTCTCTCGAAGCTATCCTAGAAAAACTTCCCGCACTTAAATCGGGTGGTTGGAAATCCCCAGATAGCAACTCCTAAATTTTCCACAGGGGGAGACTTTACTCCCCCGAAAAATTTTATGATTTTACAGAAAAATTAATGAGCATTTTCCAACCCTAAACAGCGCTATTTGCTACTGTAAAATGGTTAGCGCCGTTGGCTGTGTGTAAGAGTCTTTGATGTTTTAGACAAAATACCAAGCAGCCCGGTTTAGTGCTAAAATTGGCGGAATCTAGGGCAGTTACTTCTCGATCTGTGTTTGGCTAGTAGCACCCACTTTCCTCTGATGTCTGGCAACCTTAAGTCATCGACTGCCTTAGATTTCATCGATCGCGTCTCGGATTTTTTGAGGATCAGCATCAATGTAGCGCTGCAAAGATGCCATAGATTTGTGACCTGTGATAGCCATGATGGTTCTGGTATTGACTCCCTTGTTATAAAGTTTGGTAATGAAAGTGCGGCGGTAACTGTGAAGCGAGTAACCCTCATTTTGTAAACCCAGTTGAGCGATCGCTTTTCTGTGGAAAGAGTCGATCGCTTGAACTGTCACCGGTGAACTGTGGTCGGATGGGCTAGGAAAAAGCCAGACACTACCACCAGGTCGGTAGGTTCTCAGAACTTCTCTCAATTTTTGGGAGACGGGAACCTGTCTCACCCCAGCATCTTTCCCAGCCGATCGCTTCCTAGTTTCTGACCTAAAAGTAATCTCCGGCAAGGCAATCTGAGAACTGCCATCGGCGTAGACATCAGAAACTTGCAACAACCTAACGGCTCCCACCCGTTCCCCGGTGTATCTCATTATGGAAAGTAGAGTTTGTTGCCAGGGATATTTGCAGCGTTTGATTATCTTGTCGGCGATCGCATCAGGAATGATTGATGCTTTACCAATGCGGTTTTTTTTCATGAATTCGTGTCTGTAGGGAATTTCCCCCAGTTGCCTAGCCGACGAGGCAAAGCGATCGGCTTACCTATATGACTATTGTAGGGTTCGGGCGGGGAGAATATTAGTTTTCGCGCCGACTTGGGGGAAAGTTTGGCGGCGAGCGATCGGATCAGCCTTCTCTATATTTGTTTACTAACCGGTAATACTCTCCCCTATTTTTGTGAATTTACCAATCCTCCCATGGTGAAAACTGCGTTATCTCAAATTCTCCCCCTTGTTTTGGGTCTGTGCTGTTGGGCGTGTAAATGCAACGGCAAAGTCCTAATCCGGGAGCTAAAAAAGAACCTTCAGCTTTAAACAGCAAAATATAGCGAGACAGAGTAGGAGTCAGATTAAAAGCTCCCCCTGTGTCAGGAACTGTAATAACAGAGCATCGATTTGTTATCCATTTTTCAAGATTATCTATGTCAATATGTGAACTGAAAACATTAGAAAACAATGCAACTTGAGATATTGCCATCCACATGGTTTCACGAGGACATAGTAAAATCTCGATATTAGTTCCTTCCTTGATAACAGACGTAGAAATTCCGTCATTCCCAATGTATGCATAAAGATTATTGGTAATATTAAAAACATATTGTTTACCGGGCAAAAAAACATCAAATTGCCAGGCTCTAACTGCTCCCTCTGTTGTAGTCCACGTTCCCCAGAACCTATTATAAGTATCTACGTCATCATAATTAACTTGAGAATCAGAACTTATAAACGATGGAAGTTTGTTTATATTGGAATCTAAGGAAATAAACGGTCTAATTGATAAATCTGGGATAGGCATATCGTCCTCTATTTCGCTTCCTATGTTGTAGTCAATTTCCGTATCTTGGCGCACCCAGATAGAGAGAATCTGAGTTGTGGGGCTGCTTGCTAAAACACCAATCCCTCCATCACTCCCATCGGAGTAGAAGCCATTTTCAAAAACAGGTAAGGATAAATCAGACCCTACCCACCGAATAGAAAAAGGATTGTCGGCTTGGATGGTGATTTCCCGACGGACTAATAATGGCGTGGCGGGGACTATTTCAATCTCTTCCCCTGCGGTGAGTTGAAAATAACCTGACTTAATATGGCGATAATAAGCGCCGCCGCCCCCGCCACCGGTAGGACGCATTGCCAATCGAATCGGCATTTATAGTAGAATAAAAATAACCACTTCTATTGTCTCACATGAACATCACTCCGGGAGTCTATCCTGATTTTTCCGAAACCACATTAGAAGCCTTAACCTTAGCTATGGGGCGGCGATTGCTACAAAGGCAAAAAAACCTGACGATTAACTTCACAGGAAAAGACGTTATGGATTTAACTCTCAATGAAGAGGATTCTGTTGTCAACCTGGATATTGACGAGCTAGAAACTTATATAGAAGGTGGCGCGATTAAAGTCCAAGAGCCGTTTGTTGATGCCTTTGAACCCGGTATAGGCAGTTACCCCTTTAACCAAACCAATTTAGCTAGTGCTTTACTGCATTTAGTTGTACATCAACACATAGCAGAATTTAGTTTCGAGCTAAACCCCGAACCCGCCAAACAACATTGTGATTTTTCTATCCGACCTAACGTTAGGGGAAATGGAACTTATCCATTAATATGCACCATCACTTTAACAGACTATCCCGTAATCATTGACTACACTAATGGTATGACTTCAACCGCACAACCATACTTATTGACACCTTAAACTATGGCAGAAAATCGCTGTTCAGAAACCGACACATTTTCATTTGAAATTAATCAAAGTAATGCCAGTAATTATGTTAATGACCCATTAACACTTGGGGCTGTTTCTAGTGCCGTTAATTCAATATCTGCCAATATTGACCCTAGATGGCTATGGCGGGCTAATGCCTTCCTAGAAAGTCTCACCGCCTCAGTTTGGTGTCCAAGTTTTCCCCGGTCTCCTTATCCTGAATTTTACCCAGAGGATTCGGCGGCAGAAAGAGCAGCTAAATTAATGAAATTAGAGAGTAACCATCCTAAATTTGGGCTGCAATTGCTTAGAAGGAAAAGCGCCACAGGTCCATGGATTGAGGCAGCTTGTCCTATCATTCAAAATCGAGGGAGGCGGTTTTATGTTCCTCTAATTAATCCTTACTTAACAGCAAACGAGGTCAAAATATTTGGCAGGTTTGACCGGCTAGGTTTAAGTTTTAAGGATTATGGCAACGGCATATTAGGGGGCGGTTCAATAGCCAGTAATCGCATCTATGACACTCTTTACATCGAGGGAGAACATAGAGTAGAATTAGATTTAATATTGATGGCTAAACGTCCGGCTAATACAGTGATGAACACAGTCACTGTAAGCCCTAATCCCATGTTAATAGCCCCCGCTAATCTAAGCCGTGCTTATTTTGAAATCCAAAATCAGGGAGAAATTGAGCTCCTTTGGGGCTTTGGAACATTGGGGAGTAACGCGACAAGCCATCCGTTCAAAATGCCACCCGGCCAGATTTATTATCCAGGTAATGTAGCCGGATTTATACCAACTGACGCGATATGGGCAAAAGTAAAAGAGGGAACGACAACTGTTCTGATTATGGAGAGTTCTTATCAATGACCACAGTTTTATATAGCAGTGAAAAACCCCAGGATTTAGGTCATCTACCAGCGGGACAATATGAACTGGCTGCAGTTAATTTGTGGGATAGTAATTTATCATCAATGCTTTATGCTAAAAAGGTGATATACAAGCGCCACTTTTTGCTTCCCGGTTCTCCATCTGATGCTTTTCCTTTCATTCGAGAGTTAAAAGCCTTGGCTAATGTTCCCATACAATACAGGACAATTAATGAATTTCCGAAAACGGATCGACAAACAACTAAAACAGATTCAAGCAGTAGGGGGGACTATCGTTTTCTTGTTGAGCAATGGTTAGAGAGAATTGAGTATCTATGCCAAACTTTTGATTTTTTAGAAGTGTTGCCAGTCACTGCCATGTTAAGGTCTTGGAGAAGCCCGTATCTGCCTAATGCTTATTTTATGCTAAAAAAACGGGAAACGATTAATTCGGTTTCTTTGGAAGCGATCGAGGCGATGGAACCAGAATGGCTGACTGATAATCGGGTGTTGTCTGAGGAGGGATGGAGGCAATTATTTATTAATTGGGATGAGGAATTTTTGTCATGAGAGAGGTAGAAGAGCGAAGCAGGAGGGTGAAAGACATTGTTAGAAATCGCAACTACAGGCAAGCTGTAGATGTAATAAAAAGAGAGGTCAAAAGATTAGAAGCGGATGATAAATCCAGAGTTAGAGTAAGGTTTCCCCGCGATGACGGTGATATTGAGATAGATGTTGGGGGGATAGTTGATTTTGCCCGGTCAATGTTGCCCAAAGCAAGCATAGAAGCTGAGGATTTACAGGATGGTGGAACTAGGAGAGGGATAAAAACCGAAAAGATTGGCAGCACGGCTCGCGGATTTGTAGACCTTGATGAGGATGGAAACCCCAAAGGTTTGGGGGGAACAATTGACAGTAACAACGATGCAAATGTCTCGGTTTACCTTGGGGAATGCGAGCAATCGATGAGCGTAACTATTGGGGGTAAAACGGTTACCTTTGCCAGAAATGTTTGCGAAGATGATAAAGACGAGGAAACAGAGGAAGATGAAATTGAGACAAGCGAAGATGAAAATGATCTTAGACCTCCTAAGCTCGATATCCCTCGACCTCCGGCTGGATATTCTCGCCAGTTAGGGGAACTCTATCTAGTTAAAAAAGTATTCTTTTTGTGGGGGTGGTTTCCAACTTTTACGGAAGCAGGATTAAATTTTATAGCGGAGGGTGAGGGTACAATAACATCAAAATCAAACTTAATACGCTCTCTTGAATTTCAAAATGAACGTTGGGCGTTCGAGTCTATAACTTTTATGGGAATAGTGCCAGTTTCGGAGACTAGACAGCTTTTTGGGAGATGGGACAGAAGACAGTTTAGAGATGTTCAAGTTGGAGTATACTTTAACACTGTTAAAGCGGTATTTCAACTAGAATATATCAAGAAATCTCCTACATGGTTTCCCCAGCGTGTATGGACATCATACCCGATGCTTTCACCTAGTTATTTGAAATCAGCCCAGCAGATTAATGTTGCGGTGGCTCCGATAGTTTTTAACCAAATAGAACCAGAAACTGGTAACTATATAAGCCATCAACTTTATCGTAGATATATAGACTGGTGCCTTTACCTGGTACCTCTGCCTTATACAGAGAATTTACCTGAACCAGAGCCACCGCCAAGTTTACCAATATTACCAGATGATATGGACAAAAACTGCTGTGAAGAGTTGATTAAGATGACTCGGGAAATACATAAAGCCCTAGGGGTCAGGAAATTGTTAGAGAAGAACTTCCAAGTTCCGTCTAATATGATGATACCAGAAGGTAAAGGTAATCATGCAAATAAGGATTATCTGGAAATCATGTCTGACCTGTTTAAAACCATAGATAATTATGGTTTTGATGCTCCGGTTACTGTTAAAGTTCAGGATACGAATAAAGCCCAAAAAGGCGACCAGTCTATAGAGTTAAAGTTTAACTCGCTGGGGGCTATATTAAAGGCTCAGACTGAACTGTTGATTGAGTTGAAAGGTGATAGTGCTAACCGGTTAAATATTCAGATTCGCCTAGCTTATATAATGACGAGAATGTATCGGACTTTAGCTAAGTTATATTACAGAACGTCGGCGATTTTGGACGGGTTGGGAATTCCTATTATCTCGAAGGTGGTGACTTTACCGATTGAGTTTAATGTGTTTGGTAAAAAACACTGGGGAGCTGGTAAGGGATTCGGTAAGGATAGTAAAAAGGGTCATGAGCCTAAACTTGATTTAAACGATGAAGACACGACAGAAGCTATGTTGCCCGATTTATTAGAGATTCGTGATTATGAAATAGAGGTTGATGAGTTTAGGTTTAAAAGCACTGACCTTTATGAGATAATTTTGAATATGGCAGCTAAAATGAGGACATAATCGTGACCAAAAGAAATCCCCCCCGTGGTTCTAATCGCCCTCCGAGCGATTCCGGTAGTGGTAGGAAACCACCATCTAAAAAAGATGAAAAAGCCGGGTTAAGAACTGATACCAACAACAGAATAGAGGAAGCGATCGCTGTCTTGGATTTTCGGCTACATTTAGACTATTTAAATATGGCTTCAGCCGTTGGGGGCGGCGACTTTGAAGAGTTTAAACGTTCTTGGTTGATGAATTATTATAATGCGATGACAGAACCGAGGTTTAAAGACAAGCCCAAAAGTCCTCCTAGTAAAACAGAGCGCCCCCGCCTCTTAAAAACTAATGATGAGTTGATGATGAATCGCCAAATCAAATCCGACAATTTGTCATCAAGGGAAAATCTAACTGAATTTCGCCGAAGTAAAGACTTATTACCATTCGACGCTGATAATATAGGTTAAGATTATGTCTAATGTTGTAGGGATAGACCAGAGAGAACTAACTTCAACCGCTATAGCTGGCGGTGCAATGTCTTCACAGTGGTTTAATGCTTTTTCGACCCCTTTTTATCAGCAGATTCAAAGTTTAAAAGCCTTTGATTTTAAGAAGTGGGCGGGTAGTGTCAAGGGCGGAGCTTTAGTTATTGCAGAAAACATCAAAAAAGGGAACTGGGGTTTTTTCAAAGAATGGCTACAAGAGGCTCCTCTGGTTCCTAAAATAGCCGGGATTGTAGCGGGTGGTTTAATTGCTGGGACTGTGCTGATTGTTGGCGGACAAGCATTAGGGTTTGTTGGTGCGGGTGTAGGGAGTTTAGTAGCAGCCCATCCGGCTTTTGTTGGCGGTTTTTTAGGGGTAACAATACCTACAGTGATGAGCAGATTGACCCAAGGGGTTTCTCAAGCCTATAACTTTGATTGGGCAGAATCTGACAAGAAAATGATGGACGATTTAAAACAAGCGGCTAATGCTTTATATGTTCCCTTGGGGGAAACAGTCGGGAAATCATTGGCTAGTTTGGTGGCGGGGAAGGTAGGGCAGTCGGTTAATGCAGCAACGCTAAGGATTCGGGAAGGTGCGATCGCCGCTATGTGTATGATTAACCCGACTATTAAAGAGACTTTGGTGGATGCGTTATCCTCGCTGAGGTATGCGGTGCAAGAGGTTGTTAAAAAAGCACTGTTTGTTATGACTTACATTAACGCCAGAAAAGTAGCAGCCAGGTTGTTGGATAAGGAAGAGACTTGGGGCAAGGAAGGGCAATCACCTTTTATTGTTTCGGAGAAAGTAGAACAAACTTGGGCGAAAGTTAAAGAAGATGAATATTTTGATTGGGTGAATGAGCAACAATGGGAGGGGTTGGAAACAATGGCGGCTACGTTTTTTGAAACCCTCGGTGATTTGTTGTCAGAGCAGGGAACTTATGAGGAGTGGATACCGGTATAAATTCATCACCTGAGAGGAGGGATGTCAATGGCAGACGTTGGAAGACTTACCCAGCAAACTTACATCATGATGGCTCGTCAAAGGCGTATCACGAAGCTATCGGATAAACGCCCGGAACGAGTCCGAATAGAGTTACAACCTAACTGGAACGTTTACCAACTACAGCCAGACAGAAAAAACCCAGATTACAAACTGCTGATGGCTGGCTCTGAGTCAGCCTTGGCATTGCAGTTGTCACAACTGGGATGGATGGAGAAGATGATCGATCATCTTCTCAATGCCAGCGATCTAAAATTCGAGGATTGGTTTGATGTTTGGGCGGCGGGTTATCCAGAACTACGCTACAGAGTGAACCCAAAACTCCCCACATTAAGAACTAACTATCCCGCGTCGAATGTGAGTAATTCCACTGGGGAAACAATAAGCAAATGGAGAAATGAGGTAGGCTCTCGCCCGGCTTACATTGAATGGAAACCTTCAGCCCGAAAAACAGCAAAAGATGTTGGGCTTCACCGCACAATAGAATATTTTCCCGATCGCTCTCAGAACAAATCAGTTGTCTTGACGGGGAACGACAAGGAGCTAATTAGGCAAATCCTACAAATCCACTACGAGGGTGGGGGTAGCAGTGAGGGGATGGATAGCACGGTCTCGACGGGTATTAGTTACCGGGGCGCTCCCAAGGTTGTGCTGTACTTTTTGGAACGGATCGAGGATGTGGAAAAAGGCTACCGACAATTAGAGGCAAGAGTGGGATTCCGTTTGGTGGGAAAAACAGAAAACCCGAACGGAACTGGCGACTTGTTAACTAAGGCTAACATCAGAAATTTGGCTCAGAGAATTGTCCAGAACTTTCTACAACCCGAACAATTTCGTCTTCACAAGGGTAGAGAATCGGTTAGCTACAGAGATAAACGCCAAGGGTTAGAGTCGTTTGTTTTTGCAACTAGCGCATCAGAGGGGATTAATCTTTATCAGCGAATCTGTCGGGTGATGGAAATAGAATTTGATAACTCAAAGGTCTTTACATCGAGCAACCAAAATCCAACCCAAGCGTTTCCTATCACGCCCCCAGAAGTGACGATATTGGGTAACAAAATTAAACCACCCCGCCGCCGTCCGGTCGGGCACGTCTATTTTAGAGAGGCGAAATTGTTTTTAGAGATGCTCAACGAGCCTATCCTTCTCTGTGACTACAACGGGCATATATACAGGAATCCCGATTAGAAGACAACCCCAATATTTTTTTTAGATCAAACAAACTCCCTTGTATGTTCGGAAACCCTATAGGTTTCCGTAACTGTTCCACGCTCTAAAAATACCTGTTATGAATGTAGTGGTAATCAGTTTTAAAGCAACAAGGCAGGTATTCTATGCCCCCTCTAAATAGTTCAACAATTTATAGCTGGGATGCACCCTCGCCAGGGGGTACGGGAACCATTAAAGTAGCTGCCCGGCTTTCTAATCGGTACAATGGCATTGCTACACATCTCGGAATGACCGCCCACACAGATCCAACAAATGTAAATGCACATATGCTTAAGCCAAATAAAGCTGTGCAGGAGGGTTTCTTAATGAAGATGCGAATTAACTACCGAAAAGACAATAAGTATTATGGTGCTGATATTTATGTGCCTACAGACAAGGTTACTGAAGCCATCCAGATACTACCTAACAAGCCCTGGGATGGTACGGGAGTGATAACTTCATGTCGCGATCGTGTACGAGTTGATTACCGTTAATAGAGAAAGGAAAATATATCAATGGCTAGAACGAAACTGTGTCAATTAGTAGATGACACTAAGGTTCGAGTATTTAGAGCTAGTAGTGTGATGTATGACGATAACACTGTAACACATTTGGGAATAGGTCCAGTCGCTGATGCGAATAAGAAGGAGCCAGTTTATGATACTGGGGAATTAATGCGAGCTGGTGTATTGGTGAGACTTTGCGTTAGTTGCAACAATGGAGTTAATAGACCACCAATTACATATAGAATATTTTGCGACGTAGAAAACGTAAACGCTGCTTTACATCATTATAATAGTGGCGGTAAAACCCTAAACGGGAAACCAGTATTGAGAGCTAGTCTAGACCGTCGTCAAGTTATCAAGTAAAGCATGAGTTTTACTGATGCTTATGGCACATGGGAGGTGATAGCTTCAAGCTATCAGCCAAGTCAAGAGTGGATAATTCACAGCCCCCCAGTTACTCAATACTCATTGTTGAGGTTTAAATTTTCAACTGATTGGGGGCGGTGGAAAAATCCCTATGATGGCTATAGGTCAATGCTGCTTATTCGAGGGCATTATTATAATGATTCTGAAAATTCTGACTGGATAACAGAGCAAAGGACTGTATACGTTACAGAGGAACCGCAACTGATTAATTATCCACCAGTTCAAGGGTTTACAGATAACCCCTCGGTGATTAGAAAGTTAGGAGTTCGCCGCCGTTTTTTCAAAAACGCAACATGGATCGAAAATCATCCTACAATGGATCTAAAGTTTGACGTAACAATTGAGGCTTTTGTAAGTTAACATGGACATCTCTCTTAATCAATTAATCGACCATCTCCCAGATGATTCACAGTTTAAAACCTTACTAGAAACATTGGGGGCAAGCGGTGATAGTGTGGACGCTACCGTAGAATTTTGTCATTTAGTAGGGGCATTATATCAAGCACAGTAAGTATACAACCAACAACCAGGAAATAAAGCAATTAATGTGGTCTCAGCAGTAAGTATTAGGCCTGTAATAGAAAGTTTAGACGGGACATTTTTTAGGAGGTTATAAAGAACTCTAGCTTTTTTTGAAAAGTATGAAAATAGTATAATTGTCCCGAACGTCAAAAGTTAGTTGGTCGAAAATTTAAAGCTGCCAGATAATTCGGATTCTATCTGCGTTATCTGGTCAAAGTCTTGAAATTAACCCAAGTCAAATGTGATTAAAAATCCACATCAACAGAGGAGTTAATTCCGCCGTGGATATTGAAATTGAGAAAATTACGGTAATTATAAGTTGGATACTTTCACTCATTAGTACGGTCTGGTATGTATCAGTTCAATACACAATAATTAGAGTACAAGTCAACAGAAACAGAGAAGAGCTAAACAGAATATCATCAACGCTTAGGCGAGAAATAGAAGACCATAATAAACTTATATGGATAAACATCAACCACATGGAAAAATACTTAACCAAAAATCAAGATTATTTTCCGTTAAATATCCAAAACCAAAAATATAAAGATTATGGCGACTGATGTTTTACCAGAATTATTACGGGTAGGAAGTGATGGGGTAGTGATATTTTTAGTGTGGTCTTTGATGAAGCAAAACCAAAAGTTAATAGCAGAGGTCAACTCAAGAGACAATGAATTGATGAAGTTAATTTACAAAATACTTAGCAGTGAACAACGAGGGACAAGAAGTAAACGCGATCGCACAATCAAGCCAAAGCCACAAGAATCCGTTAGGACTTGGGAGTAGAGTTGTCTGTGGCCCTAACGAATAACGGGTTGTCAAGTAGCCATTACTCATGGCCATAATCATCATACAGAAAAACTAAAGCGATCGCCAGCCAAGTCAGTTAACTCGTATAAACGCTTCCGGTTAAAACCAAAGATAAAACATCGGTGCGCTGTTGCAAATTCTCCAAAATTTCCCGCACTCCCGCCAACACATATCCCCGACATCGCAGCAACATTTCGGGGAGATGTTTAATGTAGAGTTTCTGAAGTTGTTCGATATTTTCCGCCGTCGGTTCAAGATTGCACTTTTCTAAAATCCTGCTGCAAATATCCCAATCTGTCAATCCCGCCATATTCAAAGCTGACAAATCCGTGCGATCGCCTGTCAGTTCTGCGATCGCTACCTCCATCGACAGCCGCCCCGCCCCTTTAGTGTTTAAAAGCGTCCCGTCAATATCCCAAAATAACACCGTTTTCAACTTCTCAAATACCCCCTCTCCCCTATTCAAGTTGACTTAGTAACCCACCTTTATATTACAGTTCATCCGGGTTAATTCCCTGGGCGCGTAATAACTCCGCTAGTCTTTCCGCCCGTTGGCGTTCAGCCTCCGCCCGTTGGCGTTCCTGCTGTAACTCTACTTCTGCCCTTTCCGCCCGCTGACGTTCAATTCTAGCCCGTTCATCCCCCGTTAATAGCAAATTACCCTGATTATCCCACCAACGCAGCCAAGGCAATTCTACGTTGCTATACTGTCCCCGCCAAATCCCTAATTCTACACCCATGGAGTGAATGGGATAGTGACCTCTTTCATTCGCCGCCACTAACTCATAGTGATTTTCCACTAGGTGATAGACTTCTACACTGGCTTTTTGGACTTCATAGATAGCATAGAAAGCCGGACGGATAACTTGTTCATATACCCAAAATTTACCGGGTTTTTGACGTTCTCCAGAAATTTTAGATAAGGGAGTGAGATCGCGTTCTTCGGAACCATCACCGGACACAAATTCTATGGCAATTAAAGGGGGGATATATTCCTGCCATAATACATAGGAACGTCTGAATTTTCCGTCGAGGCTGGGGGGTACGTTGGGAACATAAAACCAGTCTGGACATTCCGCGCCGCGTTCTGGGGGTTCTGTCAGCCGCCAATAGATACCACAATCTTGACCTATAGCATATTGCTGGTCTGGGTGTATACTATCTAGTTTTGATTGAATGGAATCAGTCAATAAGATACTTTGGGGATGCTCCTGAAAGTTTTTCACAAAAGTACCGTCGGAGTCGGGGAGTTGGGTATGATCGGGAAGTGAGGTAATTCCCAGTTCTGATGATTGGGCGATGGTCATAGTTAATCGTT
The DNA here is from genome assembly GCF_026000695.1 of Limnospira platensis NIES-39. GTDB lineage: Bacteria > Cyanobacteriota > Cyanobacteriia > Cyanobacteriales > Microcoleaceae > Limnospira > Limnospira platensis. The sequence goes on from NZ_AP026945.1 coordinate 4,787,392, forward strand.
TTTCATCGCAGTTTATGGCAAATAGTATAGCATTTTGATAGGATTTGAGAAGGCGATCGCCTTGGTTCATGGTAGGCGCGATCGCTTATAATTTACTAAAAATCCCTAGGACTATTTGATTGAGAACCATGACATTTACACTCCCAGCCATTTATGAACAAGGAATGCTGCGACTCCTGCAGCCCGTCGATCTACCAGAAGGAACATCAGTTCAAGTAATCATTAGTGCTAATGACTCAACTCAGGAGAACAAAAATCCCGCCCATATTTTAGCTCAAATTGCCGCATTACCTTTAGAAGGCGATCGCGAAAATTTTTCTGGATGCGACCACGATCGCATTCTCTATTCCCATCAGAAATAAATCATGATATTCGTAGATACGAGTGCTTGGTTTGCTAGTGTCGTTCCTTCAGATCCCTATCATCAGGCGGTCAGTATGTGGATGCGTCAAAATACCGAGGCTTTTCTGACAACAGACTATATTGTTGATGAAACACTGACACTGTTAAGAGCCAGAAAATAAACGGCGCGATCGCTTGCTATGGGAAAAGCATTTTTTTCGGGTCAGCTTGGTAAACTCTACTTTCTCAGCGAAGCAGACATTCAGTTAACATGGCAACTTTTCAGGCAATTTTCAGATAAAGAGTGGAGTTTTACCGATTGTAGCAGCAAAGTCATTATCGAAAAATTAAACATCAGCAAAGCTCTCAGTTTAGACAATCATTTTCATCAGTTTGGCTCAATTATTGTCATTCCCTAAAAAGGAACTTATCAAACTTTTCTGTAAACAGGCGATCGCCTCTAGGCTTTTCTCAAAACCAGGTAGGTGCGATCGCCTCTATTTACAGTTATTTAAAGTTCCTCCGGGTTAATTCCCTGGGCGCGTAATAACTCCGCTAGTCTTTCCGCCCGTTGGCGTTCCTGCTGTAACTCTACTTCGGCTTGTTCCGCCCGCTGACGTTCATTTTCCGCCCGCTGACGTTCATTTTCCGCCCGCTGACGTTCATTTTCCGCCCGCTGACGTTCAATTCTAGCCCGTTCATCCCCCGTTAATAGCAAATTACCCTGATTATCCCACCAACGCAGCCAAGGCAATTCTACGTTGCTATACTGTCCCCGCCAAATCCCTAATTCTACACCCATGGAGTGAATGGGATAGTGACCTCTTTCATTCGCCGCCACTAACTCATAGTGATTTTCCACTAGGTGATAGACTTCTACACTGGCTTTTTGGACTTCATAGATAGCAGAGAAAGCCGGACGGATAACTTGTTCATATACCCAAAATTTACCGGGTTTTTGACGTTCTCCAGAAATTTTAGATAAGGGAGTGAGATCGCGTTCTTCGGAACCATCACCGGACACAAATTCTATGGCAATTAAAGGGGGGATATATTCCTGCCATAATACATAGGAACGTCTGAATTTTCCGTCGAGGCTGGGGGGAACGTTGGGAACATAAAACCAGTCTGGACATTCCGCCCCGCGTTCTGGGGGTTCTGTCAGCCGCCAATAGATACCACAATCTTGACCTATAGCATATTGCTGGTCTGGGTGTATACTATCTAGTTTTGATTGAATGGAATCAGTCAATAAGATACTTTGGGGATGCTCCTGAAAGTTTTTCACAAAAGTACCGTCGGAGTCGGGGAGTTGGGTATGATCGGGAAGGGTAGTAATTCCCTGTTCTGATGATTGGGCGATGGTCATAGTCAGTAGTTTCTCATCGCAGTTTATGGCAAATAGTATAGCATTTTGATAGGGTTTGAGAGGGTCTACGCCTATTGTGAAACACCGTTAAAACTAACATCGTCGCCTTTAAGGAATAATTAGGGGTTGACAAGGGGAGGAGCGATCGCCTAGATTAAATCTACCAGGGTGGCGTAGCTATACTCATGACTAAAAAATCAACACAAGAAGCAAGAGGGGAAAACTGAACCAAGAAATAATCAGGAAAGTCCCGAAATCAGTTAATGTTAAAGGTGATTATTCCCAGACCGATAGCACATAACCCATGATTGAAGTTGAGAATCTGTGCAAAATTTATGGCACAACTCCAGCCATTGAGGATGTATCCTTTTCTGTGAAAGCGGGGGAAATCTTAGGGTTTTTGGGACCCAATGGCGCAGGAAAGACTACCACTCTCCGTATTTTATCAGGCTATTTACCAGCCACAAATGGAACAGCCCGAATTGCTGGATATGAAGTCCACGAACAATCAATGGCGGTGCGGGAGAGAATTGGCTACCTGCCGGAAACACCCCCATTGTACCCTGATATGACGGTTGAGGGTTTTCTGCATTTTGTGGCGAGGATTAAACGGGTGGCGGCGGGCGATCGCCCTTTACGAGTAGAAGCGGCTATGGAACGCTGCGGTATATTGGATCGCCGCCGGAGTCTAATTCGTAAACTATCTAAAGGCTATCGTCAGCGGGTGGGAATAGCTCAGGCGATCGTGCATGATCCACCTGTGATAGTGTTAGACGAGCCGACAGTGGGGTTAGATCCGCGCCAAATCATCGAAGTGCGGAATTTAATCAAGAGTCTAGCCGGAGACCATACGATTATCCTATCTACCCATATTTTACCTGAAGTAAGCATGACCTGTAGCCAGGTGGTAATTATCAATAAGGGTCAAATTGTAGCGACCGGAACTCCAGAGAATCTTATGGAGAAGTTGACGGCGGGAGCAGGGTATGAGATAGAAGTAGAGGGAGAAATAGAAGCGGAAACCCTAAACTCTCTGTTAGCAGTTCCTGGAGTCAAAATAGTTGACCTATTACCAACATCTCCCACTGAACCACGCCAGCGGTTACAGGTTGTCTGTGAAACTACCAGGGAACCCGGACCTGAGCTGATAGCAGCCTGTGTGACTGAGGGAATAAAAGTTCATGAAATGCGGCGCACTCGTGCTAGTTTAGAGGATGTTTTCCTAACTCTTACCTCCCAAGAAGAAGTGACGATCACCCGATCGCCTTCTGAGGATGAACCCGAGTCTGAGGAGATAGCCAAAGACCAGCTAGAAGAAGACCAGCCAGAAGAAGAAACAGTTGATAATTAATAGTTAGCTACGGATGATTGCTCCGGTTCTGCTTAAACTTTAAACTGATATTAAACTATGCTAGTCGTTTTTAGTAATATCATCGCCATCTATCGCAAAGAACTCCAGGGATATTTTGCCTCTCCGTTGGCTTATGCGATCGCCGGAATTTTTTGGCTACTAACTGGATACTTTTTGATCGCTATTCTGTTAGGACCTGATGGACTGATTCAACAAGTAGCTTTGAGAGATCAAATGGGTTTAACGGAACCGCCCATTGATTTATCCTATGAGTTTCTGCAAGTATTTTTGAGGCTTATGGGAACCATATCTCTGTTTGTGCTGCCTATGTTATCAATGGGATTATATGCAGAAGAACGCAAACGCGGAACCCTAGAACTGTTGGCGACTTCTCCGATTACTAACTGGGGAGTAGCTACGGGAAAATTACTAGGAGTTATCACCTTCTATAGTACCATGATTTTACCGCTGTTTGTGCTACAGGCGATCGCCTTGAGCGTATCTAGCCCTCCCATGTCTCCGGGGATTATGATAGTCTCTCATCTGGGGTTAATTTTGCTGGCTGCTGGTGTGTTATCCCTGGGAATGTTTATTTCTTCCCTAACCGATAGCACCTTACTTTCGGCGATCGGTACTTTTGCCTTAGTGCTATTTTTATGGGTTGTCGATATCATTGGTCAAGCTGTAGGAGGACCCCTAGGAGATGCTCTCTCCCATTTATCATTAATCTCTAATTATACTAATTTAGTACAAGGAGTTATTGAGATCAGGAGTTTGGTGTTATTTGGGAGTTATGTAGTGTTAGGGGTGTTTCTCACCGCCCAGTCTATTGATGCGTTTCGCTTTCAGCGATCGTAAAATGTTTTATGAAAAAAAATCGAATTCTTTGGCAAGTTTTTAAATACTCATTTTGGCTAGGTCCCATGATTGCGATCGCTGGTTTATCAGCGGGTTTCGTATCGGGAATATGGCAGCCAGTTCCCCTAGCTTTAATCATCACTGGGGTGGTAATTATCGGGGTGTGGTTAGCCCTAAAAGGTTATTGGGAAACTGACCTAAAAGACAAACGATTAAAGAATCGTAGGTCTACTCAAGCCGGGACTAACGCCCTAGTGGCAACAGTTTCCGTGATTGTAATTATCGCCTCAATTAATATTATTGCAGTACGGAACCCAGTTCGCATTGACTTAACTGAAAATCAACAATTTACCCTCGCACCCCAAACCCAAACTATCGTTACCAACCTTCCTGAACCCTTAAAAGTTTGGGTATTTGACCCGACCCAAAATCCTCAAACTAAATCATTATTAGACCGCTACCGAGAAAAGAACCCAGCCTTATTTAGTTACGAGTTTATTGATCCACAAATGCAACCAGGTCTAGCCCAAGAATTTGGGGTGAGAAATTTTGGTGAAATTCATCTGGAAGCCGGAAGCCGTCGCCAACTTATTCGCCGGGAAGGAAGACAACCACTAACGGAAGTTACATTAACTAATAGTATTGAACAAATTTTTAGCGATCGCACTTCCCAAATTTATTTCCTCCAAGGTCACGGACAAAGACCACTTCAAGCCGGACAAGGAGGCTTTCAACAGGCTGTTGATAGTCTCAAAGAAAGAAACTTTGTAGTTGAACCTCTCAACCTAGCACAAGCCACAGGAATTCCCGAAAATGCCAATGTGATTGTGGTAGCAGGTCCTCAACAAAGGCTATTTGAAGGGGAAGTTAACGCCTTAATTGATTTCCTTGACAATGGCGGCGGTTTGCTATTAATGCTAGACCCGAAAACTGACCCAGGGTTAGATAATTTATTGGATAAATGGGGAGTAAAATTAGACGATCGCATTGCTATTGACGCAACTGGTAGCGGTCGATTAGTTGGTTTAGGTCTCACAGTTCCCATTGTCCGCGAATATGGCGATCATCCTATTACTAGAGATTTTGGTAATAATATATCTCTGTTTCCGTCAGCGCGTCCTGTGGAAACTCGCCCCGTAGACGGAATTACTGAAACTCCCATAATTTGGACAGATACACAAAGTTGGGCGGAAAGTAATTTAGTAGAGGGAAGATTAGAATTTAACCCGGAAACAGATCGCGAAGGTCCTCTATCTTTGGGAGTGGCTTTAACCCGAGTTTTAAACCCCCAAGAAACTCCCACGGCGGAAACTACCGAAACTGAGGAAACCACAGAAACTCCCACGGCGGAAACTGCGGAAACTACCGAAACTGCGGAAACTCCCACGGCGGAAACTGTGGAAACTACCGAAACTGCGGAAACTGCGGAAACTGCGGAAACTGAGGAAACTGAGGAAACTGCGGAAACTGCGGAAACTGAGGAAACCACAGACACCGAGGAAACCACAGCCACTGCTCAAGAAGCCAGACTGGTAGTATTCGGAAACTCTCAATTTGCGACTGATGGCTGGCTTGAACAACAACTCAATAGAGATATATTTGTAAATACTATTGTTTGGCTGAGTCAACCAGACCAAGAAGTGTTATCTATCGGGGTTAAATCTGTTACTAGCCGTCGGATTTTGATGACTCCCCCATTAGGTCGGTTGTTAAGTTGGATGGCTTTAGTGATTTTCCCGTTCATGGGATTTGCTGTATCAGCTTTCCTCTGGTGGCGGCGACGATAAAATGGCATTGATGTGGAGGTTTAGTTATGAAATTGCAGCAATCAACCCGGATTTTAATGATTATTGCTTTGGTATTAGCGGGGGGTGTTTATGTGGTAGAAATTCGCGGAAAATCTCAACAGCAAGAAATCCAAGCTAGACAAGATCGGATTTTTGATGTTTCTCAAGATGATATCCAATCTCTGGTTATAGAAACAGGCGATCGCACTTTAAAAATTCAACGAGTTGGGGAAGATGAAACTGATGCAATCACCCCCTGGAAAATGCTTGAACCTATGGAATATCCCGCTAATATTGCGAGGGTGAATGCCGTTTTAAATCAATTGGTAAATAGCCAGAGAATTGCATCTAATCCTAACTCAGGTATTAGGAAATTAACCATTTCTAAATCACAATTAGAGGATTATGGATTGGTTGATCCTCAAGATTCGATCCAAATTCAACTACGAGATGAAACTACTCATCGCCTAGTTTTGGGTAAGTCTGATTTTAGTGGTGATGCAATTTATGCAATGACCAATCCTCCCGAAACTTTACCAGAAAATATCTCGATTTTAGTAATTTCTAAGACGGCGCGAGATGCTATTAGTCACCCCCTATATGAGTGGATTATGGCTAAAGATTCCGAAGATTTATTATCTCCAGAAACTCCCACGGAAACTCCCACGGAAACTCCTACGGAAACTCCCACCGAAGTGGAGACAGAAGAAGTTGACACCCCAGAAACATAAAATCAGATAGTAGCCGACTGTATTAACTATATGCAATTAATTATTATTCGATAGGTTCGGAATTAGATTAGTTAAACCTAGATTAGGGTTTTCTAGTAGTTGATCCAATTCAGCGATCGCCATTTCAGCGCGTTGAGTGTTTAAAATCATTTTGCGGGTAACTTCGTCTTCTTTATGAGCGATATCTTTCAGGTTATTAATATGAACTTTAAAATGACTAGAAACATTATTCATTTGTTGGCTTAAATCAAGAGTTTGTTTAACCAGTCGATTCATTTCTAGGTTAATTTGACTTAAAACTGTTTGATTAGTCGAACTTTGTTGATAAGTTAAAACCGAAGCCTGTACCGAGAGATATCGGACTTTTTGGACAATTTCCGCCATAATTGTCGAAGCGGAATTAATAGTTTCCAAATCCCTAGAAATATTTTTAATCACTGACTCTAAATCTTCCGAATTTTTATGAATAGAATTAGCGCCGATAAAAATTGCATGAAATTCGCGATGACTTTCCTTAGAAACCAGCCGACCAGTCTGGACAATTTCTTGATAAATTTTGAGGATTTTTTGATAATGTTGATTAATGGCATTTTCTCTTTCTATAAAACGACTTTGATATAGCTTTTTCATAATATTTTTCTCAATATTGAGATTATGATTCGCCTCATTAATCCGTTGTTTTTCCTGATTTAACAGGTTAAAATACTTCTGCTTTGTCTGTTCTTGCTGTTCAATTATTTGACGAGATTTCTGTAAAATTAAGGTTTGGGCTTGACAAAGAATCCGAAAATCTATCAACCGAAATTCATGGTGATCACAGATGAGGACAATAGGCTCATAAATCAGATTAATAGACCGATTCATCGCCAGTTGTACTGCTTCATTAATGGGCGTATCTGACGACAACATCAGGGGAGGAATCCGGGTAAAATCTAAGAGTTTCTGAATGGGGTGGTTGCTGTAGATTTCCTCCCAATTAGGTAAATAGATTTTTTCTAAAAATTTGCTGCGGGAAATCATCCCTATTAATTCGGAATCGTCGATAATTAATACACCGGGAAGTTCGGGATTTTGGTAGAGTTCTTTAGCTACAATATCTGATCTAGTCACCGAACTAACCTGATAATTATGGGATGCTAGGTCGGCGAGAGTTGAGTTAAGGGTGAGGGATAATTGCTGAGTCATAAAGTTATATTTTTTAGACAAATACAATCAAACCAGGTCCAAGCTGTGATCGCCATTGGAGATAGGCTTAATCGTTGAGGTCAAAAAAGTGGATCAGCCTACCAGAGAATCTGATAGCCACTATTACACAAAATATTAAAACAATATTGCAACAAATCTGACCCTGAAAACGCCTACATCAGCCACATGGAGAGAGAAAAACCCTGAATCGAACCCTGATCAGAAGCGATCTAAATGAGGTAGAGTGGTTTGGTGCTATCTTTAGAGTGTACAGCAAAAATCTGTGTTTGCTTAAATCTGTGCGATCGCAATATTTACTAAGCCTGTGGATGATTCCCTAAATAAGCAACTGGAAAGAGAGCGACTTTTAAATCAAGTGACGACCCAGATTCGCCAGAGTCTTGACCTGTCGGTAATTTTGTCAACCGCAGTCGAACAGTTGCGCGAATTTTTGCAGGTTGATCGTCTGGTGATTTATCAGTTAAACACCTATCATGTCCAGACCGGTGATCATCCTAAAGACCTATCTCCTGAATTAGAAGAACCCGACTTAAATACCGAAATCCCCACCCCAGAAGCCGATCGCCATGATCCGATTCACGGAAGTATTACCTATGAGGCTAAATCCTCTGATGCGATCGCCTCACTCCTAGACTGGGAACAAGCCGATCGCTGCTTTGCTCAAGTTCCCGAATGTCAACAATACTATCAAAAATCTATCATCCATTGCATCCCTAATATTAAACTGCACTATCAGTCATCCCCGGAATTGTATGCGATTTTACAACAAAAGCAGGTTATGGCGCAACTGGTGGCTCCAATTTTAGTACAAAAACAGCTTTGGGGTCTATTAATTGCTCATCAGTGTTTTAGCGATCGTCAATGGAAAGAAACCGAGCAAAAATTTATTAGTAAAATTACTCAACATCTATCGATCGCTATCTATCAAGCCCAACTGTACGCCCAAGTTCAGCAACAAAAACAAACCTTAGAAAGACGGGTTAAAGAACGCACCCAAGCCCTTCATGATGCCCTCTTAGCCGCTCAATGTGCTAACCGTGCTAAAAGTGAATTTTTAGCCACTATGAGTCATGAATTACGAACACCGCTTACCCATGTAATTGGCATTTCATCGACTTTATTGAGGTTATATAGTCAGCCTGAGAATTTTCCCGCCCTACCCCTAGAAAAGCAAAAACATTATCTGCAAACTATTCACGATAGCGGCGAAAATCTACTGGCTTTGATTAATGATATTCTCGATCTCTCCCAAGTTGAATCTGGTAAAACCGTCCTAAAAATTAGCCAATTCTCCCTGGGAAAAATGGCGCAACAATGTTTACATACTTTGCGAGATTTTGCCAAAGAAAAAGGAGTGAATCTCTACTTAAAAATGAAGGTTGATCAAGACCTTTTTCGGGCAGACTATCGCCGGGTTAGACAAATTTTGCTCAACCTATTAAGTAATGCTATTAAGTTTACCCCTAAAGGTGGTCGCGTCACCCTCACAGTTTCCCGGAAAGACAAAATGGCTATCTTTCAAGTTAAAGATACTGGTATTGGCATTTCTAAAGAACAACAATCCCTATTATTCGAGAAGTTTCAACAATTAGATTCTCCCTACCGCCGCCAATATGGTGGCACGGGTTTAGGGTTGGCTTTGACTAAGCAATTGGTGGAGTTACATGGCGGTAGCATTCAATTTGAATCGGTCATTGGCTTAGGTACTAAATTTACGGTTTACATCCCTATTCAACCTTTAATTGACAAAAATAATTCTAACTACAAAACCTCTCTGCCGTCTATGTATACAGATAGTCCTCAAGGTAGATTGGTCTTGATTGAAGATGATGAGGAAACCGCGACTTTAATCTGTGAATTACTAACAGCAGCCGGTTATCAAGTGGTATGGTTGATGGATGGTTTAACGGCTTTGGCAACTATTGAACTTCTTAAACCAGATGCGATTTTGATGGATTTACATATTTCAGGACAAGATGGTTATGATATTGTTCGTCATCTTAGGGAAGATGCCACTACCCAGAAAATTAAAATTGTTGCCCTTACTACCAACAGCGATGAACAGGAACAATCCTTACAATTCGGGGTTGATAAATGTTTGAATAAACCTATATTACCTAATCAACTACTGAATCAAATCGAATCCTTAAACCTGGGCAAAAATTATGAGGATTAAATTGATGCAATAGCTGTTATAATTTAACCAGGATTATTGGTATCTAAAAAATATCTATGTTAACCCTTCCGTCTGGCTTAATTGTATCTTGTCAAGCCCCTGTTGACTCCCCCTTACATGACCCGGAAATTATCGCAGCGATCGCCAAAACGGCAGTTAAACGGGGGGCGGTAGGGGTGCGAATTGATACCCCCGCCCATATCGCGGCGGTGCGCCAACAGGTCGCTCAACCCATTATCGGGCTATGGAAACGACAATTTCCGGGGTTTTCTGTTTATATTACACCTCGGTTTGAAGAGGCGGCGGCGATCGCTCAAGCTGGGGCTGATATTATTGCCATTGATGGGACTTTAAGAAACCGCCCAGACGGGGAAACTGTGGCATCTTTAATCGCCCAAATTCATCAAAAATTAGCTAAACCAGTGATGGCTGATATAGATACTTTAGCAGCAGCAATAGCAGCGGTTGAAGCGGGGGCGGACTGTGTGGGAACCACTCTCTATGGCTACACAGAGGCGACTAAACACCTATCGCCCCCAGGTTTTGAACTTCTTAGTCAATTGGTTAAACAGCTTGATTGTCCGGTGATTTGCGAGGGGGGTATTAGTTCCCCGACTTTCGCTAAACAGGCGATCGCTTTAGGGGCTAATGCGATCGTGGTCGGAACAGCTATTACTGGTATTGATTACCTAGTACAGGGATTTCAAGAAGCTATTACTAATTCCTGATTTCTGGGAATGTCATAACTCATAAAATCATAGGCCATTTTGGTATTGGGAAAAATTGCCCTAGCTTCCTTTAACAAATCCTCCAAAACTATATCATTTCCCGGTGCATAGCGGGGGCTAAAATGCGTCATTAATAGAGTTTTGACCCCCGCAGCCAAAGCCACCTGCGCCGCCATTGTAGAGGTAGAATGCAGTCGCTGAAATGCCATGTCAGCATCAAGATGAGAAAATGTAGCCTCATGTATGAGAACATCCGCACCATCAGCTAATTCGATCGCCCCATCACACAAGACCGTATCCGTACAATAAACGAATTTACGGCCGATTTCTGGTTTTCCACAAAGAGCAGAACCATTAATTTGACGACCATCTGGAAGGGTGACGATTTCCCCATTTTTCAGTTTACCATAAATCGGTCCGGGTGGAATCCCCAAGGCTTGAGCTTTTTCGACATAAAAACGTCCGGGGCGATCCTTTTCTTCGATCCGATATCCAAAGGCGGGAACTCGATGTTTGAGAGGTCCACAACTGACAATATATTCCTCGTCTTCGTAAATTATTCCCGGTTTAACGCGATGGACTTTTACCGGATAAGAAAAGTGGGTTTGAGAATAGCGAGTGCAGGATTTTAAGTAATCTTCTAATTCAGGGGGTCCGTAGATATCTATGCGGTTAGCATTTCCGGCTAAACCACAGGTGGCTAGTAATCCCATTAAACCAAAAATATGATCACCGTGCATATGGGTGATGAAAATACGACTCAGTTGGCTGACTTTTAATTCACTACGCAAAAACTGATGTTGGGTTCCTTCTCCGCAGTCAAATAACCAAAGTTCTGCCCTTTGGGGAAGACGTAGGGCGATACTCGAAACATTTCGCGATCGCGTGGGAACTCCTGAACTTGTGCCTAAAAATGTAATCTGCAAAATGGCTACTCCTTTAATTTCAGCTTGGCGATTTTAGTTAATTTGTGTCCGGTTTAAAAATCACGCTTTCCCCACTAAATCAGATACAATTTTAGCCGAACTTATCACTCCGGGAATACCAGCGCCCGGATGAGTTCCCGCCCCGACAAAATACAGATTAGGGATATCTTCACTCACATTATGGGGACGAAACCAAGCCGACTGCATTAAGGTGGGTTCTAGGGAAAATGCACTTCCTAAATAGCTGTTTAGGGTATTTTGAAAATGCAGAGGGTCTATACAATTTTCGGTGACAATATGTTGGGATAAATTGGGCATATATTGATTTTCTAAAAATTGAATTAAGCGATCGCGATAGGGTTTTGCCATGATTTTCCAGTCCGTATCTCCTGCTAAATTAGGAACTGGAGATAGCACATACCAACAATCACAACCCGCTGGCGCTAAGGATGGATCAGTGGCAGTAGGACGGTGTAAATACAGAGAAAAATCTGATGATAGGTGTTTTCGTTTAAACAAATCATCCATTAATTCTCGATAATTCGGCCCCATGATAATTTCATGGTGTGCCATATTATTATAACGTCTATTGGTGCCAAAGTAAACTACAAATAGAGAAATTGAATGGCGCAGGCTTTTAATTTGGCGATCGCTATATTTTCTCCTAAATTTGGGTGAGATTAAATTGAGATAAGTAAACGCCACATCACCATTACTCACTACCGCCTCAGCTTCTAACATTTCCTGGCTCTTCAAAATCACGCCTTTGGCTTTTCTGGTGTCTTCATCAATCACAATTTCCTCAACTTCCGCATTGAGACATAAAACCCCCCCTATCTCCTCAAAAAGTCGCACCAAAGCCGCCACCAAAGCACCCGTCCCCCCCATAGCAAACCAAATCCCAAAAACCTGTTCAAGTTTATGAATCATGGCATAAATCGATGTACTATTAAAAGGATTTCCACCAATCAATAAAGGATGAAAACTAAACACCTGGCGTAACCGTTCATCCTGTATATATTGATTCACAAATCCCGCCACGGATTTATAGGATTGAAGTTGTATCATGGCTGGCGCAACTTTGAGCATCTCCCTAAATTTATGAAAAGGTTTAGTCATCAAAGGCAATCCTTTACTAAAGACTAAATCCGCCGCCCGACAGAATTGTTGATATCCCTGTACATCTCCAGGATTAAACTCTCGAATTTGCTCGATAAGTTCCTGATAATTATCATTATAGTTAAATACTGAACTATCGGGAAATCTGACCCGATAAAAAGGGTCAAGTTTGACTAATTTTACATAATCAGACATGGAGCGATCGGCTAAAGTAAATAAATCCTCAATTAACCCAGGTGCGGTAATAATGGTAGGACCACCATCAAAGGTAAAACCATCCTGCTGATAGCAATAAGCCCGCCCTCCGGGTTTATCTCGCTTCTCCAAAATAGTTACTTGATGACCTAAAGCCTGTAACCGAATCCCCGCCGCCAGTCCGCCTAAGCCACTCCCAATAATGATAATATTCATGAGTCTAGTCAATTCCAGTTAATAGTTACCATAATATCCTAAAATATGTAATGATAAACAAGTGGTAAATAGAGACGTTTACAAATAGCCGAGCCTAATGGTTCCCAATTAAGCTAACTTAAAGAGTGCGATCGCCCTTGGCGATCCTTCCCCACAATTGGAGCCTGAGCCGACATAATTAGGTAAGCAGATAGGAAATCAAACCCTTATCAAAATTAGTGGCTTCTCCAGACGGAAAAGTTAAAACCCAACTGGTCTGTATTCAGCGTCATTTGTCAAAACATCGATGAGTAGATTCTATAGTCTCCGGTTCACCACCCAAATTTTAGCCCTGTTGCCGATGGTACTTATGGCTGGATGTTCCCAGTCTCAACAGTCGGCTACACTTAGCCAAGTATCGGAAAAAGCGATCGCCGCCCAAGTGTCTGAATCAGAATCAGTCCCCAATGCGATCGCCCGGTCAGCCAATCAAATTATATCCAAATCCAATCACTGCGTCGAAACCAACCCCTTTGATGAATCAGTGCGTTTTGCTCTGAGAGCCTCCAATTTAGCCCAAAACGCCCGCACCAAGGAAGATTGGGACGAAGTAGCCCGTCAATGGGTGCAAGCTGTAGCATGGATGCAAGCCGTCCCTCCCCGCAGTCCCCGGCGCAGCTTTGCCGAAAGAAAAGTAGTAGAGTATATGCGTAACCTGACCTACTCTCAACAACAAGCCGCCAGAAGTAGGTCAGTAAGCGCTTTTCCCAGTTTTGACAGCGAACTTTTCGATCGCCAATTAGAGCTATATCTATCCTATTTAAGCACTGTTGGCACGCCAGACATTTTAATTGTCGGCAGTTCCCGCGCCCTTCAGGGAGTAGATCCTAATCAAATGCAGCGTTCCCTCACAGCTAGAGGCTACGGAAACCTAAGAATTTTCAACTTTGGTATCAACGGCGCTACAGCCCAGTTAGTAAACTATTTAATTAGGGAAATCTTACCCCCAGAGCATTTACCTCCGATGATTCTGTGGGCTGACGGAGTGCGAGCCTTTAATAGTGGTCGTTTTGATCGCACCTTTGCAGCAGTTTTAGCATCTGCGGGACATCAACGCATAGGTTCTGGTATCCGCCCCCAACTAGCCCAAGCACAACCTTACCCAACCACCTGTCACGAGTTCCCAGCGCTTTGTGTGGCTAGGGGGTCAAAATTCAATTTTTACCAAGCCAAGCCGGATATCACCTTAGATCCGATCATGGGGGACTCATCAGCAGACTGGGAACTAACAGATTTAGTCTATCGCTCTGGACAACAGCCCGTTAATCTCACTCCCATATCTCTTGATAACATTGATGCTCAAGGATTCCTACCCCTAAGCGATCGCTATAATCCTAATACCTATTATCAACGTCGTCCTTATGTCTCAGGTCGCTATGACGGAGACTATCAATCATTTAACCTAGAGGGAGTACAAGCGAGAGCCTTTGATTCTGTCGTCGCCTTTACTCGCGGCCGCAATATTTCCCTAGTCTTGGTTAACCTTCCCCTCACCCAAGGCTATTTGGACTCTGTGCGCTGGTCTGCGGAACGTCAATTCCGCGATCGGATGATATACCTTTCCCGACAGCAGGGGTTCCTGTTTGTTGACCTCTCCCAAAGGGCTCTCACCCAATACGATTATTTTGTAGACCCTAGCCACCTCAACCGTTACGGCGCGAGGGCTGTCTCTCAAAAATTAGTCGCTGAACCCTCTATTCCCTGGCCCAGGAGGAGAAACTGAGCGATCGCTACCCCAGCCCTGTGCCGTCAATTTACCCACCCCACCAGTGGTTTTTTGGTTTTTTTGGGGATAATTGTAACGAAATATTACAAGTTTGACGTTATAGCAGCATAACTGCTTGACATCTCAAAAAATACCCGCTATGTTGTCATACATACCCGGGTACACAAGTTCACTGTCCTATGCAAAGTAAGCAAAAGGTAACACTCTATATTCCACCTCAACTGCATCGCCAACTCAAAATCAAGGCAGCAGTTGAATCGGAACCAATGTCCGCTCTAGCTGAAAAAGCTCTTGTCTTCTATCTCACCCACCCAGAAATCGTAGATGAGTTAGAAGGACTACGCGGACATAGCCACAAGGTTTATGCCTGTCCCGAGTGTGCCAGTTCTGTGGTCATAGACCAAGGCGAATTGGTATCACTCAAGAACCAACCCACTGTACTGTCGGACGAAGAAATTTCGGTTACGCAAGTGCGAGAAGTGGGTCCAACCACTGCCCACACAGGGGAAGAAGAACTCGTTCCCTGTTGAGGAAGTCAAAAAACCTAGCTTCGATGATAGTGCGATGTCGTGCTCACAATCGGATATGGGGAAACACCATTAGTAAACGTTGTACCGTCTCTACCCTGGATCGAGGACTATGCAAGAAGAACTTAGTATCCTAATTGAAGCTCGATATCCTCTGATCTACCTCGTGACTTTCGAGGAGGAGCGGTCTGAGCAGGCGATCGCCACCATTGCACAGAACTCGAAGCGCCAGCGGGAAGTATACGTTTGGACAGTAACAAGGGGACTGACCCAATACAGCAAGGATCAAGCCCGTAACACAGTACAGTCTAACACGGTATCACCGCAATCGGCGATCGAATGGGTAATTCGGCACAGAGAGCCAAATGCTAGTGGCAGTATTTACATCTTTAAGGACTTGCACCCCTTTAAGGATTCTCCAGAAGTAACCCGGTGTTTACGCGATGCGATCGCTAACTTCAAAAACACAAACAAGACAATCATCTTGATGTCTCCAGTGCAAGAAGTACCTATCGAGCTAGAAAAGGAAGTAGTGGTCCTTGACTTCCCCCTACCGGACATGACAGAACTCAATCAGGTACTGTCTGCCCAACTTGAGCAGAGCCGTTCTAAGCGCATCAACACGGAAACCAGGGAAAAACTCCTGAAAGCTACCCTAGGTTTAACAAAAGATGAAGCTGAGAAAGTTTACCGCAAAGCCCATGTAACTGCAGGTAAGCTAACTGATAAAGAGGTTGAAATTGTTCTGTCTGAGAAAAAACAACTCATTCGGCGCAATGGCATCCTAGAGTTCATAGATGTTGATGAAACCATTGATGCCGTTGGGGGCTTAGAAGAGCTGAAACACTGGTTACAGCAGCGTTCTAATGCCTTTACCGAACGAGCCAGAGAGTATGGTCTACCCCAACCCAAAGGGATGCTAATTTTGGGAATTCCCGGTTGTGGAAAATCCCTGATAGCTAAAACTACATCTAGGCTGTGGGGTTTACCCCTGTTGCGATTAGATATGGGTCGGGTCTACGATGGCTCTATGGTAGGGCGATCGGAAGCCAACCTTCGTAACGCCCTCAAAACGGCAGAATCCATTTCTCCAGCCATCCTATTCATCGATGAATTAGACAAATCCTTTGCCGGAGGCAGTGGCTCTGCTGATTCAGACGGTGGCACATCTAGCCGCATCTTTGGTTCATTCCTAACCTGGATGCAAGAGAAAGAATCCCCCGTGTTCGTTATGGCAACCGCCAACCGAGTCGAAAGGCTTCCCGGTGAGTTCCTCAGAAAAGGACGATTTGACGAAATCTTTTTTGTAGACTTACCCACCAAGGAAGAACGACAAGCTATTTTTAAGATTCACCTCTCCAAACGTCGCTCAGATATTGATCGCTTTGATATCGATCAGCTCTCTACCATATCTGAAGGCTTCTCAGGAGCGGAAATTGAGCAAGCCTTAGTCGCTGCCATGTATGAGGCATTTGCTCAGGATCGCGAGTTTACGCAGCTTGACATTATCGCCGCCATTAAGGCAACCCTACCCCTGTCAAAAACGATGAAGGAACAGGTCACAGCGCTACGAGACTGGGCCAGACAGCGGGCGCGACCGGCTGCGTCCTCCGTCGCTGAATATCAGCGCATGGAGTTCTAACAGGCTTTCTCCTGGTCCAAACAGGAGTAAAGGCTAGCATATTCGCTAGCAGTTTCTATCACAATCGTCTTTGCATCCCACGAAGAGCGATTACAGTTCAAATCAAAACCGTTGTTGTTTCGTTTTTAGTTCCACTAGGAGGATACCTAAATGTCTCACTTTAGCACACTGCGTACCAAGATCACCGATGCCGAAATCCTGAAATCTTCTCTGCGTGATCTGGGTATCTCTGTGAATTCCAACGCTGACGTTCGCGGTTACAACGGCCAGCGCGTCCGTGCCGACTTGGTTGCCGTCCTTGATGGCGAGTATGACCTGGGTTGGTCTCGCAATAGCGATGGAAGCTACGATTTGATCGCTGACCTGTGGGGTGTTGCTAAAAAACACAACCAAACTGAGTTGATCAACTCTATCAATCAAAAATACGCCGTTAACAAGACTTTGGCTGATGTTAAACAGCGTGGTCTCCAAGGCGCAAACGTCAAACTGGTTGTTCAAAAATAGAATCTCTGAGCGTTCCCAAGCTGGCGGGTTAACCATAATGACGGGTTAGCCCGTTTTTTGTGTGGCTAGTTAATTTAACCATGGAAACAGCCCTGACCATGCTACCATCTTGGTTTTGGGCGGGTTTATTAACATCAACGGGGTGATTATCCCATTGACTTCATGGCTTTATATGGTCCAAATCAGCTATTAAATGAAAAGGGATGAACGAGCTATAATTGAACGTCAGCAGACGGAAATGGCAGAGGGAGTATTTGAAAACTTGACAACGGTTTGATTTGGGGATATCGACCGGATACTCGTGAACACCCGAGCCGGTTGGCTAGATTCGTCGCGATCACCCATTCTTGATTAGCCCTAGCTCCAGGGTAGAATCTGGTAGGTAATGGTAAAAAAAGAAACATAGCCATGGAACTTCACTTAGAATCAACCTTTCATTTATCAAACCTGGATCTTTCTTATTCTAAATTAGATGATTTGCAAGTTACCCGAATCGATACTACTGTCAAAATTGACGGTAGTATCGATTTATCAAAAGAAGAATTAGAGGAAAGATGGGCATCGGGAGATTACCCGGAACCCATTGAGATTGGCAGAATGCAAGCCCATCGGTTCGATTTATATTACAATCAAGGAGAGGTCGTAATTGTCGCCGATTGTATGAACTCGGACTTGTCATACTTTGCATCGTTCTTTCTCTTAGAGGAAGGTCAGGATGCCATAGAATATAGTCGCTACTTGTTCTACATAAATAGCGTTTTCATTGAACCCAAGTACCGGGGCATGGATTACGGCTTGCAGGCATTGGCGATGTTTTTACAGGGTTTCGCCTGGGGGGAAGTTGTGGGTTGCCATCCAGTTCCTACTAACGACTTATCCGGCAAATATCCCAAACAGAAAGGGCAGTCACTGCTACGAAAATATTGGTCAAAAGTTGGATTTGAATCCTACAGCGAAAAGCATAATATTCTCTGGACTTCAGAATGGGAGATGCCTCGTTGGTTAAAACGTAAAATTTTTGAAGAAGAGAAATGGTATTGAATACCAGCTTGTGGGCGCTGACAACGACGCGATAAAACTGCACTAAAAACAACAATTATTGTCAACATAACAGATGAAAAAGGTTGTATTTTGGGATATTGACGGGACGCTTTTAAACACTAAAGGGGCGGGGCGGCTGTCGATGGAGGTAGCGATCGCAGAACTGACAGGCGATCGCACGGATTTGTCAGCTTTGAATATGGCGGGATTGACAGATTGGGATATTTGCAGCAGGATTTTAGAAAAGTGCAATCTTGAACCGACGGCGGAAAATATCGAACAACTTCAGAAACTCTACATTAAACATCTCCCCGAAATGTTGCTGCGATGTCGGGGATATGTGTTGGCGGGAGTGCGGGAAATTTTGGAGAATTTGCAACAGCGCACGGATGTTTTATCTTTGGTTTTAACCGGAAATATGGAAGCCGGGGGAAGGGCTAAATTGGCTCACTATGGTCTGGATTCATACTTTCCCCTGGGGGCGTTTTCGGGGCGATCGCGCGATCGCGTGGAAATTGCACAACGGGCTGTGGTTTTAGCCCAGCAACAGTTAGGGAAAGTCTCCCCGGAGCGATTATATGTTATTGGTGATACGCCCCACGATGTGCGCTGCGGGCGGGCGATTGGGGCGAGGGCGATCGCGATCGCTTCAGGACACCATGGCGCTGAAGAGTTGAGAGATTGCGGTTCTTGGTGGGTTTGGGATGCACTTCCCCACCCCCAGCAGTTTTTGGAGACGGTGGGACTTAGGGAAACTGTTTATTGAGTTGGGCTACTTTGCACTCAAATTAGGGCTGGGAGTATCGCGTCGCTGACTGATTTGGGTTCAACTGTCTGAGTTGGTGCTTCTGGCTGTTGATTTTTTAGTCATGAGTATAGCCATGGGAGACGAATACATTGAATCTAGGCGATCGCTCCTCCCCTTGTCAACCCCTTTATTCTTTTATGGCGACGATTTGAGCCAGGGGTTATGATGGATAATCATAAAAAAGGAGATGTTTCGGAAGGAGAATTTAGAGGTGATGGAGTGGCAAAGTGTGGTTAACTCGATTGATGAGTTTGTGTTTGAACAAACTGGGGAACACTTGGATAGTCTGCAATTAGCGATTTTAAAGGGAGTCCTGAATGGGGACAAGTATAGTGCGATCGCCAAGCAGTACGGATGTAGTACAGGTCATGCCAAGGATAAAGGCTACGAACTGTGGCAGTTATTATCAAAAGTCTTTGATCAAGATGTTAATAAATCAAATTTAGTCGCTACAGTTGAGCGTTTAGGGTTTGTAAATTATCAGTCTCCTTTTATTGGCAATAATGTGCGCGTTAATACTATTAATCTTTGCAGTAATTATGAAACAGCCAATTTAGAACATCAGGATAAAGTCCATCCTGAATCTCCAGTCAAAAATACCATATATGAAGACCAAATAGTTGAACATATCTTGCAAGAGACTAAATTTAAGGCGGTGGAGAAACTAAGTCAACTCGGTTTAACACCGGAACAAATTGCCGAATCCTTAGATTTACCCTTACCAGAAGTTCAGAATTGGATCGAGTAAATTTATGTGAATTTTGAGAATTATGGATTAGATTATCTGGCATCACAGTATGGATTTTGGATGACACTATTCGGTTCTACACTATCGATAAGCCAGGTACTTTTATTTTGGTCAAAAATTAAATTAAATATCAAGCTTTCACAGGGAGTCTGGCCATTTTTCATGTGGTATTTCAACCACACTTTAATTTTGGCTTTGCTATTATTTTTAGCAAAAGTCTGGAAAGCATAAACCTCAACTTTTCGGACAGAATCCCACCAATTATCCTTAACCCTTTGAGCGGCTCTTCGTCGCCAAGGGTCGCTGAGTAACTTGATAGCCTCTTTTCTGTTACTGGTGGCTAACTGATAATACCTAACAATTGTTTGTTTAGGATCTGAATTTAGCCCCGCCGTTTGATTTGCAGAGGATTGCGAAGCTGTTTTTTGAATTTGGGATTGCCAACCGAAATAAACAGAGGCACTAACAATACACAAGGCTACAGCAATCCACTTTTGTGTTTTTGATACTTTAAATTGAGCAACTTTTAATTGTATCCATTGAACAAATGGATGAGTGGGTTTGCTGGGGGTAAATTGATTAGTAGGTGCAGGTGGTGTAGGAAGGATAGTTAAAGGTGATATGGATATGGGCCTAGGCAATGGGCTTGGAGGGACATTAGGTGATCCATAACTTGGAGTAATAGTAGGTTTATTTAAATTAGAATTAGCGCAATTTTTGATAATAGTAGGTAAAGATGAACTTCCGGTATTAGGCGAAGCTGATCCGGCAGGATTTTCAAATATATCAACCCCAATTTGAGCTTTCCGTTCACACCAGTAACATCTGCCATAGGTTCTAGCATAATAATGCTGTTCTCCGGCCACAGAACATTGTTTTAAATCCTTGATTGCCACTTCTAAAGCATTTTGCCATTCCGATGCACTAGGTCGAGCATAAGGATTGCGATGTCCATCATCAAAACAGCGACGAAATAAGGCTTGTAGCTGAGGATGTATCACATCAAATGATATGGTTATGGGACTAGGTTTAACCTTAGAGCTTTTACCATAGACCCAGTGTCCTTGAGCAATTTTTTCTCCTAAACTTGGAGGGTCACCAGAGCCATTCCACTTACCTGAAAACGGGTGATCGTTAAAAAGTAACTGCCAAATTAGAATAGCTAATCCAAAGCGATCATGTACTTCGTGCCTATCGAAATCGCGAAAGCTTTTTCCGTACATTTCCGGTGGCGTATATTCTTCCACCCCGACATTACAACGATAGACTTTTGAATTGCGAGGATTTGTTACTTGAAAAGAATCGGTGTCTATGATAGAAACATAAGTATTTCGTTTTACCAAAATATTTTGACCATTAATATCTCCTATGACATATTTTTTGGCATGAATAGACGAAATACAAGCCGCAATATTCATAGCTGTAGCGTGTAAGTATAACCAATTAAAAGTCGGGGCGTTTTGTTTTCTAGCAGCAGGATGATATATAACTGAAAATTCTAATGTATTGCTAATATAAGGCAGTAAAAACCCTTTTGGTATTCCTTTATCTGTGAGAATACACTGCGGCCAAACAATTGAGATATGTCCATTTTTTAAAGCTGGTTGCTGGGGAGAATTACTAATCATTAAGCGTAGTTTATCCCAAGTATCACTGGGTGCTGACTTAAGATATATCTTGGCTACAAAACCAGCCTTGCTAGTCTCATAAATTATTGCTTCTCCTCCTCTGGCAATTTCTTTGTTAAGACTAACCAACTCTCCGGTTGTTTCAGATTTGAGATACTTCATAATACTATCTACTTTGATTTACATAAATATCAACACTAATGATTAAGATTAAACTGTATACAATATACATTAATATTTGCATCAATAATCCATTAGACAAAATACTTATCAAAAGGCTGATTAATGTCATTAAAATAACTATTAGGATTATGTATAACATTTTGTTTACCCAAGGTTGTATAGAATCAAGACTAAATTTATATTGCCAATATTGATGGTTTCGATTACCTCTATGATTGATGTTTACTTCTTTAATCGGCAATTCATAATCATTAAAGTCAATTCGTCGCAGTAAATCAATGAAATTTTTTTGATCTACTTTTTGGTCGGATATGACAGAGATTGTTAAAATTCTTTTTTTAAAACTTAATTTTATATCTATATTATGATACTGATTCTGGGTGAATTTATAAATGTCTTCCTTGATTTTGTCAAATTCTGGCTGAATATTATATGATGGTTGGCTATTTAGTGAATCATCTTCCAAAGATTCAATGGGATCTCTTGATGTAGATGGTGATTGAGAAATAGCAGAAGGGGAGGGGGAGGGATTGAGTTGGATGTTTGATGATTGAATGGGACCTGATGAAGAGTTATGATTTTGACTATTTTGAATACAAAGTAATACCGTTTTGTCATCATCAGTTCTTTGATTTATGTCATCAGATTTTAGCCAATCACTGACAATATTTTTTTTCTCCGCTTCTGTTTTATGGGAACGCATAATTTGTGTTTCCACAGGCTCAAAAAACTTATCATAAGCCTTCCATTGTTTAGATTTAATCAACGAAATATGTTCTATGCCATCAGTAGCTGCACAAATAAAATCAATCGGTTCAGCAATAACTTTAACTTGCATATACTGATCAGCAGAAGCAGAAGTTATCGGGACATACTCATTCGCATATTCTCCTTTTTGAGGTTGGAATATAAGTTGATAATTTTGAGAAGATTGGGGACGGATTACAATTAATCCATCACCACATTGCATAGCAACAAGCCAATTAGGTGTGGCGATAAATGCCAATAGCGTACAAGCCATATCTCTAACTGAGTAGCCTTCTTTTTTAGCCACAGTTTGAATTTCTTTGACTACAGTTTCCAATAATTCATCAAAAAAGGCTTGGGCTTGACTCTCATTTATAGAATTATTTAACCAATCCCGTTGATTGAGACAGTTAAGGGTTGTTTGCACTGCTATTTTTGCACCCAAATCAGAATGGGCGGCACTCCCCATTCCATCAGAAACAGCGCCAATAGTTACCTGATTATTTGAGATGATTTGATGACCGCAAAAATCCTGGCACGGAATACCTGTTTTGATATGTCCTGAGCCTATTTCACTACACCCAATTGCTTGCCACTGCATGATAAAATCCTATTGATAATTAAGTGCCAACTACCCATCCGCTTGCGTCTGGCAAAGCCACTTGAGCGCCACTACCTTGACTCCGAGATACTGATCCCATTGACCTAGACAACCAGGTAAATAGCTGATTAAATGCTAATCCTTGTAGCTGTTGAGGAGGTATAGATCCGGGGGGAACGATTTGCGACAGGGTATTCATGTCTGCACCTTGAACAGCAATGGCAAAAAAAACCACCTTTTTATTAGCATAAAATTGATGAAGCATTTGAGCGGCATTTTGCCAACTATCAGTAGGTGCGCCATCTGTAATCATTAACAACCAAGGTCGATAATAATCAATACCATTAGCTCTAAGAAGCTGCTTGTGAGATTCGATCAGATTGAGCGCTGTTCCAATACCTTCGCCCATTGCCGTTGTACCTGTGGTTGACAGGTGAGGAGGATTAAATTGATCAAAGTCAACAAAATCTTGAACGACATTTACATAACTATCAAAGGTGACAATTGCCACTTGTACACGCCGAGCAGCTAGGCTGTCTTGGCTTAGTTCTTGCTGAAAAGTGACTAATCCCTGATTTAATTGATCAATGGGTTGACCGCTCATTGAACCTGATGTGTCCAGAAGCAAAACAACTGGACAACGAGGATCGGGGTTTTCGGCATATCCGGGCTGAAAATTCATGTAATTCTCCTTAATTATTCAGATTAATTAACTTGATTTCCCCAGCTTGTATCTATTCTGAATCGCCACATGGTTGGTTTTGAGGATATATTGAATTTCATAGTTATTATAAGCCAACTATACGAATATGTGAAAGCCGGAAAAAGACGGAAAAAAACGGAAAAAGACGGGAGTTTGATTAAGAAATGTAAAAATTTATGGTGGTTGCCTCTAATAGTAGAAAATGGGATGTTTCAGAAGCGGAATTGAGAGGCAATGGAGTGTCAGCAGTCGAGCGATTCAACTGGGTAAGGCTTGGATAGTCTACCGTTGGTGGTTTCAAAGGCAGTGCCGACAGGTCAAAATAGAGAGCGATCGCACCTTCTCCAACCCTTCCTAAAATGCTATACTATCCCCCATAATCTGCGATGAGAAACTATTTACCATGATTCAAGACTTTGGGATTATCATTGCTTGTTGTTTTAAGGACTACCACTTTGCGGCAGGATGTTGTGCTAGTATTCGCTACTTTGGCGGGGATGTTCCTATCTGTTTAATCGTTGATGGTGATTTTAATACAACCAGCTTAGAAAAAACTTACGGTGTTAAGATTATTAATCAAAAGACGGTCAAACATCCGTTTCTAAAGGAAAATAGTTTTGGTTGGGGCTTGACTAAAATGATTGCCTTTTGGGAAAGTCCTTGGCAGAATTTTCTGTTTTTAGATGCGGATACAATAATCTGGGGGGATGTGCTAGATTTTGGGGATCTTGAACATTATGACATGATTATTGATCATAATTTGGAGGATTGGAAGGCTGAAGATATTTCGCGTTTATTCTTTGACTTGGAGGGGATGAAAAAGCACTTCCCTGATTTTAATTATCAAGATCGACCCTATTTTGTCACTGGGGTATTTTGGGGCAAGAGGGGGATTTTTAGCTTGGCTGAATATGCCGAACTGTTGGAGTTTAAGAATCGATACCCTGATGTTTTTAAATATGGCGAACAAGGACTATTAAATTTCATGATTTTTCGAGCATTAGATGAGGGCAAAATTCATCTGAAAACTGCACCAATGCAGGTTTTGATGTGGAACTATTCCCAAGAAGAAATGCGTCAACGTTTCCCCCTTGAGGACGGAAAAATTGGGAATCGCGACTGGCATAAAGAGGCTTGTGTGATTCATTGGGCGGGAATCAAACCATTCCTTGTTAATGATGTTTATTCAGACCCGATGACTTTTATGCAGCAGAAGTTTTATGAAGACTCTCAATGCCTAATTTATGGCAATGTTAAGATTAATTTGCTGCTCGAAGATTTGTGGCGCTATCGACCCACCCGAAAATTTATTAAAAAACTGTTTGGGTATTTGCTCAAATCCCCCAGTAGTCTATTTTCTAACACCTAAACTGTGGGTAAAAATCGAGGCTGACAGGTGAAATTGTCTGATGATAAATTTGGTATTTGCCAGTTCATTAACCAGATTTAAAGACAATTTATAATTTGTATATTCAGGGTTTAATTACTGTCCTCATTTTGTCGGGTATTGCTATAAGTGTCGATGAGCATTTTAATTTGCGTTAAAGCCTCATTAACTCCCTGTTCTCCCGTGGGAGAAAGACGATCGCCTAAATCAAAGTTATCGCCGGGGACTGCTACTAGCCAGGCTTGGGGTGTGTATTCATACAGAGTTTTGGCTAAGGAAAGCAGCGATCGCGGATTGATAGAATGACCAAAGTTAACCACTGTTTCTGAGTCATCAGGTGTCAGGGGTGAGACTTCCACCACTTCCCCAGTAATACTAGCATCTACGAAAATCCCATAGTTAAAATGGGTTAATTCTTCCGCTATTTCCGGGGTTAATTGGTGAACTGAAAGCGATCGCACATTAGGTTTTTTCCACTCTTCCACCAGCCTGGCTACCTCCTGTCCAATGCCATCATCACCCCTTAACTGATTACCATAGCCAATAATTAAAAAAGACTTGACATTTTCCATCGTATATGTTAGTAGTACAGTTAGCCGTAATTATCTGTTAAAAGTACCCAATTTTGATACCGTACTCCGGGAATTTAACAATATTCTACGGTAACTTCTTTCTGCTTTTGTTTGAGTAAGTTTACCAAATCTTCAATTAAACTGCGTCGAATCGAGATATTTTTAGGAAGCAGAGGATTTTGGTAAAACTCATTAATCTGTTGACCAACCAAAAGGAAAATAGAATCAGCCTCTAAAATTTCTCGCGCCAGAAGTACCGCACCATTTTGGTCAGAAGGAAGCCGGGTAATATCACAATTACACTGGCGGAGAACTGCTGTAGCTTTAGAAATCGTCAAAATTCCCTCAGTGACCAAATCAATTTCGCTTAATTTACCGATAGGGGGTAAATCTTTTCGCATGGTGGAAATATCCATTTCCACAGTTTCCCCCATATAATTCGCCACCAGGTTTCCTGTTGTACCCCCACAGATAACTTTACGACCTTTAAAAGTTAATAAACGTTCCGCATATAACTCATCCTTGTTAATATCTAAAGGGGGTCCTGTAAAAATCATGACCGGGTTACGTTTGCGGACATAAATACCAACAAAGGTAGCATCATCTCCGATGTTATCTCGATAAAGCGATCGCGTTTCCGCCATCACCTGTTCAATAATGCTACGGGAGTTAGTCGCCTGAGTCATAAACACTTTTTCCATGTATTTAGCGATATTGTCCCACCCCCACCCAAAATTCATGGTATCCCCTAAACCCGCATAAAGAACCCCATCACTAATAGCGCCTAGAAAGTCTCCCCTTTGTAGCTGTCCTTCCGAGGAAATGATTTTTTTACCGAGGATTTTTTCAGTCTTAGTATCTAGTGTAATTACCCGTCCTTTGTTAAAATAAAATATAGGGGGGTTATCAAAATTAATCACCTTAAAATGACTGCTTTGGTGGTCAATCTGAATAATGGTAAATGTAGCGTAAGCAATTTGGCGAACTTGACAAATTGGCAGGGTTCCGATCACAGTTTTGATGACTTCCTCCAGGGGAACATCAGCATTTAACATAGTGATTAAAATTTCCGTAGTCAGGGTAGCTAGGATATTAGCTTTTACCCCACTTCCCAAACCATCAGAGAGGACGATGGTGCTTTTAGTTTCAGTTTTGGTAAACTTAACCTGGTCGCCACAGAGTTCTTCGCCTTTTTTATTAAGGTGGCGATCGCAAATATCAAAAAAGTTATCTTGACCCATAAGCCGACTCAACTACTTGGTTTGGTAAACAAAAATATGCTATTGGTTAATCATCTGGATAATTTTGAGAAGACTAACCTTAGTTTCGGCGGTAGTTTCTCCGAGTAGTCCAGCGATTTCTTGGGCAACTTTCATTTGATTGTCAACCACTTCGTTAACTTTTTTAACGGTTTGTTCCCGGATATCATTGATTTCTTTTTTCCGCTGCATTTCCGAGGTAATATCCGTCATAATGCAGGCGATGATATTTTCATCTTTAATCGGAAAAATCACCTCTTTTAAATACAGATGATGATTCTCATATTCCACCTCTATCCCCTGCATCATTTGGTTTTTTTCCCAAACTTTTTTGAAGCGGTCTACATTCCCCAACAAATTAAAAGCGGGAGTGCCAATAATCTCGGCAGCCTCGACCTTAAAAAAGTTACAAAATGCCGGATTAACAACTTTAATATTCATGGAGACATCCACGGCAATTAAACCGTTAGGGTCATATTCCCAAAGCAGTCGCCATAAATGGGGATTCTCATGATTTTCTAGCATTATGAATTCAAGGGTAAATTACTATTCTGAATCATCGGCAAAATTTCACCGATAAATTTATCTTCGATATTTTTCGGGCTGATATTAATAAAGTGTTGGTCTTGGTATTTCATGACAATACCGGAACTACAGGTTTCCAAGCAAAACGAACCTTTAAGTTCAATGCGGCTTTCTAGTTTATATTCCGCGATTAATTCCTGAAGTTTTGGCAACACTTCATAAACGCCCATTTGGTGACAAGCAGACCCCATACACAGGTATAAGTTTTGTTTTGCCATATCAATTATTACCCAAGTTAAACAATAAATATCCCGCTGGTTTGGGAGGCAACCAGCAGCGGTTGCCTCTGTGTTTAATCGGACTTAATTACGATAAACCTCATCAACAATTGTGCCATCAGGTTTAAGTAACTCAATATGTAGTGGCATTTGACCAACAGCATGAGTTGAACAACTTAAACAAGGGTCAAAACAGCGAATACCAGCTTCAACTCGGTTTAACAAACCTTCGGGGATT
This sequence comes from Limnospira platensis NIES-39, assembly GCF_026000695.1. Classification (GTDB taxonomy): domain Bacteria; phylum Cyanobacteriota; class Cyanobacteriia; order Cyanobacteriales; family Microcoleaceae; genus Limnospira; species Limnospira platensis. The sequence goes on from NZ_AP026945.1 coordinate 4,815,552, forward strand.
TCATTACCATGGATATAATGCTTGGCAATTTGGGTAACAGTTTTATTCATTGCCAAGTTATTTTGTCCGGTAGCAATAATCAAATTCACCTTTTGAATTAAGCCATTTTCATTGACTTTATAATGGTGAAATAGAGTGCCGCGAGGGGCTTCACTAACTCCCACCCCTTCCAAGTTGTTAATTCCGGCATCAGCACGGACGCGGGAGGAGGTAATATCAGGGTCTTCTACCAAAGCCTCGATCGCCTCAATACAAGCCATAATTTCCACTAAACGGGCGTAATGGTAGAAGAAGGAAGAAGTAGCAACCCGACTACCAGCGCGATCGCGAAATTCCCGCAATTCCCGATCAGCATCGGGTGTTCCAATTTGATCACAGACATTCAGCCGCGCCAAAGGTCCAACCCGATAAATACCATCAGGATATCCCAGAGGTTTATAATAGGGGAATTTGAGATAAGACCAATTTTCCACAGCCTCACCCAAATAGTCTTGGTAATTATCCTCACTCAAACCATCAGCGACAATATTACCATCACTATCAATAAAGCGCAGATGTCCGCCATAGTGTTCCCAATTACCATTAGGAGCCACTAAACCCATAAATAGAGAGGGGAATTTACCAAATATATCGACCTCAGAAGCCAAGTCACTATCGAGGAGACGCTTTAATAAATTTAAAGCTAATTCGGTAGTTTGGCGGGCTTCTGGTAGGCGGTCTTTTATCCATTCCAAACCTTCCTGAGAAAGAGGCGATCGCACCCCTCCCGGAACCGCCCAAGCCGCGTGAATTTTCCGCGCCCCCAATAGTTCAATTACCGTCTGACCAAACTGGCGTAGACGAATACCCGCCCTAGCCAAATCTGGATCAGCCGCAATTAATCCAAATACATTTCTTTTGGCGGGGTCACTATCCCAACCTAACAGAAAATCAGGGCTACTGAGGTGGAAAAAACTTAAAGCATGGGACTGAGTTAACTGGGCTAAATTCATCATCCGCCGCAATTTTTCCCCGGCTGGTGGCACTTGTACCGCCAGAATTTTATCCCCCGTTTTAGCCGCTGCTAAGAGGTGACTAACCGGACAAATCCCGCAAATACGGGCAGTAATTCCGGCCATTTCAAACATCGGTCGTCCTTCGCAGAACTTTTCAAAACCCCGAAATTCTACTACATGAAATCGGGCATCTTCCACCTCTCCCGCATCATCCAAATATATGGATATTTTGGCATGACCCTCAATGCGGGTCACTGGATCAATAACAACTGTCTTAGCCATAGTATCAAATCACCTCTCCAGGGAATCAACAATCAATAATTAACCAGATAATTGCGGGCTAACCATTAATTTTATAGTCAGTCAACAACAGGGTAGCCTTAGCCAAATTTAATCATTTCCCGCCCTTCCATTTTCGGCATTTTCCCTTCCACCAAAGGCGCGAGGGTAGCCTTAATGCGATCGGAACTAGGGGGACATCCCGGCATAAAAATATCAACATCTACGACTTCATGCACTGGACTAACACGCTCAAGCAATTCGGGAACAATACCGGGTTCTCTGGGAAGTTGTGGGGTAAAATCCCCTAGTTCCAAATAGCAGCGTTTGAGTACATGATCGGTGCTACCCAACATATTCCGCATGGCGGGAACATTCGCAGTGACAGCACAATCTCCAAAAGAAATCAAGAGTTTGGTGCGCGATCGCACTTGTTTAATTAGTTCCAGGTTATCTTCGTTAGCGATACCACCTTCGACCAAACAAACATCAACATTTTCGGGATATTCTTTCAGGTCACAACCCACCGGGGAGTAAACAACCTCGACTTTTTCCGATAGTTCAATCAGCCATTCATCCAGGTCTAAAAAAGACATATGACAACCCGAACATCCAGCTAACCAAACCGTAGCAAATCTTATCTTTTCCATTCGTGTTTCTCCCGTGCATTAACTAAGAATTCTAATTTAGCGCGATCGCGAGTCATTTCAGCCACCGTCGCACCTTTACGGAAAATGGAACCCGTCGGACAAGCATCAACACATTTACCGCAGGAAGTACAGGCATCCACAGCCCCCCAAGGTTGATTAAGTCCGGTAATCATTTTAGCAGCAGGGCCGCGAAAAGCCACATCCCAAACATGAGCGCCTTCGATTTCATCACATACTCTTTGACAGCGAGTACAGAGAATACAGCGGTTATGATCAATACCAAATTGAGGGTGAGAAATATCAACTTCTCGCTGTGGGAAACGGTAGGTAAAGCGGCTATGATCCATACCTACTTCAACGGCGACATCTTGCAATTCGCAGTTTTCATTAGCCACACAAACAGCACAAACATGGTTGCCTTCTGCAAATAGCATTTCCACAACCATCTTGCGATATTCTTTAATCTGGGGGCTATTAGTGCAAACTTCCATCCCTTCCGCAACCGTAGTTACACAGGAGGGCAAAAGTTTATTAATTCCGGCAATTTCCACCAGACATAAACGACAAGCGCCCACATCAGAAAGACCATCTACATGGCAGAGGGTTGGTATTCTCACCCCCGCCTCTTTGGCGGCTTCTAAAACGCTCGATCCTTCTTCGATCGCCACATCAATGCCATCAATTTTTAAGGTGACAACGGACATAGTTTCTCCTTTCATTAAGGGAACATCTTACCGGGAGTCGGGAATATTGTATATTCGCGATTTTCCCAGTTATTTCTAGTTTAAACAGGCGGCTAAATCAGCTTCGGGAGTGGTAATAGCCTGTAGGTTGTATTTTGCCGATAGGATAGCGAAGACATTAGGGGAAATGAAAGCCGGTAAAGTCGGACCCAAACGGATATCTTTGATACCCAAATATAATAGTGTCAGCAGAACCGCCACAGCCTTCTGTTCATACCAAGACAAAATCATAGATAGAGGAAGTTCATTAACTCCGATATCAAAGGCTTGGGCGAGTCCTAGGGCGATCTGAATAGCCGAATAGGCATCATTGCACTGTCCCACATCCATCAGCCGAGGAATGTTACCAATTTCCCCCATTTCCTTATCAAAAAAGCGGAATTTTCCACAGGCGAGGGTTAACACCACACAATCTGAGGGAACCTGATCGACAAATTCGGTATAATAATTGCGATCGGGTTTAGCCCCATCACAACCTCCGACTAGGAAGAAATGGCGAATTTTGCCTTGTTTAACCGCCTCAATCACCTGGTCGCTAACATTTAATACCGCATTACGGGCGAAGCCAGTTTTTACCTGACGGGGTGGTTCATCTTCTGCAAACCCAGCTAAAGCCAGGGCTTTGTGAATGGCGGGGCTAAAATCTGGGGTAAGATTTGCCCTATCTTCGAGATAGTTGATGTCAGGATATCCCACCGGACCGAGGGTAAATAATTTATCCTCATAGTGTTCGTGGGGAGGCATCAAACAGTTAGTGGTGATGACGATCGCACCGGGAAACTTAGCGAAATCCTTGGTTTGATTTTGCCAAGCTGTGCCATAGTGACCGTAAAGGTGGGGATATTTTTGTTTAAGGACTGGGTAGCCATGGGCGGGTAGTAACTCGCCGTGGGTGTAAACATTAATACCAGTATTGGCTGTTTGTTGAAGGATGGCTTCGAGTTGTTTAATGTCGTGACCAGAGACCAAAATGGCTTTCCCGGCCTTTGCATTCAGGGGAACAACGGTAGGGATAGGATGACCATAATGGTTAGTGTGTCCCGCGTCGAGAAGTTCCATAGCCAACAGGTTCATTTCCCCGACTTTCATGGCTAGATTAACCCAATCTTCTAAACCGAGACTAGGTTCTTCCAAGGCGGCGAGGGCTTGGTGACAGAAACTATAAATGCGATCGTCTTCCTGACCAAGTTCTTGGGCGTGGAAACTGTAGGAAGCCAAGCCCTTCAAACCGTAGAGGACGGTAAGTTTGAGGGAGAAGATATCGATGTCTTGACTAGAGTCGGCAATAAAGTTACGGGAAACTTCCTCCCCCTGGGCTACTAAACTATCAGTCCAGTCTGGTTGATAGGTAGCAGCTACAGACCAACTGATGGGGCGATCGCTCATCTGTTGAATTTCGGTTTTGAGTTTTTCCCGTTGGGCGATCGCCTCACGGATATAGCTGTAAAAGCGTTTACGGTTAAAGTTAACATTCGTCATCGTGGCGAACATCGACTCACAGCAAAACACATCCACAGCATGGGTATCAATGCCCAATTCCTTAGCCTTCAAAGCCACAGGCGCAATACCACGCAGACAGTAAATCAATAGGTCTTGAACCGCATTTACATCCGGTCCTTTACCACAAGCGCCCCACTGGTGGCAACCTTGACCGCTGGCAGTTTGTTCGCATTGTTCACAAAACATGAATCAATTCTCCTAATTGAGCTTCCTAGTTTCCTGTTTAGCTTCCCTATGTGAAATATCAGTGAACCGCCACCTTAGCGTTAGTAGTTTGAAGCAACTCCAAATACTCACTCTCGAAATACTGCAACGTACTGGTAACCGGGTTAGGGGCTGTCATTCCCAAGCCACATAAACTGGTAGCCCTTACCATGTCGCACAACTGTTTAAGTTTTTCCAAATCAGCAGGGGTAGCCTGTTTATTGAGTAACTTCGTAAGCAACTGGTACATTTGCACAGTACCCACACGGCAGGGGATACACTTACCACAGGTTTCACCCCGGCAAAATTCCATATAGAATTGAGCCACCTGCACCATGCTAGTGTTTTCATCCATCACCACCATGCCCCCAGATCCCATCATAGATCCCAATTTAGTCAGAGATTCATAATCTACTGGGGTATCGAGAAACTGAGCCGGGATACAACCGCCAGATGGTCCCCCTGTTTGCACAGCTTTAACTTGCAGACCGCCCGGAATACCGCCGCCCATCTCTTCCACAATTTCGCGTAGGGTAATACCCATAGGCACTTCAATCAGGCCGTTATTGCGGATTTTACCCGTCAGAGAGAAGATTTTAGTACCCTTGCTTTTTTCAGTACCAATTTGATTGTACCAGTCCGCCCCGTTGCGGATAATCGGGGCTATATTACCCAAGGTTTCCACATTATTAATCAGGGTTGGGCAGTCCCACAACCCAGAAACGGCGGGATAGGGAGGACGAGGACGGGGGTTGCCGCGACCGCCACCAATAGAAGCAATCAGCGCCGTTTCTTCGCCACAAACAAAAGCACCCGCACCAACCCGAATATCAATATTAAAGTTTATGGAGGAACCAAAGATGCGGCTACCTAACATACTCTGACGTTTAGCCTGTTGAATGGCTTTCTGTAGCCTAGTGATCGCTAGGGGATATTCCGCCCGAACGTAGATATAGCCTTGGGTTGCACCTACAGCATATCCAGCGATCGCCATTCCTTCCAGGATACGGTGAGGGTCACTTTCTAAGACACTACGATCCATAAACGCCCCCGGGTCGCCCTCGTCAGCGTTACAGATCACATATTTTTGTCCTGGGGGCATTTTAGCCACAGTCGCCCACTTTAACCCCGTGGGATAGCCAGCCCCTCCCCGTCCCCGTAATCCAGATTTAGTAATTTCTGCCACTACCTCTTCTGGAGTCAGGTCATAAATTACATGATGTAAGGCTCTGTAGCCTCCCACGGCAATATATTCCCCGATTTTCTCCGGGTCAATTTTGCCGCTAAATTCCCGAACGATTTTTAATTGGCGACTAAAGAAGGGATGATTGGGATCACCTTGAACTGGTTTCGCTTCCCCGCCTTTCAGCGCTTCGATAATAGATGGGGCATCTTCGGGGGTGACTTTTTCATAATGAATGCCGTTAGGTTCGACTTCCACCATGGGGCCGCGTCCGCAAAACCCCATACAGCCTACACCGACTATTTGCACGTCCGCCTCAAGTCCTGACTCTTTCAGCGCATCTTCCATCGCCTTTTTGACTTCTAGGGACTCAGAGGCTTGACAACCAGTAGATGTGCAGCAGTGGATACGGATACTTTTTTGGTTGTTGCGTTCCTTTTCGGCTAGTTCGACTAATTCAGTCAATTCCATAATATTTTAGTTCTCCTCTCTCAATGGAGTTGGGGTTATAAGTGGCATTTAGGCCTCGGCTGAACCCTGCCACTTTTGCAGTCGTGCTACCGCCATTTCTGGGGTTTGCTGACCTGCAACTTTCCCATCAAAGACAGCCGCCGGAGCAATACCACAGGCTCCGATACAGCGGGCGGTGACAATAGATATCTGGCCGTCTGGCGTGGTTTCCCCTGACTTGATTCCGGTTTTTTCTTCTAAGGCTGCTAGGACTTCTCCACTGCCTTTAACATAGCAGGCTGTCCCTAAACAGACCACGCAGGTATGAGCGCCACTGGGTTTTAGGGAAAATAGATGATAGAAGGTGGCGACTCCGTAAACTTGGCTCAGGGGGAGTTGGAGTTGTCGCGCAACGTATATTAATACGTCTTCTTCTAAGTAGCCAAATGCTTCCTGGGCTTTGTGCAGCACTTCGATTAGGGCATCCTGACTATATTGGCTGCGTTTCATGGTGATATCCAGTACCTTGAAACGTTTATCGCCACTGGGATGGTTTGACGCTGCTTTACTTTTGGCAGATTTTGGGGCGGTTTCTGTGGAATCGGGCATAGTGATTTTACAGTAATTTCTACAGAATTTCAACCCTATTAAATATGATCAATATTGATCCCCACAGGGTTGATGTTCTATTTTGATGACAATTCATGCTAATTTTGGGGACATTTTTGGGACAAATCCCCAAAACAACTGTAGGGTTGTTTATCTCCAAATATTTCGTTAGTCGAACATTACAACATTCTGTTCTAAATGTTAAGTATAACGGCAAACCCCGGAAAAAAGTATTAAGATAATTAAAAGAATTTCTGCCTCTGCTGGTGGGTCTGCTAACAGTGATTATGCTTAGTTAGCCTGTCATCAAACTACCACAGAGCCTAGAGATAGCCTCGGGGTTGCTATTGGCAACCTAAATGAGAATAATTATCATTCAAGGGATGAAATATATGTGTCTAGCAGTTCCGGGAAAACTCGTGAGTATATCGGGAGATGATCCTTTATTAAAAAAAGGTCGCGTCAGCTTTGGCGGGGTAATTAAAGAGGTGAGTCTGGCTTATGTTCCTGAAGCCCAAGTGGGTGATTATGTTTTGGTTCATGTTGGTTTTGCTCTGAGTCGGGTAGAACCAGAGGACGCTTTACAAACCTTAGCAGATTTACAACAGATGGTGAAATTGGGTTAAAATTTGTTAAGACCTGATTTATATTTACAGCTTCCTATAGGATAATAAATAGGGTAAGGTAGGAGGCAGTCAAGTTCCAAAAACCCTTAACAAAGATTTAAAGATTGTGATCTGACTCAGGGGAAAGGAACCTTTGAATCAGACAGCCGGCGCAGAGGTATTGTTGTCAAAATCTAGGTAAATTATCGACCCAATTTTTTTTTGTTGAATGACACAATTTAGGGCGATCGCTTGGTAAAGAGAACTGTCAAGGACAGGGCCAAGGTAAATAATGCGATCGCCTCAGATCAGCTCGTCAATGGTTGTCCGATCACAGCCATCAACGCGGTTAATTCCGCAGGTTTTAAAACTGGGTTAAATCCCAAGTAAATGAGAGGATTTCAAGTATGAATACCAGACAGTATGCCACCCTAGACGGGAACGAAGCCGTAGCCCGTGTGGCTTTTCGTCTCAATGAAGTTATTGCCATTTATCCCATCACTCCATCATCACCCATGGGAGAATGGGCGGATGCTTGGACATCAGAAGGACAACCCAACATTTGGGGAACTGTTCCCGCAGTAGTAGAAATGCAAAGCGAAGGAGGCGCGGCGGGGGCTGTTCATGGTTCCCTACAGGGAGGGTCATTAACCACGACATTTACAGCATCCCAGGGATTATTATTAATGATTCCGAACCTGTACAAAATCGCCGGGGAACTAACCTGTGCGGTTCTCCATGTGGCCGCCAGGTCGATCGCCGCCCAAGCCTTGTCTATTTTCGGCGATCACAGTGACGTAATGGCAGTGCGGGCTACTGGTTGCGGATTATTATGTTCAGCCTCAGTCCAGGAAGCCCATGATTTAGCCCTAGTCGCCCAAGCAAGTACCCTGAAATCAAGGATTCCATTTATCCACTTTTTTGATGGATTCCGCACCTCCCACGAAGTGCAGAAAATCGAACTCCTCGAAGAAAGCGACCTGCGGGCGATGATAGATGATGAGGACATTTATGCACACCGCGCCCGGGGACTAACACCCGATCGCCCTGCTTTACGAGGAACCGCCCAAAACCCTGATGTTTACTTCCAAGCGAGGGAAAGCGTCAACCCCTTCTATAACGCCTGTCCAGAAATGGTGCAAAAAGCCATGGACAAATTCGGGGAGTTGACGGGACGGCACTATAAACTATTTGAATATCATGGCGCACCGGATGCCGATCGCATCATTATATTAATGGGTTCGGGCTGTGAAACCGTCCACGAAACCGTAGATTATCTGACCGCGCAGGGAGAAAAAGTCGGAGTCCTGAAAGTCCGTCTGTATCGACCCTGGGATGCTAACGCCTTTATTGGCGCTGTACCAAAAACCGCCAAAGCGATCGCCGTTTTAGACCGCACCAAAGAACCCGGTTCTAGTGGCGAACCCCTATATTTAGATGTCGTCACCGCCATAAGTGAAAGCTGGGAAGGACTCGCCCCCAAAATTGTCGGCGGTCGTTATGGGTTATCCTCCAAAGAATTTAACCCGGCTATGGTAAAAGCCGTTTTTGATAACCTGCAACTCGACAAACCCAAAAATCACTTTACCATCGGTATTAACGATGACCTCACCCACACCTCCCTACCCTTTGACCCGGAATTTTCCACCGAACCCGATAACGTCATCCGCGCCATGTTCTATGGTCTAGGGTCTGATGGTACTGTAGGGGCTAACAAAAACTCCATTAAAATTATCGGAGACGAAACCAGCAACTACGCCCAGGGTTACTTCGTCTACGACTCTAAAAAATCCGGCGCTGTCACCGTATCTCACCTGCGCTTCGGTCCTAACTTAATCCGCTCCCCCTATTTAATCGAAAAATCCAACTTTATCGGCTGTCACCAGTGGAACTTCCTAGAAAAACTCAATGTAGTTGATGCCGCCACCAATGGGGCGACCTTCCTGCTGAATAGCCCCTACGGACCTGATGAAGTCTGGAATTACCTACCCATTGAAATTCAAGAACAAATTGTCCGCAAAAATCTCAAACTCTATGTCATCGATGCTAATAAAGTAGCCCGTGACAGTGGAATGGGTAGCCGTATCAATACGGTGATGCAGGTCTGTTTCTTCGCTTTGGCGGGAGTTCTACCCAAAGATGAGGCGATCGCCAAAATTAAAAAAGCGATCGAAAAAACCTATGGTAAAAAAGGTTCAGCCATTGTCCGCATGAACCTCCAAGCCGTAGACAATACCCTCGATAACCTCTTTGAAGTCAATATCGGCGAAGCCAATAGCCACGTACGCATAGCGTCGCCAGTCCCTGCTAACGCCCCTGATTTTGTCCGGGAAGTCGAAGGGATGATGTTAGCGCGCAAAGGCGACCAACTCTCCGTCAGTCAACTACCCTGTGACGGAACCTATCCCACAGGTACATCAAAATGGGAGAAACGCAACGTCGCCCAAGAAATCCCCGTTTGGGATGCTGATGTGTGTGTGCAGTGTGGTAAATGTATCATGGTCTGCCCCCATGCCGTAATTCGTGGTAAAGCCTACGATGAAAGCGCCCTAAATGGTGCGCCGGAAACCTTCAAAACCACTGCTGTCCGTGATAAAGCCTTTGAAGGGCAAAAATTCACCATCCAAGTATCTCCAGAAGACTGTACAGGTTGCGGTATCTGTGTCGATGTCTGTCCGGCGAAAAATAAATCCATGCCCTCCAAAAAGGCGATTAACATGGAGTATCAGCCACCCATACGAGCCACCGAACGGGATAACTGGGAATTTTTCCTCAACTTGCCTAACCCCGATCGCCGTAATTTGCGATCGGATATGATTAAACAACAACAATGGCAAGAACCCCTGTTTGAGTTCTCTGGCGCTTGTGCGGGTTGTGGCGAAACTCCCTATATCAAGTTAGCAACCCAACTATTTGGCGATCGTATGGTTGTCGCTAACGCCACCGGCTGTTCTTCTATCTATGGCGGTAACTTACCAACTACACCCTGGGCGCAAAATGCCGAAGGTCGCGGCCCTAGTTGGTCTAATAGCCTATTTGAAGATAACGCCGAATTTGGTCTAGGCTTCCGTCTGTCCATTGATAAACATACCGCTTTCGCCTGTGAATTGTTGCAGACATTAGGCGGCATTGTCGGCGATGAACTGGTAGCCAAAATTATCAATAACCCCCAAAAATCCGAGGCTGATATTTGGGAACAACGGGAACTCGTCGCCCAGGTTAAGCAAAAATTGCAAGGGTCTGATGATACCAACGCCAAACAGTTACTCAGTCTGGCTGATTACCTCGTCAAAAAATCTGTCTGGATACTCGGTGGCGATGGTTGGGCCTATGATATCGGCTATGGCGGTTTAGATCATGTCATTGCTAGTGGTCGCAACGTCAATATCCTGGTCATGGATACTGAGGTCTACTCTAATACTGGTGGTCAGTCTTCTAAAGCTACTCCTCGCGGCGCGGTCGCTAAATTTGCTGCTGGTGGTAAGCCTTCACCTAAGAAAGACTTGGGTTTGATTGCTATGACCTACGGTAACGTTTATGTCGCTTCTGTGGCTATGGGGGCGCGGGATGAACACACCCTTAAAGTCTTCCTGGAAGCCGAAGCCTATGACGGCCCTTCCTTGATTATTGCCTACAGTCACTGTATCGCCCACGGTATTAATATGACCACGGCTATGAGTCACCAAAAAGCAATTGTCGAAAGTGGTCGTTGGTTGCTTTATCGTTATCATCCTGACCTGAAAGCGGAAGGTAAAAATCCCCTACTTTTGGATTCGCGATCGCCTAAAAAATCCATCGAACAATCCATGTACGCCGAAAACCGCTTTAAAATGCTCACCAAAACTAAGCCCGTTGATGCCAAACGCTTGCTGAAAGAAGCCCAGAAAGACGTTGACACCCGTTGGCAAATGTATGAGTATCTGGCGGCGCGTCCCTTGAATGACGAAGGTAATAAACCCAATACAGACACCTCTGGTGACAAAGAGTGAAGCTCCTAAACCGATGGTAGACAGAAACTCCTAGTCCGGTTCCTAGTGTGGGGGCGTGCCTATTTTTCGCCCCTACAAACCGGACTCCTAGAACTTTTCGCTGTTCCTATCCACTTTTCATAAGGAATCGATATTATGGATTTGAGTACGACCTATTTGGGATTGAATTTGAGGACTCCCATTGTCCCTTCCGCCGCCGCCGTTTTATCAGAAGATGTCGATAATATTCGGCGTATGGAAGATGCGGGCGCATCAGCGGTGATTTTACACTCCCTATTTGAAGAACAGTTACTGCGAGAAAAATTTGAACTTAATCACCATTTGGAATATGGAACTAATAGTTTTGCTGAGGCTTTAACTTATTTTCCTGAACCCGAAGAATATCACGTCGGACCAGAACTTTATCTTGAGCATATTCGCTTGGCTAAGGAATTGGTTGATATTCCCATTATTGCCAGTTTAAATGGTTTCTCCTCCGGTGGTTGGGTGGAATATTCCAAACTCATGCAGGAAGCTGGTGCAGATGCGATCGAGTTGAATATTTATTATGTCCCCACCGACTTTGATATGAGTGGGGCTCAGGTTGAGGAAAACTATATCACTACTCTCCGGGAAGTTAAAGCAGAGGTCACTATTCCTGTGGCTATGAAACTTAGTCCCTTCTTTAGTAATATGGCAAATATGGCGAAACGTTTAGATGAAGCCGGAGTCGATGGACTCGCTTTATTTAACCGCTTCATACAGCCAGATATTAACCCAGAAGAACTAGAAATTGAGGTGAGTTCCGTTTTGAGTTCTCCCCACGATATGCGCCTACCTATGCGCTGGATTGCTATTCTTTATGGTCGGATTAATGCCGATTTAGCCTCGACTAGCGGTGTCGCACGCGGTCACGATGCTATTAAAATGTTGATGGCGGGGGCTAAGGTAACTCATGTTTGTTCCGCTTTATTGCGCCATGGTATCGGTTACATTCAAGTGATGGAAGATGAGATGAAACACTGGATGGAAGAACATGAGTATGAGTCTGTTAAACAGATGCAGGGTTCTATGTCTCAGCGCCATTGTGATGATGAGTCAGCCTATGAACGCGCCCAGTACATGAAAGCGATTACTTCCTACGTCCCAGAACATAGTTTATTCTAGTTCATTCTAGGATATGATTCTTGGATAATAATTTCACCATATCATCACCCCTCAGTTTTTGCTGGGGGGCGGTTTGATAACTGTTCTAAAAAATATAGCCGATATAAATCACAGCCAATTTTAGCTAGGTTATCCTCAAAGTTAATTAATCCTAGACTTTCTAATTTATAAGCAGTAATCGCCTCTAAAGGTACACCCTTATCGGATTTTAAGACTTTATTTAAAGCCAGATACAAAGACGAATCTTGTTGAATTGTTACTAATAAATCCCGCAAATGGGAACTATAAATTCCATCAGGTTGCCGGGCATTTTTGATTAAATTTTCCAGAGAAATCCCTGATTTACTAATAGTATAAAAAGCCAGTTGTACCAGATAAGGATGTCCACCCACCATAGAGATTAAGCCTTCTAGCCGTTTAAGTCCACTCTCCCCCGCCGCCCAACTTAACTCATATCTTAAAGCCAGAACTTGCACTTGTGGCGGTGTAAATTGGGGTAGTTTTAACACCAAACCCACATTAAAAGGGGATTGATGTAACTGTAAAGGTACATAAACTTCGGTGCTATGAACTACAATTAAGCGCAAATTTTTCCAGAGTTGATTATGTTTAGATAGTTCGTGCCACGATCGCAACATAGGCAAAAAATCACTAGCAATAACCGGATACTCAAACAGGCGGTTAACCTCATTCATAGCAATCACAATCGGGGTGTCTTTAGTGATGAATAGATATTCCTCAAAATACAGCCGACAGGAAACTTTAGTCCCTAAATCTATATCCCAATATTCATCTAGTTTCGGTGGTATCTTTAACTGCTTACTCGCATTAGCACAAAACCATCTGACCAGTTGTTCTAGGGAATTAAAAGTATCAGCGTCTACTTCCAAAAAATTCAGATAAACTGTACTATATCCCCAATCAACTGCTTGGGTTAACATCCTATTAAGTAGGGAACTTTTACCCATTTTCCGAGGTGCTTTAATCCTCACGACACAACCCGGTTGTTGCAGTTCATTATAGCCTATATCTTCAATGGGTGGACGTTCTATATAAAAGGGAGAGTTAATGGCAATTGGGCTCCCTGGGAGTTCGATATTACTGCCATCATTAGGATTGAATGAATTACCTGCAAAAGTTGCTAATTTCTGAACAGGGGGGGCAGTTAATGGTATCTGCTGGCGAGATTTAAGGACAAGTTTTAGATTTTTTTTGCTAACTTTTGTCCCCATAGCCTCGGAGAGTTCCTGCCATAATCGTCCACCAACTTCTTTAACATAATCATTAGCGTATGCAGATTTTTGGGAAATTTCACTGTAGGTCTTACCGACCCATGATTCAGATAAAATTAAATGCTCAATGGGGGAAAGCGATCGCCCCAGGAATACTTCTTCTATAAGTTTTAAGGCTTCAGGAAAATTCATGCCAAGGCAGAATAATTGAGCAAGGGTAATTTGATATATAATCACACTTTACATATCATAACGAATATAAGACCCAAATACTTAGATTTGGGTCTTATATTCAAGCATCCCTAACAAGGGAATTGTGATGATCTGCTGAATAGCGATATTTATTGCATTCTCATAGCAGCCACTTGGGAGGTAGAAAACTCAGTTATTGCCCCCAATGCTACATCAAATAAGCGACTCGGTTTGAGGTCATCCTGAATTAAACCCCAGAGTCGTTGGACTTCAGCGGTATGTAGGCGATCGTCTTCTGTCAACGCCATCACAATTTGACGACGGAGAAAACTACCCTCCTCTGAAAACAGATATTGTAAACCTAGCTGTGCGGTGGGGAGAATATCAAAATTGCCGTCAGTTTGAGCGATCGTAATCATATTTTCCAGACGATGCCACTGGAAGCGGCCATCTTTAAATAACACCTCAATCAACCGTCGTCGCAAAGCCGGAGTTTCTCCCTTCAACAGGCGACGCGCCACATAGGGATAAGCTACCTCAACGATTTTAAAATCCGGGTCGAGACTGAGGGCAATTCCTTCCTGAGTTACTAGAGACCGAATAATCAGGGCAAATTTTGCCGGAACCCGGAAGGGGTAATCATACATCAATTCCGAGAAACTATCGGTAATAGTTTTAAAGTTAAAATCCTTAACACTCTCCCCAATAATATCCCCCATAACCGCCTCTAAAGCCGGAATAATGGGAGCCATATTAGTATTAGGTGCTAAAAATCCCAACCTGACAAAATCTTCCGCCAACTCCTTATAGTCTTTATTGATTAAATGAACTACGGAATCAACCAGAGTTTCCTTAGTTTCCTGGCTTAACTGATCCATCATGCCAAAATCAATAAATGCCATGCGACCATCAGGCATAGCAAACAGATTTCCGGGGTGGGGGTCAGCATGGAAAAAACCGAACTCTAGCAGTTGTCGCAAGCCACTTGTCACACCGACAAAAATCATTTTACTCAGATCCAAACCCGCCGCTTGGACACTTTTAATATCGGTCAACTTCAAGCCGTTAATCCATTCTAAGACTAACACCTGATGGCTGGTATATTTCCAATAGATTGAGGGAACTTTGACCGTTGGATCATCATCAAAATAGGTGGCAAACCTTTCAGCATTTCGACCCTCATTAATATAGTCGATTTCCTCAAATAATTTGAACCCAAATTCATCGACAATTAGGGTTAAATCATGACCCAAATTCAGCGGTAAAATGGGAGACAACCAACCCGCCGCCCAACGCATTAAATACAGATCCAGGGTGAGAGTTGGTAACAGGAATGGTCTTTGCACCTTAACGGCGACCTCTTCCCCTGTCAAAAGTTGTGCCTTATAGACCTGACCCAAACTGGCGGCGGCTACGGGTTCAGGGGAAATTTCTCGGAAAACACTATCTAAATCGCGATCGAGTTCTTTCTCGATGATCGCCATGGCGATCTTAGTATCAAAAGGGGGTAACTGATCTTGAAGTTTGGTTAATTCTTCTAAAAAGTCCTTGCGAATGAGGTCAGGACGGGTTGATAATGCTTGACCTACTTTAATATAGGTGGGACCGAGGCGGGTGAGAATATTACGCAGTTGGGCGGCTCGTTTCGGGGTTTCGGTAACATTCCGATGTCGCCATTGATCCCACAGTAGACCAATAATGAACCCTGAAAAAAACCATATAACCGTGATCACGCGCCAGATGGCCTTCCACAGCCGACGGCGATAATATTGAGCAATGGCTTGAGGATCGTAAACTCGGCGATCGCTATTTTGGTAGGGGTTCACTCCTTTTATTTCCTCTTCATATTCCTAAGTTTGGTCAACTGATTGCCTAGTTACCTGCAACCAAGGGGGGGATACATAGATCCCCAGGGTGAATTGATGATTTTTTATCGTTATGTTAACTATAATATACAAAACGACATACAACACTCACCCGGTCAACCTATAGCCCCCAATTTTAGGCAATCTTTGACAGCATAGATTACCCGGTCTTGTTGTTCGGTGGAAAGTTCCGGGAACATCGGCAAAGACAAAACTTGGTGGCTGACCTGTTCTGCTACCGGAAAATCACCGCAGCCATAGCCTAAATCGCGATGAACCCCCTGTAGATGGAGGGGTATGGGGTAGTATACGTTAGTGCTAACTCCAAGGCTCTGGAGTTGTTCTCGCAGGCGATCGCGTCCTGACGAGTCCCTATTATTATTCACATATCTGATAGTGTACTGATTCCAAACGGTCTCGCCGCCTGCAGTTTCTGCTGGGACAATTAAACCGGGTATCCCCTCAAGTCCCTGAGTATATCGAGAAGCGATCGCCTTTCTCTGTTGATTCCAGCGCGCCAGATACTCTAATTTAATGCTTAAAATCACCCCTTGTAGGGCATCAAGACGACTATTAATCCCCAACAGTTCGGAATTATATCGCTCAGGCTGACCGTGATTTTTCAGCACCCGCAACACACCCGCCAGATCACGATTATTAGTTGCGATCGCCCCTCCATCTCCACAAGCCCCTAAATTCTTAGTCGGAAAAAAGCTAAAACAGCCCAGATATCCCATACTACCCACCTTAGCATCACCCCAACTGGCTCCGGTAGCTTGGGCGCAATCTTCAATCACCGCCAAATTATGAGACCGCGCTACCGCCATTAATGCGGTCATGTCCACAGGGCGACCAAACAAATGCACCGGAAGGATAGCACGGGTTTTGGCAGTAATCGCCGCCTCAATTTGACTAATATCTAAGTTGAACGTATCCGGGTCAATATCCACAAATACCGGGGTGGCTCCCACGGCACTAATCACCTCAGAGGTAGCAATAAAGGAAAAACAAGTGGTAATCACCTCATCGCCGGGGCCGATTTCTAAAGCCCGCAAAGCCAAAAATAGGGCATCAGTACCAGAGTTGCAACTGACCAACTCAGAAACGCCGATATACTCGGCAAACTTTTCCTCAAAACTGTCCACAGCGTAGCCACCAATGTAGCGACCACTAGCCAGCAAGTCCAGTACCTCCCGACTAAGGCGATCGCTGATCATTTGATACTGTTGGGTTAAATCAAGGGCAGGAATTAGGTTCACGCGCTTCTCACACCACACTATACTAAAATGAGTTTTTCCCAGGGTTTGCTGATAATTTGTTGATTTCCTTAGATTTTACAGACTTAGTGCTAATATTCGGACTTATGGCGATCGCCATTGGTCTATCAGTATCTGGGGGATTAGGCTTAGAATTCAAGCTAATCACTTCCGCCGGGCGCGCCTGAGCGCCAATTAGTCGTCTTGGGTTACGTCCTGGCTATTGTCTTTGACCCCACCACGACAGGCCAACCTCTCCTAGTCAGAGCCCTAATTCTGGCAATGATTACCCTAGTTGCCATTGTCTCCCGTAACCGCATCAGTCGCCAACTTCCACAACTTTTACTCTGGGTTTGGGTTTCCCTATTTATTAGCACTGCGGCGATCGATTGGGGGTCGAGAGAGATATTGCTACCTCCCCCTCCCCTTCAAAACCGTACGTGAGAGTTTCCCTTCATACGGCTCTAGTGGTGCTTCCACATCCCGATAATTGGCATAGACACGAAAAACTTCATGATGTGACGCACGCGCAGATTGCTCCATTGTTAAGGATACAGCTTTAGCGTTATCAAGCGCCGTTTTAGAGCACTAGTCAATACGGTTAGGACGCAGCCTTGAGAACAGAATCCATGGCATCATCGAGAGAATCAAACTGCTCACGTGCAATGGCGAATGCGGGCTTTCAACCACGACCAATATTTCTCTATCTTGTTGAGGTCTGGCGAATAAGGCCGAAGATAGAGTAAACGGCATTGAGCTGCCTCCACCAGTTCAGCCTGCCGCCCCCCTTTATGAAACGTTGCATTGTCCAGTACTAGAGTTTGACCTGGCTTCAATGTTGGAATTAAGATGAACTCCAACCACAACTCAAACACTGTCCGATTACAACAACCCTCAAAGCGATCGGGGGCTAAGAGTTGTTGATAACACCATGCGGCCATATAGCTCACCCTGCCCTGCCTCTTCCCGGATTTGAGGACATCGAAGCGTTGTCCTTGCTCACAGTAACCATAAGGATAATCCGAGTCTTGACTATTCATGCCAGCTTCATCGAGGTAAACCAACCCTTCCGGCTCCATATGTTGAATCTGAGCAATAAACGCCTCTCGCTGTTGCTCATCACCTTCTTGGTAGCCGTAAGTTTTTTTTCTGGTGAAGCCAATTTTCTTCAAGGCTCTGGATATGGTGCGAGGAGAGATGTCGTCATCCCAAAGTTGAGCCATTTGAGCGGAGGTTTTGTCGCCATGCTCTTGGGCAAAAGCCTTGAATTTATGCCAGTCGGTAATTTGGTGGTTATTGCCAGGTCGGTGATTAGGTTTAGGGAGGAAGTCTCCGGTCTGTGCTTTTCTTGGCAGCCAGAGATTAATGGTGTTCCGGCTGACATGGAAAACTTGACTGGCTTCTGTTTTGGGCATACCGTCTAGTTCAATTGCATTAATAACTTTTTGTCTAAGGTCGTAACTGTAGGGGGCTAGCCTTTTGGGTCTTATGTAGATATCCTTGCCATTATACGTCCTAACTATTCTGTCTTGCGCTATAAGTATTCCTTATATTCTACCAAGGGGTATAAATCCCACTGGGAGGTTATTTCGGGCATTGCAGCCTTATTTGGTCTCCCAAACGTTTCGCACGGTGATGATACTTTGTACGGTGGTGCGGGTAATGACACTATTTTCGGTGGTGATGGTGATGATGTGTTGTTTGGAGATGAGGGTAATGATTCTCTGATTGGTGGCCCAGGACGCGATCGCTTTGTGATTTTTGCTAATGACGCCACGGATACTATTGCTGATTTTGTCTCTGGGGAAGACCTGATTGTTCTCGGTGGTGGTTTGCGCTTTGAGCAATTGAGTATTACTCAAAATGTCTCGTCGGCGGTGATTACCCTAGATACGGAAGAGTTGGTGATTTGGGAAGGGGTACAAGCGGCAGCTTTAACTGAGGATGATTTCATCACTTTCGCGATCTAAGATTAGGTGAGAGTACTCCTCACGGTTTGTGCTGTGGGGAGATGGGTTCCTGGTTAAAGTTGAATGGAGGGGTGTTTGTGGCTCCATATCAAAGAATCGAGCAGCGTTTCTTTTCTGTGTTATTTGGGATCTTGATTGGGTTAACTTTGCTGGTTTGGGTTCTTAGGGGGTTAGGGGTTCTGGGGTTTATCCCTGGATTGATAATCTGGGTGTTGTTGCTGTCAACCATCGCTATGGGGGTTCTGTCTAGAGTGGCTCGATAGCTCGGTTTGGTAATTATTCGGTCACTGGGATAGACGAATTGGGTTGAGTTGGGCTATAATGGCGAATGGCCTAAAACAAGGCGCTTCCTTAAATCTAGGTTGTGTGCGACGGGTTCACTTATTCCGAATAGCACCAATCGGATTTTTCAGAGGACAGTGTTGTTTATTGAGCTTCAGCCTACAGCCAGAAATGGCCTGGGCAACTGCTAAGGTGAAACTTCCTGGCAGTTGGCGAGAACGCCGCTTTCCAGTCTGGTAGCAGGATTGGGAAACTACGGTTCTATTGCGTAGCAATCGCTCGTGGTCGCGTTCATGTCTTCTCAAGTATCTTTCATATAGGAGGAGACGGGAAGACCTCAAGTAAAGTTATTATTTTTTAGAGAGGTGAAGGATAAAACATGACCCAAGTTATTCTGGGTGAAAACGAACAATTAGAATCCGCACTGCGTAGATTTAAGCGAGAAGTGTCTAAAGCTGGCATCCTGGCTGATGTTCGCAAAAAACGTCACTTTGAAACCCCTCCAGAAAAACGCAAGCGCAAGGCGATCGCTAATCAGCGTCAGAGACGAGCTTTCCGTAAAAAGCGGATGTTCTAAAGCGCTTCATAACCCGATATAACCGCGAACAAAACTCCTATTCTAGTTCTATTGGACTAGAGTGGGGGTGGCTGCGGTTTTTTGGTTATTAGATAATTTGGGAACTGGGTATTGGTAAGGAAAATGTGAAGGTGCTACCTTTGCCTAACTGACTACTAACGAAAATTTCGCCGCCTTGAAGTTCCACCAAACGCCGGGTAATAGCTAAACCAATTCCGGTACCTCCATAATTGCGCGATCGCGATCTATCAGCACGCCAAAATCTTTCAAAAACATGGGGTAAATCTGCCTCAGAAATACCAATTCCGGTATCGCTGACATCCACAAACAAGTAACCACCATGAGTATAAACTTCTATTTTAATTAGACCATGTTTGGTGTATCTGATGGCATTTCCTAATAAATTAACTAAAATTTGTTCAGTGCGATCGACATCAGCTAAAGCCAGGGGTAATTCTTCAGAAAAATCTAATTCTAACATCGGTCCTTCTTCCAGAAGTTGATCAGAAAAACGCTGCACTAAAGACTCTAATAAAGGCCGTAATGCTAAAGGTTGGGGGTTAATGGGTAAATATCCAGATTCAACCTTAGAGAGTTCTTGTAAGTTATTTATCAGCCTTTCCAGGCGTTTAGTTTCCTTGGTTAACTGCTGATAAATATCTGGTGATGGCGAAATTCTGCCTTCGGCCATTTCTTCTAAGTATCCGCGAACTACAGTGATCGGAGTTCGCAATTCATGGGTCAAGTCACTAATTAATTCCCGCCGTTTTTGTTCAACATCTTGAAGACTACTAGCCATCTGATTAAAACTCATCGCCAGTTGATTTAATTCATGAATTTCACTAGATGACATCCTTTCTGAGAGATTACCCTTGGCAAATTTATGGGTAATTTCTTCCATCTCGGTGAGAGGCTGAGTAATGCGTTTAGTCACCCAATAACTTAAACAGACAGCAGCAGTTGTTCCGGCTAAAACAGACCAAAAAGTGCTACGATTCCAAGCAATTTCAAAGCCTTCTACTAGGCGAGTTCTTACATATTGTAAGCGAAAGCCAGGACCTTCTAGTTGTTCCAAACTACGGACAAAGAACCGAGGAGAGGAAATTTTGCCGATGATCACCAGGGATGTGACCCCAATCAGCATAACCAGGAGGTGGGATAAAAATAGGCGCGATCGCAAATCTACCTTTGCCATTAGTTCTGGGTATGTATGATCTGATAATTTCTATCCTACACTCAAACTTTCAACAGTAAAAAGCCCCGCTTGACCAACAAATCAGCGGGGCCTTTATAAGGAAACCTTTAAAGTAGGATTATCGCATATCCCAGAGAGCCTTAAACAAAGTCTCAGGCAGCTTTCTGGAGGTGGCATTCCTGGCAGCCTTGAGCGCGGCCACGGAAACTGTGTTCCCTTTGTGGTATGCTCTGGTAATCCGTGCGAGACGTTCAGGCATGAAATAGGGTTGAGACACCCGAAATAACCGCCTGGTGGGGACTTCACCCCCTTGGTTGAATATAAGGAACGCACTCCTGAACATCCCCATAACTGTTTATATGTCCCGAATATTTGTATCACACGATACCAAATCAAGGCAGGGACTCCAAGGTCAACATACTTTGTAACAAAACGTAACAATTCTTAACATAACGGAAAAGTTACGACAAAAGGTGAGGATAACGGCGATAGCCACCCCCAGTTTTAGGACTCACAACCCGTCAGATTGAAGCGGGGAACGGAAGGCTCCAAGGTGTAACCCAACACCAGAACCGAGACCACTGCCAACCATCCATGATTAGGGAAACCGAATGTCTGGCTTGAACCGCCGTAAAGAGTAAGTAGCGAAATAGGTTGATACGCTGCGATCAAAAAGAGCAAGGGGAAAAGTAGGGTTTTGAGATGAACACCCACACAGACCTTGAAAAGTACCCCGGTGGATAGGACAAATCTAAAGATGGAATGCCCGTATAAACGGAACGTTTTAAGTCATCCTGGACTCTGATTATCTGGTCGAGATATCAGTAGGGATAAGTGTAACCGCAAGTCCTAGAGGATGTGAGATGTGGCCAGAAGCCAACGCCCGACTGTAATGGTAGGGATACGCTGACAGGTTACGGTTTGATTGTATGAATAAATAGAGTCTAGTAGGAGTCAAAATGACGAAATCGAGAGACGGTAAAGGATTCGGAAAACGAGAACTTACCAAGACGTGCGTTTGTATGGAGAAGTATCAACTGGGCTAAGGTTCAGCGGTACGTCTTTAAGCTCCAAAAGAGGATATTTCAAGCAGCTAAATCGGGACAGGACGCAAAGGTAAGAAGGTGGCAACGTCTATTGGTGAAATCATACTATGCCCGGCTCTTAGCAGTGCGGTTGTAGGGGCGGGTTCCACAGTCAGCCATGCTTCCCAACAGTCAGCTTAATAAACCCGCCCCCCAAGATAATCAAGGTAAAAGTGCGAGACGTTCAGGCATGAAATAGGGTTGCAATACCCGAAATAACTGCCTGATGGGTATTTCAACCCCTTGGTTGAATATAAGGAGCGCACTCCTGACCATCCCCATAACTGTTTATATGTCCCAACATTTGTATAGAAATATACAAATAAGGCAGGGAACCCAAGGTCAACACACTCCGTAATAATTATTTACATTTCTTAATAATTGAAGGGACGGAAAACCGAACCGGAAAGAAATCGGGAAACCGAACAGGAATAAATGGAATGGAGATGAGGGTAATGGCGATAGCCACCCCCAGTTTTGGGAATCATAACCCCAGGATTGAAGCGGGGAACGGAAGGCGTGAAGTAGAACCTACTACCAGACGCGACCACTGCCAACCATCCATGATTAGGGAAACCAAATGTCCGGATTGAACCATCGTAAGGATTAAGTAGCGAAATAGGTTGATACGCTGCATTCAAAAGAGTAAGGGGAAAAGTAGGGGTCTTTTTTTACTACCTACACAGACCTTTAAAGTACCCCGGTGGATAGGACAAATCTCAAGATGGAATGCCCATATAAATGGAACGTTTTAACCCCTTTTAGGCTCTGACAATCTGGTCGAGAAAGTCAGTAGTGAAAGTGTAAGCGCAAGCCTATTAGGGGGTGAGATGTGACCAAAAGCCAACGCCCTGTTGTAATGGCAGGGATATGCTAACAGGTCACGGTTTGATTGTAAAGAAATAGAGCCTAGTAGGTGTACAAATGGCGATAGCGAGTTTAAAGAAAGGATTTGGGAAACCAAAACCAATCAAGACTACGAACAACGCATGGAAGGCAATCCCATGGACTAAGGTTCAACGGAGAGTTTTCAAGCTCCAAAAGAGTATATTTCAAGCAGCTAAATCGGGACAAGACGCAAAGGCACGAAGGTGGCAACGTCTATTGGTGAAGTCATATTATGCCCGGCTCCTAGCAGTGCGGCTGTAGGGGCGGGTTCCACGGTCAGCCATGCTTCCCAACAGTCAGCTTAATAAACCCGCCCCCCAAGCGGGTCAAGGCAAGAAGACAGCCGGTGTTGATGGAGTAAGAGTAATCTCTCCAAGACAAAGGTTTGAACTGGTCAAGAACATTAAGGGAAACCTCAAAGCAAAACCACTGCGACGGGTTTGGATTCCAAAACCTGGTAGGGATGAAAAAAGCTGGAATAGGAATACCCACAATCCAAGATAGAGCAAGGCAAGCCTTGGTTAAGTCGGCTCTCGAACCTGAATGGGAATCGAGATTTGAAGGCACAAGCTACGGGTTCCATCCTGGACGGTCTGCCCATGACGCAATCAGCAGAATTTATATTGCCATAAATAAGGGACAATACTATGTCCTTGATGCTGATATAGCAAAATGCTCTTACCGTGAACCATGATTACCTATTGTCCAAAATTCATTGTCCAAGCCGCCTAAAAAGAGACCTGAAACAATGGCTCAAAGCAGGTGTGCTAGATAACGGTGTACTTGAGGATACAGAAACAGGGACACCTCAAGGAGGGGTAATAAGTCCACTTCTTGCCAACATCGCACTGTTGGGAATGGAAAGATTAATCAAAAACCTGTATCCAAATAAAGGAACAGCCATACAAGCCAACCTAATACGATATGCCGATGATTTCGTTGTTATTTCAAAAGACTTAGAAATCATTGAACAGTGCAAAACTGCTATAACCGAATGGTTAAAACCTGTAGGATTAGAGATTAAACCCGAAAAGACTCGAATCTGCCACACACTCAAAACCATTGAGTATAATGGCAAAATAGAAAAACCGGGGTTTGATTTTCTCGGATTCAATATCAGGCAATACCCAGTAGGAAAATACAAGTCTGGAAAAACCGGGAGTCTCATGAGCCGACCAATCGGACATAAGACCCACATAAAACCCAGCCAAAAAGCAGTTAAAGCCCACACAGAAGTGATAAAAGGTGTAATTAAACGAAATAAAACCACACCTCAATCAGCCCTGATTAAACAGCTAAACCCGATGATTCGGGGATGGTCAAACTATTATTCAGCGGTAGTCTCGACAGAGACCTTCACTAAGCTAGACTTCATAATCTGGTTAATGTTAAGGGCATCGACAAATTCAAGATGCGGAGAGGCGAATTACAAAAAGCTAGAAAACTATTTCAGACATGGAACGGTTAAACTTAGCAATGGGAAAGAAAGGCATGAATCTTGGTTATTCCAGACCAATGATGGACACCAATTATGGAAACATAACTGGACTCCGATTGTCAGACACACCTTAATTCGCCCAGACGCAACGCCATACGACGGAAATTGGACTTACTGGGCAACCAGGAAAGGACAAGCAATCGATACGCCAAATAGGGTAGCAAAACTACTCAAAAAACAAAAAGGCAAGTGCACCTGGTGTGGGCAATTCTTTACCCCATCAGATTTAATTGAAGTAGACCACATTGTACCTAGAAGCCATGGCGGAAAGGATGAATACAAAAATCTTCAATTATTACACCGCCACACCCGCGATGATAAAACAGCTCTTGATGAAGAGATGATGCTGTACTCTTAACAAGGAGACGGTCAAATTAGGAGCCGTATGAGGTGAAAGTCTCATGTACGGTTCTGCTGCTGAATGGGAGGGGTAGACCGTGAGGTCTATCTCGACCCCTATTAGACGGCTGGAGTAGATGGAGAGATAGCGTGGGAGACGTTTAGGAGTGAAATAGGGCTGCAATGCCTGAAATAACCTCCTAGTGGGACTTCCACTCCTTGGTGGAATATAAGGGATTCGCACCCCTGACCATCCCATAACTATCTATGTGTCTCAACATCTGGCTTCGACAACCAGATAAGGCAGAGAGACTCAAGGTCAAGACTGAGCGAAAAAAAGAGGGGAGTTGTGTTATGGTCGAAAGAGAAGTCACCTTCCCCAACTCCAATTCCAAACCGTGCTTGCGAGTTTCCCAGCACACGGCTCCTGATGTAGATACCCTATTGTCAGTAGGAACAGGGCTACAACCCCCCGCTTTGTAACCTCAACTTTGGGAGCTAAATACAACACGTAGTCTTTAAACTCGCTTTCGTCATCAAACTCTTACTTGTCGCGGTCTCTATATCCACACCGTGACTAGTGGGCATATCCTAACCATTACAGTTAGGCATTGGCTTTCAGTCACATCCTTTCCCCTTAAAGGTATACGCTTACACTTTTCACTACTGTGCAGGTACATCCTGCCACTTGAGAGCCTAAAAGGGGTTTAAACGTTCCGTTTATACGGGCATTCCATCTTTAGACTTGTCCTATCCACCGGGGTACACTTTAAAGGTCTGTGTAGGTAGTGAGTTGAGACTCCTACTTTTCCCCTTACTCTTTTGAGCGCAGCGTGTCAACCTATTTCGCTACTTACTCATTACGGTGGTTCAAGTCGGAACATTCAGATTTCCTTAGTCATGGATGGTTGGCAGTGGTCGCATATGGTAGTAGGTTCTACTTCACGCCTTCCGTTCCCCGCTTCAATCTGACGGGTTATGATTCCTCAAACTGGGGGTGGCTACCGCCGTTACTCTCAACTTCGCGCTATAATAGGAGGCTCACAACTTCCTCTGTTCTAACGTTCTGTCTTGACCCTGAGTTCCCTGCCTTGCTTAGATTTCTCCAAGCGTCGGGACATATAAACAGTTATGGGATGGTCTAGGGATAAGAATGAGAGTGCGTCTCCCTATATTTCACCAAGGGGTGAAAGTCCCACTAAGAGGTTATTTCGGGCATTGCAGCCCTATTTCACTCCTAAACGTTTCGCACAAACCCCTTGAGTATAACGTAAGGTTGAGAGTAACGGCGGTAGCCACCCCCAATTTGAGGATTCACACTCAACGGGTTGAAGCGGGGAACGGAAGGCATAATAGAGGAACCTACCTCTCACTCGAGCACTGCCAACCATCCATGATTAGGGAAACCGAATGTCCGGCTTGAACCATATGTAATGCGTCAGTAGCGAAATAGGTTGATACGCTGCGCTCAAAAGGGCGAGGGAAAAAAAGTAGGAGGCTGCTATAACTACCTACACAGACCTTTAAAAGTACCCCGGTGGATAGGACAAATCTAAAGATGGAATGCCCGCATAGATGGAACGTTTAAACCCCTCATTGGCTCTCAAGTGGCGGGATGTACCCGTGGAGTAGTGAAAAGTGTAAGCGTATGCCTTTAAGGGGAAAGGATGTGATTGAAAGCTAATGCCTAACTGTAATGGTTAGGATATGCCCACTAATCACGGTGTGGATATAGAGACCGCGATAAGTAAGAGTTTAATGGCAGCGAGTTGAAAGACTAACGCAAGCATATAGCTTTGAAAGTTGAGGTCATAAAGCAGGGGGTTGTAACCCTGTTCCCAGTGACAAAAGGGGTATCTACATCAGGAGCCGTGTGCTGGGAAACTCGCGAGCACGGTTTGGAATGGGAGGGGTAGGCTGTGAAGTTTATCTCGACCCCTAACAAAATGCTCTTACCGTGAACCATGATTACCTACTGTCCAAAATTCATTGTCCAAGCAGCCTGAAAAGAGACCTAAAACAATGGTTAAAATCAGGTGTTTTGGACAACGGCGTGTTTGAGGATACAAAAGCAGGGACACCACAAGGAGGGGTAATAAGTCCACTACTAGCCAACATTGCACTGTTGGGAATGGTTGGATTAATAGAAACAGGGTATCCCAAGAAAAAAGGAAAGGTACAAGCCACCTTAATAAGATACGCCGATGATTTTGTAGTGATATCACCATCACTCGAAATTATTGAACAGTGCCAAACTGCTATCTCCGAATGGTTAAAACCTGTTGGACTAGAAATAAAACCTGAAAAGACTCGAATTTGCCACACGCTTAATCCTATTAAGTATGATGGCAAAACAGAGGAACCAGGGTTCGACTTCCTGGGATTCAATATCAGGCAATACCCGGCAGGAAAACATAAAACTGGGAAAAGTCCACATGGGAAACTATTAGGATTCAAAACCCACATTAAACCCAGCCGTAAAGCAGTTAAAGCCCATACAGAAGTGATTAAAGGTGTAATCAAACAACATAAAACAGCACCTCAGTCAGCCCGGATAAGTAAACTAAATCCGATTATTCGGGGATGGTCAAATTATTATTCAGGGGTCGTCTCATCAGAGACCTTCGACAAACTAGATAACACAATCTGGTTAATGTTACGGGCATGGACAGTATCAAGATGCGAAAAGGCAAGTTACGAAAAGCTAAGAAACTATTTCAGACATGGAACGGTTAAACTTAGTAATGGGAAAGAAAGGCATGAATCTTGGTTATTCCAAACCAAAGATGGATTCCAATTCTGGAAACATAATTGGACTCCGATTGTCAGACATACCCTAGTGCGCCCTGACGCAACACCATACGACGGAAATTGGACTTACTGGGCAATCAGGAAGGGACAAGCAATCGACACGCCAACAAGAGTAGCAAAACTACTTAAGAAACAGAAAGGCAGGTGCACCTGGTGTGGGCAATATTTCACCCCATCAGACCTAGCTGAAGTTGACCACATTATACCTCGAAGCCAAGGTGGAAAGGATGAATACAAGAACCTTCAGCTACTACATCGCCACACCCGCGATGATAAAACAGCTCTGGACAATGAGAGGTTGCTGTACTCTTAACAAGGAGGTGCGAAACGTTCAGGCACGCGCATAGGGTTGCAATACCCGAAATAACTGCCCGGTGGGACTTCCACCCCTTGGTGGAATATAGGGAGTCGCTTCCCTGACCATCCCATAACTGTTTATATCTCCCGACGCTTAGGTAACTAAGCAAGGCAGGGGACTCAAGGTCAAGACAGAACGCTTGAACGGTGGGAGTTGTGACCCACCTAGTATAGCATGAAGTTGAGAGTAACGGCGATAGCCACCCCCAGTTTTGGGAATCATAACCCCAGGATTGAAGCGGGGAACGGAAGGCCTGAAGTAGAACCTACTACCATATGCGACCACTGCCAACCATCCATGACTAAGGAAATCTGAATGTTCCGACTTGAACCACCGTCATAAGAAGGTAGCGAAACAGGTTGACACGCTGCGCTCAAAAGAGCAAGGGGAAAAGTAGGGGTTTCTCTTTACTACCTACACAGACCTTTAAAATTACCCCGGTGGACAGGACAAGTCTAAAGATGGAATGCCCGTATAAACGGAACGTTTAAACCCCTTTTAGGCTCTCGGCAGGATGTACCTGCACAGTAGTGAAAAGTGTAAGCGTATACCTTTAAGGGGAAAGGATGTGGCTGAAAGCTAATGCCTAA